>CAVJLG010000136.1:0-2258 GCA_963650135.1 Barnesiella intestinihominis | reverse complement strand
TGATCATCGCCATTGTGCCACAGGCAGCCTTTGCCGGGGAGCAGGGCGCCGTGGCTTGGAAGTATTGGGACGATAATAACAGCTGGCACTATGAAATATATGAAATAGGGGATCCCTTTTATTCCAGAATGAATTTAACCGGTGATCCCGCCGGAGAATGCTATCTGGGCACGACGGCATCCGGCAGTTTCGTGCAGGCAAAGGACATCACCTCTGTCGAAATTACTATAACGAAAGATGGAGCCACAGTGGGCCATGAAGTAGCAAAGATCGGAGAAAAGGTATCCATTGATAAAAAGGTAAAGGGAATAAATTGCAACGTAGGCTATGAATATGACGATGAAACCGGATTGATTGAGAAATTTGACGGTACATTTTGGTTCCAGTTCGCAAATGACGCGCCGCTATATTACACGGAGCTTGCAGGCACCTATAAGATAACGATTAGCTGGACTGACGGAGGAAAGACCTACAGCGCATCCGTATCATGCGAGTTGGAGCCTTACAAAATATTCTCGGGGCTGAATATTAGCTCAGTCGATGCTGACGGATACCCTACAGACTGGTGGGGCAACTGGGAAGGCGTTGAGGATGGCGAGGCTACATTTGAGTACAATGATTTGGAAGCCTATTACGGATCGCAGTATAACCAAATTACAGAAAACTGGGAAACGGGAGAGGTACTCAAAACCTATTACTACAGCGATCCCTCTGTGAACGGACTCTTTGATTTTGCAGGCTGCAGCTCGGCGGAACTCAGCAACGTATTTACGAAGGGAGAGACGATAAAATTTTGCGAGGGACTGGAAATGGTACCTCTTTGCGTTCATCCTAATAACATAACATCGGATATGATCGGAAAATCCTGCACCCTTACCTTCAAGAACGGAGATTCGACGAGAACGATAACCATAAAGATAACCAAGGCAGACACCAGTTATCTGCAGCAGGGAAAGGTGTATGCTCTGTCGGAATTGGGTTGGATTGATTTTAGCAAGACCAGGATTGTTAAGAACAGCACAGACGGAAGCTTGGGGGTTTGCATCGGCAGAAACAGCATGAGCAAATGGAACTACGACAATTGGATATATGAGGCTGCAGGAACTCAGGTTGAATACGGCGTAAACTGCGTGTTTGCGAGATACGCAAACGGGAAGCTGTGGCCGGTGGAGCTGGCGGAGCTATCTGAGGCTGACAAGGAAAAGCTGAAGCTGACCTGCGTAAAGAAGGATGATGGGGTATGCCGCTATCGGCTGGAAGGACTTAAGCGGGGCAAAGTAACCCTGGTTGCCACAGACGGGAGCGGGTCGGTTCCCTGCAAAATATCCCTGCCTAGTGTAGCTTTCTTTACGACCAAGGCTCACTCAGAGGATGCCTATACTCAGGAGCTGCACTATAAGGACGCAACAGAAACGGGTGAGGGCGAGGTGTATTTCTACCTTATGGCTCGGAAGTACAGCTGGAGCGATTATACCCAGGACGACCTCAATGTACAGTTTCAGGATGGCTATTACGATAAAAACGGAGAGTGGCAGCGGGTTTATTATGACGAAAAAGGAGTAACCTTTACCCCTGTCGGCGAAATCTATGACAGCTGGGAAAATACATCCTATTATGTCTGGAAAATGACCATGACCGATGAATTCAGCAGCGCTACGGATTATCAGGACTACAGTTGGAAACGCGTTTATGTATATGGCGGTGAGATGCAGGATAACGGATATTATTCCTATGGAATGGGCGATGGCGCTGATATGTATGACGCCACGGAGATTCTCACCGATGAGCAGCTATACTGGTTTGATGAAAACTGGAGACTGAAGGTTGATGGTGGAAAGCTTGTTTTGGAGGAGGACGAGGATTCGGCGCAGACCATGGATGACAGGGCGCAGGATTCCATGAGGGAATGGACTGCGAGAAGCTATAGGTACGGATATTTTGCCGTTAAGAAGGACGGGGAGTACTATGCTGTAAATACGCAGGTCTCAGGAAACGCACCGGATAATCTCTTTGTGTCTCAGGCCGGCGATTACAAGTATTGTGTGGATTGGAGGCATACCGGCAGATATCTGCTGACCGCTGATTTTGGTGGAAAACAGTATTACATAAAGCTGAACGTGATAAATGATGATACAGGACTTTACAGCAAAAACGAGCCGAACGAAAGGTGGGTCTTTGAAAACAACGAATTCTATTTTAGCGATGCCTACGAAAAGAACGCAGAAGGCACAGAAGCATATTTCTATCTGATATCAAGT
>CAVJLG010000135.1:0-2258 GCA_963650135.1 Barnesiella intestinihominis | reverse complement strand
TGTGTGCCGACAATAGTATGCGGGTGACTGCATGTGAAGATAGGTAATGCCAACATAAACCGCTCTCTTTATGAGGGCGGTTTTTTCTATACCTTTTATTCTGTTACAGATGCTGTGAGGCAAAATGCTTGAAAACACAGGCTTTTTTCGAAATTTACCATAGGATTCTGTAATTTCTTATTGACGAAAACCGTATCCTGTGTTAAGATAATGATACCATTTTGTAACCTTTGGGAGTGATTGTAATGCGAGGTCGCCTGCGACACGCCTTAACCTGTGCGCTTTGCATGGCTGTTTTGGTCAGCCTCTACTGCATCGGCGCTTATGCATATACATATTCCTCTAATATGCCGTCCGATGTTTCCAACTTGAAGGTGACCATTGGCGGTGTTACGCTGCCCCTATCCGAATATCCTGACGGGGCGTATTTTGACCCGGAAAAGAGCACGATGACGGTAGCCGAGCAAAGTAAATACGGCATTAACGTCGGTGGTGATCTGAACCTGCGCGGTTGGGAGTGCGTCGGCTTTGCGCGGTATGTATATGCAGCACTGTTCTATAAGTATCCTCAGGATGCAACCATCGACAATCAGCTGGCTTATTCCTCGAATTACTCCAGTATTTATTATCGAAATGTGATCCAGGATACGCTGGGCACCAACACGTTGTCGGGCGGTTATAGTACGTCCACATTAAAAACGCTGATCTCTGCATGCCAGCCTGGCGCGGTGATGCGGGTTGGCGGCCATTCTCTGATGATTATGGCCATTTATAACGACGGCTTTGTGGTATATGATGCGAACTTCTCCAGCGATAACGAGGTGGATGTGCGCGGTTATACTTGGCAGCGATTTGTAAATTCGTTGGGAGGCCGCGATATTTTGGCGCTCCAGATGCCCACATATTATCCCGGCTATTCCTATTCCACTGGCGGAACCAATGAATCCTATCCGCTGGATACCGCCAATGCGGGCAGATATGTGGTTTATGACTGCTCTAGCTTGAATGTTAGAGCTGAGCCCAGCACGTCTTCGGCTGTGGTCGGTTCTCTTGCCAACGGTACTGTGGTGTCGGTCAACGGCACTTATAACGGCTGGGCGCAGATTACCTTCAATGGTGTGGAACGTTGGGTTTACATGTCCTATTTAAAGACCACATCTACAGAACTGCGGGTTACCTTTGACGCGGCAGGCGGCAGTGTTTCGGTAACGTCGCAGACCTACCAGGTCGGAAGCACCTTTGTGGGCCTGCCAACGCCCACCAGAACGGATTGCACGTTCCTGGGGTGGTATTGTGGTGGCACAAAATATGTGGATGGTTCTACGGTTCCCGAGGCTTCCTCGATGACCTTTACCGCACGCTGGGGCGTGATGGGTTTTGAGGATGTTTCACCGGATCAGTGGTATACCTCTTATGTGGTGACCGCCTGCAAATACGGCCTGATTATGCAGGATACCTACTTTAATCCCAATTCCAACGCGACTCGTGCGCAGTTTGTTACGGTGCTTGCTCGGGAATATCAGCGGGAATCCGGCTACAGCTATGATGTTGGCATACTGGGCTCCTCTATCTTTACGGATTTGATACCCAATACCTACTATGATAAGGCTGTTGCGTGGGCCTATGTCAATCTGATTACCACGGGCACTACGGATACAGAGTTCTCACCGGATGACAATGTGTCCAGAGAACAGATTGCTACGTTCCTGTACCGTTACTCTCGGTCTATTGGCGTGATCGGTAGCTATAGCGGCGCTTCGTTAATCGATAATTTCTACGATGGCGGCAGCGTTTCGCAGTATGCAAAGGAAGCCATGAACTGGGCGGTTTCCATTGGACTGTTTGTGGGCGATGACAATGGATATCTCAATCCTTTGAATCCGGCCCGCCGCAGCGAAATGGTGACGATCATGTCGCGTTATATCTCCTATCTCACGGATAACTATTCCGGTGAAATTATACTGAATCCGGTGGCGGTTGATTTCGCAGAGGATGCGGCGGAAGAGCTTCCTGTGGAGACTGAAGACTCGGCAGTGGAGCAGGAAGCAGCTACAATCCCTGCGGAAGAGCCCGAACCTGCGGATGCTCCGGAGGTTCCGGCAGAGGAATCTGCGGATGATTCAGCCGCATCGCAAGCATCGGAAACAGAGCTTCCATTGGACATTCCAAACGAAAATTGACAGAAAAAACTCCTCGCTGATGAAGTGATATGTACCCCCAATACTGGACACCCGGTATTGGGGGTATTGCTATATGAA
>CAVJLG010000134.1:0-2533 GCA_963650135.1 Barnesiella intestinihominis | reverse complement strand
TTTTTACAAAATGGATTTCCGGCAATGCGTATCCTAGCATTTGTGCGGTGTTGCCATAAGAAAAAACCGCTGCTCCGGACTTCGGAACAGCGGCTTTGCAGTGTTTACATTAGTTATTGGCCTTCTTTGCCTTTCTGGCAGCCTTCTTCTCCTCCAGACGGGAGACGATCACAGCGCAGGCAGCGTCGCCGGTGATGTTGACGGTGGTACGGCCCATATCAAAGATACGGTCGATGCCGGCAACCAGGGCAATGCCCTCTACGGGGATGTTGACGCTCTGGAGTACCATGGCCAGCATAACCATGCCCGCGCCGGGAACACCGGCAGTACCGATGGAGGCCAGGGTTGCGGTGAAGACAATGGTAATCATGTTGCCCAGGTCCAGATGGATGCCATAGCAGGCAGCGATAAACACGGCGCAAACACCCTGATAAATGGCGGTGCCGTCCATGTTGATGGTAGCGCCCAGGGGCAGCACAAAGGAGGAAATCTCACGCTTTGCGCCCAGCTTTTCGGAGCACTCCATGGTGAAGGGCAGGGTGCCAACGGAGGAAGCGGAGGAGAATGCCATCATGATCGCGGGCAGCATTCCCTTGAAGAATGTTAGGGGAGAAACCTTGCCCATGGTGGCAACGGTGGTGGAATAAACCAGTGCGGCGTGGACGATATAGCCGACATAGGCAACCAGCAGTACCATAGCCAGCTTGCCCAGTACAGAGGGGCCGTTGGCGGCAATGACGGGGCAGATCAGGCAGGCAACGCCCACAGGGGACAGCTTAATGATAAGGTCCATGATCCGCTGGAATACCTCGTTGAAGCTTTCTACAACGTTTCCGGCTAGCTTGCCCTTCTCACCGGCCAGCAGAATGCCAAAGCCCAGGAACAGCGCAATCACGATAACCTGGAGCATGGTGGCGTTGGCCAGAGGAGCAACGGCGTTAGAGGGGAAGATGGCCACGATGGTGTCCATGATGCCCTGGCTCTCCGGAGGGGTATATTCCAGATCGGTGGTCGCCAGAGGGGTGAACAGATGGAGGCCCTGGGCGATGCTGGCAAGCACCAGTGCCAGAGCGATTGCAAATGCAGTCGTGCACATATAGTACACAATGGTCTTGCCGCCCACGGAGCCGACCTTTTTAATGTCGCCCATGGAGATCACACCGGCGGCGATGGAGAACAGCACGATGGGAACGACCACAAATTTCAGCAGGTTCAGGAAGATGGTACCAAAGGGCTTGATGTAGCTCTCAGCGAACGCCACACCGTTGGGGACGGTCATCAGGATCAGACCGGCTACAATGCCTACGCACAGACCCACAAAGATCCAAAATGCCAGAGGAAACTTCTTTTTGTTCAAATCAATCTCTCCTTCTTTTTTGCGGAGGCTTGCACAGGCCGCCGCTTCCTTTTGTCGCGCTTTGCCATTATAGCATCATAATGAAGGAATTACAAGAATAATTGCATCAGCCTGAAGAATTTTTTGCAAAATACGGCGGAGAAATTGCAAAAAGTGATGGAAGAATGAATAAAAATGAAAGAGAATATTCAAAAAAGATTAGGGCCGCAGGAACAGCCCTAATCTTGATCCGGGATATATTTCATAATGTCGGCGACTTCGCAGTCTAAAATCCTGCAAAACATGTCGATGGTGTGGGTGCTGACGCTTTCGTTGCGCTTGAGCCGGGTGATTTGCCCGGGGCTGATGTGGTAGCGCTTGATGAGGGCGTACTGCGAAATGCCTTTCTCTTTCATTACGTTCCAGAGATTGTCGTAGGAAATCATTTCAAGTCCGCCCCCTTTTCTACTTGACATGATAACCGAAATTGGTATATAATAATATTAACCAATATCGGTTAATGCCGACAGAGAGGAGCGAATACCGTGAGCTGCCCATTTTATACGTTTCGGAGCAACGACTATTATTGTATGAAAAAGAAGGACTATGTGAACTCGGATGCCTATCAGCGGTATTGCAAAAATTATTCCTATGATGAATGTCCGATCTACAAGGATGATCCGAATTCCGGCGGGTGCTATTTGACCACTGCCTGCGTTGAGGCCAGGGGACTGCCCGATGACTGCGAGGAGCTGACGGTTCTTCGGAATTTCCGGGACAACTGGCTGAAACAGCAGCCCGGAGGGAAGGAGGAGGTCGCTGAGTATTATGCGACGGCACCTCAGATTGTGACGGAGATTAACAAACGAGCGGATGCACGCGAAATCTGGAATGCGCTTTATGATGCGTTGGTTGCGCCGTGTGTGGAGCTGATTCAGGTGGGAAAGCTGGATGCGGCGCATGAAAAGTACCGTGATACTGCGCGAAAACTGGCGCTGAAATATTTGAACTAAATTGCATATTTAAAGGGAATCTGTTTAAGGGGGGAGTATAGTGCATAATATTTCGGTGCTGTTTATTGTGTTGCATATTGTTTTGGGACCGCTTATAATGCTTGTTGCGGCTGGTCTTTTTTACACAAGTAGAGATGAGCAAAACACACATTGAACATCGAGGTCAAAGCGATTCAATAAAGGA
>CAVJLG010000133.1:0-2593 GCA_963650135.1 Barnesiella intestinihominis | reverse complement strand
GGCGTCTCGATTTGATACGCCGAAACCAGAATATCGCCGGTATAATCTCCCGGCTTGTACGGAATTTCTACACCGTCTACCACAAGCTTTACGTCACAGCCGTCCGGTGTACGAATTTCAGACGTTTCATCCACATGCAGCGCCGAAAGATAGCTCTTTCCGATCACCGTCCAGCTGCTGCCGTTTTTCAGCGACACAATCACGCCGTTGTTCACCACCGGGCAGGGGGTATCATACACCTGATAGATTTCCTTCCGATTCTCCCCGGAGATGGTCTTGACGGCGTGCTGTGCCCGGGACGCAGAAATCACGCCCTCCAGCTCCACATGGTCAAATTCCAGCACCAGATTGATGGGATAGTTCTTCCCCGGCGCAGGCGGCATCCCCGCGGGCTTTCCGTCCGGGGTCTCCGGTTTTTCATCCTGCTTGCCCTTGGGTGCGGCCATGGGCGGGAATTTAGGCTTTGCCGCGTTGGTAATGCCGTTGTAGAAGTCGCCGATGATGGTCATATTCTGGAAGCTGGCCTGAAGATCCGTGCACCAGTGCTCCTGCTGGAATCCCCAGATGGAAACCGGGTGATACTGGGGGGATGTGACATCGTGATTGGGATCCTTTACGGGAATTTCCGTATCCACCGCCACCTCGGGCTTTCCGAAGCCGGGGTCATCGGAATCAAACATCTGCAAAATTACGCGGTTTCCGGGCTGCAGCACCGCATTTTTGCACTGAATCTTGGGGTAGCAGCCCCGGGCAATAAAGGTTGTGCGCCCGGAACGAATGGTCGAATCCTCCACCTTTAATAGGCCGCCCTGGTTGCCCTGCCACATCACGCCAAATCGGCCGCCGGTAATCTCCGAACCGCCAATAAATGCGCCGCCGGAAAGCTCATTGGCCACCTTATAGGCCACATCCGGTGCATACATTTTCGTGTGGTCAAAGATATTGTTGCAGTCGCCGATGGAATAGGAGCCGTAGCCGTGCCGCCCGGTGATGGCTACATCGCAGTCCTTGGCATAGATTCTCGTCTTCACCAGCCCCCACTCCTTGGGCGCAGAGATGCCGTCGGTGGACAGAACGCCCCAGTTCTCCGAGGTAATGGTGCAGCGCTCGAATACCGCCGTGGAGTTGTTTTCCACATTTACCGCCCGGGTGGTACCCCAGCCGCCGGAAACATAGGTCATGCAGGCCTTTCCGGGCCGCAGTCGGTTGAGCCGCTGGATCTCCTCCGGGGTGCCGCCCTTCACATGGATTTCGGAATCTCTTACGGTAATCTTGGCATTTGCACCGGTAACGATGGCGTCATTGCGGATGCCCTGATTGTCAATCCGGAGGTTTTTAAACACCGTCTCGCTGTCGCCGCCACAGAGAACTGACGCCCCCAGGCCCTTTCCATCGTCGGGACTATGGCCGGTATTTCGGATGGTCAGCCCGTCTACCTGATGGGTTCCTCCGGTAACGATCAGACCATTCATGGCCTCGCCCGTGGTGGTGATTTTGCCGCCGGTGAGATTTTCCCCCTGGCTGCTTCCGCCGATCCACGCCTCGGATGCAGCATTCTCCTCCAAACCGTTTTCGCCCAGCAGCAGTACCGCACGGTAGTCGGTGGGCGGGTCCCCGGGCTTGGGGCGCATTCCATCAATGGGCGCAGGAATTCGCCGGGTTACGGTCAGCACAATGTCCCCCTGGTAACTGCCGGGCAAGGCATCCATCTGAACGCCGTCCACCGTCATGGTCAGCAGCATTCCCTCCGGCGTTTCAAATTTTCCATCCGGCCCAATCTCCAGGGCCGACAGCCTGGTGGTTTTCTCCAATAAATAGGGTTTTTGAATCGAAAGCATCACAAGCACTCCTTTCTCAGATATCAGAAACGTTGCAAGTTCCATGCCATTCCGTGTTGGCACAAAACTTGCAGTTTCTTTTTTATCAAAGTATGTTATGATAACCACGGAGGGATGTATATGACCTATCTTTTAAAAAACGCCCGGCTGCTGGACGCCGAGTATCACCACGCCCCGCTGGATATTTTAATCAATGGCACAACTATTGCTGCGGTTGGCACGGATTTGGGCAGCGCTGACCAGGTAATCGACCTTGCCGGTTACACAATTCTGCCCGGATTTGTAGACGCTCACGTTCATGTGGCCGTGGATGACCGGGCGTTCAAAGAGGACGCTGTGCGCGCTTGGGCCTATAATGGCGTTACCACCGTTCGGGAGCTGGGCATGCTCTCTACGCTGCCGCAGCAGGATTATGCCCAGTGGCTCCAGGAAAACAACAAGAAGCCTGACACCGCCCATGTGGTTGCAACGGGCAAATACATTGATGTAGCAGGCGGATATGGCGCCGGACCGATGCCCAATCATCCGGTGGGGAATCTCATCACCACCCCCCAGGAGGCCGCTGACGCCGTAACCCTGGCCCATCAGCTGGGCTTCCCGGGTATCAAAATCGGAATTCACGACGGCTCTATGGAGCAAACGCCCCATCTGACGCCGGAAATGGCAAAGACCATCTGTAACCGTGCCCATGAACTCGGCATGTGGGTCGCCGCCCATATTGGCAACTGTAAGGGCGCACGGTTTATGCTGGATGC
>CAVJLG010000132.1:0-2795 GCA_963650135.1 Barnesiella intestinihominis | reverse complement strand
GGCATTCCCGGCGACAACTATGTGCTGGGCACCGATCTCTTTGAGGAGGGCGTGACCCTGGGCCAGAAGATTGTCATTATGGGCGGCGGCCTGGTGGGCTGCGAAACCGCCCTGCATCTGGCCGAGGAGGGCCACGAGGTCACCGTCATTGAGATGGCCCCGGAGATCGCCATGGAGACCACCGCGGCCCATCGCCGTGCATTGAAGGTCCGCATGGGTCTGTTCCCCGAGAAGGCAGGCGGCACCAATACCGCCCCCGGCCTGGTTCCCCCGGTGCTCCAGGTTTCCACCAAGTGCAAGGAAATTACCAGCGAGGGCGTCATCGCCATCACCCCCGACGGCAAGGAAACCCTGTTCCCCGCCGACACCGTGATTTGTGCCCTGGGCCTCCGTCCCAGAAGCGCTGTGGTGGACGAGCTGCGGAAAACCAAGCATGTGTTTCTGCCCATTGGCGACTGCACCAAGACTGCGCAGGTCACCCAGGCAGTCCGTTCCGGCTACGATGTTGCAGTAGGTCTGGATTAAACAGTTTCATAGAAAAGAAAAATTGTGCGCACTGCAATCCAATTTGCAGCGCGCACAAATCATTTCATTCGTCACGAAGTGACACCTCAACTGCCCCAAAGGGCAATTTCACTCAGCCACAGGCTGAATTTCATATGTCTCTGACCTATTTCACTTGACCGAAGGCCAAATTTCACTGGGGGCTACAGCCCCCTATATGCGTCACAGATGAGCTTCACGCACAGCTCCACCGGCAAAAGGTCGCTGTTGAGCACCATATGATAGGAGTTGGGATCGTTCCAATCCATGCCGGTGTAGTTCTTATAATAGGCTTTTCTGGCCTTATCGGTGCGCTTGAGTAACCGAACCGCTTCCTTCTCCCCCAGCGAGAACATCTTCATGGTTTCCTGAACCCGAACATCCCGGCTGGCGTGGATGAAGATATCCAGCACGTCCTTCCGCTCCCGCAGCACATGGTTGGCGCACCGGCCCACGATCACGCAGGGCCCCTGCTCGGCCATATGCTCGATGAGCTGGAACTGGATCTCCGCAATCTGGGCCGTGGTGGGCAGTGCAGAGCTGGCAGTGGCATAGTAATGGGCCGCCTCCGCCTGGGAATATTCAAAGCGGGAGGCCAGCTGCTCGTCGGTGGCCTCCACCCGGTCCACCTGCACGCCGCTTTTCTGGGCCGCCTCGGTAATCAGGAACTTGTCTACATAGGGAATGTGGAGCGTCTGCGCCACCTGCTGGGCGATTTCGCTGCCGCAGGATGCAAATTCACGGTTGATGGTGATGATCTGATATGCCATATCCGGCCCTCCTTTTTGATTGTCGCGCAATATGGTAGGTTTCTATCTATATTATACCAATGTATTTTGCGATGTAAAGTGCCCAGTGCGCCCCCGTTTACAACGAAATTGCGTTAGAATCCGCGGAATTCGATGTATCTGGCCGTTTTTCCGCCTGGTCTACCAAATCGAGAATCAAAAAGCTGCACACCAGGCGGAGCTGATCCTTTTGCGTCTCGCTGCCCAAGGAGAACAGCTCCTCCACCTGCTCCAGCCGATAGGTCAGGGTGTTCACATGGATGTGGAGGGCCTTGGCTGCCTGGCGCTTATGGAACAGCCCCAGAGAATAGGTTCGCAGCGTCTCCATAAAGCTGGTGCCGTGGGTCTTGTCATACTCCCGCACCGCCATCAGCTCCGGGGGGATGAACGCCGTAACGTCCCGCTTTTCCACCAGGGGCATAAACAGCGGCAGGGGCATCAGCTGGGTAAAGGACGCAGCCCCCTCCATCCCCAGCCGCACCGCCATAGAGGCCGTCAGCACCGCCTGCCGGTAGTGGCTGTAGACCGTATGGAGCCTATGGAACCGGTCGGAAATGCCCAGAATCATGTCCTTCTCCCGGAAGAACTCCGTAAGCTGCTTCATAAGATAGGTATCCCGGATGTCCTGCTCCTGAAATACCGTGGGCAGGCCAATGCACAAAAGCACAATGGAGTCCCCATGAATCAGGCAGATCACATTGTGGTGCTGCTGCTGGAGCTGCTGTACCGCCTCCTGGGCAAAGGCCCTCTGTGCGGGCAGCGGGCCCATGGGCACCACGCAGATGGCATACATGGGCGCAAGGCTACTCTCCATGCCCCGGGTAATCACCGTTTCCTCCGGCAAATCCTTCCCGGCCTCCAGCAGATTTTTGAGCTTTTCCGACAGAGAAATGCTCCAGCTGCCAATGGTGCGGGTGCGGGTGGAGGCCCGAACCTTCACGGCCTTCAGCACCATGTCCATGAGTAAAAGCTCCTCGTCCCCTGGCCCGTCTCCCTCCCAGAACACCAGCACATAGCCCCGGTTCCGCCGGTCAAGGAGCACCTGGGCCAGCAGTCCCCGAAACGGCGCGCCCTCTAAAAAGAAGATTTCCTGTTCGTTCTCCTGGATTTTCCGCACCAGCTTTTCTTTCTGCTCCCTGAGCAGGGCCTTATCCCGGAAAATGCTGTCCCACAGGGGAATGTTCAGGGGGATTTCCGGGGCCATGTTCACCAGATGAAAATATTCGTCCAAAAACAGCACCGGGCGGTCAAAAACTTCATGGGCTGCCTCAATGACCTTCTCCATATAGGGGCTGCACACCGCATGGAACAAGAGCCGATTGGCCCGGTCCCGCGCCAGAGCATAGGCTTCCTTCATATTCCCACCTCGCCTTCTTTCTATTACAGCCATGAGCAAAACTGAAGAAACGCAGTAATTACAATGGTTCCCGGTCATGGCTGAAACCGAAAATCACTCAGATGATA
>CAVJLG010000131.1:0-3099 GCA_963650135.1 Barnesiella intestinihominis | reverse complement strand
CAATTTGCAGTCCCTGGAAGATTTCATTTCTACGCAATGTGCAAGCTCCATCAGAACATTCATTGAAGTTTCTTCTGTGGATCGTCTGTTGGATATTGTGAAACACACACCTTATAGCAGTAAGCAAAGGCAGCTGCTTAGTAGTCTGGGGGTGGCAGTCGATGCATAAATGTGCCTATTGCTTGTGCCGGGTATGCTCAAAGGTTCGCTGTCCCAGGGGCAAGTATCATTGCTTGCCGTGTTATCATGGCACAGTGTTGGATTGTCCATTCTTCATTCATAAAAAAATGACCCGGGTATACCGGATCAAAAAAAGATCACCAGCCGTTACGGTTGATGATCTCAGGAAGTTAAAGGATACGATTGATATTATTCTTTCTGTAGAAAAGCCTGTTGAATCTTCCAAGACGCTTCAAGAAGCACTTAACGAAGAAGAGCAACGTCATAAGGCAGCACTTAGGGATATCTTGCAAAATAACAAAAAAATTGAAGTAAAACGCAACAAAATTTTTATTTTGTTGCGTTTTGTGCGTCCTCCTTCCCAAGGTCACTCTTACAGAAATATCTCTTTTAGCTCTGCAAACGTCTCCACCTTTGCCGCATAATCCGTCACGGTTCCAAAGCCATATGCCGCATAGACAAACGGAATCCCCGCGTCCCGCGCAGATTTTCGATCACCCTGGGTATCGCCCACATAGACCGGCGCCCGAAAACCATTCCGCGCAATGATTTCCCGATTGTTTTCGCCTTTACTCCGCTCTGTATCGCCAAAGCTCAGGTGATCGCAAAAATATTGCTCCAAATGATGCGCCGCCAAAAACGCCTCAATATAGCCCTTCTGGCAATTGGAAACGATGCAGAGCTTATGCTTTTCTTGCAGCGCCTTCAGCGTTTCCTCCACGTCCGGATAAAGGATTCCGCCATGGACCCGGAGATACGCATTCTCCAGCTCCATGCATTCCTCCATATATGCCATCTGCTGCGGAAACGGATACCCCGGAAACAGCGTTCGGGCAATATCGTCCATCTGCATGCCCATAACGCTTTCCTGTTCCTGCCGGGTGATGGCCGGACGGAACCAGTGATGCCGCTCCAGCACCTGGTTCCAGGTTTTGAGAATTCCGTCCACTGAATCCCATAATGTTCCGTCCAGGTCAAACAGAATTCCATCGCACTCAATCATTGGTTTCCTCCGTTAAAACAGGCTGGTATCCCGAATGGCAGGGATTTCCGCTTTTTCTACCAGCTTCTCCCCTGTTTCATCTTGGCCGTCGTGATCGTCGTCCTGCTCATTCTCGTCGGTCTGCTGCTCCGTCTCCTGCGCCTTCTGCATCTCCTCAATGGGCTTCACCAGGTACTTATCCACCAAGGGATAGCAGGCGCTGATGGACAAAAAGCCCGTAAAGCTATACAGGAACATGCCCAGTAGCACAATCTCCAGGAATGGATGCACCGCCATAATCAGCACATAGGCAATCACCCACAACAGCAAATTGGCCAGTCCGCTGAAGAAGTTCCGGAAAATTCCGATAAATGCCAGCAGCCAGGCATTGGTAATGATCGATTTCAGGTTCAGTTTCACGGTTACGATCATCAGATAGACGTACTTCCGCATGAACACATAGAACATGCCAACCAGCAGGGTGACATACTTGCACACCTTCATCACCGTTACCAGGTCGCCCGTGGGCCGGAACGTCAGGTTAAACACCACCAGTGCCGCAATGATGCAGTCGAGCACGCCGAAGAACATGCCCTGCTTCCAGTTTTCCTTGGCCTTGTCCCAAATATCGCTGAGCCAGGAGTGGCTTTCCCGGGAGTAATTCCGCAGCACATAGGTCACGCCGCACTTGGCCGGGCCATAGCACAGCACCGATGCAATCAGCAGAATCACCTGAATGGGCATGGGCACATACTGATAATAAAGCATGGCCAGATACAACAGCGGCGTAAACAGACTCATAAGACCGTCGCCCCCGGAGAGCTTCGCCTCATGGATGGTTTTCAGTGCGCCGGTACCCTCGAAGGTTACATAGCTGTTATTGTAATCCGCCAGCTCATCCACCGTGGAAACGCCCTCCAGGGTGAACCAGGTGTCGATGGTGTTGTTGGAATCCTTCGCGGCCTCTCCCCTGTCGGTATACAGCTTGACTGTGAAGGTACCGTTCTTATTTGGGGTGATATCTAAGGTATAGTCATTGCCGCTGGCGCCGGGGTCTTTCGCCGTTACCGTCAGATTATCATTGGTATAGGATGCGCAGGTACCGGCATAGCCCAGGCGCTGGAACGTGGTATACATGGTGTCATAGACCTCGGTATACACCGCCAGCAAAATGGGCAGCAGCACCAGCAGGTAGATGAAGTTGACCTCAATAAACCGCCAGAATTTCCGCCCATACAGCTCAAAAAAGTGGAAAAACGCATTTTTCTGCGGTGCATCCTTTTCCACGCCCTTGCCCGGCTTATAGTAGCTTTTATTCGAAAATAATCCCATAGGGAGTCTCCTTTGCAGCGTATTATATTGTGTTATTATACCATCCGTTCCCGGTTCCCGCAAGTATTGATTTGTCCATTTTGCCCAATAAATCGAGAAGAAACACTGCAATTTGCGCAAAAAGCCACCAAAGCAGTCTGCTCGGTGGCTTTTTGTTAGGACAGTGTATCAATATCGTGAATCAGCTGCCGGAGCTCTTCCTCTCAGGAGCTTATGTCCCAAATGCTCCACTGAGGCCGCCTCATGGCAGTTGATATGCCCTGCATCCGCGCAAATCACACTTTCAATCGGACGCAGTGCCGCCGAACAAACTACAAAATTTGCCAAAGTGAATGTCCGCATCAGGCGCCTGGGTCAACTTCCGGATCTCATCTGCGGCCTGGCTGCAATACCGATCCTCTCCGTAGCCTCCAAAGCTCTCGTCATTGGTCTGCTGCAACAGCGCTAAAATCGCCGGGTGCGCACCGCGGTGATAATCATTATTGAATCGAATCAAAGTTATCCCCTCCATTTCTATGTTATTCCAGCCATGAGCAAAACTGAAGAAACCCAGTAATTACAATGGTTCCCGGTCATGGCTGAAACCGAAAATCACTCAGATGATA
>CAVJLG010000130.1:0-3223 GCA_963650135.1 Barnesiella intestinihominis | reverse complement strand
CGGAAAAAGGCAGTTTTTCGCAGGCATACTTTGTGTATGTCAAGAAAAAATAACGAATTTCCGGCGGAAAAGATCGGCTGTAGCCCGACGGCACATTTGTGGGGTGTTACCCTGGTGTTCAAAAATTGTTTACAGCTATTTGAACAAAAATGTGGTAAGCTATATGGGTATTTGAACAAAATTTCGATTATGGGTAATAGAATAGGGGGAAACCCATGCTACAGCTGAAAAACATCAAAAAGGACTACCTCTCCGGGGAGGAAACGGTGCACGCCCTCAAGGGCATCGACATTTCGTTCCGGGAGAATGAGTTCGTGTCGATTCTGGGCCAATCCGGCTGCGGAAAGACCACGCTCCTGAACATCATCGGCGGCCTGGACCGCTACACCTCCGGCGACCTCATTATCAACGGAAAATCCACCAAGGAATTCAAGGATCGGGACTGGGACACATACCGGAACCACTCCATCGGCTTTGTGTTCCAGAGCTACAACCTGATTCCCCATCAGAACGTGCTGTCCAACGTGGAGCTGGCGCTCACCCTGTCCGGCGTGTCGAAAACCGAGCGGCGGAAGCGGGCGATTGCGGCGCTGGAGAAGGTGGGCCTGGGGGATCAGCTGAAAAAGAAGCCCAATCAGATGTCCGGCGGACAGATGCAGCGGGTGGCCATCGCCCGGGCGCTGGTGAACAATCCCGATATCCTATTGGCCGACGAGCCTACCGGCGCATTGGACTCCGAAACCTCCGTGCAGGTCATGGAAATCCTAAAAGAAGTTGCCAAGGATAAGCTTGTGATTATGGTTACCCACAATCCCGAGCTGGCGGAGCAGTATTCCACCCGGATTATTCGGGTGCTGGACGGCGAGGTGGTGTCGGATTCCATGCCCTACACCCCCACGGCGGAGGAAGCGGCGAAAACCGACATGACCACCGTGAAAAAGCCCGGCATGAGCTTCAAGACCGCACTGAGCCTGAGCCTCAACAACCTGATGACCAAAAAGGGACGGACGATTTTAACGGCGTTTGCGGGCTCCATCGGCATCATCGGCATTGCGCTGATTTTGAGCCTGTCCAGCGGCATGCAGGACTATATCAACAACATGGAGGAGGAAACCCTGACCTCCTATCCCATCACCATTCAGGAGGCCACCATGGACATGTCCTCCATGATGGGCAGTATGATGAAGGTCAGCAATGCCGAGACGGAGCATGAGGCCGGGCAGGTGTATTCCTCGGGGATCATGACCGGGATGATCGATGCAATGATGTCCGAAATCTCCACCAACGATTTGTCGAATTTTAAAACCGTTTTGGAGACGGACGGCAACGAGATTGCGGCCCTGGCCTCGGAAATTCGCTATAGCTACCCCACGGAGGTTGGAATTTATACAAAGAGTGTAAATGGCAATCTCCATCGGGTGAACCCCATTTCGGTGCTGGACGAGATCGGCATGGGGGACCTTGCCAGTCAGCTGGGCATGAACAGCATTGACGTTTGCACCGAGCTTACCGACAACCAGACCACCCGGGACAGCGACTATGAGCTGCTGACCGGCGCCTGGCCCAAGGACAAAAACGAGGTGGTTCTGATCGTGAACCACAACTATGAGGTCAGCGACTACACCCTCTATGCCCTGGGGCTCATGGACACGGACCAGCTGAGAGACGCGATTATCGACGCACAGCAGACCCTGGCGGACGGCGGCACCGTGGAGGACACGGACATTGCCCAGGACGAGGCCAGCTACAGCTATGACGACCTGATGGGCCTGGACCTGCGGCTGGTGCTGCCCACGGACAAGTATGAAAAGTCCGGGGACGGGTATGTGGATCAGTCCGAAAACGAGGACTTCATGGAGACGGTTTATGACAATGCCCAGAGCCTGAAAGTGGTGGGAATTGTTCGGAATTTGTCCGAAAATACCAATGAATACGGAACCATTGGCTATACCTCTGAGCTGACCTCTTATGTGGTCGGCGCGGTGGAGAACAGCGAGATCGTCAAGGCGCAGAAGGAAAATCCCAATGTGGACGTGTTCACGGGGCTGCCGTTCCGGGGCACCGAGGCCGGGGATGCTGCCCTGGCGGCCCAGGGGGAGAGCGCCGATTCGACGGGCTATAACGAGGCCCAGAGCGCGCTGATTGCGGAGACGGTTGCCAGCCTGCCGGAGATGTATCAGAGCCAGATTTCGGCCCTGCCCCAGGAGCAGCAGGCCCAGATGTTAATTGAAAACAACCTCCTGACCCAGGACGATTTGGACGCGCTGGGGGATGGGGACAGCCAGCAGACCGAGGCCGTGGTGTCGGACGGCAGCTATGACAGCAATCTGCTGACCCTGGGGGCATGCAGCCTGGACGACCCCAACTCCATCAGCCTCTATGCCGCCAGCTTTGAGGACAAGGAGGCCCTGACCGACGCCCTGGACGCTTACAACGATAAGATGACCGAGGCGGGCAAGGACGGCCAGGTGATCCACTACACCGACTATGTGGGCTTGCTCATGAGCTCGGTGACGGATATTGTGAATATCGTCAGCTATGTGCTCATTGCGTTTGTGGGGATTTCGCTGGTGGTGTCCAGCATCATGATCGGCGTGATTACGCTGATTTCCGTCCAGGAGCGCACCAAGGAGATCGGCATTCTGCGATCCATTGGCGCGTCGAAGCGGGACGTAAGCCGGGTGTTTAACGCGGAAACGCTGATTATCGGCCTGGGCGCGGGCGTGATCGGCATTGTGGTGACGCTGATTTTGAATGTGCCCATCAATATGATTATTGACCATCTGGCCGGGATCGGTGATGTGGCGAAGCTGCCGGTGGCTGGCGGGGTGATCCTGGTGGTGATTTCGGTGGCGCTGACGATGATTGCCGGACTCATTCCGGCGAAGACGGCGGCGAAGAAGGACCCGGTGGAGGCACTGAGAACGGAGTAAAAAAGAAGGACCAACTGCCTGGGGCGTTGGTCCTTTTTTATTCCGTTCTGAAAGGTGTGCGGTTTTACCTACCTCTCTACTTTTCCTACGCACTCCGTGGGCACCCCAAGGGTATTTGCTTCGCGGCACCATATCTTTCTTTGTACTTTGTTACCTACATTCTCTTTTCGTTAGGGCCTCCGGCGGCACCATCTTTCGTTGTACGGTTTTACCGGCCGCGTTCGGCAACCAACGACCTTCGGGGACCCAATCTTTCTTTGTTTGAAGAAAGATTGGGGAGAAAGACAAAT
>CAVJLG010000129.1:0-3230 GCA_963650135.1 Barnesiella intestinihominis | reverse complement strand
ATAGCCCACGCGGGTGTCCTGGAGTTTTTCGCTGCCGTCACCATGACCGTAGCGGCTCTTTGTATAGGATCCAAACCAGCCGTTTCTCCGATTATCTCCCTGCTGCCAGTCACAGCCGATGGTGTAGGTATTCCCGGTATAGTTGGAACCACTGGCTGTGTCGCCCCAGTTTCTGGAAAATTTAGCCCAGACAGAATGATCCAGTTCCGGCGGCTGCTGATGGTCTGTACCAACGCGCAGCATAGCCGGCGCCTGTCCCATAGTTTTTGCCAAGCGAGAGGACAGTACCCTGCTGACGAGGCCGGAAGTTTGGGCAGACAAAACGACGGTGGTGCTGTCTTTCTTATCATTGGTGCCGATTTCATCAATAGCTTCTAAGGCTTTGGAATCTCCCTCTAAAGCGTAGAAACTCCGTAATTCCTTTTCTGCTCCCGGATTTTTTGCCTGTTCGCGGGAATTCTTTTTGATACTCTCATAGTCCTGTGCCTGCTGAGAATTAGCCCCTTCCAAAGATTCCTTGGCATGGGCTTCCACGTTCAGCGACTTTCCGTCGTCAGTATAGGATACAGCATAGTTCAAAAGTCCACGCTGTTCGCCTTGTACATTTTCAGCTCCAGTGATTCCGCCAACCGTCTGCAAAACGTTGACAGTTTCCCCAGGAATTCCTCTATTTCCACTGGCCTTGCTTCCCTCCTTCAAATCGGCTTTTCCGAACACAAGGATTCTCCCTTTGTCTCCGCCCGCTTGTCCCAAGAGAGTTCCATTGGATTCCAGATTGCCATCGATATTCATATCCGAATCACCGTTCAATGCGCCGATGGTTCCGTGGTTGATGAGCTTGCCAGCTTCTTCATCAGGCGACTCAAAAGAAGCATATTTCTCGATTTCATTAACCTTGTAATTTCCACCATAAAGGGAAGCTCCTTCTGCTACCTGCACGCTCACTACATCCGCATTTCCGGTGTAGGCCATGGTGGCCCCCTCATTGACCTTGAGCTTCATGTTGTCGCCGCCGGTGATATTGCCATCATAGGCAAAATCGCCATTGATATTGAGATGGGTGACCAGATCGCTGCAATACTGATCGTAGTCGTGCCAATTATAGCTATTAAATTTAGAATACTGAATCCACAATTTATATGCAGGCCTATTTCCAAAAAATGATGACGAAAAATGCTTCCAATCTGAAGTAATATCCCCGCTAATCTTTGCGCCTTTCTCAATATCTATTTTGTCTACAAAGGCATTTTTTGCAATATAAATAGCGTGTTCCTTTCCTTCTAAAATCCCACTTACTCGCAGACTGGCCATCTTGCTTTCTAAATCGCCCTTTGTATGATCAGAAAAATCACTTCTATACAAGTCCAAATCCAAATTGTAGAAATCACCCATTTGGTCACAACGGATATACGATCCCCTATATTCTTGGGATCCGACACCGCCAAAATCAAACCTTATGGCATTGCCCCCCTCTCCAAGAGCGGATACATTGCCATCCACATTGACCTGATGATCACGGCCGTAGGCGACCAGTATGCCTGTGCCGTTTTTCCCATTGGCCTCTATGGATGCATCCTTTGCCAAAGTAACCGTGTTTTCCACGCCATCAATACGGATACCTGCCGCACTTGCACCACAGGCCAAAAGATCTGCGCTGCCATCATTCGCTCCTAGGCTGGTTTGTGTAATATTGTTTCTGGAGCCATAGATATGAAGGCCTACACCCAAGGTTGATGTATTCGCTTGCCCCCGAATATAGTCCGTGCCTCCCTCATTGCGAGCAAAGAACCCTTGGGTATTTACAGCATCCTTTACGTCACTCCTATATACGGATTTGCCGTAGAAATTTTTACGATCAATTTTATAACCTATATCCTGCAGCAGAGCCAATTCCGCCTCCATGAGAGTATTATAGCTGCGGTAGCTCTGATGACTCATAAGACTGCGTTCCAACTCAATATGGGACAGCTCCGGTATACCATACTCCATGCCATTGATAGGCAGGCCGTCAATCCCCCAAAAGGTTTTGCCGTCCAGGACTTCGCTAACATTTTTTCCTGTAAAAAAAGCCTTGCCTATAGTAGAATTAATATCCTGATACGTGGAAATCTGAAAATAGTTTTCCGGATTGGCCTTTATAGTATTCAACTGTTCTGGTGTACATATATTAGGAGCAATAATCATCTTGCCTGCCTTGGCTCGTTTGCCTGTTTCATCCAGCAAATGACTGTCATATGATAATGGATCTGATGCAGCGCTCCCAAATACCCATCCATACTCCTCACCTACTACCTTAGCATATTCTGTTTTAATCTTATGTGTAGTACATCCCACCCCCAATACATGGGCTATTTCATGAAACATAACAGATGTAATATCGATTGTATTCTCTGTTTGCGGAAGCTGGGTTCTTTCTCCGCCTGACCATCCATAGTTCCCATTATTTTTATCAATACCCAGATCTTTTCCAATTGAAATAGTCGCATATCCTGCATAACCACGGTTGTCATATTCATTTTTATCATAAAAATCAATATAAGGCAGGTCAGCATTACCCTGTAACACATTTTTAAAATAATTTATAGAATCTACCTTGGCCACATCCTCATTATATGCATAGGCATTTTTGGCATCAAAACTGGCAACAATCATTTGTGCAGGCTTCTTCATATTGCTTAATCCAGGATGCAGTATCTCCGCCCATTGCAAGCCGGAATTCTTCAGCCACTGCTTCATATCTGCAGTGAAATTATAGGTGAATAGTTTCATGGAATTATTTCGGTTCTTCCATATACTTTCTACCCAATTTCCTTTATCTTCCCCATCGAAATAAATGATATCAAATACATCGTACCCATCATGGCTCACCACCTGATGATCCCTGGCCTCCGCGACAGCTCCTCCAAGCATCAAAGATAAAGTTATCATCGTAGCTAAGCACTTATTCTTCTTGCTTCTGTTCCCCATATCCATCGCTCCTATCTGTAATAATCTAACGGTACTAATCTACCGCTACTGTCGTATTCTTACCACAACCATCTGAGCTGCAGGTTCGCCATGAAATCGCTGTCGTGCGCGCCTTTTTGGAAAGCCGCCTCGGCTCCCAGCTGCCAGTTGGGCGCCAGTTCTGTTTCTACAGCCAGAGAGGTGACGAAATGGGTCTTGTCCACTTTGCTGGATTTGCTGTACCCACGGCCCAGGAGGGTGCTGGTTTCCCAAACGTCATAGTC
>CAVJLG010000128.1:0-3728 GCA_963650135.1 Barnesiella intestinihominis | reverse complement strand
TTGTTTGAACCAAGTGAAAATCGGCTACTTTCTCGCTCTGCGCCGAATGAAGGCTTTTTATTCAGAGGTTCCCTAAGATTATTGAGCGGTCTGCCAACTGCACAATAAAAATAACAGGGAGGCATTCATTATGGGAATGAACGATATCAACAGTTTATCACATACAAAATGGAATTGCAAATATCACATTGTGTTTGCGGCAAAGTACCGTCGAAAGGTATTCTACTACAAAAAGAGAGCGGCAGTAGGAAAGATTCTGCGGCAGTTATGCGAATGGAAGGGTGTAAAAGTGATTGCGGCGGAAGCATGCCCGGATCACATCCATCTATTCGTCGAAATTCTGCCAAAGATCGCAGTGTCGAGCTTTATGGGGTCTCAAAGGCAAGAGCAGTACCATGCTATACGAGCAATTCGGCGAACTCAAATATAAATTCCGGAACCGTGAATTCTGGTGCCGGTGCTATTATGTAGACACGGTAGGAAAGAACGAGAGCCGAATTAAGGAGTACGGCGAGAACCAGTTAAAGGAAGACGAGATGGGCGAACAGCTAAGCATCCCGTCGTATAGCCCGTTTACGGGCCGCAAGTAACAATCCTACGCAGCTGGCAGATCGTACTTACGCGTTTTACGCGTAAGCGAGGAATAGAGGGCTATGCCCGCATATGAACAACCACCGGCTTCGCCGGTGGCTGTGTTTTTTATCCTTGTTATAGGAACTGTGAGACAGATTGTCAAGGCAGTGCACCCCAGAACGTGGGGAATCATAGAAAAACACCGCAGGAAAACAGGAAATCAAAATAAGCACACAAGGCACCAGATCTTTATAGGATGTATTGAGGGGAGTTCCATTGAAGACTGGCACAGACTGCAACTGCTGAAATCACTGACCGGGCTGCGTGCAAGGAGGAGCATAATGCAGATTATTCAGTATTACAGTGTGAACAATCCATGCTACCAGAACAACGTGGGTAAGGCGGACAGCCGGTATACTACGTTCCAGACGCGAGGTCCAAAGGGCTTGATGCTGCACAGCGTTGGATGCAGTCAGCCCAGCGCCAAGGTGTTTGCAGACCGCTGGAACCGCAGCGGAATCGAGGTCGCAGTTCACGCAGTGCTTCAGGCAGACGGCACGGTATACCAGTGCCTCCCCTGGAATTACAGGGGCTGGCACGCAGGGAGCACGGCGAACAATACCCATGTGGGCGTGGAAATGACGGAGCCGTCTCAGATCAATTACACCGGCGGCAGCACCTTTACCATCACCGACAAAGCGGCAGCGCAGGAACAGGCTAAGGGCACCTATCAGACGGCAGTGGAACTGTTCGCCCAGCTCTGCAAGGAATACAGCCTTGACCCGCTGGGGGACGGCGTGATTATCAGCCACCACGAGGGGTATCTCCGTGGCGTTGCAGGCGATCACGGCGATCCGGAGCACCTGTGGAAAGGACTGGGGCTGAGTTATACCATGGACGGATTCCGGAAGGACGTGAAGGCAGCTATGAGCACAGCTAACAGCAAGTACACCGTCGGCTGGCACAAGGACAGCAAGGGCTGGTGGTACGCAGACACCGCAAACAGCTATTACAAGTCCCAGTGGGCAAAAATCAAGGAGAAATGGTACTACTTCGACGCTTCTGGCTATATGGCTGATAGTGCGTGGAAAGTGGAGACGAGCAGCAACACCTACTATCTGGGTGCAGATGGCGATATGCAGACCAATATGATTGTTGGTTTGGGCCGCGATGGGCGGCTCCAGCCCATTGAGCCGTACTACCACCTGATTTCTGAGCTGCCGGATTACTACCGAAAAGAGATTGATCGGCTGATCCCTGCCGGAAAGCTGGCTGGGAAATCCGGCGAAGGTGAAAATCTGGTGTTGGATATGCCTGAAAGCGCGGTCAGGGCGGTCATTATTTGTAATCGGCAAACGGTCCAACGATCCGGGCGGTGCAGCTTACACCATCCGCCGGTTCCATTCATCGATGACAGTTCAATTCCCCAGGGAAAAATAACGCATTTCCAGCGGAAAAGATTGGCTGTAGTCCGGGGCACATTTGTGCGGTATTGTCTTAGAAAATTCTATTTTGAGACAGCCCCCGATACGACAGTTACGTTTAAAATCAGAAGGTCAGCTCGTTCACCGCGGGAATCAGACGAGTCAACTGCTCTTTATAGTAGGCAATCAGCTCTTCACGCATGGGTTCCTGGCGGCGGATGGTACGGCGCAGCAGACGCATATAGCCGATAATCTTTGCCTTGGTCTCTACCTCTTCAAATCTCGCAGGATCATCGGTACCCAAATACATAGCTAGAGCACGCTTCCAGAAGATGCCCGCCAACTCATGGGAGAAGCCCAGGAAGCTCTGCGTCACCTCATGGTCAATTTCCGAGAAGCCCACAAATGCATTAAACATGGAGCCAAGCTCAAAAATCGGGTGACCCGTGCAGAGTGTATCCATATCAATCAGCAGGGCCTCGCCGTCTCGAACCATGATGTTATTGGTGTGGTAATCGCCGTGCATCATGGTATGGCAATCCGGAACGGCCTCCACCATATGGTAGAGCTTATCGCCCAGCTCCTTAGGCAAATGATCCTGGTCGAACCTTGCCCAGCCCAGCGCGACCTGCTTCATATCCGGCATATCTCCGGGCTTTACCTCTGTGCTGTGAATCTGCTTCAGCATATCAACATAATAGGTGAGAGGCAGTTCCAGATGCTCCGGGTTAGCCTTAATGAGGTTCGACAGAGGGACTGCATCCAGGAGTTCCATTACGGTACCATAGCTGTCGCCAATGCGCACCACGTCATAGGGAATCGCCGTATTGATGCCAAGCACCAACGCGGTACGTGCCAACTCGCGCTCCCGCTGGATTTCCGGCAGCGCATCGGGGTTAAAGTATACCTTAATAATCGTCTCTGCATCATAGCGGTATACAGCGCCGTTGGCACCTTTGCCGATTAGCTCGCAGCCATCGACCGAAAGGTGGCGATATGCCTTTTGAACCGTCATCATTTCAGTAAAACCGGTCATCTCCAGGATATCATAGACCTCAGAGGAGACATTGATTACCGTCAGTTCTGGCTCTACTTTGCGCAGTCGCAACAGAATGCGCAGTCCCGCGCTGGAGATGTATTCCAATTGTTCTGCATCAATTACAATGGACGCGCCGGGTGCGGCTGCGCGCGCTGCTTTTACCTCTGTTTCAATTTCCGTTGCATTGGCTGAGTCCACTCGTCCACTTACGCAGATGGTTAGTACGCTGTCATTTACATGATAAGTAACCTGCTTGCTCATGTTGATACCTCCGCAAATATGATCTGAATCAGATGATGATATTCCTGCCAAGCTGGTGTGTTGGAAAGCTCACGGGTGTTGTCAGCGATGGAACGGTAGTACCATGCCTGCTGAACAGGATCCTTTTGATCAAAATGCTGCCATACGCCGTTTCCCTCTTTTAGCCAGTCGCGATAAAATGCACGTATATTTGAGAGCTTGTCGCCCAAATATAGTATTTTTATATCAAGGTCTTTCGTGGCCTTCAAAATCTGAACGGCTTCTTCTTTGCGCACCTTCCAGGTGGTCTCCGGTGGAAGATGCACCCGCTTGTTCTCTGTTTCCGATGCAACTAACTCTGCAACACGCTTTCCGAAATGCGCTTCGATTTCCTGCATGGAAATGCCGGCATCCTCTACCACATCGTGCAGTGCAGCGGCTGCAATCACCTC
>CAVJLG010000127.1:0-3768 GCA_963650135.1 Barnesiella intestinihominis | reverse complement strand
TATCATCTGAGTGATTTTCGGTTTCAGCCATGACCGGGAACCATTGTAATTACTGGGTTTCTTCAGTTTTGCTCATGGCTGAAATTCAAGATTATGGAGGCGCTAAAATGCTTTATTTCACGGGGGATACCCACGGCGATTTCTCTTCGCTCAGTCAGCGGATTTTAGGCATTCCATCACGTCAAATCAGTACCTTGATTATTTGTGGGGATTTCGGCTTCATCTGGAATGGATCGCAGGAGGAGCAAGAAACGCTGGATCGGCTGAACGCATATGGGATACAGCTGCTGTTCGTAGATGGAAATCACGAAAATTTTCAATTGCTGGAGCAATTTCCGCAGGAGCAGTGGTGCGGCGGAATGACACATCGGATTCGTTCCAATATACGTCATCTGATGCGTGGACAGGTATTTGAAATAGCACACAAAAAGGTGTTTACGTTTGGTGGTGGGGTATCTGCCGATAAACGAAACCGAGTGCCCATGGTGAGCTGGTGGCCCCAGGAAAATCCGTCTACACGCGACTATCAGCGTGCAGAGACGGCACTGTTGCAGCATGAGCAAATCGATTACATTGTGAGTCATGTGCCGCCATTGGAGGCCTATCAGGCTCTGCGGCTGGAGCCGGCAGGAGATGCTGCAATTGCAGGGTATTTGCAGAGAATTCGCCGTAAATATCCCGCAGCCATATGGTGTTGCGGGCACCTGCACTTGGATCAATGGGCAACGAATCATACGCTAATCCTCGAAAAAACTGTATTTTCTCAGAATCCATAGGAAATATTCCCGGCGGTAAATCGCAGATAGCGTACAATGATAATCAGAATCGGCGTATCTGCGCCCAAATCACTAAAAATACAGGAGGCAACGATTATGACACAGACATTTTGCAAGTGTGTTCTCGCACGGTTTGACAATTCACAGGCGTACCCGGAACGTGTGATCCGGCATCTTCTGCTGGCATTGGCCTGCGAAGGAATGGATCAGGAAAGCTCCTTTGCACTGGATACCCTGGCAGCCGTTCTCTGGCGCTATCGGGGACGCATCAAGGCGGATACCATGGAGGCGCTGGCGGAGTGCCTTGGTGCTGCGGATGCGGAAACGGATACCCTCGTTGCTTGCTGTATTACGCATTCCCAGAGCTTGGTGGCTGCGCTAAACGATGCGTTTCTGCACCCCGAAAAGAAAACGGAAATCTTTCGTGCTCAGGGGGAAAATTATAGAGACAATTTAAAACTGCGTTCAATTTGTAAGGAAAACAATGAGCTTCTTCGGTGGAAACATGTTCGGAAGTGCTATGCTCCGGCACTTTTTCTGCTCCATCGATATCTAAAGCAAATTAGAACAGGCTGTGTTTCGGCTTGGGGAACGCCGGGCCATGTGATGAGATGCCTTGGGAAAAACGACCAAGTAAAATATGCACTGCGCGTTCCTAATTTGCTGCTGGAGCCGGAGTGCCTGTATACCTTCCTCCATGACAGTATTTACAATGCAGTCGTATAGAAAATCTGTGTTTTCGAGTGTTGGCCATTGTCACACTGCACGGAATTGGATATAATAAAGGAGAATTTCCAAGAAAGTACAGAAAGAGGTACATAAATGGAGCATGAAAGAACACCCTTGTCCTGTGTGGCAGAAGGGGTCTCGTATAAAATCGTCAAAACAGATGACGGCTACACTCCGGTGGAAGCGACCACCGGATGCGGGCTGTCCGGGGCGCAGATCGGCTGCTACGAAGTCCTTCGGCTGATCGGTAATGGCGGCAGCTGCCTTGCTTATCACGCGCTGAATACGCAGAGCGGCGAAATTGTTTGCCTCAAGGAGCTGTACCCCCTGCGTCTTTCGCATCAGCTCCAGCGGGAAGGCACGGCTCTCTGCCCAGCAGAGGGCGTCGATGCAGAAGAACTGAAAGCGGAGCTGGCAGGGTACTTTGACACAGAACTCCATACCTCCGAAGCTGTCCGCTATACGGAATCGGCAGGCGGCATGACCAATGACGGACAGTTCCTGCCTGCTGTGGAGATTTCTTGTGAGGACGGCACCCTTGCCCGCTATCTCCAGATCAGCACCATGGGCGGCGCGCCGCTCAGCCAGTGCGGCTTTGATGAAACGCTCTCCCACCGTCAGCGTGTGCTGGATAAGCTTCTGGTAATACAGCGGATCGCAGAAACACTGGCGCAGTTCCACAAAAAGGGCTTCCTGCATTTGGACTTGAAGCCGGAAAACATCTTTCTCAGCAATCTGACCCAGGGGGATGGCAAGCTCCTCGGAAACCACCACGTTTTTCTCTTGGATTTGGGTAGCAGTGCGGCAGTAGATGAGAACGGAAAAATGACAGCGCCGACACAGGTCAGTACCACACTTTATTATGCTGCCCCGGAGCTGAAGGATTATATGCTTGCCCAGGCCCAGGGAGACGAATGGCTCATAGAGGAGCTTTCTCGGAAAATCTCTTATTCCAGCGACATTTTTGCGCTCGCGTCCATACTGTTCCATTTTCTGCTGGAGGGCGTAAAAAGACCGGATTTTGGCGAATATAGCTATGCGAGTATAAAGAAAAATGCCGATGTCGCGGCTCTGCCAACCCCGCTGCAAAACAAGCTGGTCCATTTCATTCAGCGTGAAATGAGCAGAGACCCGGAGAACCGGAGCCAGACAGTCGCAGAACTGATGGAGGCAATGAAGCCGCTGATTGATGCACTGTCTCAGCCGTACTATCTGGTGCCGAATCCGCCCAGCGCCATTGCTAAATCCCAATTCCTCGGACGGGAAAAACAGCTCTATGAGCTGGATAAGCTTTTGCAGGAGCATAACCTTGTCTTTGTATCCGGCGTTGGCGGCATAGGAAAATCTGAGCTTGCGGCGCAGTTTGCACGGCGGCAGCAGGAAATGCTGGTACTTCATGCCACCTATTCTGCCGGAAATCCGGAAAGCAAGGATGACATTGATCGTTCCGGCCTCAAGCAGCTGATTCTAAGCTTGCCCATCGTAAACTATCCCGCGCCCCCACAGCCGCCCAAGCTGGACGATCTGGAAAATATGGTGGATGGTCAGCGGCGAAACTGTCCCCGGGAGCGGAAGGACTACTATGACAAAAAGCTCACACAGCTCCGGGCGCTTTGCCGGGAAAACGTGCTGCTGATTGTGGATAACTTTAATGTGGATACCGACGAAGGGCTTCAGGACCTGGAATCGCTGGGCTGCAAAACCATCCTGACCACCTGGTGCGACTACCAGAGCCTTTACCCCGACCAGCAGCTGACGTTGGAAAACAGCAACGCGGAGAATTGGACGGTAGAGCTGTTTTGCCACCAGACCAAGCGCACGTTAAATCATGATCTGGTTCGGGAGATTGTCCGAAGAGTCGAATACCATACCACCGCTGTTATCCTCCTCGGCGCACAGTTGCAGGCAGACTATATGGATGAAGCCACGCTGCTGGAACGGCTAAATCATAGCATTTCTGATGCAGGAACTGCAAACGTTCCGTTCCGAAAGGACGGCACAGCCCGCCGGGATCAGCGCTCCTTTGCGTATCTGCAAGCTATTTTCGACATGGCAAAGCTCGACGAAGCCGAACAGCAGCTGCTTATTAAGCTCTCGTTCCTCTCCGCCCAGCCCTTTACCATGGAGATGCTCCGGGAATGGGAGCCGGAGCTGGATATGAATGCGTTCAATCAGCTTGTGACCTACCGCTGGATTTCGGAGGATCAGTATCCAACATTTCATCTTCCGCAGGTCGTGGCCGATGTGGTCTTCGAGAGCGCCG
>CAVJLG010000126.1:0-3775 GCA_963650135.1 Barnesiella intestinihominis | reverse complement strand
CCCCCGCCAAAGCCCAGCAAAGCGGGTTTGGTGGGGAGAGGAGGAGTCCCCCAAGGGGATTTCCTCCGGGCACAGCGGAGCGACTGAGCTTTTGCCCCTAAAGGGCAAAACGAAGGATACGGAGCTTGCGACGACGCGGCACGCCTTTCTCCCCAATCTTTCGTCGTGCAACGAAAGATGGGGCCACCTGAGGTCGTTCCGAAAAGAAGATGCCGGTTAAAAGATAACAGATAATAGATAACACAGAATAGATAATAGACAAAAAAGGACGTACCTCCCGGTACGTCCTTTTTTAAATGAGCCCAAACGTCTTCATCACAAACACCCACAGTGTCAGCGTCACGCTGGACAGCAGCGTCGCGGTCATCACCACACTCGCCGACAGCGTATCGTCGCCCCCCATATTCTTCGCCATAATGTAGCACGTCACAGTCGTCGGCGACGCCAGCATAATCATAATCGCCACCAGCTCGCTCCCCCGGAAGCCCATGTGAATGGCAAACGGGAAAATCGCCGCCGGGATGATGACCAGCTTCAGCATCGCCGCCGCAATGGTTGGCCCGATTTTACTCAGCGCTTCCCGGCCCTTGAACGTCGCCCCAAGCACCAACAGCGCCAGCGGCGTGGCGGTGGTGGCAATGTAGTTCACGGATTTCGACAGAATCACCGGCATGGGCAGCCCCGCCAGGCTCCAGACCATCCCCGCCGCAATGCCCAGAATAATGGGATTGGTCACCACGCCTTTTACCAGCTTCTTTACCAGTGCGCCATTGAATTTACCTTCCGAGGAAGTGACAGTTAATATAATAACTGAGTAGATATTAAACAGCGGTACCGCCGCCACGATCATCATGGGGGTCATGCCAGAGGAACCGTATATATTTTCTACAAACGCAATGCCCAAAATCGCCGCAGAGCCCCGGGCCGCCGCCTGTGCAAACGCGCCCACCATGGACTTGTCCTTGAGGAATACCGCCCCCAAAATCCACGTTGCCGCGAACATGCAGGTTGTGGCCACCATGCAGAACACCACGAATTTCCCCGAGAAATCCGCCCGGATGTCCATGGACGCGATGTCCCGGAACAGCTGCACCGGCAGCGCCACCTTGAACACGAACTTGTCCGCCACGGCGCAAAATCCGTCGTTCAGCAGCCCGATGCGCTTCAAAAATTCGCCCACTACGATGATGATGAAAATCGGCAGGGTGACGTTCAAACTGAACAGAAAATTTTCCATATTTCCCCTCTTCCCCGCCGTTTACGTCAAGTCGATACTATCGACCACGGCCTCATGCAGCCACTTCATGCTCTGGATTTCCAACAGGTTCAGGGTGCTGTACTTTTCGAGGATCATGTTGTGGTCCCGGTCATACAGCGGGCCCTCAAAGGGGTGGATTTTGCCAGAGGAAATCAGGTCCTTGAAGATGTTCAGCAGGCGGATGGCGTTGTGCCCCATGAACGAGTCTACGCCCAGCACGTCCAGGATGCCGGTGTTCAGGCCCCAGCCGAAGTGGACGGAGCTGTCGTTGCCGCTGCGGGTGATGTCCAGGATGGAGTTCTTGGTCTTGAAGCTGTCGCCCACCATGTCGTTGTAGAAGATGGACCAGTCCACCGCCGCCGCGCCGATGCACTCGTTGGGGTGGCCGGTATTGCTTTGTAATAAATACAACTGCGCGTATACGCCCGGGAAGCCCTTCCGCACCAGGGGCGTATGGGGCTGGTGGATGCACATGGCGATATCCACCCCATGCCGGGCCAGCTCCTTCCGTGCCTCCATGTGATAGGGGTCGGATTCGTCCACCCGATAGAGATTCAAATTCACCACATGGGCCGTAGGATTTACCAGCTGCGCCCCCAGCGCAAACGCATTGAGGTTGAACGTAGAGCCGGGATGGGTGGCCATGGTGGTGGTGTAGCCCAGCAGTCCCGTCCGGGTCATGGAGCCCGCCATCACGCCGCAGAGGAACGCCGCCTCGTAAAATTTGGCGTAATAGGTCATGATATTCTTCTTGGGCTGGGCGAAATCGCAGTTGAGAATCGTCTTGTCCGGGTTCTCGATGGACAAACGCAATGCGCCCGCGGACATATTGGGGCTGGTGGCGAACAAAATGTCCGGCTCCTGGTCCATCAGCTCCTTCAGCGCGCCGTAGGAATTCTCGCCGTTGGGCACCTGATACTTGGTGATGACGGAGATCTTCTCGCCCATGGTGCGCTCCAGCCGCTTCCGTGCCACGTCGTGGTCATAGGTCCACAGGCACTTCTCCGGGGTGGATTCAAAGGCGAACGCCACCTTTAATTTCCGGGGCTTCCGGGAGAAGAACGACAGCGACGCCTTTTCCGATGGGAATTTCTGCTCCACGGTGTTCACGGTGTCCGGGTCCTTCACGGAAACCAGCTTGAATTGTGCCTCGCAGCTCCGCACCTGCTCCCGGATGGTGTCCAGCGGCCGGTCCGGCTTGAAGCCATAGACCTTTAAATACTCCAAAAATGCGTCGCCGGAGGTGATGGGAATCCCCGCGAACCCCGCCTCCCGATAGCACAGCCGGAAGGACTTGAAGGATGCGTTGATGAGGTCGGCGGTGGGAATGTCGCAGTCCGGGTGCTCGTGCTGCCAGGTTTCGACCAGGTTCACCAGCCCCGTGAAGCCCCCGCGATGTGAGAACCACAGGTTATCGAAGGTGGCCCGCCGGTCAAAATCCAGGAATTCATAATAGATGGAAATCTGCTTGTTCGTCTCGTCCCGCTTGGGAATCAGCCGGGTCACCCGCGCCTCGATGGCCACCGCGCCCAGGTATTTGAGGACGCTGACCCGCTTGTTGCCCTCCTGGACGAAGTAGCGGTTTAAATATTCATAGACCTTGATGGGCTCCCGGATGCCCTCGCGGATGTGGGATTCATAGAGCTTGCACCACTTTGCGCCAAACTCCGTATTTTCCGCCAGCAGGGGCATGAAGTTCCCCGCAAAGGCGTTGCTCCGGGCCGAGGTCCGGGTGCCGAGGATTTTATTGATGGGGATCTCGGCGGTGCCCAGGTTGATTTCGCCGCAGATCTCTACATTGTCCAGCAGGTCGTCGAGAATATAAAGGTAGCCCTTGGTGGCGGAGTCGCTGTGCTCGGACAAATAATGTCTGCCCATGGCACGGGCTTGCTTGTAATTGGCACTGCTGTCGTAGTCAGCCATAGGTGCTCATCCCTTTCTGTTTATGGCAATTCCGCATGTATGTTCCGGCAGGCTACAGCCGATCTTTTCCGCCGGAAATACACCCAATTTTCTTGACATACACAAAGTATGCCTGCGAAAAACCGCCTTTTTCCGACGCAAAATCTCTGGCTGAATCCTTGCCGTAAATCCATGTGGAAATGCCATGATTTTTATTTTTATCGCACTGAAATAGAAACGATAGGATTTTTCAATGACAGCTTTAGTATAGCACAGAATGCGGAATTATTGAAGGAAGAAAATGAATAAAGATGATTGGAGGATGGGGAGTTCCATCGTGGAAATTTACCTTACAGGTTTCTTTTTTACTTGCATTCTCTTTTCGGTAGGCCCTTCGGGGACCCAATCTTTCTTTGTTTGAAGAAAGATTGGGGAGAAAGGCAAATCAAGGGGGCTGCGGCCCCCTTGAATCCCCCTGGAGTTAATAGGGACTTGAGGGGAGACGTGCGTACTTTTCTACGAATTTCCCCCAAGGGGACTTCCTTCGGGGCGCGCATTGGTGCAATTGACGCGATTAGGCCCGTCCTCGTCGTCGCAAGCTCCGTATCCTTCGTT
>CAVJLG010000125.1:0-3814 GCA_963650135.1 Barnesiella intestinihominis | reverse complement strand
GATCGCGCTCAGCGCCGGTCTTGCCGTTGGAACGGTCAATCTTCTTGCCGTTGAGGTAGACGTTGGGCTTCATGTTGAGAAGCCGCTCTTTGTACTGCTCGTAAGTGCCAATTGCCATTTAAGGTATACCTCCAAAACATTTTTCATTGGGGAATTCCCAGATTTTCTTGGCAAAACAGCGGGAACAGGAGAAACTCCTGCTGCTTTCCCTGGAGTCCTTACGGACCAGGCTATCCTCTAAATTTAGCGGACACCCTGCTGCGCAAGGAAAACCGCCCCGGGCAGGATGGGACGGACCCATCCTGCCGGAACGATATGTAGATTAGTTGATGGTCATACCGCCGTCTACAGGAATCAGAACGCCGGTGACATAGCCGCCTGCAGGAGAAGCCAGGAATGCAATCACGTTGGCAATCTCAATGGGCTGAGCATAACGGCGCAGGGAGATCATGCGGGTAACGGCAGCAACGTTCTTCTCGTCGGCCATAACGTCCTTGGTCATGTCGGTGAGAACATAGCCGGGAGCAACAGCGTTGACGGTTACGCCAAAGCGAGCCAGCTCGTTGGCCATGATCCGGGACAGGTGTGCAACAGCAGCCTTCAGGGAGCCGTAAACGGTGTCGCCGATGGGGCTCTTGATACCGGCAGCGGAGGACAGGTTGATGATGCGGTAGGGATGGGTGCCCTTCTCGCAGCCCTGAGCCTTCATCTGGCAGGCAACAGCCTGGCTCATGAAGTACAGTGCCTTGTAGTCGGCCTGAACATAGTGATCGAAGTAATCCTCGTCCATGTCAACCATCTTTCTGGGCTGTCCGCCGGTACCGGCGTTGTTGACCAGAATGTCGATGTGACCGAAGGTCTCAACGGTCTTGTTGACCAGGTTCTGACGAGCCTCGGCAGAAGTAACGTCGGTAGCAACACCCAGGGCCTTGCCGCCGGCAGCCTTGATTTCCTCAGCAACCTTGTCGCAAGCCTCCTGCTTACGGCCGGTGATAACAACAGCTGCACCGTGGTCAGCCATCAGCTTTGCGATTGCGTTGCCGATGCCGCGGGTAGAACCGGTGATGATAGCAACCTTACCGGTCAGATCATACATGCTCATATCCATAATGATTATCCTCCATATCATTTAATTTCTCGAAAAGCGCAGAAGAAAGGCGCTTACCGTCTTATTATAGTGTATCATTTTGCATTTCGCAATATGAAGCCGCGACTTTTTTCTGCCAGTTTACAGAGGAAATGCCATAAGTCAGTCGAAAAAGGCCGCGATAATCCTGATATCATTTTAACATAGCATCCCGAAAATTTCAACCGGGAAACAGCACCTGCGGGGTCAACTTTCCGGATTTAAGCATTGTGCATAAAGATTGCCCCGGTTTCGGGCAAAAATTTTGAAAAAAGCGAAATCAGCGCTTGAAAAACCACATGGTCTGTGCTAAACTTGAGCTATTGGATGGCACGAAACTAACCTTGGCAAAAAACTATGACTTGGAGGGTTCCGTATGTTAGACATGAACAACCTGCCCAAGCAAAAGCATGAGGGTATTTGCAAGATCATTGACTATGTCCTCGTGGCGCTGCTGGCAGTGTTCTTCATCCTCTCTTTGTGCCCCTACTACTCTGTATCCAAGGGCGATGTAATCACCGTCCGCGGCTATGGCGACACGAAGGCAGACGAGGATGATTCCTGGTCTTTGCTTTCCTACTGTGGGTTCCCCTACAATCACGCATCCGTGGGTGATTGGCAGGCGGATCAGTACAAGGAGAACAAAAAAATCATCAAGGAGAACGAGGAAAACGGCTATGATGGTTTCTGGTCCGAGCTCGGCGGCAAGCTGGGTATCACCAAAACCAACGATAAGGGCGAGAAAAACCCCTATCAGAAGCTGGTAGTCCCCGGAATCACCACCAAAACTGTTTCCATTAAGCAGGTTGGCGCGATTCTCTTCCTGGATGTATTTGCCCTCATCGGCATTGCGATTCTGCTGCTGAAAAAGGGAACTGCTCGTGCTATTTACACAGTAATCTGGGCCATTATTGGTGTGCTGGCATTTAAGTTCAACTACCTGATGAACATGTCCACCACCCCGATTCGGACCGTGATGCTGGCAGTAACCATCATTGTTCTGGTTGTTGCGCTGGTTGATGCAGTATTCTACATCATCGACGGCAAGGCCAGATCCGCGTACCTGAAATCCATCAGCGCTGCCTACGCTTGATCGGAGTTCGGAAAAAGAACAAAAGCCCCGTGTCTTGCCTGGCGCGGGGCTTTTTTCTATGTAAAAAACAATCCCCAGGGAAGCGCTTCCCTGGGGATTTGCTGTTATGCGGTTTGACGGAGGCGCTTGCACTGGAGAATCATGAGAATCAGCGCAATGGCGGAGGAGACGATATCCGCCACCGGCAGCGCATAAAGGACGCCGCGCTGACCAAAGATGTTGCCAAGAATCAGCACCATGGGGATCAGACAGAGGATCTGGCGGCTGAGACTGATGAGCACGGCCTTTTTCGGCTGGCCGATGGACTGGAAGAAGCCCGAGCCCACATTGCCGAAGGGGACAAGGGGCAGCAGCAGATTATAAACCCGCATGGTATAGGCAGCATGGCGCAGCGTTTCGCCGGTGCAGCCGAAGATTTTGCACAGGGGTTCGGCAAAAATCAAAATGATGATCCAGCCTGCGGTTAGCATGGCGATGGAGAAGACTGTGGCGGTTTTTAGGGTATCTACGACTCGATGATAGTTTCTTGCACCGTAATTATAGCTGATGATGGGCTGAATGGCGGAGGATACACCCAGCGCAGGCAGCAGGAAAAACAGGCCGATGCTGACGGTGATGCCTACGGAGGCCTGGGCCACGTCGGCGGAAGCCGTTTCTGCGGTGGCGAACAGGGCCAGGCAGCTCAGCAGTACAGATTGAGAAATGCTTCCGGTAAACTGCTGGAGGAAGGAGGAAAAGCCCAATTCCGCAGTTTTCAGCGTGGTGGTTTTATGAAGCCGGAAGAGATGGAACCGGAGCTTCATGGTGCTTCTGGGGCTGAGGGTGAAATAATAGATGACCATGAGGCCGGAGACGATTTGAGAAAAGGCGGTGGCAGCGGCGGCACCTGCGATGCCCCAGCCCATCACATAGATGGCGATTGGGTCGAGAATGATGTTCAGAATACAGCCGGTAACGGAGCAGAGCATCATTCGCCGGGGGCTGCCGTCTACCCGAACAAACATGCCGAAGCCGTTGGCGGTAGAATTAAAGAAGGCGCCGATCAGAACCACCCGAATATAGGTGACCGCATAGGGCATTACCTGGTCGCCTGCACCGAATAGCCGAAGCAGGGGCTCGGTAAAGGCATAGCCCAAGAAAATCAAGATGATGTTCTCGAGAATCAACAAGAGAAAGCTGTTGTTCAGAATGGACTCGGCCTCTTGACTGCGCCCCTCACCCAACCGAAGGGCCAGGAGGGTAGAGCCGCCTGCGCCCACCAGCATCGCAAAGGCGTCGATGATTCGGACGGCGGGGTTACATACGGTGGTGGCGGTGATGCCCAGCTGCCCGACAAAATTCCCCACAAAGGCTTTGTCTACTATATTATAGAGACTGCTGATGAGCATCATGGCAATGGCGGGCAGGGCGTATTGCAGAATCAGTGGGAATATCTTCTGTGTGCCCAGGGCGTCGGCACGCTTGGCTGTGTCGGTTTGACTCATAGGGAAATTTCACTCCTTTATAATTCTAAACAGCCATGAGCAAAACTGAAGAAACGCAGTAATTACAATGGTTCCCGGTCATGGCTGAAACCGAAAATCACTCAGATGATA
>CAVJLG010000124.1:0-3863 GCA_963650135.1 Barnesiella intestinihominis | reverse complement strand
GAAAGTGTACTAAGCAGACACACTGTAAATCGTCTGCAAATCTTATTATACGAGGTGAATTACGACGTACCTTCGTAGGTGATTCATACGTTTGGAGACGGCATAAGAGCCTAATATCTTATGAATCCGATCTCGGCTAAGACTCCTGCCGGCTGTATGGCAACATGCAGTCGAGAAGCATAGGTGAAGACAGGGACACTGCTGGAAACGGTACACCCTGGGCTCCGCTGCATAAGAATTCAACACCTTGTTTTTTAAGCTTCGTCACACCTACTATCCTATCCCTACGCCGTAGGGGTGGGATGGAATATGAGTTTACCTCACGCAATATCGTTACGTTGTTATGGGGGATGGCGTTATGGCCGCCATAGAGTACGTGCAATTCGTACCGGGGCAACCCAAACTCACGGAGCATAGAGGGTTCTAAGTGCAGCAGAAAGGCAGACGTATGGAAAGGGGCGAATTACCCAGCGTTTTAGCAGTTATTGGGGACGGCCTGCACCGAAAGGGTAAGACCAGAAAGATAACAAATGGGTAATCAGCGGGGCCATAGTAGTGAAGATCCTGTATCAAGAAATACAGAGGAGCGAAGGGCCTTAGTCTTAACTGAAATGATAAAACAGTTTTATGTTCGCCTTATTAGATGAAAGAGAATAATCATTACAGAAATGAGGCGAAACCCAACCAGACGATGAGTACAAACAACCGATATTATGTGGATATGGAAGCACGTTTTTGTGCGTTTCAGAACGGTGAAATTGATATGCACATGCTGCACCCAATGGTATATGACGCAAATAACGTAGCATTGGCAGTACGTCAGTTGAGCCAAAGCGGTGGAAGAAATGCGCTAGGGCCGGATGGTACAAACTATCATACCCTGGAACAATACTCCATCGCAGAGCTTTCTGAAATCGTAAAGGACAGGCTTCTGAATAAAAAGATGGATTATGTGCGAAGAACCTATATCCCAAAGAGCAACGGTAAGAAGCGCCCATTGGGCATTTGCTCTATCTGGGACAAGCTTGTGGAAAAATGCATGCAGCTTGTATTAGAGCCATACTGCGAAACAAAGTTTGTCCCCAGCTCTTTCGGATTTCGTGAACAGGTCAGCGCACATAACGCACTAGCTAAGGTCAAGAACCAGGCACAAACAACACCCTTTGCTTTGGCGATTGATATGCAGGACTACTTTGGAACCATTGATCCGGATATTGCCTATCGAGAGCTGTGGCATATTGGAATCAGAGATAAAGTGATTCTAAACTATATTTTCAGGTTCATCAAAAAAGGGTACTTTGAAGATTCCTGCAAAATGGAGGACCCAAAGGGCTGTCCCCAAGGCAGCATTTTAGGCCCTCTGATCAGCAATGTATATCTTCACCGATTTGATGTGTGGCTTCGAGACCAAGGCGACTGTTGGCATGATAAATCCAATGCACGATTTCATCACAAATCAGCAAAAAGAACCTATATGCGGCAAACAAATCTCAAGCTGGGTATCCATGTACGCTATCCTCACAAGTTAAGATGGAACGCCGTGTGCGCTGAAAGGTGCCTGCACGGTGTGGGCTGGGGGAAAAGGCCGAGGCATTCGCCAGAGCCTTACCTATCAGTATAGGCCAGCACGCACAAATATGTCTCGGAAATGTTGGGCAAATCCACCATCGACCTGAAAACCCACGGAGAATCTAAGGGCCGCAGCGGCTCCTACTCCACCAACTACCAGATGACAGGGCGGGAACTGCTGACCCCGGACGAGGTGCGTAAGCTGGACAACCGGTATGCGATTCTGTTCATCCGTGGGGCAAAGCCCGTGATGGATCAGAAGTATGACCTTATGAAGCACCCGGCTATCCGTCAGACCTCCCTGGGCGGCGGAGCGCCCTACATTCACCATTCCACACCGGCTCAAATGGGCACGCCATTGTTTGCGCCCATGAGCCACGCGAGAAAGGAGCAACCTTGAACAAGCACAATTTTAACGACAAACGGGCAAAGGACCTTTACCTGATCTTTGCCACTACTGCCATGATGGTCACGGTGTTCTGCACCTCCGTGTTTGCGGAGACAGACCCTCTGGCCGTGGTCAATAACCTCTCGGACTTTATTTTCAGTCTGATCCGCGCCATCGGTTTGATTCTGCTAGGCTTCGGCATTCTCCAGATTGGTCTGGCGCTGAAAAGCCATGATGCCAGCCAGCGGGCCAACGGTATCCTCACCGTGGCTGGCGGGATTGTCATTACATTTACGAAGGAGATCCTGACACTGATTACTGGGGGATAAAGAACATCCGGGGCAACAATGTGCCCCGGACAACAGTCATTATTGTTCCAATGTCAGGTCAGATAAGTTCTTTCCTTTGGTGCAAACCATGTGAACCGTCACGGTCTTTTCCTCTGCATCGATGGTATACAGCACAATGTCCTTGCCAGTCACCATCATCCGAACACCCCGACGCTCCCACGGCTCCGCATGGTAGATTGGGTATTTGTAGGGAAATGTAGCGAGATCCTGCTGGATGTCCTGCCGCAGCTCCCGATACCATGTCAGCGCGGTTTCTGGAGACTTTAGCGCATAGGCAATGTAGTCTGCCTTATCCAGCATGTCTTGAATTGCAGAGGGTGTATAGTGAATTTCGTATTGTAAAATTTCATCCATGGCGGAAGCGCTCCGTCATGATCTCATCCAGCTGAGCCTGTGTATAGACCTGACCGGAGGCTGCCTCATCCATGCTGGCAGCGAGCTTCTTGTCGATGTCCTGCTGGCTGAGCTCATCCCAGGTTTTCAGCGTAGGACGGAAGGGCATCCCGCCTTCCCGCAGGCTCTGCTGCGCAAAAATACGCACTGCCTCCGCAAAGGAGGTGCCCATACCACGGTAGAGAGCCTCTACCTGAGATTTAATTTCTTTATCCATTCTGATTTGCAGCGTTGCATCCATTGCCATATTACCGCCTCCTTGTAGTGCAATTGTACTACAAAATTGCGGTTTCGTCAATGGTGCAAGCGGCATTCCCTCTTGAAAGAAGGTGAAACTATCGAAAGCGACAACTGGATCATCCAAAACCTAAACTCCGCCCTTGCCACCTGGAACGAGCGCATGACGGAAATCTGGACGCTGATCACCACTGCCCCGGAGGACTTCCGGGGCGGCTCCATGTGGTATGTGGTGTTGGGCATCAATACGGCACTCCGGGCCATCGCCTACGCACTGCTGGTGCTGTTCTTCGTATCTGGGGTGATGAAAACCGCGGGGGACTTCACGTCCCTCAAGCGCCCAGAGGGGGTGTTCAAAATCTTCCTCCGGTTCGCTCTGTCCAAGGCCGCCATCACCTACAGTATCCACATCACAACGGCGTTCTTCCAAATCGCCCAGGGGATCGTTTCCACCATGATCGGCTCCTCCGGATTAACAGATACAATGCCGGTGGAGCTGCCGGAGCGCATGGCGGAGCTCATCGAGGATGTGGGCCTGCTGGACAGTATCCCGCTTTGGGCTGTGACCCTACTGGGCTGTCTCCTGATCTGGGCGCTGTCCACGGTCATCATTTTGACCGTCTACTCTCGGTTCTTCCGGCTCTATATCGCCACGGCTATTGCGCCGATTCCGCTGGCCTCCTTTGCCGGAGAACCCACCAGCAGCATTGGCAAGAGCTTTCTCAAAAGCTATGCTGGGATCTGTCTGGAGGGCTGCGTCATCGTGCTGTGCTGCATTATCTTCTCCAGCTTTGCCACCACATCACCAGTTCTGAGCGACGAAAGCCTTGCACCCGTGACCATCGTGTGGAACTATGTAGGCGAGCTGCTGTTCAATATGCGTGCAGCGACACGTTGTCGCACAAACTCGACGTGGGAAAAATCCT
>CAVJLG010000123.1:0-4099 GCA_963650135.1 Barnesiella intestinihominis | reverse complement strand
GTGAGCGCCTGCCGGAGGCCCAGGCGGAAATTCAAACCGCCCTTGGGCATGTCTCGGCTGAATTCTACGCCGCCTTCCAGGGCGCTGTAGAAATTATTTCCGCCGGATACGTCATAGGCTTTGAGGGATCCTGTTTCGCTGTAGCCGTGCTGTTTCAAATAGGACATCTGCACGGCGCCGTAGGGGCTTACCTGCCAGGTGGTTGTGCCGGGTTCGTGGAGGGCGTGTTTCCACTCTCCGCCCAGTTCCACCAGCCAGCCGGTATAGTCTCCCTTGACCAGATTGTGTGTATTGAGACTGTTCATATGAACCATGCGGCTGCGGCTGCCATCCAAGTAGCCAAAGTCTGCATAGAGGAGCATGGTGTTCGCGCCCTTGTTCATGCCGGTGTAATAGCCCACGCGGGTGTCCTGGAGTTTCTCACTGCCATCGCTATGCCCATAGCGGTTCTTTGTGTAGGATCCAAACCAACCGTTTCGCCGATTGTCTCCCTGCTGCCAGTCACAGCCGATGGTGTAGGTATTGCCGATGTAGTTGGAGCCGCTGGCTGTGTCGCCCCAGTTTCTGGAAAATTTGGCCCAGACGGAGTGATCCAGTTCCGGTGGCTGCTGATGATCTGTACCAACACGCAGCATGGCTGACGCCTGTCCCATGGTTTTTGCCAAGCGAGAGGACAGTACCCTGCCGACGAGGCCGGAAGTTTGGGCGGACAAGATGGCGGTGGTGCTGTCTTTCTTGTCATTGGTGCCGATTTCATCAATGGCGTCCAAGGCTTTAGCATCTGAAGTCGAAGCATAGAAAGCTCTCAGTTCATTATCTGCCCCCGAATTTTTCGTAGAGTAGTTCAAAGCCTTACGGTTGATTGTTGCATAATCTGCGGCCTGCTGAAAATTTGCCTCCGCAAGAGATTCCTTGGCATGGGCTTCCACATTCAGTGACTTTCCGTCGTCAATGTAGGACACCGTATAATTCAAAAGTCCGCGACTGTCTCCGGTTACATTTTCTTGTCCGGAAATACCTTTCTCCGCTGTCAGGACATGGACCGTTTCCCCATGAATTCCTCTATTTCCACTGGCTTTGCTCCCCGACTGCAAATCGGCTTTGCCGGACACAAGGATTCTCCCTTTGTCTCCGCCCGCTTGTCCCAAGAGAGTTCCATTGGATTCCAGATTGCCATCGATATTCATATCCGAATCACCGTTCAATGCGCCGATGGTTCCGTGGTTGATCAGCTTACCGGCCTCTTCATCAATAGGCTCATCAAAATTTGCTGTTTCTTCAGCCGTACTAGCATATTTTGTTATTTCATTGACCTTGTAATTTCCGCCGCGAAGGGAAGCGCCTTCAGCTACCTGCACTCCCACCACATCCGCATTTCCGGTGTAGGACATGACCCCCTTATTGACCTTCAGCTTCATATTGTCATAGCCTGAGATATTTCCCGCATAGGCAAAGTCTCCATTGATATTGAGGTTGGTTACCAAATCGCTGCAATACACGTCATAATAATGCGCCTTACTCTTTTTATATGGTTCAGTTTCTGTTTCACCCTTGCTGGCATACTGAATCAGCAATTTATCACCTTGCTTATCTTCCCCCCAATCTCCATCGTACAAGCCATTGCCAAAATGCTTCCAGTCTGAAACAATATCACCATAAACATGTGCTCCATTTTCAATATTTATATCGTCCACAAAGGCATTCTTGGCAATATAAATGGCATGGCTCTTTCCAGCCAAGGTTCCCCTTACAGTGAGGGTGCCCATTTTGCTTCCTAAATCACCATTCTGAGTATCCGAAAAAGACCCATCATTTAATGATTCAGTCAGAGATAAATTTTCTGACCATTTAATTTGCATATCCTCCGGGGAAGTTACATATGTTTTTCCAGAAGCCATGCCATAGGTATATGTGAAATACCGTATATAGGATCCCCGGTACTCATAAGGCAAAAAATTGCTTCCAAAGTCAAATCTCACCGCATCTCCATTTTCCCCCAAGGCAGATACTTTGCCGTCCACATTAATAATATGGTCGCGTCCGTAGGCTGCCAAGATCCCCACACCACTGTCTCCATTAGCCTCAATATTGGCATCCTTGGCGAGAGTCACTTTATTCCCTACGCCATCTATACGGATACCAGCTCCGCCTGTACCGCAGGCTAAAAGATCCGCACTACCGTCATTTTTCCCCTGGCTGGTCTGGGTGATTTCGTTTCGGGAGCCATAAACGTGAAGGCCTACACCCAAGGTTGAGGTATTCGGCTGCCCTTGAATATAGTTCGTCCCTGCCGCATTACGGGCAAAAAATCCCTGAGCGTTTTCAACCGTCAAGTCGTTATTATATATGGATCTTCCATAGAAATTCTTACGGTCAATCTTATAGCCTATATCCTGCATCAGAGCCAGTTCTGCCTCCATAAAGGTGTTATAGCTCCGATAAAACTGATGGCTCATTAGGCTGCGTTCTAACTCTATGTGGGATAAATTAAGCCCACCATCTTCCCAACCGAGTATAGGAAGACCGTCAATTCCCCAGAATTGCTTACCTCCCAATGCATCTTTTACATTATCTCCTACAAAAAATGCTCTTCCTTTGCGTGCCTCCTCATCACTATCAGCATTAGGCTTCAGATTATTTCTATCAATTTGTGAAAGCTGAAAATATTTCTCAGGATGGGCCTTTATAATAGCCTTCATAGCCTCCTGCCGTTCCGGAGTGTATATGTAATTACCACTAGTATCCTTAGCATCAAGAGCAATAACCACTTGCCCGGCCCGAGCTTTATTGCCATTTTCATCCAGCAGATGACTGGTATAACCCAAAGGATCATCCGCTAATGCACCAAAGACTATGCCCTGTATCTGTCCCAGCAAATCATCTTCCAAAGCCTTAGGCTTAGTATCTGCATCGACAAGTATCCCCAATGCATGACCCATTTCATGAAAAAAGACGGCTGTACTTGCAGTTCCCTCCTGCTGGGGGAGCGGTCCCTTTCCTATATCCATAAAGCCATAGTTTCCATCCCCCTGATCAATACCGAGCCCCTGGCCTATGGTTACACGCGCAAAAGCGATATCTCTTGTCTGATTCCATGCCCGCCGTAATTCATTCTCATTGGTGAAATCGATGTAATCCAATTCCACGCGACCCTGCATTGCATTTTTAAAGGTTGCCTCAGTATATATGTTCTCATTATATGTGTTGTCATTCCAAGTCCTAGTACCGGCAGCGGCATTTATCATATTCCCGTTGCCAACAATAATCTGTATTGGCTTCTTCACACCGGGGAGCCCCGGCTTTAGTATCTCCAGCCATCTGCTGCATGAGTCATTAAACCAGGACTTCATGTCATCCGTAAAATCATAGTTCAGAGACTCCCATTCCTCATCTGTGCTATAGGTTGACTTCCATATTTTATCCTGCAGGAAACAGCCCTGATCCGCCGCATCAAAATAAACGATTTCAAAAATATCTTTGCCATCATAGCTAATCACCTGTCGGTCAGCAGCCTCGGCGGAAGCTCCCCCAAGTGTCAAAGCCAATGCTATCATAGCGGATAAACACTTTTTCCTCTTTCCGCTCTTCCCCATATCTATCGCTCCTATCCTAAATCTATCCTAAATCCTTTGGGAAGAAATCTTTTACCACAACCACCTAAGCTGCAGGTTCGCCATGAAATCTCTGTCATGGGCGCCTTTCTGGAAGGCAGCCTCTGCCCCCAGCTGCCAGTTGGGCGCCAGTTCTGTTTCTACAGCCAGAGAGGTGACGAAATGGGTCTTGTCCACTTTGCTGGATTTGCTGTAACTGCGGCCCAGGAGGGTGCTGGTTTCCCACACGTCATAGTCGGTGCCGGTGAGCGCCTGCCGGAGGCCCAGGCGGAAATTCAAGCCGCCCTTGGGCATGTCTCTGCTGAACTCTATGCCGCCTTCCAGGGCGCTGTAGAAATTGTGTCCGCCGGATACGTCATAGACTTTGAGAGAGCCTGTTTCGTTGTAACCGTGCTGTTTCAAATAAGACATCTGCAAAGCACCATAAGGGCTTACCTGCCAGGTGGTTGTGCCTGGTTCGTGAAGGGCGTGTTTCCACTCTCCGCCCA
>CAVJLG010000122.1:0-4149 GCA_963650135.1 Barnesiella intestinihominis | reverse complement strand
ATTATACCATATCCGGAACCTCTATGGTAGTGCGGATTTAATCAGAGGTTCCCTAGCTTATTCAATGGCAAGGATGTTCTTCTTAGGCAGTGCCTCAGCGGTGGTCTTCGGCACGGAGATTTGAAGAATGCCGTCTTCAAACTTGGCCTTCATATCGTCCACGGTAATGCCTTCGCCCACATAGAAGCTCCGGCTCATAGCGCCTGCATACCGCTCCTGGCGGATATAACGGCCCTGATCGTCCTTTTCGTCCTTATCCAGGCCCTTCTGTGCACGGATGGTCAGATAACCGTCCTCCAGTTCTACCTGAACCTCGTCCTTCTTAAAGCCGGGCAAATCAATATCCAGCTCATAGCTGTTGTCCGTCTCACGGATATCGGTCTTCATCAAATTCTTTGCATGCTTACCATACAGCGGGTTCTTTCCGCCAAACATTGCGTCCATATCAAACGCGCGATCAAACATTTCATCAAACATATTTTCACCAAAGATGCTAGGCAACATAAGTCATTCCTCCAATACACAATTTACTGTATCCGCTTGTAGGGGGAGAAACGATCTTCTCGCAGGCGAACATTTATTGCCGTCCCGCATTCGCAGGGCATCGAGTGAAGCTCTTGGATTCCCGGTCCCTCTCGGAACCCTCTTCCTTAACTTCGATTCCATTATAACACGATTTTTAGCACTGTCAAGCGGAGAGTGCTAAAAATTATTGAACAGTTTATGAACTTATTATGACCACTTCGTAGTATAAAAATTTTGGATTCAAACTTTCAATTTGCCGAAATGTCTGCGGAATTTCCTGCCGATTTCGGGGTTCTGCCCATTTACACCGGAAACGATTGGTACTATAATGATGGACATTGTGAATCCCGGGGCACGTTTTTCCCCGAAAAAGAAGGCATTTTATGAAATATGTAAAACAATTCGGCATTATTCTGGTGGTTTCCCTAATTGGGGAGCTGCTGAACTTTCTGATTCCCTTGCCCATTCCCGCCAGCATTTACGGCTTGGTGTTGATGCTGCTATGTCTCCAGCTGCACCTCATCCCCCTGAGTGAGGTCAAGGAAACTTCGGCCTTTCTCATTGAGATTATGCCGCTGATGTTTATTCCCGCAGCGGTGGGGCTGATTACCTCCTTCGACATTTTAAAGGCCCATCTGGCGGCTTATCTGGTCATTACCGTGGTATCCACCTTCCTGGTGATGGTAATCAGCGGCCACGTCACCCAGCTGGTGATTCGCAGGAAGGGAGGCAACGCATGAATTCGTTTTTGGAATCCTCCGCATTTTTCGGAGTTGCCGTTAGCCTGGTGGCCTATGGTCTGGGCTGTCTGCTGCAAAAGAAGTGGAAATGCCCCCTGTTTAATCCCCTTTTGATCTCCATTATCATCACCATTGCACTGCTGGCTGTGACCAATATGGATTATGACGTTTACTATTCCGGCGCAAAATACTTGAGCTATCTCCTGACCCCAGCCACCGTCTGCCTGGCCATTCCGCTCTATGAAAAGCTGGATTTGCTAAAGCAGAACAAGGCCGCCATTCTTCCGGGCATTGCCTCCGGAGTGCTGACTACCCTCCTGTGCGTGCTGGCGATGGCGTTGATCTTTGGGCTGAATCACGCGGAGTATGTGACCCTGCTGCCCAAGTCCATCACCACCGCCATCGGTATGGGCGTGTCGGAAGAGCTGGGCGGCTATGTCACTCTGACCGTCGCCGTGATTATCATCACCGGACTCATGGGCAATATGTTCGCACCCATGGTCTGCCGGGTGTTCCATATCACCGATCCCATTGCAAAGGGTATTGCCATTGGCACATCGTCCCATGCAGTGGGCACCGCCAAGGCCATGGAAATGGGCCAGGTGGAGGGGGCGATGAGCAGCCTTTCCATTGCGGTTGCCGGAATTCTCACGGTTGTGGGGGCTTCGGTGTTTGCGCAGTTTATCTGATATTGATCGCCGCAGGAGGTTGGTTCCTGCGGCGATTGTTTTATGTCAGGAACGTTGTCAGAATCACCTGCTGCTCCTGCATCCCCATTTTGTCGTAAAAGGCCCGGGCATCCCGATTTTCACCCAAGGTCATCAGCTTTACCCGGTCTGCGCCCTGTTCCTTTGCCCATTGACACGCTGCTTGATACAGAGCCGTCCCAATGCCGCGGCCTTTTGCTTCCGGGCGCACATATAACGTATCCAAATCTACATAGCGGCATGGGAAGCGAATCGCACTTTCCTCCTCCTTCAAAAACAGTGATGCTAACCCCAGCAGCTGACCGGCTTCCTCCCAGACATAGAGCATTCCATTGGGATTCAAAATTGCCGCCTGAACAAATTCCTTCTCCTGGGGTACCACCCGCCACTGCCACGGCTGAAGCGCAGCCATGTTCCGTAAGCTCCCGTCAAACAGCTCCATCAGCTGCGGGGTATCCTCCAAATTTGCAATGCGAATTCCCATTATGCTTCCTCCTTTTTGCAGCGATACATTCTTACCTGGCTGTGGAACACGATTTTTCCCTTTTGCTCCATCACCTTACGGAGATAGGCAATAAAGTCCGTGCCCGTGGCTTCCAGCTCCTGCACCAGCTCCCGGTAGGAATCCATCAAATAGCGGTACAGCTCCTCCACCACCGTAAAGGTCAGGTCGTTCTGGAATACATGGCACTCGATCTCCGGGAAGCAGGCATTTAGCATCTGCTCCAATTCCTCCCGCTGCTTCTTTTTGCTTTCAATGCGGTTCCCGAGACAGCCAATACCGGAAAAGTCCTGATATAGCGCGTCCATTTCCTCCAGCATTTGCACATCCACGCTTTCCACCACATTGAGGATTCCGCCAGGACGCAGCATCATCTTGAGTTTTTCTACCGTTTTCGCGCAATGCTCCAGCGAATGAACCAGATATGCCATTAAAATTTGGTCATAGCCCCCGTCCAGCACCGCAGTTTCCACGTTCTCATGCCGGAACGAAAACCGCACGTTGGGTGCCAGCAGGTCCTTCCGCTCCCTATAATAGGTTTGGAGCTTTATCAGGTTATTCTCATGGAGATCCATCAAATCCACCTGGAGGTTTTCCGGAATCCGCTCCCAGCTATGCCGCCAGATCATGCCCACGCCGCAGCCTGCATCCAAGATTCTCTCCCCCGGATTCAGCTGCATCCGGTCAAACTCCCAGGGATAGAGATTGGCAGAGCCGTTTCGCTGGAAGACCTGGTAACAGCGCCCCGAATGGTTGATTTTACGCACCAGCTTCATGGAGCGTGCCAAAGTGTCAGGATCGGCAGCATCCGTCTGACTCAGCTCGTCCAGCAGTGCAACGATCTCCTCCAGCTGCTCAATCCGCTGGGTAATCAGCTGCCTTTGGTCGCTGAGCAGCTGCCAGAGATTCTCCTGCTCCGTGACCTCCAGCGCATCCCGAATTTCACCCAGAGAGAAGCCTGCAAATTTTAGCATGGTGATCCGCTGCATCCGCAAAAGCGCATCATTGCCATAGAGCCGGTAGCCCTCCGCGTTGCGGCTCTCCGGCTTCAACAGTCCCCGCTGGTCGTAATAGCGGATGGTGCGGGGCGTAACGCCGGTGAGGTTTGCCAGTTCGCTTGGGGTGTATTGCTTCATCATTTCGTCCTCCTGTTTTTCATTCAGAGCTCTGTAAGATCAGTATAGGGCATGACGTTACGTCAATGTCAAGTAGTTTTTTCATTTTTCTGAGCCAGCCGCACAATCCCCCATTTTGTCTGCCGGATTTTCCTTGCGTTTTCCCCGGCTCTGTGATAAAATAATAATATTCGCGGGTATGGTGGAATTGGCAGACACGTTGGATTTAGGTTCCAATGGCATTGCCGTGCAGGTTCAAGTCCTGTTACCCGCACCAAATAAGAACCGTAATTGTGATACGATGTGTATTGCAACTGCGGTTCTTTTTCTATGCTCTGAAAGCGGCTTGGCACAAGTTTTTTTCGCATTTCGGTTTTTGAGATAAGTATCAGCGTACTGAAAGCGCCGCCGTTTTTCACCATGAAAACGGCCCTTTTCAGACCGCTTTTCACGCCTAATAATTACTCTGATACTTTTCTCCCAGACCGTTGCATTTTCGGTCCGAGCAAAAAAAGAAGGGGCTTATTCAGCCCCGACTTCAATGCTCGTTCCGTCCTTAA
>CAVJLG010000121.1:0-4161 GCA_963650135.1 Barnesiella intestinihominis | reverse complement strand
GACACAATATGATAAGATACCCTAAGATGACCGAAAGGAACGATGGTTATGCCCATTAAGATTTCAGACTCTCTTCCTGCCCGCGCGGTACTGGAAAGCGAGAATATATTTGTTATGACGGAATATCGAGCCCTTCATCAGGATATCCGTCCACTGCGTGTTTTAATCCTCAATCTTATGCCGACGAAGGTCGTAACAGAGATTCAGTTGATGCGAAAGCTGTCAAACTCCCCGATTCAGGTGGATGTGGACCTGCTCTATACCAGTTCCTATAGTTCCCGCCACACCTCTCCTGAATACCTGGATTCCTTCTATACGACCTTCGATCAAATCAAGGACAACCGTTACGACGGACTGATTATCACCGGCGCGCCTGTGGAGAATTATGATTTTGAGGAAGTAGAATACTGGCCGGAGCTGGTGGAGATTATGGAGTGGAGTAAAACCCATGTATACTCTACCCTTCACATTTGCTGGGGCGCTTATGCCGGACTCTATTATCATCATCACATCCAGAAGCACAATACGCCCCATAAAATATTCGGTGTCTTCCCCCACCATGTGCTCGACAGTACCCAGCCGCTGTTCCGTGGATTTGACGATGTGTTTTATGCCCCGCATTCCCGGAACACCGAGGTATACGAAGCCGACATTCGTGACTGTGACGAGCTGGAGCTGCTGGCCACTTCCCCCGAGGCCGGTGTATTCGCTTGTGCTACCCCGGATAAACGGCAGATTTTTGTCTGCGGGCATTTGGAGTATGACGCCGACACTCTGAGCACCGAGTATTGGCGGGATAAGAAAAAGGGCCTGGATATCGCCGTTCCCGAGCACTATTATCCGGGCGACGATCCCACCCAGACGCCCATCGTCAACTGGCGCTCCGCCGGTCAGCTGTTCTATACCAACTGGCTGGACTACTATGTCTATCAGGCAACCCCCTATGATCTTCGGGATCTCTAATAATAGAACGAAAATTGGAGCACAGGTATTCTGTGCTCCTTTTTCTATTGCCCCAGCAACACCGGCTGTAGCTGCCGCCCCTCCAGCGCCGCTTTTGCTGCTTCGGTGATGCGGCTCATGTCTGCTTTCAGGGATTGTGGCTTTCCCACCGGGTCATCCTGGCCAAAGGGGACAAAATAGAGGTTCCGCCGCCCCATCAGCTCCAGAATGTTCTTCCCGCTGGCCCCCAATCCGTCATTGGTGGACACCGCAAGCAGAACCGGACGATTGTTCCGCAGCTGCGCCTTTGCCGCCATGGTTACCACGGAGTCGGTGATTCCGCAGGCCATTTTCCCCAGGGTATTTCCGGTGCAGGGGGCAATAACTAAGAGATCCAGCAGTGCTTTGGGGCCGATTGGCTCCGCCTCCTGAATGGTCAACAGTGGTTTTCTGCCGCACAATTCTGTGATCCGCTCCCGGTGCTCCTGCGCCGTACCGAACCGACTGTCTACACTGGCGCTGATTTCCGACAGAATCGGCACCACGTCGTCAAATTCCTCGGTGAGCCGCTCCAATTCCGCAAATACCGGCGCAAAGGTACAAAACGAGCCGCACATGGCAAATCCAATTTTCATTCCAGCGTTCTCCCCTCTCCATGGAGGCACGACCAGACCGCCTCCGCCAAATTCTTCCCCGCAGTTTCGGGCGCTGTTTTTCCCGGAAGTGCCTGGGCCATCACCACGTTCCGCGTCTCCTGCACTGCTTTGGGGAATCCGCCGGGCAAGGACGCCAGCTCCAGCAGTACGCAGTTCTCCTTCAGCGTTTCCGCCTGCTGCGTTGTCATAATGACGCTGGGCACGGTATTCACCACCGCATCATAGTCCTCCAGCCCATTCCTGTATTCCCCTGTCATCTCCGTCTGGTACCCCCGGATTTTCAGCTCCGCCAATTGTTCATTTCTCCGGGCTGACACTGTTACATCCGCTCCCAGGAACCGCAGCTTTCCCGCCAAAAAGCGCCCGATTCGGCCATAGCCAATCACCAAGATTTTCGCCCCGGACAGGGTTCGCTGCAAGTGATGCAGCAGCAGATACACCGCGCCCTCTGCCGTTATCTCCGCATTGCTCAGAAGATACCCCTCCAGCTCCAAAAAGCTGACGCAGCGAACACCCTTTGTTTGCAGCCAGGATTCCATATCCACCGGGAAGCTCCCGGCCACCAGCACCGCATGCTCAGCCAACAAATACGGCAGCATCGTCCCGCGGATTTTCTCCCCGCAGATGTTCAGCCATTCCGAAGCAAACGGCTTCATGGGCAGCAGCACAATATCTGCACCCGTCAGCGCCGCCTCCAGGCTATCCGCCTGATCCTCCATCCCGGGCACGCCCCAGCATTTCACCGGCAATCCGTCCCGCCGCAGTTGTCTGGCTGCCCAGGCATAGCGCCCGTCACCGCCCAACACCCAGGCCTCCACCTTCTTCTTCATGTTCCATCCCTCCCTGTGCATTCTATTCCATTCCGCGACTTTTGACATTCCGTCCGCATTTCGGTATAATGATGCCACCAATACCCAGGGAGGGACGTTCATTGACGCTGCATTACACCGCCACCGACCAGGACAGCGAGAAAAAGCTTTTTTCCATTCTCCACTACCGGCTGCACCTATCCACCGGATTGATTAAGCGGCTAAAGCATCAGACCTTGATGTACGTCAACGGTACGCCGGTCTACACCAACTACATCGTTTCCCCGGGGGATGAAATTACCCTGCCATTGCCGGAAGAGCACGCCGATTTCCCGCCGGAGCCCGGCCCACTGCGCATTCTCTATGAAGATGAGGCCATCATCGCCCTCCACAAGCCCGCCGGGATCATTATTCACCCCTCCGCAACCCGCAACACCGGTACTCTGGCCAACCGTCTGCTGGCCTATCTGGGCGGCGGCACGGTGCATCCGGTGAATCGCCTAGACCGGGATACCACCGGCGTGACGATTTTCGCCAAAAACGGCTATATAAAGAGCATCCTCACCGGGTCCATGGAAAAGGCCCGGATTCATAAGACCTATGTGGCCCCCACCTATGGCGCGCTGCCGGAAAAGAACGGCGTCATCGACCTTCCCATTGATCGGCTCAGCGAATCCTCCCTGTGGCGCACCATCCGGGAAGACGGTCAGCCCGCCCGCACGGCCTATGAATTGCTGACGGAAACGCCCCATTGGAACCTCTATGCGTTCCATCCCCTCACCGGGCGTACCCACCAGATTCGCCTCCACGCCATGGCCTCCGGTGCGCCGCTGCTGGGGGACCCGGTTTACAATACCGAGGAATCCAGCCTATATTCCGATACGCTGGGACTTACCACCCAGTGCCTTACCTGCGTGGAGATGACATTCCCGCACCCTTTGACCGGACAGGAAATGACCGTCACCACCAGACCGGAATGGTACGAGGCGGAATGGTTTCAGAAAAGATAAAAATAGCTGCGTACACGAATCCATGTGTACGCAGCTATTTTTGTTCCAGTCCCATAAAGAATTCATCGTAAGTGCAGCCGTAAAGCGTTCGCAGCTCCATCAAAACGCTGACCCGGATGTTTAATTCCCCAGACTCATATTTTGCATAGGTGGTGCGCCCAATATCGCAGCCCCGGCGTTGAAGTTCCGCGCAGAGCTTTTCCTGGGAGAGCCCGGCCTGATTTCGCAGCCGCCGGAGATTGTCTCCCATACAGCGGTCCCGGCGTAGTTTTTGTTCCATTTCCTCACCTCTGGTTTTGTTTGACCAGTATCGGTAGCAATTTTCTATATTTTATGCTATAGCGAGGAAAGATATTGACCGCTATATTGGTCAGTAATAAATTATTGGGAGGGACATTTATGGCAGATTATCAAAAAATGTACGCCGTTCTGTGCAACGCCATTGACAAAGTAATTGACCCGCCGGACCGCATTCCGCTCGCAGCTCCACAGTGTAAAGAACTGCGCGCCGCTCTTTTGCAAGCAGAGGAAATATATATCAGAGCCGATTCGCAGCCGCTTGAAGGCACGATCCACATTCTTCCGTAGTCCCACACCGGCTACAATCTCCATCTTTTGTGGACAATCCGCATTCTCGTTGACTTTCCCTCCGCCCCATGCTATGCTGTAGAAAATCAGAACATTCCGTCAAAAAGCCTGCAAATAAAAAGTCAAGCCCCAAAGCGGACTTGACAGGAGAAAAAT
>CAVJLG010000120.1:0-4194 GCA_963650135.1 Barnesiella intestinihominis | reverse complement strand
CCATCCAGCACCAAGCCCCATACAGACAGCATAGGGAAGCACACTCATATTGGTGCCAGAAATCACGGTAAACAGCGCCCCACCAGCAAGCCCGAACACCATGCAGCGCAGCAACAGACCAATCAGCTTTTTCATAGAATCACACATAATCATCCCTCCTGACCTCATTGTAAGGCCGGGAGCTTTTCTTTGCAAAAAATCAAGGAAGGAGACGCCTATGGCAACCACTTCAAACCGTCTGACAGATTTATACCGGGAGACGCTGGAATCCGTGACCGCCACCCCGGAAAACTGGCTCCGCTTTCTGCAAAGCGCCGGACGAAATTACCGCTATCCATTTCAGGATCAGCTCCTGATCCACCACCAGCGCCCGGACGCCATTGCGGTGCTGGAATTCTCCCAATGGGAGCGGCGCTTTCACCGTGGAATCCGCCGCGGCTCCACCGGTATTGCGGTCTTTGGACGTAGCAATGGCAGAACCCAGGTGCGCTATTTATTCGACATCCAGGACACCAACGAGCGGACAAACTCCATCCCGGTACCCCTCTGGAATGTGGAATCTGGCGATCATGGGCCGCTGCTGCATATGCTGGAGCAGAAATTCAGTGCCACAGAACCGGCGCTGCCAATTGCCGTGATGACCGCCGCAAAGCAATATACCTCTGCGGTGGTGTCGCTCCGCTGGGAGGAATTGCAGAAAGCACAGGTGCCGGTGAGGCAGGATGCCTTGGAGCGGCTGGTGGAAAACAGCGTGGCCTATCTGCTCCTCTACCGGATGGGATTGGAGGACTATGCGATCTTTTATCCACAGGACTTCGATGTACTGGAGCAATTCCGCAATCCGCAGAACATCCACCTCTTAGGGGACGTGGTGAACATGGCATCCAGAGACATTCTCACCGAGGTAGCAGCAACCGTTCGAGCGGAGCATTTGGGCCAGCCCACATTTTTTGCAGAAGAACCGAAAACCGTGTATGATGAACCCACAAAAGAACAGAGCACACATGAAGGAGGACAAAATCATGATGATGACTTATCTCACCGAGAACGACTGGAACCTTCCAAATCTGACACCGCCCCAGGAGCCGCCCGTAACCGGGAAATACGCCCTGATGCGGGAGCGGTACCTGATCGAGCACCAGCGCAGCTTGTACCTGACCCTGCTGACCAGCGGAACCTTGAACCAACACCTGATGGAGGTGCAGCGGCAAGCGGAGGAAATGCTGGAGCAGGCCATGAAGAAAATGCCTCTGCCGGAGCATCTGAAACAGGAGAACCCCATGGAGTGGACAGGCCGGATGAACAACCAGAAGCACAGCATCGAGGAGACGATCTACCAGACGCTGATTATCAGCTGAATATTTTTGGAGACACCCAGGAGCCGGAGCAATCCGGCTCTTTTGTGCTTCCACAGGCTGAAATTGACCAGATTCTCCGCTATGGCAGCATTACCGCTGGGAGCCGTGGACGGATTTTCAGCTTTTATCAGAACCATCCAAGCGCGGCGGATGCCGCCAAATTTCTGAAAGAAGAATACGGCTATTCCGGGCACAGCTATTCCTTTCTGGACGGCAGTCGCGGATTTGTAAGCTATGCACCATCCACTGGGCTTTCCATTGAGCACTATGAAAGCCACACCAAGACCAGGCTATCATGGAAGTCCATGGAGCAGCGCCTGCGGCTGATGATACGGGAGGGCACCTATTTGACCCCGGAGGAACAGATGCAGTATGTGTCCAACCATTTGGAGGACAGCGAGGAAACACCGGAGGAACCAAGCCGCATAGATGAAATGCTGCAACAGGCAGAGCTGGCAGCGGAGCTTTCGCAGGAGACAGGACAGAATCTTTTTGCATTTGAAGCCGGAAATCCGGAGCCTGTCAATCTGCCCCATGAAACAGTTCGCGCTACCAACTTCCACATCACCGATGACAACTTGGGCTGCGGCAGCATTCGCCAAAAGTTTGCAAACAATCTATCTGCTATTCGTCTGCTGAAATCTCTGGAGGCAGAAGAACGAAATGCGACGCCGGAGGAGCAGGAAATCCTATCCCGCTATGTGGGCTGGGGCGGAATGCCCCAAGCCTTTGATCCCGAAAACACCTCCTGGAGCAGCGAATATACCCAGCTGAAAGAGCTGCTGGAGGACGAGGAATACAAGGCGGCGCGGGAATCTGTCCTCAACGCCCACTACACCAGCCCCACGGTGATTCGGGGGATTTACGAGGCTATCGGACGCATGGGCTTTACCACCGGCAATATTCTGGAACCTGCCTGCGGTGTAGGCAACTTTTTCGGAATGCTGCCAGAGCATATGTCCGGTTCCCGGCTGTATGGCGTGGAGCTGGACAGCATTTCCGGGCGGATTGCAAAGCAGCTCTATCCCAACGCAGACATCACCGTGGCGGGCTTTGAAACCACAGACCGACGAAATTTCTATGATCTTGCCATTGGCAACGTGCCCTTCGGCAACTATCTGGTGGATGATAAAAGCTACAATTCTCTGGGCTTCCGCATCCACAATTATTTTCTGGCCAAGGCGCTGGATCAGGTGCGTCCCGGCGGCGTGGTGGCCTTTGTTACCAGCCGGTACACCATGGACAGCAAGAATATCGAGGTTCGGAAGTACCTTGCCCAGCGTGCGGAGCTGCTGGGGGCCATTCGCCTGCCGAACAACGCGTTTCTTGCCAATGCGGGAACCAGCGTAGTATCGGATATCCTGTTCCTGCAAAAGAGACAGCGCATGGTTGCCATGGAACCGGAGTGGGTGCATTTGGACAAAACTGAGGATGGTATCACGCTGAACCGCTATTTTGTGCAGCACCCGGAGATGGTGCTGGGAGAACTCTCCACCGAGAGCACCCAATATGGCCGGGAGGAATGCACGGTTCGGCCCATTCCCGGTGCCGTGCTGTCTCAGCAGCTCCACGAGGCTGTGCAGCATATCTGCGGAACCTATGTGGAAATGGAATTGGATGAAGCCCAGGACGAGCAGGAGGATTCTATCCCCGCTGATCCCAATGTGAAGAACTATAGCTTTACCGTTGTAGACGGAACGGTCTACTACCGGGAGAACAGCCGAATGCACCCGGCGCAGCTCAGTGAAACCGCGTCTCAGCGAGTTCTCGGACTTATTGGACTTCGGGATTGTGTCCGCAGCCTGATTACGCTGGAAACCGAGGATCGTCCAGAACCGGAAATTGAAGCAAAACAGGCGGAGCTGAACCACCTCTATGATGCCTTTCAGCAGGACTTTGGGCTGATTAACAGCCAGCAGAACCGGCGAGTGTTTTCCGATGATGACAGCTATTATCTGCTGTGCTCTCTGGAAATTCTGGACGAGGAAGGGCAGTTGGAGCGCAAGGCAGATATTTTCTCCAAGCGCACCATTCGCCCCAAGGAGTCCGTGACCCATGTGGAAACCGCACAGGAGGCGCTGACCATAAGCCTTAACGACCTTGCCGCCGTAGACATGGACTATCTCTCCCAGCTCACCGGCAAGGATGCGGAGACATTGGAACAGGAGCTGTCCGGGCAGATTTACCGGCTCCCAGACAGCAATCTGGACATGCCAACATTTGTGCTGGCGGAAGAATACCTCTCCGGCAACGTCCGGGAGAAGCTCAGAGAAGCCAAAGCCGCCGCAGAGCAGCAGCCCATCTACCAGCCCAATGTGACGGCGCTGGAGCAGGTGCAGCCGGAGGATTTAAGCCCAGCAGAGATTTCCGTTCGGCTGGGCAGTACCTGGATACCGGAATCAGACATACAGCAGTTTGTGTGGGAGCTGTTGCAGCCACCGTGGTACATGAGGTCGCGGATCAAAGTACACTATTCCCCCTACACCGGCGCATGGCAGATTGAAGGTCGATCCGTGGACAGCGGCAGCATTTACGCATCGTCCACCTATGGTACCCAGCGCGTCAGCGGGTATCACATTCTGGAGGACTGCTTAAATCTTCGTGAAGTCAAGGTGTTTGACTATGTGGAGGTGGACGGCAAGCGGAAGGCGATACTCAACAAGAAGGAAACTGCCATTGCCCAGGGAAAGCAGGCGGAGATCAAGCAGGCGTTTCAGGACTGGATTTGGAAGGACCCGGACCGCCGGGAACGGCTGACAACGCTCTACAATGAACGGTTCAACAATCTGCGCCCCAGAGAATATGACGGTTCTCACCTGATCTTTCCGGGGATGAA
>CAVJLG010000119.1:0-4427 GCA_963650135.1 Barnesiella intestinihominis | reverse complement strand
ATTTCATATAGCAATACCCCCAATACCGGGTGTCCAGTATTGGGGGTACATATCACTGCGTGATGTTGCAGCTGCCGGGGATTTCTATTATTGTTGGGCCATTTGCTGGGCGATGCGCAGGCCGGTGGGGGTGGTGGCAAGACCGTCCTGCCCGGTTTCTCGGAGACAGGCGGGAAGCAGCCGCCCGATTCGCCGCATGGAGTCGATGACCTCATCCGGGGGAATGGCGCTTTGAATCCCCGACATGGCCATCTGAGAGGCCACCACGGCATTGACGGCACCGGAGGCATTCCGCTTGATGCATGGTACTTCTACCAGTCCCGCTACAGGGTCGCAGGTCAGGCCCAATAGGCTCTTCATAGCCAGGGCGCAGGCATGGCAGATTTCCTCGCAGGTTCCGCCCTCCAAATAGCTCAGTGCCCCGGCGGCCATGGCGCTGGCGGAGCCGATCTCCGCCTGACATCCACCCTCGGCACCGGCGATGCTGGCGCTGGCGGCAATGACCTCGCCGATTCCCGCCGCTACATACAGGGCCTCTACCAGCTTTTCTTCCGTTACCTGACGGCAGGAGGCATAGCTGAGCAGCACCGCAGGGATAATTCCGCAGGAGCCTGCCGTGGGTGCGGCGACGATACGCTTCATGCAGGCGTTGGATTCCGCCATTTTCAGCGCACGCTCCATTACCTCGGTGAGATAATCACCCAAAAGTCGGTTTTCCCGCAGCCGATAGGCGGAAAACTTTGCGCCGTCACCGCCTGCCATGCCGCTGGCGGAGCGGAGATCGGGGTCATAGGCGGCGTCGGCCTGCTCCATGGCACGATACATGGCCTGCATATCTGCAAACGACTGGGCGGGGGTTACGTCCCGTTCCTGGCAGTCCGCCTCCTGAATGACCTGCCAAAAGGCCATGCCGGTGTCAAGGCAGCGGGCCGTGATCTGATTTAATTGTGTAAATGCCATTAGGACGCCTCCAAACTATAGTAGATGACCTTTTCGATGCCGTCCAGGTGCCGGAGCCATTGCAGCGCCTCCACCGGTACCTCCTGGTCGCACTCGATGACCATAACGGCATGACTGCCCCGGCTGCTGCGGTAGAGCTGCAAGGTGGCGATGTTGACGTTTTCGTGGAACAGCATGGTGGTGACCTGGGCCACATGGCCGGGCTGATCCAGGTTGTGGACAATCAGCGTGGGATAGTCTCCGGAAAAGTTGGCGGAAAGACCGTCGATACTGGCAATGTTAATTCTGCCGCCGCCGATGGATTGGCCCACTACCTCCAAGGTTTTGCCGCTTTCTCCGGTGAGCCGCAGCATCACGGAGTTGGGGTGGCCGTCTCGAAGCTCTGCGGCGCCAAAGGACAGCTGAACGCCCTGCTGCTGGGCCAGTTCAATGCTGCTGGGGATTCGGCTGTCGTCCGGCTGCATGCCCATGAGCCCGGCTACCAGCGCTTTGGGGGTGCCGTGGCCCTTGCCGGTAGCTAAAAAGGAGCCGTATAATAAAATTTCTGCCTGCGCAATCGGCTCTTGCAGCAGCTTCCTGGCTACATAGCCGATTTTTACTGCGCCCGCCGTATGGGAGCTGGAAGGGCCGACCATCACGGGACCCACAATATCAAATAAGTTCAATGCAGTTTCCTCCTGCTTATGATACTTCGATTCTATCATAACTCCCGGGAAAAAGCAAAGCTCCTGTGCAGAAGGGCATGCATTACCGATTGCGGGTGCATTTTCCTCTGCAAGCTTGCGGAGAAGTTGGAGCTATGGCGGCGGCAGCATGGGAAATTTCACAGATATCCGGTCAGAACGGCTGAAATTTCAGACGTAAGCCCTTTGGCGTTTTTCACAAAATTTGCAGGACATTTTCCATGTTGTTCGGGGTGTCCACGGTGTGCGGACATATGTTTTGGCCGATGTTTTTCACAGATGAACATGAAGGATTTTGAGACAAGTAATTCATTATTTTTTGAAATTCTCCGGTCAAAGCCGAAAATTTCAGTTGATTTTTGCAAGACGAATAGAGTATAATGTCTATATCCTTTTATTCATCACTATGTTAAGGTGACGAAAATCTGAAGCAACGAGGAGTATGAAGAACATGAAATTCACGAAAAGAGCACTGGCTGCCGTGCTGTCTGCTGCAATGATGACCTGCGCCTTTGCAGGCTGCGGCGATTCGGCTGCCTCCGCTTCCGCTGCATCGAGCCAGGCTGCTGCCTCCAATGCAGCAGCGACCGGCGACAAGGTTGTTAAAATCGGCGTATACGAGCCCGCTTCCGGCGACAACGGTGCCGGCGGTAAGCAGGAGACCCTGGGCATTCAGTATGCCAACAAGGTTCAGCCCACTGTTGAAATCAATGGCGAGACTTATACCGTACAGCTGGACATCGTAGATAACCAGTCCTCCACCGATAAGGGCCCCTCCGCTGCACAGCAGCTGGTATCCGACGGCGTGTCTGTGGTACTGGGCTCCTATGGCTCCGCCGTTGCCATTGCTGCCGGCGACGTATTTAAGAACGGCAAGGTGCCCGCCATCGGCGTGACCTGCACCAACCCCCAGGTAACCGAGGGCAACGACTACTACTTCCGCATTTGCTTCCTGGACCCCTTCCAGGGCACTGTACTTGCAAACTTCGCTTATGGCGATCTTCAGGCAAAGAAAGCTTACTGCCTGTCCAAGCAGGGCGACGACTACTCCGCTGGCGTGTGCAACTACTTTAAGCAGGCCTTCGAGGCTCTGGGCGGCACGGTTGTAGAGGAAGCCTTCCCCGACGGCAACTCCGACTTCACCTCTTATGTGACCAACGCTAAGAGCCAGGGTTGCGACGTCTTCTTCGCTCCTGTTTCCATTGAGGCTGCTGCCAACATCATCAAGCAGGCACAGACCCAGGGCCTGGATATCCCCATGCTGGCCAGCGACACCTGGGACTCCAACGTGGTTGCTGAGGCTGCAAAGGGCACCGACATGAACATCTATGTTACCACCTTCTATCAGGAGGGCGGCTCCCCGGATTTCGACTCCGGCATCAAGGAGTACATCAACTCTGATTCCACCGCTCTCGCCAACAACGGCGGTAACGATCAGCTGGCTGCTGTTTCCGCAATGGGCTATGACGCATACTTCGTTGCACTGGAGGCAATTAAGGCCGCTGGCACCACCGATTCCGAGGCAGTAAAGAATGCACTGCCTTCCGTCACCTACAAGGGCGTTACCGGCGAAATCTCCTTCGGTGAGAACGGCGATGCAAACCGCACCTCCGCATTCATCAAGAAGTGCAACACTGAGACTGCTGCATGGGATCTGGTCCGCGAGCAGGGCGTAGAGTAATTCTTAATTCACGGAATTCACCGGGGGCCCTGCTGGGCCTCCGGATTTCCCGCGAAAGGCAATCCTTACCACGCTGTTTGGGCTGCCTCGAAAGGAACCCCTGCCGGAATCTTTTCGAGACAGCTCAAATTATCTACTAGGAGGTTTATCCATGAGTGTCGTCCTTCCCTACCTGCTGTCAGGCATTTCCGTGGGTGGTCAGTATGCGCTGATTGCCATCGGATATACCATGGTCTATGGTATCCTGCGGCTGATCAACTTTGCCCACGGCGATGTATTTATGGTGGCCGGTGTTATGATGGTCTACCTGTCTTCGTCGCTCCCCCTGTACATCTCCATGCCCCTGATGCTGATTCTGACGGTTATCATCGGCTTTGCCATTGAGCGCGCGGCCTACAAGCCCCTGCGTTCGGCCCCCCGTATGTCGATTATGATTTCGGCCATCGGCGTGAGCTATCTGCTCCAGAACCTGGCGGCTTATATCACCGGCGGCCTGGCACAGCAGTACCCCACGATCCCGTTTATCTCCGATTCTGTAAACATCGGCCCTGCTACCACCAAGGTTGTTACCCTGGTGACCCCCTTCCTGGTGATTGCACTGGTGTTTGCGCTGGTAATGCTCATTAACCACACCAAGATCGGCATGGCAATGCGGGCAGTTTCCAAGGATTATGACACGGCACAGCTGATGGGCATTCGCATCAATGCAGTCATCAGCGCCACCTTTGTCATCGGCTCCTTCCTGGCAGCGGTTGGCTCGGTGCTGTATTTCACCAACTATACGGCCGTTACCTATACCTCCGGTGCAATGCCCGGCCTCAAAGCCTTTGTTGCTGCGGTATTCGGCGGCATCGGCTCCATCCCCGGCGCAGTGATCGGCGCGTTTATCATTGGTATTTGCGAGAACCTGGTGAAGGGCCTGGAGGCAATGCTGGCTGTGGTCGGCATCAACAGCAACCTGGGCCTGGCTGCATTCTCGGATGCGGTTACCTTCGCTCTGCTGATTATCATCCTCGTGGTAAAGCCCACCGGCCTGTTCGGTGAGAAGGCCACGGAGAAAGTGTGAGGTGCGCCATGAGTAAGCTGAATAACAAGCGCGGCTC
>CAVJLG010000118.1:0-4573 GCA_963650135.1 Barnesiella intestinihominis | reverse complement strand
CCTGAGAAATATACAGGGAAGATACCTTTAGTCCGCTATGCTCCTGCACATACTCTTTGATCTGCGGATATGTTGCACTCTTCTGGAATCCGGACATATCCATATTCTCCAACGAGAACTCCACCCGTACCTTTTTCGAGTCGATTTCTCCCTTGGAAAGAAGGACAACCGTCTCCACATGCTTCGTTCTCGGAAACAAATCCACCGCTTCGCCCCGCTGGTAGTGATATCCCTTTTCCTCCAGCAGTTTCACGTCACGGGCCAGTGTGGCGGGATCGCAGGACACATACACCAGCCGATCCGGATTCATAGAGGCAATTGCGTCGATCACATCCTGAGAAATGCCCTTTCTAGGCGGGTCTACAGTGATTACATCCGGGCGGATTCCCTCCACGGCCAGCTGCAATGCGGCCTTTCCCGCGTCGGCGCAGAAAAACCGTGCGTTTTCGATGCCGTTGCGGCGGGCATTGTCCTTGGCATCTTCAATGGCCTGGGGCACAACCTCCACCCCAATCACCTGCCCGGCGCTGCGGCTCATGGCAAGGGTGATGGTGCCGGTGCCGCAATAGAGGTCCAGTACGGTTTCCGTTCCATGGAGGTCTGCCATGGCGATGGCCTTTTCATAGAGAACCTGGGCCTGGTGATGATTGACCTGATAAAACGAGGCGGGAGACAGGCGGAAGGTCAGGCCGCAGAGTTGATCTTCGATATAACCGTTGCCGTACAGCGTGTGATAGGTATCCCCAAGAATGGCATTGCCCGGGCGGGTGTTGACATTGTGTACGATGGTGGTAATGCCCGGAACCGCTGCTCGAAGCTGCTCCACCAGCTGTTTGCGCTTGGGCAGCTCCTGGGCGTTGGCGATGATGCAGGCCATCAGTTCGCCGGTGACCACCGCCTTCCGGACGAAAATATGGCGTACATAGCCCTTTCCGGTGGCCTCGTCATAGGGGAGAATGTGATATTTCTCCATCCAGGCAAGCGCAGCCTGGGCAATTTGATGAGCCTCTGGGGGCTGGATATGGCAATCCGTCACCGGAATCAATTGATGGGTCCGCGCCCGGAAGAAGCCTGCGGCGGGACCATTTTCCGTCATGGCAACGGGGAACTGGGCCTTATTCCGATACCCCTGGTCCGTGGGCGCGGGGGTGATGGGCAGCTTTCCGGGATCGATTCCGCCAATGCGCTGAAGCACGTCATAAACCCGCTGGCATTTTAGCTCGGCCTCCAGTTCATACGCCATGTGCATCAGGTCGCAGCCGCCGCAGAGCCCAAAATGGGGACATACCGGCTGCATCCGATGGGGCGACGGCGTTAAAATGCGCTCCAGTCTGCCATAAACGGCGGTTTTGCCCACCTTTACAATTTTAATTTCACAGCATTCGCCGGGGATGGCCCCTTTTACAAATACGGCGCGATCCTCAAACCGTGCAACCCCCAGTCCTTGACTGGTGATGCCGGTGATTTCGCCGGTGAAAACCTGATTTTTGTTCATGGGACGTTCCTCCTGCTGTCTCGATCTACGAATACATATAATGTAGCATATTTCACTGGAATGCGCAACGACTGCATAACCGGAGAAATTTGGGGCACACTAGGGCAGAGGTGAAGTTCTATGCCGTCAGATCCCTTTGTGCCCCATCCTGCGCCACAGCCCAAATATCCTGTGCCTATTACCAAGGAGAATTTACAGCGGATTTTTGGCGATGCCGGAGATTTTACCCTGCGGGAGGTATTGGCCGGACCGGAAAAGCAGCAGCTTTGGGTCTGTTCCATTGATGGACTGGTATCCAGCTCAGAAATTTCAGACTTTGTCATGAAGCCGCTGATGCAGGCAAAATGGCGCGTGGATTTGGAGACTGCCAAAACCCTTATCTATAATGCGGTAGAGGTTCCGGTGCCGGATATGGATGCCGCGGCGGAAAAGCTGGTGAACGGCTTCTGCCTGGTAATCTTCGGGGAGAATCAGGCGGCGGCCTTTGAGGTAAAAACCGGGGAAAAACGCTCCATTTCCTCCCCTGAAGTGGAGAATACCATCAAGGGCGCCAAGGATGCCTTTACAGAAACGGTGCGCACCAACACCAGTCTGGTGCGGCGGCATCTGAGAACACCGGAGCTGCGGCTGGAGGAACAGGTGGTGGGACGGCGCAGTCTGACCAATGTAACGGTTTGCTCCATTGCGGGAATTACCGATCCCAATCTGGTGCGGGCGGTATCCCGGCGGCTCAAAAGCCTGGACATTGACGGCCTGCTCACCCCGGCGGCGGTGGAGGAATACCTCACCGGCAGCCGAACCACTTCGTTTCCCATGCAGATTTACACGGAGCGGGCGGATCGGTTCGCCTGGGGGTTGATGGCAGGGAGAGTGGGCATATTGGTTGACGGCCTGCCCCTGGGCTATCTGCTGCCCTGCTGCATCAAGGACTTTATACAGTCGCCGGAGGACCGCGGCGGGAATTATATGGTGGCGTCGGCCATTAAGTTCCTTCGGTATTTAAGCCTATTGGCGGCGCTGCTGCTGCCGGGAATTTTTGTGGCGGTGTGCCTGTACCATCAGGAGATGATCCCGGCGGCGTGGCTTCGGGCCATTGTAGAGTCCAGGGATGCGGTGCCGTTTTCTGTTGGGGCAGAGGTATTGGTGCTGCTGTGCTCCTTTGAACTATTACAGGAAGCGGGCCTGCATTTGCCGCAAAATTTGGGCCAGGCAGTAAGCATCATCGGCGGCCTGGTGGTGGGATCGGCAGCGGTAGAGGCCAATCTGGTTTCACCGGCGGCGCTGATTGTTGTTGCGGCAGCGGGAATCTGTGGATTTGCACTGCCGGAGCGGGATTTTGCCGATGCCATCCGAGTTTGGCGCTTTATCTTAGTCATCGGCGGACTATTGGCGGGCATGGCGGGAGTGACGCTGGGACTGCTGGCATTGCTGCTGCGTTTGGGGCGGCTTCGAAGCTTGGGCGTGCCGTATTTACTGCCCCTGTCCCGGGGAGAGCTGCCCCGGCTTCGTCCGCTTTTGGTCCGGGAAAAGCTGCGGCCCGGAGAGGTATCTCCGGAAAATCGACGGAATCAGAGGTAATCTATGAAAAAGTGGATTGTAGCGTTGGCGGCATTGGGAATTCTGTGGGCCACCCATCCATTCCAAGGAATCGACGCAGGGAGCCTGTGCGTGGTAGAAACGCTGCTGGTGGAGCCAAAGCAAGGGGGAATCTATGTGGCATCCGGAGCATTAAATGGAACCGGTGCAACGGTAAGCGAGGCACTACAGGACATGGCGGAGCATACCCCGGGGGCGCTCTTTCTTCGGCAAGTACGCCGGATTATCCTGTGCGATGATGAAGCCGGTATTCAGCCGTTGATGGGCCTGCCGGAGGAAATCCCGATGGGCGCGCTGATTTATACCAGCGGTGAAACAGCGGCGTCGTTGCAGACACAGGATGCGCTGGATCAGGTGCTGGAGGCCAGAGAACAGCGGAATCGCACCATGCCGAGTCTGGCCGTGGTAAAAAATCATTGGCTGGAAGAACACAGAAACACAGTGGAGTGAGAGCATGAAATTGGGTAGAAACGCGGGGAATTTGGCGGCAGCGGTGGGAATTTCGGCGGTATTAACGGCGGGGTATTCCTGGCTGGAGGTGCTGCTGGGCTGGGGAATCGGCGCGCTGCTGTGCTGGTGTGCGGGAATGCCCTGGCGATGGCGGCGCAGAACCAAGGTGCGGTGGCCGAAGCTGGTGATTGGAATCCTATTGGTGGCAGGCGCGGCTCAGACGGCAGAGCAAGCGTTCCCTGTAGACAGCACATTCCCGTTCATCTCTCTGTGTATGGCACTATTATTATGGTATGGCATGTCCGGGGAAGATGCAGGCAGAGCGGCGGCGAACGTGATGGGGCTGCTGGTGTTGCCGCTTATGGCGGTAATTGTGCTGTTTGGCGGCATCAGCGCACAATGGAGTGCCCTTATGTCACCGGCGTTTTCTATCCGACATGTGGGAAACGCTGTGATGGTCAGCCTGCTAATGACCCGGGGACAGGGGAGAAAACGGTGGACCTGGTTCGCGGGGGCGGCGGTATTGGCGGTGGGGTTGAGCGTCGTCACCCAAGGGGCTTTGGGACAAGCGCTGGTTCAAACAGAGAAGGCGCCGCTGTTCCGCGCGGTACAGACGATTCGCATCTTTGGAAAGGTGCAGCGAATAGAGGCAGTTTTAGCGGCGGGAACCTTAATTGGGGCATTCTCTGCGATGTTAATAGGCGGCGAACTCATAAAAGAAAGCATAGGAACAGAAAGAAAAACCTGGGGGCTGGCGATTCCGATTGTCATTGCGTTGGGATTAGAAAGCGTATATCGATGCACGAAGCCCGGTGCGCAGTTCGTGATGGAGACTGTATTTTGGGGTGTCTTGGCGATATATGTACTATGGGTAGTAATTTTAGAGAAAAATGAAAAAAGAGCTTGACAAATGGGGCCTGGACGGCTATAATATCTGAGCACTTGAAAACCGGGCCTCATTTACCAGGCCAATGTACAAGAGACACATTGAATTGTGAAAAAACTTCTTGACAAACGGTTTTGGATGTGTTA
>CAVJLG010000117.1:0-4619 GCA_963650135.1 Barnesiella intestinihominis | reverse complement strand
TTGTCCAAGGTGCTAATTTCATGTTTCTCGTTGTTTAATTTACAAGGTACACTCCACATAGCGGAACTCATTTATTATATCATGTTGTCGAACGTTTGTCAAGAACTTTTTTCGATCAATTTCGAATCAAATTCTCAGCTTCTCGCCGACAGCCTGATTATTTTAACACATTCAAAACCGTTTGTCAAGAAGTTTTTTCACAATTCAATGTGTCTCTTGTAAGTTGGCCCGGTAAATGAGGCCCAGCTTTCAAGTGCTCAGATATTATAGCCGTCCAGGCCCCATTTGTCAAGTTCTTTTTGCAGTTTTTCCTGTATTTTTTTGAATTTTCTCAAATTGTGGATTACTCAGTGAATAATGTCCTTCTTGTGTGGTTTATTGTCCATATTTGACGTTTTTAGTTGTCTCTCTATTTCATTCATGATATGATGGAGTTATTCTATTTCATGATTGGAGCGTTTCTATGGCTGCACCACTCTATGATTCTCTCTTACAATTTTCTAGTACAAATCCATTACGCATGCACATGCCTGGACATAAGGGAATGGGCAACGGTCTATTTTCTCAAATTGCCCCCATTGACTTTACGGAGATCTCCCCTACCGGAAACCTCTATACCGGCGAAGGTGCAATTTCTGAGGCAGAAGCCTTATGCGCCCAATATGCCGGGGCAAAAGCTGCGCTATTCTTTACCTGCGGCTCTACACAGGGCATCTATACCATGCTGGCTGAAGCCGTCGGCATGGGCGGCGAACTGATTTTGGAACGCGGCTGCCATAAAAGCGTATATAATGCCATGGCGCTGCTGGATATTATGCCTCACTATATTTATGCCCCGCCCATTCCAGGCACACCGCTTTCCGGACCGATGACCCCAGAGATGATTGAAGATGCGCTTCTCCGTTATCCTGCTGCCAAAGCTGTTTTTCTCACCACCCCCACCTATTATGGTGCTGTAACGGATCTTCGTCCCATTGCAGCACTTTGTCACAAGCATTCTACTTTTTTATTGGTAGACCAGGCCCACGGCGCACATTTTCCGTCGGTGGGATTTCCGTCCGCACCGCAGCAAGGAGCCGATCTTAGCGTTGTTTCTACCCATAAAACCTGGCCTGCTTTGGGTTCCTCTTCGGTGCTCTATGTGGGCAGTAATGACTTTGACCGGATGCATCTCAAAAAGACATCCTCCCTGTTTGGTACCACCAGCCCCAGCTATCCCATTCTTGCTTCTATTGATTACGCTCGGGATCAGCTGGAAGGCAGCGATGGAGAGGCATATCGGCACTGTGCCAAATTAACCGCTGCATTTCGTGAGAAAATCAATCAGCACACCCCATTTCGTGCTTTAACGCCTTCCGACTCTCTCTCGTTAGATCCGTGCCGGTTGACCATTGATACGCTGTCAGGCGGATTACCCGGCCATTTGGCGGATGAACTGCTGCAACAAAAAAACATCTACGTTGAAATGTCCGACGAACAGTATATTGTATTGATTCTCACCTGTCGGGATGATGAAGCATCTTTTTCCCGTCTTTGGGAAGGTATTGTCTCGCTGACACCTCATTGCAGCAACCGGTCCGAAGCCAAATTCCTTGCACTGCGGCCAAAGCCGGAGATTCGCTGTTCCATTCGTGCCGCACGCTTTGGAAATCAGGTATCCATGCCTCTGAGTCAAGCCGCCGGACGCATTGCCGCAGATATCATTGCCCCCTATCCGCCTGGTATTCCGATTTTGGCCCCAGGGGAGGAAATATCGCAAAAACATATAGCCTATTTGAAAAAAAAGAGTTATAATATAGAGGAGTATATTGCGGTCATTGTGACCGCCGAATCATAATAAGGAGGTCATCGTCTATGAAGCTGCTTTTCGCCATTGTTGACCGCGAAGACGCCAATGCCGTTGTCCGTAATCTCAGCCACCGTGGCTTTTCTTCCACGAAGCTTGCCACAACCGGCGGCTTTCTGCTTTCCAACAACATCACCCTGCTGGTAGGTGTAGAAGACAAGATGGTTCAGACTGTTATCGACATCATCAAGGAGTATTCCCACAGCCGCAAGCAGGTGATCCCCAACAATGATCTTTCCTTCGATTTCGACACCAGCATGCCCCTGGAGGTTTCCGTGGGCGGCGCTACCATCTTTGTGGTGGATGTAGATCGGTTTGAAAAGGTCTAATGCAGTTTCCAGGCTTTTATGGAAATGACGGTTTAAAGCTTCGGCTCAGCCATGCCCTTTCCGGCGGCGGTTTTTCCCATTTCTATCTATTAGTGGGACCCAAGGGTTCCGGAAAGAAAACGCTGGCCCGCTGCATTGCGGCAGCAATGGAGTGTACCGGCTCCGGGGACAAGCCCTGCGGCGTATGCCCCAGCTGTCATAAGATTCTCGACGCTTCTCACCCGGACGTCATCACTGTGGATTCTGATAAGACAACGGTTCCGATCTCGGTAATCCGCGATATGCAGACCGATGCCTATATCCGCCCCAATGAAGGGAAAAAGAAGATTTATCTGATTCCCCGCGGGCAGGATATGCAGGCCCCGGCGCAAAATGCGCTGCTGAAGCTGTTGGAAGAGCCCCCGGAATACTGTGTCTTTCTTTTAATGACGGACAATGCAGAGAAAATTCTCACCACCGTCCGTTCCCGCGCCACGCAGCTGCAATTATTTCCGCTCAGTGACGAGCTTTTGCGCAGCCATCTCACTGCCCTGCATCCGGAAAAGAATGCCGATGAAATTTCCGCTGCCATTGAAAAATGCAGCGGTTATTTGGGTGCGGTCATTTCGTTCTTACAGGAAGGTGAAACCCAGGCTGACCAGCAGGCAGCCGTAATTTCCGCTGCATTTGCTTCCGGTGACGAGCTGGAGCTGTTAAATGCCATGGCCCCGCTGGAGAAGTGGAGCCGTCCCGATTTTCTTAGTCTGCTGGAGCGGCTACAGCTGATTTTTACCCGCGCTCTGGCAAAGAAATCCGGCAGCGACCAGGTATATTCCAAGGTTGTTACGGATTTGGCTGCAAAATGCTCCCGGCAAAAGCTTTACCATGCTGCCGAGGCGCTGAACCATGGAGTTGCCCTATTACAGGCAAACGGAAGCGCCGGCCATTGCGTGGGCTATTTACTTGCGACCATGCGGTCCTAATTTTATATGTCCGATTGGACATTTTACTTTAACAGAACGGAGTTACCAAATGAATAACCATCCGGATTCTACCACGGAGGAAGTAAAGGCCCCTGTGGTAACCTTCAGTAATATCCCCCTGGATGATGATCCCCCTGTGCCTGCCTTCGATTCCATTCCGGAGCCGGAGGACGTCACCGTAGTGGGTGTTCAGTTCAAAAAGGGTGGAAAAATCTATTACTTTGACCCCGGCAAGCTCACCGTTGCTACCGGAGATGAAGTCATTATTGATACAGCCCGGGGTGCGGAATATGGCTTCTGCGCCGAGGGCAATCATACGGTTCCTGCTGCCAAGGTGGTGCAGCCCCTGCGCGCCGTCATTCGCATTGCAACAGACAATGACCGCCGCACCCGGCAGGAATATAAGGACAAAGAGCCCCATGCCTTTGAGGTTTGCCAGAATAAGATTCTTGACCACAAGCTGGACATGAAGCTGGTTTCTGCGGAATACAGCTTCGACGGCAGCAAGATTCTGTTTTACTTCACCGCCGATGGCCGCGTGGACTTCCGTGACCTGGTCAAGGACCTTGCCGGTGTATTCCGCACTCGCATTGAGCTTCGCCAAATCGGTGTACGCGATGAGGCAAAAATGATGGGCGGTCTGGGCATCTGTGGTCGGCCCTTCTGCTGCAAGCAGTTTTTGGACGATTTCCAGCCGGTGTCCATTAAAATGGCAAAGACCCAGAGTCTTTCTCTGAATCCCACAAAAATTTCCGGCACCTGCGGCAGACTGATGTGCTGCCTGAAATATGAGCAGGACGCCTATGAATCTCTGATTAAAACCAGCCCCAAGCAGGATTCCATTGTCAACACCTGCGACGGCAAGGGTACCGTTACCGACGTCAGTCTGCTCAAGCAGACCGTCAAGGTTCGGCTGGATAGCGACCCTTCTACGGTAAAATGCTATCACAACTGCGATATCTGCATTCTTCGGAATGGCAAGGGCAAGAAGAACGATCCTCCCATTCCCGACGATATTCCCCCGCTGCCCAAGCCGGTTGAAAAGGCGCCGGAGCCGGAGACAATCACCATGTTTGACGAGTCCATTCTCTCCAACTATGTGGCGGATGAGCCCAAGGAAAAGCCGAAGCGGAATGACCGCCAGGGTGACCGCTCTCAGGAGCAGCGTCCCCGTAAGAATTATAATAATCGCCCCCGTCAGGACCGGAAGCCCCGGAACCAGGACGGAAAGCCCCGTCCTCAGAAGTCCGCCGGAAACGGTGGACAGGAGGGTCAGAAGACGCAGGCCCAGGGGCCGAAACCAAAGAACAGTGGAAACGGTGGCCGCCGCCGCTATTATCGCGGTGGGAAAAAGCCCTCCGGGGGAAATCAGAATCAGGGTTCCTAATCTAAAAATTAACTCCAGGCAGAGCTTCATCTGCCTGGAGTTTCAGCGTGTCAAAAAAGCTCTCGCCAAGTGCGGGAGCTTTCTGTATAATAAAG
>CAVJLG010000116.1:0-4632 GCA_963650135.1 Barnesiella intestinihominis | reverse complement strand
CCTTGACAATGGCCTCATAGGTCTTGGTACGTCCGGTCACGTCGTCGGACTTGACCGTCAGGATCTCCTGGAGGGTGTAGGCTGCGCCATATGCCTCCAGTGCCCAAACTTCCATCTCGCCGAAGCGCTGGCCGCCGAACTGTGCCTTACCACCCAGAGGCTGCTGGGTAACCAGGCTGTAGGGGCCGGTGGAACGAGCGTGAATCTTATCATCAACCAGATGGTGCAGCTTCAGGAAGTACACATAACCAACGGTAACGCGGCTATCGAACTTCTCACCGGTACGGCCGTCAAACAGCTCGGTCTTACCGTCTTCCGCCAGGCCAGCCAGCTTCAGAGTTGCAGTGATGTCTTCCTCGTTAGCGCCGTCGAACACAGGGGTGGAAACCTTCCAGCCCAGTGCCTGTGCGGCATAGCCCAGATGCACGTCCAACACCTGGCCGATGTTCATTCGAGAAGGCACGCCCAGGGGGTTCAGCACGATGTCCAGCGGAGTACCGTCGGGCATAAAGGGCATATCCTCCTCAGGCAGGACACGAGATACAACGCCCTTGTTACCATGACGGCCTGCCATCTTATCGCCTACGGAAATCTTCCGCTTCTGTGCGATATAAACGCGAACCACCATGTTGACGCCGGGGCTCATCTCGTCGCCGTTCTCACGGGAGAACTTCTTAACGTCTACAACGATACCGCTTTCGCCATGGGGCACCTTCAGAGAGGTATCGCGGACTTCTCTTGCCTTTTCGCCAAAGATTGCACGGAGCAGGCGCTCTTCTGCGGTGAGCTCGGTTTCGCCCTTGGGAGTAACCTTACCGACCAGATAGTCGCCGGAGGTAACCTCTGCGCCGATGCGAATCACGCCGTTTTCATCCAGATCCTTGAGGGTATCGTCGCCCACGTTGGGGATATCACGGGTGATTTCCTCGGGTCCCAGCTTGGTGTCACGGGACTCGGTTTCGTGCTCTTCAATATGAATGGAGGTAAACACGTCTTCCCGAACCAGGCGCTCGTTGAGGAGGATTGCATCCTCGTAGTTGTAGCCTTCCCAGCTCATGAAGCCGATGAGTACGTTTTTACCCAGAGAAATTTCGCCGTTGCAGCAGGAAGGACCGTCTACAATGACCTCGCCCTTGGTGATGCGATCACCGGCATTGACGTTGGGCCGCTGGTTGACACAGGTGCCCTGGTTGCTGCGGGCAAACTTGGTGAGGGTATAGGTCTTCACCTGACCGTTATCATAGCGCACAGTAACGTCGGTGGCGCTGACCTTGGTGACAACGCCGTCATCCTCGGCCACCACGCAGACCTCTGCATCCACAGCGGACTGGTGCTCGATGCCGGTTGCAACGATCGGGGGCTCGGTGACCATCAGCGGCACAGCCTGGCGCTGCATGTTTGCGCCCATCAGTGCACGGTGTGCGTCATCGTTCTCCAGGAAGGGAATGAAGGAGGTTGCCACGGAAACCATCATCTTGGGGGATACATCCATGTAGTCGATGAGCTCGCGGTCCACGGAAATGATATCCTCACGATGGCGGCAGGTCACGCGGGCATTGACGAAGCAGCCGTTTTCATCCACAGGCTCGGTTGCCTGGCAGATGTAGCTCTCATCCTCCAGGTCGGCGGTCATGTAGATCACTTCATCGGTTACCCGATGGGTTTCCTTATCCACCTTGCGATAGGGAGCCGTCAGGAAGCCGTACTCGTTGACCTTGGCATAAGATGCCAGGTAGGAGATCAGACCAATGTTCGGGCCTTCAGGGCTCTCGATGGGGCACAGACGGCCATAGTGGCTGTAGTGTACGTCTCGAACATCGAAGGAAGCGCGCTCACGGCTCAGACCGCCGGGGCCCAGTGCGGAAATACGGCGCTTATGGGTCAGCTCTGCCAGGGGGTTGTTCTGATCCATGAACTGGCTCAGAGGGGAGGAACCGAAGAATTCCTTAATCACCGCAGTGACAGGGCGAATGTTAATCAGAGACTGAGGGGTAACCAGGTCCATATCCTGGGTGGTCATACGCTCCTTGACCACCCGCTCCAGACGGGAGAAGCCCACGCGGAACTGGTTCTGGAGCAGCTCGCCCACGCAGCGCAGACGACGGTTGCCCAGATGGTCGATATCATCGGTGCTGCCAATGCCCTCGGCCAGGGTCAGAAGATAGTTGATGGAAGCCAGAATATCATCTCTGGTAATATGCTTGGGGGTCAGCTCCGGCAGGCGATCAACAAATGCAGCGCGAATGGCATCGCCGGTGTTATTCTCCAGGATGTCCTTGACAATCCGGAAGTCCACCCACTCCTGAATGCCGATTTCCTTGGGATCGAAGTCCACAAAGCCCTTGAGGTCCACCATGTGGTTGGAGAAGATCTTAACCTCTCTGCCTTCCACATCCACAACGGCCTCGTTGACGCCGCGGGCCTGAACCGCCTCAGCCTGCTCCCGGGTCAGCTTATCGCCGGGCATTGCCAGGATTTCGCCGGTCATGGGGTCAACAATGGGCTGAGCCAGCACCTGATTCTCCAGGCGGCGGGCCAGCTGAAGCTTCTTGGTGAACTTATAGCGGCCTACCCGGCTTACGTCATAGCGACGGGAGTCGAAGAACAGGGAATCCAGATAGCTCTCGGCGTTTTCCACTGTGGGGGGCTCGCCGGGACGGAGCTTTTTATAGATTTCCAGCAGGCTTTCTGCCTTGGTCTTGCAGGGATCCTTCTCGATGGTCGCCTTCAGGAAGGGATCTTCGCCGAACAGCTCCAGCATCTGGCCGTCGGTTTCCACGCCCAGGGCACGGATCAGACAGGTGATGGGGAGCTTACGGTTCTTGTCAATGCGGACATAGAAGACCTTGCTGAGGTCCGTCTCATACTCCAGCCATGCGCCACGGTAAGGGATTACGGTAGCGGTGTAAACATGGTTGTCCGCCTTATCTGCGGTGTCGCCATAGTACATACCGGGGCTGCGGACCACCTGAGATACGATAACACGCTCTGCACCGTTGATGATAAAGGTACCGCCCTGGGTCATCAGCGGGAAGTCGCCCATGAAAATCTCCTGCTCTTTGATCTCGCCGGTTTCCTTGTTCAGGAGCTGTACGCGGACCTTGATGGGCTTTGCATAGGTGGCATCGCGCTCACGGCACTCGTCAACCGTATACTTCGGGGGATCGTTCATGGTAAAGTCCAAGAAGCGCAGCTCCAGATTACCGGTATAATCGGTAATGGTGCCCACATCCCGGAACACCTCTTGAAGGCCCTCGTTGAGGAAATTCTCATAGGACTCCTTCTGGATGCACAGCATATTGGGCATGTCCAGGATGTCTTCGTGCTTCTGATAAGACTTTCTGAGGGTTTTGCCGTAGTATACGTCTTTCACCATTGCCATAGGAACATCACACGACCTTTCTTACCCGGAAACCGGGAAAATCACCGGGCCTATCTTAATACGCCCGGCTCAGTTGTTACATTTTGAATTTACTGCTTGATGAAGCCAGCATCTTGTGGTAAGATAGCTTCAGAATCCATTGGTGTGCGCTGATCCCATAGATCGGCACACTAGATAGTTATCTTACCGCAAACCGCCTGATTTGTCAAGGGTTTGCGGATTTTTTATACATATTATACGGAAATGGCGGCACCCTGCAAAGCGGTACCGCCATTTTGTCTGTTTTATTCCGTTTTTCCCAGTGCAGATTGGTAGGCCGCCATGGTTTTCGGGTCGTGGAGTACCCATATGATCCGGTCAAACGCCGCGGGATTTTCCTGCACATATTCCCTTACCGCCGCCATGGCCACCATCGCCGCCCGCTCCACGGGATAGCCGTACACGCCAGTGGAAATCGACGGAAACGCAATGGTGCGAATTCCGTTTTGTCGCGCCAATTCCAGGCTATTTTTGTAACAGGAGGTCAGAAGCGCCGCCTCTCCCCGCTTGCCGCCGTACCATACCGGCCCAACGGTGTGAATGACAGATTGGCAAGACAGGCGATATGCGCCCGTGATTTTCGCCTGGCCGGTGGGACAGCCGCCCAGGGTCCGGCATTCCTCCAGCAGCTCCGGCCCGGCAGCCCGATGAATGGCCCCGTCTACGCCACCGCCGCCCAGCAGGGATTCGTTTGCCGCATTGACAATGGCATCCACCCGTTGGTTCCGGGTAATGTCTCCCAGCACCAATTCGATTTTCGTCGTATCGTTCTTCATAACAGCAGCCCCCTCTTATCGGCATAATCAAGTTCAGTACCTTTCATCGGTAATTTTATGAGTTTTACTCCTCGTGCCTTGCACATATGCTCCTTTAGTATCTCAATTTCTTCTGTGTCGAATTTTGACTCTATGACAAGATTTTCTGATGGGATATATGTTTCAAGAGGAATTCCTATCAGCTCATCAGAACCAAGCTCGGCTCTAAAGCCTTTCTTATTTGCATAATAGCTGACTGCCAGTGCCGGAAAGACTGATAAATATTCTTTCTCACAAAACCTACAGCCATTACCAAGCACAGTCCTTTCATTTATCTTCATACTCCAAGTATGACCATACTTACATTTCCACCAAACTCTCTTTGCTGAATTTCTTGATACCTCTGTAGGCTTCAATCTATTCAGCTCATAATACCAATCGTCAAGAAGCTCCTTA
>CAVJLG010000115.1:0-5169 GCA_963650135.1 Barnesiella intestinihominis | reverse complement strand
CAAATATAAAACTGTCTGCAATGCGTTTGTGAAGCGCTTCGGCGGTGGTCGATTTCCCAACACCATAGGCGCCGTTAAGCCAAACGATCATATTTCCCTCCAATTCTACCGCACCTGTATATCCGTCAAAATCCGCGCCGCGGCATCCTCCAACGTCATATTTTGCGTGAGGATTTTCTCCGGAAGATACCCAATATAGTCCTTTTCCTTCCACCAATCCCGCATGGCTTCTGGGCCGAAATCCGCCCGGTTGGGCTTTGTCTCATGACGGCGCAGCGTTTCCTCAAAGGGAATGTCATAGTAATAGGCATGAATGTCCTCGGCGGAATACTCCGACTGAATGCAGCGGAACAGCGCCTCGTAGGTTTCAGAAAACAGGATGCCCTCCAGGATAACATATTCACAGTGCTGACGTCCATACCGCACCAGGTTTATCAGCAGGGGCACCGCAGGGCCGTCCTTGGTATCTTTGGCCCAGAGCATATTTCGGCGGATCACGTCCTGTGAGATCACCAGCGTGCCCCGGCCCAGCTTGTGCTGGAGCATATGGGCAAGGGTAGTCTTGCCGCTGCCGGAGTTGCCACGGAGCAGGATGAGTTTGTGTGGATTCTGGTCATGGTTCACATTGGACACGCCCCTTCTATGTACGAAAATCTTTCGGCTTCATCATATCATAGAAAAGAAAAATCTGTCAATCATAATTAAATCCATTTCGCTCCAATGCCCCTCCGGTCAATCCACCGCGCCAAGCTGCAACGAAATAAAAATTTCTCTCCCTCATCACATTTTTATTGTGGTTTATGCGCCTCAAAATCACATAATTATGAAAAAGTCCCGCCGGAGCAGCAGCCTTGCAACTCCGGCGGAACCCCTATTATACCATCTTCCGGCTAATCTCCTCCACGATCCTCCGGAACTCCTTGACTGCTTCATCATACTTTTCCACATCAATGCTCCCCAGCGCATGGGCCTTCCGCGCAATCTGGTTGAGGTCATTGCCGCAATAGTAGAGCTGCCGCATCATCGGGTAGAAGTCCGGTGGCGGCAATTCTCTGGGCTGAATCCCGTCGATGAGCTTCCGCAAATAGACCTCCCGGCTCAGTCCGCTTTTCTGGACGGCAGTATTGAGGCGGTCTAACTCTGTATCCGTCAGGCGGAGAAAAATTCGGTTGTTTCTTGTTCGCATTATGACCTCCGATCTATGGGGTTACAGGGGCCCACCCCTGTCAGGCTGCCTTTGGGCGTCCAAAGGCGATGCTTGCTATACGAGTCACACATCTCCGCAGAGCACTTGCTTCCCGGTTTGAAGCAGCTCTTTGGCATGGACCGTTCGGATATTTTTCCCATTCATTTTCACCGGAACGCACCGCTCCAGCAGCCGGTCATAGATCCGCTCATGGGCCAAATCGAACGGATGCTTGAGCTCCTCCAGCGTCAAGTTGGTGGTCACGATCATGGGCTTTCGGCTTTGATAGCGGGAATCCACCACCCCAAACAGCTGCTCCAGCGCATACTTGGAATTCCGTTCTGCACCCAAATCATCCAGAATCAACAGACTATAAGCGTTCAAACTGGAAAGAAAACGCTGCCGTTCTATGCCGTATATTCCGGTGACGGCCCCCAGAATCTTTGCAAAATTTGTCATCAGCACCGGTACGCCTTGGGCCAGCAGCGCGTTGGCGATACAGCCTGCAAAGAAGGATTTTCCGGTTCCGATGCCGCCCCATAGGAGCAGCCCCATATTCTGCGCCTTCATGGAGTCCCACTGTTCTACATACCGCTTTGCCAGCGTTAGTTCCGGTGTGTAGCCCAAATCGTGTTCAAAGGTGTACTCCCGGAGATTGGCGTTCTGGAGGCTGTTTGCCCGCATACCGGTAACAAAGTCCATCAGTTCCTGTCGCTTTCGCGCTGCAATCTCCTGATCCCGCCGCTGCTTTTGGCATTGGCAGAGCACATCCACCACCATCTCCTTGCCGGGAAACGAAATCTTCGCCTGTCTTGGGGTGTGGCAACAAGAGCAGTACAGAAGGCCGTCCGCAGGATTCTCATAGGTGTCCAGCGCTTGTGGCGTTACTGCTGGGATGGACTGAGCTAGTATTTCGCTTAAGTTGGTCACAGGCTGTCCTCCTCGCTGCAATCATAGCTCCGCACATTCTGCCTTTCAGTTGCTTCTTTCCTCTTCGTTTTTCTTCCTATATTCTTATTAGTGGGCAGAATATCGCCTGCGTGACCGGCTGTTTTCTGGCTGTCATGCGGGTCATTTTCTGCCCCAGCGATGATCTTCACATAGATGCGGCTGGCCCGCCCCACGCCCTGACGCACCCGAACAATCAGGTCCTGCTGCACCAGCACGGAAAGGGCGTGCTTCACCGTGGTTTCGCTTTTCCCCAGCGCCAACGCCATGCTATGAATAGAGAAGTAGATATAGACATGGCCCTGTGCGTCCGTCCAGCCGTGGTTCTGCATGGACAGTCTGGCCCGATCATACAGCAGCACATAGAGGAGCTGTGTGGTTTCGTTCATGCCGCTGTCCAGCAGGAACTTTGGGTAGGGCATATAGATTGGCAGACGGCTGTTTCGGGTGAGAAACTCCGTGGGCGGGATCTCGCTGCGCTTAGACATAGCGCCCACCTGTGTTGTGGTCGATCCACGCAATCAGTTTGTCCTTCGGCACCAGCATCCGCTTTCCGATATGTAAGGTCGGGAACCCCTCCTGATGCAAGAGCTGATAAGCGCCCGCCCTGGAAATGCCCAAAATCTCTGCCAGCTGATCCGCATTCAAAATGGGTTTCCGCCTATGCGGACGCAAAAACAGAGTGCTTTGAGATTCGCACCATAGACAAGAATCAGGCGGTTCCGTTTTACGACTGTTGGCACAAGGAGTATCCGCTGGGCACCGCAATCTCTGATTTTGTGTATCTGGATCTGTCCTTCCTATCCAAACACTTCCGCGAAATCAGCACGCACATAGAAGCCATCAACGACAATCGGGAGGTTGTGCCGCATTTTCAGGCGCTGTTTGACTACACCAGCTTTTGGCTCAAGAAAAGCCCGCTGCTGGCCCCGCTGTCCGCGTCTCTGGAGCAGATGCACCTGATTCACGAGCAGGGACAGCGGCTGACCACGGAACCGCTGGAGCGTCAGGCAGACTACTATCGCACCATCCAGCCTTGGCTTCGGCAGCTATCCGCAGATTTCTTTGAAACCGATGCCAATCAGGATATGCAGCAGCGGTATATGAGCGCCCAGTTCAAGGATGCCGCCACCTATCCCATGCTCCGGTTCCAGATGGTCAGCTTGGAGGAAGTCCACAAGGGCGGCCCCCAGCGCTGTCTATACGACAATCTGGAGGAACTGATGTTCGCCCCGGAGCAGAAGCCCGCACCCCAGACCTTCTTTATCACAGAGGTTATCAACTGTCTGGAGCCGGAGGATTTGGTTCATTTCCTGCTCACCCGGTATTTGCAGGAGAATCTGCGGTTCCGCACCTGCAAGTTCTGCGGAAAGTATTTCGGCTTTACCGGCAACAGCAAGGTGGAGTATTGTGAGCGCCCCATTGATGGCTCCGACAAGACCTGTCGAACCGCTGGTGCCTTTCGGTTATATGAAAAGCGCAAGCTGGAGGACCCGGCAGTCCGGGAATATAAGCGCTCCTACAAGGCCCACAACGCCCGCATCCGCTACGGCATCATGACCAAGGAGGAGTTCTCTCAGTGGTCGAAGGAGGCCCGTGAAAAGCGGGATTTGTGCGTGGCGGGCAAGCTCTCTTTGGAGGAGTTTGTGGCCTGGCTTGACCAGGACAAAATCAACTAGAAGTCTCATAAAGCAAAAATGAGCCTCTGCAATTAGCATAAGCCCATATTGCTTTATTATGATTTACAGTGAAACATATCAAGCACGGAAAGGAGATATTTTGTCAAAAAAAACGTTCCAACGGTGAAGGTTCCCTGCGCCGCCGCACAGACGGACGATGGGAATGCACCATTATGGATGGATATTTCCCCAACGGGAAACGCAAATACAAGAGCTTTTACGGCAAAACCCAGAAGGAAGTCAAGCAGAAGGTGCAGGAGTACCGCACGGCGCTGGATGCCGGGTTAAAGCTGGATGCCAAGCTGACCTTTGAGGTCTGGTCAGAGCAGTGGTATACGGGGCACCTTACAAGTATCTCGCCCACCACCCGCGAAAGCTATCGCTACAGCCTGAACATTCTAAATCAGGCGTTCCGCAACAAGGCCATTATGGACATCAAACCGGTGGATGTGGAGCAGTTCTTGCAGCAGCTCCGGAAGGACGGCAAGTCCGATTCCACCCTTGCCAAGTGCCGGGGGATGCTCTATCAGATCATGAACAAGGCGGAGGCCAACGACCTGATCCGAAAGAATCCGGTGCGCTTTGCGGAAAAGATGAAGTCCACCGGGCTGAAACGCCCCAAGGATGCCTTTACCGCCGATGAGGTGACGCTGCTCATGAAGCAGTTGCCCGATGACCGAATGGGCTGGAGTATCCGCCTGATGCTGGCAACCGGGATGCGGATGCAGGAGATTCTTGCGCTGGAACCCCGGCACATCACGCCGGACGGCTCCTACATCTACATCCGTCAGGCAGTGAATCTGGTCAAGGGTACGCCCCATATTGGAATGCCCAAGTCCAGAGACAGCATTCGGGATGTGCCGGTTCCAGAGAACGTCCGGTACTGCGCCGTGCAGCTCCGGAATACTACCCGCCGGTTTATCTGGGAGGTGGGGAAGGTAGGGCAGCCCTGCAATCCCTCGTATTTTCGCAACACCTTCAAGGCATATCTGGATCGCATTCCCAATGTCCGGGTGCTGACGCCGCATTCCTGCCGCCACACCTATGTGAGCCAGATGCAGGCGCTGGGGGTGGATCTGTCCACGATTCAGAGCATTGTGGGCCATGCGGATATCGACATGACCCAGCATTATCTCCATGTGCAGGAATCTGTCCGGCAGTCCGCTACGCAGAAATTCAGCGAGACGTTTTCAGTCAAATAGGTACATAACATGATAAGGCTATTCTGGTCAGAATTCTGGTCAACTGGACTTTCGCTTTCATCTGCTCTCTGCAAAATCACGCAAAAAATTCTAAAAACGCAGAAAAAAGACCCGAAATCCTACGATTTCAGGTCTTAAAGTTGGTGGAGATAAG
>CAVJLG010000114.1:0-5651 GCA_963650135.1 Barnesiella intestinihominis | reverse complement strand
GAAAAGTCCACATTTTTGATTGCACCATAACGGTTCACAAAGTAATTCGTCATATAGGCTTCGCCTTTCCGATAGCCCTTGGACGTCTTGAAATCAGACAGCGCATAGTGTGTGCTGCAATTGCTTTTGTCATCACGCTCCACAAATTTGATTTCATCCCGGCGGAACAGAGAGGCATCAAGGAAAATCGGGTTGTGGGTATTGAAAATCAACTGCGCATGATGTTTGTTGATCTCATCGTTGTGGAAGATGTTGATGATATTCATAAGCGCCATCGGATGAATGGATGCGTCAAACTCATCCATAACCAGTGTGGCGCCAGTCAGCAGCGCACGGATAATAAGCGGAAACTCATTGACAAAACGGATCGTTCCATAGGACTCAAACAGCTCTGCGGGAACAGCAAGACCGTTTTCAGGGTTCAGAATGGAGTATAGCTCTACATTATCACCGTCAGCCCGATAGGCCAGCGCGTTCGATGTGATGCCGAACTCCTTTGCGATCATCGTCAGCGTTTTATCCACATACAATGTTTTTTCTTTGGGATCGGCAAACTTGCGCATGACGCGCAGAGAATCCGAACGGCAAATAACAATAAACTTCTTTTCAAACCAGTTCAGGATCAGAGAGGTGAGTTTTTTTGAGAAAATAGACTTATATCCGTTGCAGAGAAACAGTTCCTCATCGTTGAGCCCGCTTTCCGCAATGCCAATGGCAGTATCCAGATTGTCCGTAATTGCCGGATTAAGGTATGCCTTAATCTCGCTGGGAGCTTCTACGACCAAATGGTCTGTACGCTGAAAGGCCAGCTGACCGTTGATCTCCAGTTTCTCCTCACTGACCTGACGATGATAGTCTGCGTCGAGAAAATTGCCCAGCTGCAATGTGAAAGTGTATGCAACCAGAAGATCTTGCTCGATAAAGCGTATGGAGAATATAGTGGGAGCTGGGGCGTGATCCCGGTTCGGAATCATTTCCAGCAGTGCAGAAGCCGGGTTTGCCGTAATTTCGGGATCTGCATCCTTGATATTCCCGCGCAGTACCAGCGCCCGCATCGTATCCATAGCGCCGATCAGGTTTGTCTTACCGGAAGCGTTGGGACCATAAATCACAGCAGAGGACAGAGCACGGTAGGTTGTCTTTCCGATCTTCTTACTCTGAACGCTGTAATCCAGTCCGGTTTGGCGCGGAGCCGGGGTCATAAGAAAGTCGGCTTCGTCCCAGAAGGATTTATAATTGCTGATTTTGAAGTCAAGAAGCATGTCTATCCCTCCAATTGCGAATTTTTTGTAATTCGATATATATAATATCATGGTAAAATGATCTCTGTCAATATCATTGACAGTTAATTGCAAAATATTCGCAATTAGTAGAACAAGTAACAGAACCCTGTGCGCAAGTCCAGGTAAAGTGGGTGTTTGCGCCCAAAACCAGCGCTACATACGTTTCTCCCTGCCGAACCGCCATATCCATGGGTATTTTCTCACCCTCTGCATTTCAACCCTATAGACACATTATATTCCGTCCAAAACAACACTTTTTTCAACACAAAGACGGAAAGAAGCCCAGCTGGATGCTGGGCTTCCAACCAAAACTTATTGTAATAGGAGGCATCCAGCATGGCAGTATTCCGCATTGAAAAGACACGGGACTACACGGTTATGTCCAACCATCATCTGAGGAACCGTGGGTTATCGCTGAAAGCAAAGGGGCTGCTCTCCCTGATGCTCTCGCTGCCGGAGGAGTGGGACTACACCACCAAGGGGCTGGCGTACATCTGCAAGGACGGCGTGGACAGCATCTCGGCGGGCATTCGGGAGCTGGAGGAGCAGGGCTACCTCCGCCGTCAGCGGCTCCGCAATGCGAACGGTCAGCTGGGAGCCATCGAATACACGATTATGGAGCAGCCAATTCCGCCGGAGCCTATGCAGGAGAAACCTGTACGGGAAAATCCAGTTCAGGGGAATCCTGCACAGGGAAATCCCCGCCAATTAAATATAGATTCATCAAGAAAAGATCCATTCAATACGCATCTATCTAATACCGATTCATTTCAGGAACCGAAGCCGAAGGGATGCGAAGGGAACGCAAAAAGCGCATCGGAGGTCTACCGTCAAATGATCCTGGAGAACCTGGAGTATGACCATCTCCGGCAGGAGCCAACGGTGGATCAGAATATGCTGGAGGAGATCGTGGAGCTGGTGGTGGAAACAGTCTGTACCTCCCGGCAGACCATCCATATTGCCAGAGAGGACTACCCGGCGGAGCTGGTAAAAGCCAAGTTCATGAAGCTAACGGGGGAGCACATCCAATTTGTCATGGACTGCATGAAGAAGAATACCACCAAGATTCGGAGCATCAAGCAGTACCTGCTGACGGCGCTGTTTAATGCGCCGACCACCATCAACAGCTATTATACTGCGCTGGTGAGCCATGATCTCAGCCATGGGATCGACGGCAGCTGAGCGTACAGGCGGCGCCACTCAGGGAGCGGTGCTTTTTTCGTGCCTAATGACAAGAAAGGTGTCCTATTCTATTCTCGTCATTCTAACCACATCTGATGAACCGTGCTGATTAGAATGGTCAGAATGTGAGTAGAATACGGAAGAACTTCAAGGATTGCTGGGAGCTCTCAAAATTCCGGTTTGCTGCATCGGAAAGGCTCCATATACGATCCTATGTCTCAGCGCCGCTCGAAAGAGTCGTGCTTTTCCTAGCAAAAATAGCAGCTTGACGCTGTTCATATAGATCCGCAAAGGGCCTCTGTATCGTTGATGCAGGGGCCTTTTGTCATACCCACAGAAAGGATGTTGCAACATGAAGCACAAACAAACCCGGCGGCTCTTTGCCCTGCTGCTGGTATTCGCCCTGGTCATCGGACTTCTGCCCAGCGTTCTGGCAGACAATGAGTCAAGCATGGTGGAATCCGCAGAGGAAACGCTGGTGGATTCTCAGCAGGAGGAATCACCAGCCATTGCGCCGCCGACACAATCCATATTGGAATCGGATGAGGCCGTAGAAGATTCTGAGGTGGGAACAGGAATTGAAGCCCCTACCTCCATGGATGGCGAAACCTTGACCCGCATGGACAACGATGGTCTTATGCTGCTGGGTGGCGGCGGTACCATGGGCAAGTCCACCTGCGTGACCTTCGCCGCCTACCAGTCTGCCCGTTGGAAGTGCCACCGGTACGAGGTGGACGGCTCGCACAGCTACGGTCACTATTTCTACACCAGCGAGATTGCCTATCACACCATCGACGGCGTGGATTCATACTGCATAGAGCCGAACACCACGTCCCTGGGTGGGCAATATTACACATCGTACACGGCAGATGAGGCCAGCAGTTCGTCCTATTGGAAGCTGGAGCTGGACGACCTCCAGCGCAGCCACATTCAGAAGATCCTTGCCTTCGGCTACCCACAGGTGGATTACGGCTACAGCCGTCAGGTGCAGTACGCCGCCACGCAGGTGCTCATTTGGGAGGTTGTCTCCCATAGCCGCTACAACGCGGACATCAAGTCCTGCACAGATTACGGCCTCTACCGCAATGTTTACGCCGTGCTGGGGGCAGATTTTCAGAGCTGCTATGATTCCATTTTGAACGCTATTTCGGTGTCTGACGGCACGGTTCCGAGTTTCGCCGGTTCGTCTCAGAGCGGCGCAAAGTCCATCACACTGACCTTGAACACTTCCACCGGCTGCTATGAAGGCAGCGTTCGGGATACAGCAGGAGTCTTGTCACACTTCACTTTCTCCGCCTCCGGGGTCAACTTCTCACGGAGCGGAAACACATTATATATTTCCGTACCAGCCGCAAATGCCGATGTAGTGAAGGGTCAGCCAATCACCGGCACCTCCGACCAGAAGCTCATGTCTACCAGAAACCCGACCATCTGGGAAAATCCCACCTACCAGACCGTGCTGACATCCGGCGGGGCAGATTACCTTCAAGCGTACATTTCCCTGACCTGGGCGGATGCGCCAAAGACCGGCAGTTTGGTGGTCAGCAAGGCGGTCAATTACGGCAGCTGGTCTGGCTTTACCTTCCGGCTGCATGGCACCAGTGACAGTGGCAACTCCGTAGACGTGACCGCAACCACCGGCTCGGATGGCAAGGCGTACTTCAAGGACATCGAGATTGGCACCTACACGCTGGAGGAAGTTTCTCCGGGCAATGCGTATATCCTCCCGGAGCCGCAGACCGTTACCATCCCCGGCGATGAAGTAACTTACGCCGCCATGGAGAACGTCTGGAAGCACTGGCGTGCCACCATCACGAAAGTAGACGCTGACACCGGCAAAGCCGCTCCCCAGGGTGACGCTACACTAAACGGCGCGGAGTACACGCTATACAAGTCCGGCAAGGCCGTTGCAACTTACACGGTAAAGAACGGGACATTCACAACAGAACTATTTCCGTGCACAGCTGATGACGGCGTTTGCACACTCAAAGAAACCAAAGCCCCCACTGGCTACAAGCTGGACGAGACAGTATATAAGCTGAAAACCAGCTATGACCACTATTCTGATGCCGAGAATAGCTTTTCCATCACAGTCAGCGATCCTGTAATTTACGGCAAGATTCAGCTGACCAAGTACGCGCTGAATACCGTCTCCGGGGACAAGCAGCCGGAGGAAGGGGCCACATTTGCCGTGTACCTGAAATCTGCTGGCAGCTATGACGCCGCAAAAGAGGCGGAACGGGACATCATCACCATTGGCAAGGACGGCAAAGGCACCTCCAAGAGCCTGCCCTATGGCACCTACTGTGTCCAGCAGCGTACTGGCTGGGCTGGCTATGACCGGGATGAAACGGTCTATGAAGTCCGCATCTCCAAGGATGGACAAACTGTAACAAAGGACAATTCCGGCCATGATTTGACCATCTACAACAATATCTGGACAGGAAAACTGTCCATTCTTAAGGTGGATGGCGCGGACAATACGCCGCTATCTGGTGCGGTGTTTACCCTTACCGGATCGGACGGTTCCGAGAGTACATTGACCACTGGCAAGGACGGGACTGTCACCTTTGAGAATTTGCTATTCGGCATTGCCTATGTGTGGAAAGAGACGAAAGCGCCCAAGGGCTACCTGCTAAGCGAGGGCAACACCGGCATCTGGTCGGTGGAGGAACATGATGCAGAGATCCAGTACACTGCCAAGGATGACCGCCGCCCCGGTTCCATCACTGTGACCAAGCAAAACACCGATGGTCAACCGCTGTTTGGAGCTACTTTCCTGCTGGAGTACAAGGACGGCGACACATGGAAACCGGTGTATCACAGTGATAGCCTTGCCAAGGGCGGCACATCTACTGCCGTTTCTGATGGCAAGCTCACCACGGATGAATCCGGCACGATCAGCTTTGAAAACCTCTGGGCAGACGAGGAGCTTCAATATCGGCTGACCGAGGTGGCTGCACCGGAGGGATACGAGTTGCTGAAAGAGCCTATCTTTGAGGGCACACTGCCAGTCAGCTATCCTGACGGCAAAGTGACCGCCACACCGGATGAGGTCATTGACGGAACGGCGTATTTCTATGAACTGCCCATCACTGTGCAGAATGGGCACATTTACACCCTACCAATGACCGGAGGCAGTAGTTTCCCGTTTGTACCTATGGGTGTGGTGATGCTGCTAGTCGG
>CAVJLG010000113.1:0-5998 GCA_963650135.1 Barnesiella intestinihominis | reverse complement strand
TATCATCTGAGTGATTTTCGGTTTCAGCCATGACCGGGAACCATTGTAATTACTGCGTTTCTTCAGTTTTGCTCATGGCTGTACGAGTATTACTATGGAGGTGTCAAATGAAAAACACAAAACGTTCTCTACGGATTATTGCAATTATAGCGGTCCTTGTTCTGAGCCTCACGTGTTTCGCATCTGCCGCTAACGCTCGCACCGTCTATTGGCTGGCCGGAAATAGCCCCGGTATAACCTGTGGATCTCATTATTTTTCTGGTCGTCTATATACCATTCAGCTCGGAGCGAGTTCGGCCAAATACAATCTTGATGTTTGGCTGTCTCAAAACGGCGACCTAAAGTACAAGAAATGGATGTCTTCTGCGATTTCTGGATCGTATCTATGGAACGTTACACCTACAGCAGGGACTTACGTAATCAATGCATCCAACAATTCAAGCTCTGGATACAACATTAATTTTGCCATCAGCTAAGCAGCCTTAATAGCTTCTAGTTTATGTGGTATTTTCCAGACGCATGCTAGGCTCGTGCTTAGTATGCGTCTGGATGAAGTAAAAGTGCATACTACCAATAGAACGATACACTCCTAATAGAAAACAGTTGTTTTTAGCAAGGTTCATCAAGTTTGCCGAAATATTATACTTGGGCGGCTCGATCTATTTGAAGATGCAAGATTGGAGGAGATTCCAATGCCACACTACATACTGTAGCCACCATCGTAACTTTTGGAGAGAAGCTTTCACTACTACTATTCTATAAAGTGAGGACTGACACAAATGAAAAAAATAATCTCTATTTTGTGTATAATGGCGTTAGTATTATCCCTTTCTATTTCCGCAATGGCGACTGACCGTTCCGATGTATCTGTCTACGGATGGTCTTCACATACAATATCCGGCACATCTGGAAGTGTTACAAAGTCTTGCAGTTATGCAAGTGTAACCGCAAACTATGCCGATGCGTTCAAGTCCATCACTGCCAGCACAGGCGAATATGATTCAAATAACTACAAACAGAGCGTTTCTATTTCCTTTGGTTCAACCAAAACAAGAACCATTACGGGCTATGTTTCGTCTGGCGGCGGCACCATTGGTATTGCCAGTTAAACGCATTTATGATATGCCGGGGCAATGCTCCGGCATATTCTACTTTTACATGTAGATAATGGAGTTTCCCTATAGGAGGAATATGTGTTGAAACAATCCAAACTGCTATCTCTTATGCTATGCCTGTGTGTACTGAGTGCCTGCGGAGCAAAGAATAATGACTGGGAAACGACCAAAGGGGACCAGCGCTATCAGGCAGTTACCATTGCAGACCATAGTTCCGCAATGTGCTTAAGCCAGGATAATCTATATTTGCAGAAGGCGGATTCCGGAGAAATTCTGCAATATGGCGGTGGAAACCTGGTGACTGCTCCAAACTCCAGCTTTACCCGGACAGATGATGGTAAGCTGATCGTGGCGGAGCCACTGGGCTCCGAGAATCTTGCTGTGCATGTTTATGATATGTCTACCAATACACAGACTGACATTAGCCTCTCTGTTGAGGGCAGTGGCATGGCTCATCTGCAGTGTAATCAACTTCTGATGTTCCAAGACCAGATTGTCCTGACCTGGACAGGCGCGAACAGCCAGCTTTCAAGTTACCGCTATGGGTTCGTTCGCATCGATACCACAACGCAATCTGTCAGCCTTTCCAAGTCTCTCAAGGCGGTGCCTGCTGGTTTTGCTGTGCTGGACGATAAACTATATGCCGCGGCTGGGGACAAGCTGTATCTGGTGACAGAGGATGCGCTAAAGCAGGAAGCAACTTTCCCGTTCCAAATTCAAGCCTGCGGGGCTGGACCGGAAGGAAGTGTCATACTGGCCAGTGAGCTGGCACTATTTCAGTGGGTTCCAGGGACGAATCAGCTCACAGAACTGCTGCGCTGGGGCGACGTTTTGCTGAGTGCTGCACCATCGCAAATTGCGGTAGATTCCAGCGGAAGGGTTTATTGCCTTGCAGACACAACGGTATTTTGCTGTACGGCACAGGCAGATACGTCAGATGCAAACACGCTAATCCTCGCAACCGACACGCCCCAAAGCGTTGGCAGCATGGTCGCCCAGTTTAATCAGTCCCACACAGACTATCAGATTGTAGTAGAAACCTACTCCAGTGAGGATAAAAGTCGTTTGAATGTGGATTTAGCCACTGGAAACACACCGGATATTTTCTGTTTTGGAACTGATTTTTATGGAATGTCTCCTTTCCAGCCAAGTGTATATGCCGCAAAAGGGATGCTTTTGGATATGTACTCCTTCATAGACAACGATCCGGAGCTAACCAGAGATTCTTTTCTGCCTAATGTGCTGGGCGCGCTGGAATCAGAAGATGGCGCTATTTATACCATGCCATCGGGCTTTTGGGCAGATGTGATTGTTGGAAATTCTCATAGAATTGACAATCGCTCCAGTTGGAACTTTCAGGAGATGCAGGAGGTTGTAAACGAGCTGGGCTATGAGGGACCGGTTATGGGTCCGCATGTAACTCAGGACCTGCTATTGCAATTTGTTTTGGCATATAATCAGGACGAATTTGTTGACTGGGCATCCGGGACCTGCCGCTTTGACACAGAGGCGTTTGGTGAGCTGCTGCAATTTGTAGCCCAAGCTCCGGAAACCCAGGATTCGTCAGAAGAACGAAACGATTTCGAACTGATTGCCGCAGGCGAACAGCTCCTCATGTATGGGAAGCTGGGTAACGTAAAGAGTATCCAGAAATTTCAGCAGAATTTTGGAACAACAGATTTGAGCTTTGTGGGCTTTCCTGCATCCTCTGGTATAGGAAATGCGATCTCTTACGATATGAGCCTTGCGATTTCTGCTGGCTGCCAGGCAACGGATGCAGCGTGGGAGTTTGTCAGGGAGTTTTATTTGGATGACTACGATGCACCAGCTTTTCCGGTGAACAAAGCTGCGCTGCTGCGTAAGTTTGCCCAAGAGCAGGCGGAAGACGGCGAAACTGTCCTTTCAGATTCCACGGGTTTTGAAGTGCGAATGACTGCGCCCAGCGACGAAGAGTGTGATACTGTTTTGGCATTAATTGAATCCTTGGATCGTGTATACCGGTTTGATCCGGAGCTATACCAAATTGTATTTGAGGAAGCCAGCGCATTTTTTAAGGGAGAGGCGAATTTGTCAGACGTTCTCCCAAAAATACAAAACCGTGCGCAAATCTATATTTCCGAGCAGAGTCAATAAGGTGTTTTGCTGGGTATCTGTAAAATCCACTACTAGGTCTTGACATCTCCATTTCATTCGATTTATTTTGATATGAAATGGAGATGTTTCTATGCTGCCGATGAAGCTGTGGAAACTTTATCCCGATCAATATAAATCCGATTACCTCATCAGGAGCTTGAACCATAAAGTGAATTGTCAAATACGGAGGAAACATGTGTCTCTTTCACCGATGTGGCACAGTTGGAAAGCAATGCGTACAAGGGTGTTCGGAACAGTCAACGAAATTGACGCCATCTAAGCAGCCAGAGCAGCCTTGCCTTGAAGCGTCTATACCGGTATACATAGCCCATGAAAGTGGAAGCACGACGTAGTAGGCCCCTGACAGGTCAAAGAAATGATGTAGCATAGCCCACAGGACAAACGATCATCCAATCCGTATCACAGAGATTGAAAACGCCAATTTCCCGTGATGATCTCCGGCAGAATGATCAGTGCCCATTGTAGAATAAGGTCTGACTATCTGTGTAGCGAAAACCACCACCGAGCTGGCAAATCCGATCAGAAGATGGGGTAGGAATATGGTTTCAACGAAAAAGCAGCTCGGCTATGTCACCGAGCTGCTTTTTGTCGAATATTTAGTTCTGTGAAATAATCTGCCCATACTAGGCATCAACATTGATGCCTAGTATGTCCGTGGCGCTGAGCCAGGTAAGCAATGTGGGCGATCAGCCCTATTGGAGTTGGTATGGATTCAGTTCCCGTGTAGAGTGGTGTGCCTGCCTTGTAAGCTGGTGCAGTGACAAAGCGGGTATATTGAATCCGGTGCTATGCCGAAGTTTAGCTGCTGTCCCACTGGGGTAGAGTGGTTCCGTTCACGCGGGCAATAATTAGAACGTAATAGCATTCTGCCTACGGGAAGCGTTATTTCCTTCGACTGGGGTGGAGATGGTATTGCCGACCATGTAGGAATTGTGGAATCCTGTGATGAAAGTATCGTGTACACCATTGAGGGTAACGCCAATAATACCTACAAGCAGCTGAGTTATGCCGCATAGAACTGAATAATTGGGGGATATAGCATAGCTTTCACTAGATTAAAAATGAGTATTTACATTTCGCTGAATTTGAACTTATTGATATATAGATTTGCAAATCAATATATAACAAAGGAGAAATCATTATGGCATCTTCTACAATGGCATACTCCGCAGACGTGTATTACGGTCCTAGTTCCGCCACCTATCCCACCATGGGTTCTGTCACCAAGGGAGAAGCAGTTACAGTACAGTGGAAAGAGGGCTCGTGGTACTATATCCAGTATACTGTGAGTAGTACTGGTCAGTATAAGTGTGGTTATGTCAACGAATACGCTGTGAACACAAACGGGAACCTTTTTCCCAACCACACTTCTACCATTGCAAGCAATCTTTCTCTCGGCCCTAGTACATTAAAATGCGGAGGGAAAGTATTCCTTGGCTCTAATTTCAGTTATCCGCAGGGTGGTGCTGTAGATACTGGTGAACGTGTATATATTGCATACGGCATCTCTAATGATGGATGGAAATTTATTCAGTACAACACTTCTTCCGGGAAAAAGCGTGGTTGGGTACCTAACTATTATTTTACCGGCTAAACTTTTTAGGCAACTCATTGGCATTTAATTAACATATCGATCTGCCCTACTATAAACTGCACCCCAATTGTTAGATGGTATAATATATTATCTAACAATTGGGGAATTACTATTTCCAAAGGAGTATCAATCAGAACGTCATTTTCACTTTGAGACATCTATATTTTTCTCAAGAGCATCAATAGTACATTTTTCATATTGCTCAATCCATGTTCCATCTGACTCTAGCTTATTACGCTTTATAAATCGCTCAATAATAATTTGTCCGACACAACTATGTTTATAATATGTCTGTGTATTACTAGCATCTTCAGAATTGTATTGTTCCAATGCATTAGGGTATACCAACTCATATGCAAAATTTTCATCTGTCCCTAGCAAAACCTGATTATAACTATATATATGACCATCATCTGTTTTATCGAAATTATCAAACTCATTTAAGGGAAAAGCTACAATGCACCATACTAATCCTGTCATACCATATGCCTTGCAGCTCCTATCGTAAAAGGTAAATACCGCATTACTATAATATATGCCATACTTACTTTCAGAAAATGGAGTATCTACAACAACTTCCTTTTCATATTCTATTGGGATTTCTAGTTCGATTGGGTAATATACACTGGATAAAACTGTTAACTTGTCCCACAGAGCATTCTGATCCAATCTACTATCTTCATTCTCCCATACATCATCACTCGCTGAAATAATTACCGAATTACCTATCTGTGACTTCATTAAGTTAGACCCCCACGAGGCATCTGCCGACACACCTTTCTCTACCATACCTGTACTACCAGCACGATATAAAATCATTAATCCAACCAATAACACAGTAATTAATGTAACTAGCAAAGTAGTAATTATCACCTGATGATGACTCCATTGTTTCTGAGCTGCCTTTGTGTTGAATCTGTATTTTTGTCGTAAATCCGATCTCTGCAATTTCTTCTTATTATTACTACAATAGTTGTCTCTCCAATTCATACTACGCTTTTTCATGTCTAATCCTCCTGGTGCTTTCTTTGTGTACTTTTCCAACGAACCCTATCTTCACATTTAAAGTTCCAAAATTACTAGGGAACCTCTGATTAAATCCGCACTACCATAGAGGTTCCGGATATGGTATAAT
>CAVJLG010000112.1:0-6093 GCA_963650135.1 Barnesiella intestinihominis | reverse complement strand
CAGTTTTTCGCAGGCATACTTTGTGTATGTCAAGAAAAAATAACGCATTTCCGGTGGAAAAGATCGGCTGAAGGTCGAAGACGTAATTGCGCAGTATTGCCTTAAAACGAAGAGGAGAATGTATCATGGAAAAGAAATCAAGTCACTTTTCCGGGCAGATCGGCTTTGTGCTGGCTGTTGCGGGCAGTGCAGTGGGCGTGGGAAACCTCTGGCGGTTCCCCTATCTGGCAGCAAAGGACGGCGGCGGACTATTCCTGCTGGTGTATCTGGTGCTGGTGCTCACCTTCGGCTTTACCCTGCTCACCTCGGATATCGCCATTGGCCGGAAAACCCAGAAAAGCGCCATCGGTGCCTATACCGAGATGCACCCCAAGTGGAAGTTCCTCGGCATTTTAACCTTCCTGGTGCCGGTGCTGATTATGACCTATTACGCGGTCATCGGCGGCTGGATCGCCAAATATGCCGTGGTCTATCTCACCGGGCAGGCGCAAAACGCCGCCCAAAGCGACTATTTTACCTCGTTTATTACCTCGCCGGTTTCCCCGGTGATTTTTGCACTGCTGTTTATGGGCGTAACGGCCTTCATCGTCTATAACGGCGTACAGGGCGGCATTGAAAAGGTGTCGAAAATCATGATGCCCGTGCTGCTGGTGCTGGTGGTGGTCATCGCCATCTACTCCCTGACCCTGCGCCACACCGATGAAACCGGTACCGTTCGCACCGGCCTTCAGGGCTTCCTCTATTACATCACCCCCCATGTGGAGGGCTTGACCGTCGGGCGCTTTTTGCAGATTCTGCTGGACGCCATGAGCCAGCTGTTCTTCTCCCTGAGCGTCTCCATGGGCATTATGATTACCTACGGCTCCTATGTAAAGAAGGACGTGAACCTCAACAAGGCCGTCAATCAGATCGAGTTTTTCGACACCGGCGTTGCACTGCTGGCTGGCGCTATGATTATTCCCGCCGTATTTGTGTTCTCCGGCACCGAGGGCATGGGTGCCGGTCCCAGCCTGATGTTTGTATCCCTGCCCAAGGTATTTGCCGCCATGGGCACCGCAGGCGTTGTCATCGGCGCACTGTTCTTTATCAGCGCCATTTTCGCCACCCTGACCTCCTGCATCTCCGTGCTGGAGTCCATCACCGCCAACTGCATGGAGATTTTCCATAAGGACCGGAAAAAGACCGTGCTGATTCTGTCGGTGATCTACCTGGCCGCCTCCGCGGTGATTGCCCTGGGCTACAGCATCTTCTACTTTGAGGTACAGCTGCCCAACGGCTCCACCGCGCAGCTGCTGGATATCATGGACTATATCAGCAACAGCGTTATGATGCCGCTGATCGCCCTGCTGTCTACCATTCTCATCGGCTGGGTGAAAACCCCGGAATATGTCATCGGTGAGATGGAGCTGGGCGGCTACACCTTCCGCCGCAAACGGGTATATATTGTAATGATTCGGTATATCGCCCCGCTGATGATGTTGATTCTATTCCTCCAGTCCACCGGAATTCTGGGGTAATGCGCTGAGTAAAATTGGAATGGCACGCTGCAATGCAGGTTGCAGCGTGCCTTATTTCCGTCTTTTTCACCATATCTCTGATTGCTTCCCCGAAAATTATATGCTCCTGACTTTACGTTCTTCGGTCAATTTGGTATAATGATTTTGATTGTACCCTTTTGGGCACAGTGAATCTGAAAATTCCGACCGGCAGCCCAATGGCCTTGCCGGAAGAAAGAGGTAGTTTTATGCGAATGCGCAAAAAGCCCAATCTGGTGCCCCGGATGGAGGCCTGCTCCGACATCTGGATTCGCAATCCCGAGGAACTCCGTGGGAAATGGCGGGAGCTTTATCCCGACGCTCGGGAGCTTCGGCTGGAGGTTGGCTGCGGAAAAGGAAAGTTCACCGCAGAAACCGCCGCCGCAGAGCCGGACGTTCTGCTGATCGCCATGGAGCGCGTGCCGGAAGCCATGGTCATGGCCATGGAAAAGGTCAAAAATATGGGGCTTCACAACGTATTTTTCATCGGAGAAGACGTGGCCCGGGCTGCGGAGCTCTTTGCCCCCGGTGAGGTAGACCTGCTATACATCAATTTCTGCGACCCATGGCCCCATAAAAAGCATGCCCCCCGCCGCTTGACCCATCAGGGCTTCCTGGAGCTGTACAAAAAGATCCTCAAGCCCGGGGCGGAAATTCATTTCAAAACCGATAACGCCGGGCTTTTTGACTTCTCTCTGGAGCAGTTCCAGCTCAGCGGCTATGCACTGAAAAATGTCACCCATGATCTCCACAAGGACGGTCCCGTTGGTATCATGACCGGCTATGAGGAGAAATTCTATGGCCTGGGCACCCCCATTTGCCGGTGTGAGGCCGTATATCAGGAGGCGAAGGACGCATGAATACCAATGTAAAGATCCTAATTGCCGACGATGAAGAGCGCTGGCGCCGCTTGGTGGGAGATTTCCTCCGGAACGAGGGCTTTAAAACCGTCGAAGCTGCCAACGGTCAGGAGGCCGTGGAACTCATTCGGCAGGACAGCGACATTTCCCTGGCGATTCTCGATATTATGATGCCGGTGATGGACGGAATTCAAGCCTGCCAGACCATCCGCGGATTCAGCCAGATTCCCATTATCATGCTCACCGCCAAAAGCGATGAAGACAGCGAGGTCATGGGCTTTGTCTGCGGCGCGGATGAATACATCTCCAAGCCTGTCAAGTTCCCCATTTTCATTGCCCGGGTCAAGGCCCTTCTCAAGCGCTCCGTGACCCTGCGCTCCCAGGTTGAGGTTGCAGGCATCTGTATTGACCCCGATGCCCATACGGTCACGGTGGACGGTCAGGAAGTCTCTCTGACCCCCAGGGAGTTTGAGCTGCTGCTCTATGTGGCGCAGAATAAAAACATTGCTCTCTCCCGGCAGCAGATTCTCTCCGCCGTCTGGAATTTCGACTATTACGGCGATGCCAGAACCGTTGACACCCATGTAAAAAACCTCCGGATGAAGCTGGGCAGCCACGGTTCCGCACTCAAAACCGTCCGAGGCCGCGGCTATAAGCTGGAGGGCTAATGAAAATGAAGTCCCGCGGCAGTCTCCGGCATAAGCTGATTTTGCTTTCCATTGGGGTGCTGGCCCTATACTATGTGCTGGTTTCCCTGTTCAGCATTGTATTTATGGAGCCGTATTACCTCCACAAGGTAGAGCAAAGCCTGGTAGACGCCTATAATACCATTGGCCGGGAGGGCGAGCTGAACCTGACCACCATCTCCAATCTGGAGGAAGGCAATCTCTCCTTCGTGATCGCCGACCGCGACACCCTGGATGTGGTCTATAACAGCCAAATGTCCGACAAGTTTTTGGACGACATGGTGTCCCACATGCTCCCCTACATTCGGGACCATGCAGGCGCCACCGACACCGGCTATAACATCAATGCCGACGAAATGTATCAGCACACCACCGCCGGCGCAACGGTTTCCAGGGAGCGTCGTGTGACCTTGGGCGGCGTCACCGAAGATTATGTGCTGGACATCTCCACCTCCTATGCCTCCATCGCCCAGGCCACCACCATTTCGGTGCAGTTCTCCCTGGTGGTGGGACTGCTGGTGATGATTATGGCAGTGGTAGCCTTCTCCCGCATGGCGGCCATGGTCACGGAGCCGGTGACACAGATCACCAACATCGCCAACCAGATTGCACATCTGGACTTTTCTCAAAAATGCCAGTCGGATTTGGGCGGCGAAATCGGCGTCATGGCAAACAGCGTCAACACCATGTCCGATGTCATGCAGGACTATATCACCCGGCTGCAAACGGCCAACGATCAGCTCAAGGAGGACATTCGTCTGCAACAGGAGCAGGTGGAGGCCCGAAAAAACCTGGTGTCTAATTTGTCTCATGATCTCAAAACTCCCATTGGTCTGATTTCCGGCTATGCAGACGGCCTGCGTTCCGGCATGGCAAAGACCGATGACGAGATTCGGGAATACTGCGACGTGATCTGTGACGAATCGGACCGGATGATGTCCATGATTCTCCGCATGATGGAGCTATTCCGTCTGGAAAGCGGCACCGTGGAAATGGTGAAGGAGGAATTCGATCTTTCGGATCTTCTGGATTATGTCACGGAGATTTTCACCATCGAAATCGAAAAGGAAGGCATCGATTTTCAAAAGGATTATCCCGATTGCCTTTATATCACATCAGATTATTTCTGCGTGGAGCAGGTGCTCACCAACTACATGCAAAACGCCGTGTCTCATATGGGCGACGGCAAGCAGCTGCGCATTTCCGTTCAGGATCAAGGGGATTATTACCGTGTCTCCTTGTTCAACTCCGCACAGCCCATCCCCCAGGAGGAGCAGGGACGCATTTGGGACAGCTTTTATCGGCTGGACAAATCCCGTACCCGCAGCCGCCGAGAGTCCGGTCTGGGGCTCAGCATCGTCCGCAGCAACATGGATCTGCTGGGCGGCGGATACGGCGTGGAGAATACCGAAGGCGGCGTGATCTTCTGGGCAGAGTTCCCCAAATGTCCAGAATCATCGTGCTCCGGATCACTCCAAGAATAAAATAACATCCACCACCAATTCAGAAGCCCCATGGCGCAACCACGCACCACGGGGCTTCTGATTATACATAACGTGACCAGCAGCGAAATACTGCTGGTCACAAAAACATTCAATTTTCTCGCGATCACTTTCCGAAGCCGTCGAGAATCTCATCCGTAGGCAGGAGTTCCCAAGTGCTTTCCGTAATCTTTACCGTCAAGCTGTTGTCGCTGTCCCGGTAGATTACGCCAGACAGCTTATTTTCGCTAGGATCCTGTACCACAAAGGTCATTTTGTGATCTTCAAAAGTGCCAACGCCGTTTTCCAGATTGCACAGCTTAGTAATGCTAAGATTGATGTTGAATGTGCCGTCCTCATTTTCAGAAATCGTCAGAACACTTTCATCGGAGCTTCTCTTGTGTTCTCCAAAGAAATAATCATTCAGTTCGGTCTCACGGTCTGCGTCAGCATCGTCTGTTGCCTCCCCCTGAAGAGAAACATAGATGCTCTCGGCATACGCCTGAATGTCCATACCATTCAAGTCCTCGCCGGATGCACAGAGGGAATAGCTCACTGCGGTCAGCGGGTCATACCAGACCACAAGCTGAACATCATTCTGCTCGGCGTCCTCCACGGTATAGCTATAATATTCCGCCGTCATTCCGGAGACAGTTCCCTCTTCTTCGTTGGTCCATCCATAGTTCATTCCAGAGATGTTCGTCAGCTCATCTGTTGCCTGCATCCGATAGAGCCAGCTGGCACCATCCAGTTCATAGCTCATCTGCGCCATTGCCTCATCGGTCATATAGCTGTACGAAACATCGGTTGCACCGTCTGGTGCCTCCATATCATAGCCAGTTGCCTCCAAAACGCCCTGTCTATCCGATTCCGTCCACGGATTCGCAATTTCCATCTCCTCAGAAGTACTGATGTCCCCCTGGTTTTGACTCACAACGCTTTCCACTTCTTTGGTAGTGCTAATGCTTTCTTCTTTCTGACTTACGACGCTTTTCGCCGTCTGGCTTTCCTCGGATACAGAACCGCACCCAGCCATTCCAACCGCGATGATTGTTGCTAATGCCAACGCACATATTTTTTTCTTCATTGTTGCTCCTTTTTGCGAATATCATTCTCCCTGATATCGCAGTTTTCAAATTTTACGGATTGCTTTCCTGGGGATGTATTGTACTACCTACTTCTTCATTTGTCAATTTAAATATTTATGGTAATACCGCATAAATTGGCGGCGAGGATTCAGTCGGAGGTTTTTCGTCGGAAAAAGGCAGTTTTTCGATGGAATACTTTGTGTATTTCGAGAAAAAAATAACGCATTTCCGGCGAAAAAGATTGGCTGAAGTCTGATGACACATTTGTGCGGTGTTACCTTATGTATATTTCGTCTCGCATCGCGTTCAATCCACATATTCTGCAAAATCAGGCTATCTACATGCCACAAAGTCCCCCATCTATAGATGGAGGACTTTGTTTTGCTTATGGCAGGGGCGCAAGGGATCGAACCCTGGACCTACGGTTTTGGAGACCGCCGCTC
>CAVJLG010000111.1:0-7144 GCA_963650135.1 Barnesiella intestinihominis | reverse complement strand
GGGATTCGGATTGGGATTCGGATTGGAATTCGTGGTTTGCGTTCCGCTTTCTTCGTTTTCCGTACCGGTGCCGCTTTCCTCTCCGCCGCTGGTTCCACCGCCGGACGCACCGGTATCCTTTGTGCCGCCGGAGTATTTACTCGGTCTTGAGCCACCACCGGAACTGCCGGAACCGCCAGAGCCGCCAGAACCGCCGCTGCTTCCGCCGGTCATCTTATCCCAGGCCCAGCCTGGCATACTCAGCAGACCTTTGCCATTGCCACTACCCAACATACCCATATCGCCAACACCGGTGATACGGTTGCGGATATGGTCTGCGGTATTCCGGACGCTTTCGCCCATGTTGCTGGCCAAAAGTGCCTGATATCCGGCGTTGTCTGCCAAAATACCGGTAATAACGCCGCTGGCACGTTTTGCTGTGGACATACCGCCCAAGATCATAACGAGCTTACCCACAAGGTTGAGCATATCATTATCGAACAGGACCAAATCGCTGTCTATGATAATGGGGATAAAAAGCAGCATAACCCGCATGGCGATAATTGTTCCGAACACGCCAAAGCACTGCACTACAAACGCAGTGATCCACTGCTTGAATTTGCCTCCGTCATCCAATGGCATCACGCCGATAAACGGCGGTGCTGCAATGTACAAAAAGATCATATTAAAGATACGTGCCACGCAGTCGATAATGAGAACAGCAAGATCCCACATCAGCTTAAACGCCACCGCCCAGAGAGCAAGATAGTTGATATCCGACAGCTTAAAGTCCTTTGATACTTGGGTGTTGTCGTAGATATTCTTTTCCTCCGTATAGTAGGCGCCGCGCAGCGGGTCCTCCAGCGAAACATTCTGGTTATAGGACGGGTTCTTCGCAGCGCGCATGGTCGCCGCCAGGAAAATCAGCCGATCCAATGGCACATTGGCATTGTTGTTGCTGTATTTCCGGGTATAGGAACGAAGCGGACCGAAGGATTTGTCGGTTTTCATTAGCTTCATGCAGTTGAGAAGTGCATCGCCTACCGCATCATCATAAACGTCAAAGGGAAGATCCTGGCTCGGGTCTGCTGCGTTTACGATCTCCTGTATGGCGGATTGCCAACTATCCCCATCCTCTGATGTATAGTTAAAGTCAAAGACCCCCTGCTGCATCAGGTACTGCAGGTCCGCACGAATCTCACTGTAGCAGCTGTTGAGATTATAGCGGCTGTCATAGGACGTATTCAGGGAATAGTTTCCTATCGTGTCCAGTACACGGGCCATTGCCGCATATTGCTCGTCGGTAAACTCAATGGAAGTCTCCTCGCCCAGAGAATCCGCATGGTTAAACGTGTAGGTAATCTGTGACAGCAGTTTATTCGTCAGCGACAGCACGGCGCTAAACACAAAGGTCAGGCTGATAATAATGAGAATGCCCTTAAACATGCCCGTCAGAATGCCGCCCATGGACTGCCGCATTTTGTCGCTGGAGTCCACCGCTTTTCTTGCCACTGCAATAATGGCGAACATAAAGCAAAAGACAATACCAATCAGCGCCATGCCCCAATATACCTTTTGTACAACGCTGTTTCCAACAAATACGTCCATCAACGTCTGCGTTTTACCGTCATAGCGAATCATGGTTTGTCCGCTCATCACGGAAAAAATCTGATTCAGAATACCGACAATCCAACAAAGTGATGCCGATATCATATAGCATGTGTTATAGAAGAAACCGCCGATGCCGTCTGAAAACCAGTCGCCAACACTTTGTAAGATCGAGTTCATAATCGTTCCTCCATGGAGTTCTCCGGAAACCTACTCAGCGAACCGCAAGTCGTTTTCTCGAAATAAAGATATACACGGCAACACTTGCAACTGCAAGCACCGCCAGACCCAAGAAGAGCAGGCTATTCAGATCGAAATAAACCAAAATCGTGAATTCATATTGTGAAACATTTCCGGCTTTATCCGTCAGCGTGATCTGATATTCGCCGCTCTCTGTCAGTTCACTTCTATACGAAATCTGCTTCCCATCCAACGTGACAATGGCGCTTGCGCCATCTTCAACATCTGAAATCGTAACCGGTCCTCTGGCCTGGTTGCGATCATTTAACCCGGAGAGCGTTAATGTTGGCGGCGTTGTATCAATGGTCACATCCAGTTCGTAGGTCAGCCCATTTTTGGCGCACCGGTAATCCACCACATAATGGCCTTCCGATGCCATACTGACATAACTGCGGTCATCATAAATTTCCTCGCCATCCAGCGTTGCCTCGGTGATCACAAACCCATCTGGCATGGTATAGCCTGACATACGACCGGTTACACTGCCAATAATGGAAAAGGAGAGGACCTGATATTTTTGACCGTTTATGTTTGCCTCTACAACATAGTCGCCTTCTTTATAGATATTCGAAAGGTCCGGCGAATCTACTGCCGTTCCATTCTGATAGAGGGTGATTTCCATGCCGTCATCTGCATCCACGCGAACATTTCGCTGCACCACCATGCCATCTGCAATGGTACACAGCAGTTCAGCGCTGTCCCCGACAGAGTACACATACCCCAGTCGGTCTCTGTCATAATAAACACCATCGGTAATGGCAATCTGGGTGCTATTTGCCGCGGTTTCAGCCGCCTCCTGGATCGGCTCACCGGTTTCCGGGTCAAGCTCGCCGGTGTATCCAATCTCGGCATATGCCGAAACGCAGCAGAGACCCGCCAGCATGGCAAGCAACAATAAGTGAAAGAGAAAGCTGCGTTTCGTCATGTTTCCGCTCCTTCTCCCAGCACCGTACGATTTCTCGTTCCAAGATCGTAATAAACGTTGTCCGCACGGAACACATGATTCCGCAGCTCGTCCATGTCCATCTGTCCCGTCTGATAGAACGGACATTTGTAGCTGGGCGTGTATTGCGTCTTCAAGGGGTAGTTACCAAAGGTTACAATAATCGCATTGCCTGTGGATTTCTTATTGTTCAGCTTTTGCAGTTCACTGGGATAAATCAGAGGTCTGGTCTGCGTCTGTGCGGAGATATTTACGTCTCCCTCCTTGCTGCCCAGAGACGAGGAGGTGGAGGTTGTCCGTACAGTCATATTGCCGCACAGCTCAGAAAATTCCTTACAGGTGCCAATATCGTTGGAGCCGATAAACATTTTCATACCGCAGTTCGACTTGACGATATCCGCCACCTTTTCACCATATACATTGTTAAGCTGAGAATAGCTCTGTACAACCATATTAAACCAGATTTTACGAGAACGACCGACCGTGATCATTTTATCAAACTTTTCGATCTTTGGCATATTACCAAACTCATCCAGAATGAAATAAACGTTTCGCGGCAGACTGAGATCCTCACGGGAACTGGCCACCTTAACCAACGCCTTGTACATACAGAGTACAAATACAGCGGCAAGCCCGTGGCGCGTATCTTTCTCATCCGGTATTTTCATAAACAACGCCGTGGGACGCTGAGCAAACTGCTCGGCGTTGATATCGGTAGCGGAGGTTAATCCGCACAAACCACGGTCATTGAACATATTCATTTTATCAAACGCAATGGACATATAACTGGCCATGGTCTGATCCGCCGCAGAAAGTACCTGTCTGGAAAGCGAAACAGCCTGCGAAAGAGGATTGCGCCCCTCAAAAAACTGTTTGAGTGCCTGGAACTCGTTTTCGCTATTGGTCAGTGCCTTATTGATATTAAAGAAGTTAAACTTATCCTTTGTCATGCCAAGACGCGGATCCTCACTGTCTTCCAGCATGGCAAGGCAAATTGCCATAATAATAGAACGTGCGCCCTTCTCCCACAGGGGATCCTTTTCGTTTTCCACAGGGCACATAACGGAGATGAGGTCCGTCAGATCCTCATACATTTCATCATAAATCTTTTGCTTTGCCACCGCGACATCGTCCTGGCAGTGGGTCGGGTCAGCATACGCCCGGCCATTCCACTCGATCCACAGCTCGCCGTCCTCTGCCGGTCCATCCAGCTGCTTTAAATCCGGATAGTCTGCCATGGAGTCGCGGTGCGCCCGAATTCCATTTCCGGTGTTGGCGTATTCCTGATACATATCCCAGATACTCTCCAGCGGATTCCAGCGGCTGGAGGAATAGGTATCTCGCAGATCCAGCAGCAGCACATCATAGCCGCGCTCCTTCAGGAACTTGGAGTGCAGGGAAAACAGCTCGCCCTTGGGGTCCGTCATAATCATGGAGCTGCCGCAATTTGTTGCACCTAGGAGCTGAATCATGGGGTTAATAAACGTTGTGGTTTTACCGGAACCGGTAGAACCGATTACCAGCGAATGGGTTCCGGAAAGGAAGTTGATCTCCAGTTTCCCTTTCCGGTCAAGCACAGCGCGCACTGGCACGCCGTCCTTTTTTACCTTCTGCAGCTGTTCATAGGTTGTAGCCGGAAAGAAGGTATCCCGCTCCTTGTTGGTAAGGAAGCGGCTGTTTTCCAGCACGCTGTCGTCTACTACGCTGTCGCGACCACGGTTGCCAAGCAGTCCCTTGCCTGCTCCCTTGCTGTTAAATACCATGGGCCAAAACCATAGCATCACCCAAAATACAAACAGGGTTCCGTAGCCCATCAGCCATGTGCTGGGCATAACCAGAAGGAGAGGCTCCAGCCGGAATTTTCCGCCCATTGCTACATTCAGTCCGCCGCGTATCAGCTGGCGGAGTACATAGCCCAGCAGACCGCCGCCTATCACTACCGCTATAACATACAGCAGCAGCTTTTTCGGTTCAAGCTTCTCCAGTCGCTCTTTCAAATATTTCAGCATTCCGCACTCTCCTTTCTTTTATTTCATACCTCGCCCTACGAGTAGGGTCTCCACATGGTGTACCACATATCCGGCATAGACCAGCCAAACTTGGTCCAGAGCACATTCGAATCGGCAGACTTGATGATGCCGCTGCCTTTGCATGTAATATTTCCCGCATCGCTGAGCTGGTCAGTCCAAAGCTCCAGCCAAACCGTTCCCTGATTATACAACATCACATCGCTGCCCACATAGAGCAGATCCGCCCGGGTGCAGGTATTCTTTTGGGAATCGTAAATTGAAGTGCCCTCATAGGAGTCCTTTGAGGCAGCCGCAGTTTTGCTGAGACTGTGCAAATTTCCGCTGTTCTCACTTTTGATCTTGTAGCCAAAGAACATTATCGCCGACTCCCGGTTGTCCAGCGTTGCACCGGAGGTTACCCGGGAGTTGCTGCCAACCACAAGAACGCCAAAATTTGTACAGGTAGCACCGTTTTCCAGAATAAATCCGCTTCCGTAGCTGTTCTTAATATCGTCGGTGGTTCCGGTACTCACACGTCCGTTTTTGAGAATCACCAAGTCTCCGCCATTACATCGTATGCTCCCTCCGTAGTCGCCATTCAGGCAGAACTGTTCAATGGTAGCGCCTTTCTGCACCACAATGTCGCCGCCGTTGTTGATGATTTGCCCATTGTTATAAAGAACACCGCTGACGCTGAGCACGCCGCCCTTTTCAATGGTAATGGTAACGCCCTGGGGAATATAGATATAATCATTGAAGTTTGCCACATTGCCGCTGCTGATGGTATAGTTATGAGTAATGGCAGATAGTTTGACCTTGGAACCGATGTACATTTTGAACTGTCCCAGATCCCATCCGGTATCCCGTTCTGCATAAACGCCGCTTGAGTTGAACTTGACAACCAGGTCGCCCCACATCCAGACATTATGAAACAGCATAACGTGATCCCATTCTACATTTGCAGAACTGTTTAAGTTTGTTGTCAGGACGGTGATCTTCTGGTTGTCATTTTCTGTACTGGGTATATAGAAGCCATCGCCGTCCATCGAAAGGATCTTGTTCTCCCCGTCCTCGGTTATGCCAAACTTGCAAATCCTCGCATTGCCGTTGTCGCTGTCTGTTTCTCCCGTGTACTCCACCGTCATATTGGAGACGTTTTCCCTTGTTCGAAAAGATTTGCTGCTATAGCTCATTCCGTCGCTAACCTCTACGGGGGTAAAGGTGAGATATTTACCGCTGGTGTGTTTGGTGCCATCCACCAAATAGGTTTTGTTGTCCTGCTGATACATCAGCAAAACCGGATGTGACTGCCGGTCTGACGGTATGTCGCTCTGGGCCGTCACCAGTTTCCATTCCCAAACGTCCGTAGTGCCGTCTGCCGCCACAGACAATTTGGTGGCAGTGGCAGTAGGGGTGGTGGTAGCGGTAGCAGAAGGACTGGCGGCAGCAGTAGCGGCAGGACTGGCAGCGGGAGTAGCGGCAGGACTGGCAGTGGCAGTAGCGGTATCCGCTGCAAACGCGTCAGCCGCGCCAAGCTGCATACACAGCGTCAGTGCCAGCAGCATTGCACCGCTGCGGTGCAATCTGCGCTTGATTGCAGTGATTCCTATCATCGTTACGCACCCCCCTTTGCCGCCTGTATCTGGTGGCGGGCAGGACCTTCCTTTTGTGGTTTGGGTCCCACTGCATCGGGGGCCTCTATGCCGCCGCGAAAGAGTGCGCCATTGCGCAAACATTGCAGCGCTGCCTCTGCGGTTCCGTCAAATTGGCTCCGAAACCAGGCTGAATTGGAGAGCTGCTGTCTCATTTCCGAAATCTTCCGCCCCTCCGGCAGTCCCTTGCCCAGAGCCAGTCGTCCCAGCACACTCGCGGCAGTCAAATCGTAAATTTCTTCCGTGGGAAGCCCGGCTTCCTGCTTCAGCAGTCTTTCGGCCTCGCGACCTGCCAGCACAGCCTCACATTTCCGCGCCGTTCGCCTCACCAGCGCAGTGGGCGCATTCTCCGGCGCACTCGTTGCTGCCCGAAGTGCGCTCTGGATATTCAAAAATTCCTTGTCACGCATATCGGTTCCTCCTAGGGAGAACAGCCTCCTGCATATAGCAACGGCGGAGAAGCATATTTCCTTTTCTGTCCATACCTTCTCCGCCTCCTGTTCTTCTTAAACTATTTGTTTCCCGGCGCTCAATTAGCCGCCGGTGGGAATGTTGCCCAGGTCAGCACCGGTAGAGGTCTTTACCCAGTTGAGCATAACAGTGGTACCGATTCTCAGCATTACAATCAAAACGAAAATCAGCACAAAGCCAATGATTGCATTTTTGAGATGGGTTCTTGCCTTCTCACGATCCTGCGGCTCTTCTGCCTTGGC
>CAVJLG010000110.1:393-7361 GCA_963650135.1 Barnesiella intestinihominis | reverse complement strand
CGGCCACGATCACAATCAGCAGCCCAATCTGCAAATTGGTGGGCTTTTTCAGCTTAAAATCCAGGATAAACAGGAAGCCGGTAATCACCAGCATGGCCGTCAGCACCCAGCGGAAGGCGCATTCATTCATGCAGAAGCCCAACAGGAACGTCAGAGGCAGAATTACCGCAATGGAGGTGATGGGCAGACCGTGGTAGACCTTTTCGCCGCTGTCCGGGGTGGTCTGACGATTGGTTTCCAGTACGTTGAAGAACGCCAGCCGAATCACGCCGCAGAGGGAATAGAAGCCCACCGCAATGCCGCCGAGGAGCCCCCGAACGCCCATCAGCGTGCAAATCATCACGGGAAATACGCCGAAGCAGACCACATCCGCCAGGGAGTCCAGCTGAATGCCATAGAGCTTCTGGTCATCGTTCCGGTCCTTTTTGGTGCGGGCCACCTTGCCGTCGAAGGTGTCCAGCAGGCCGGACAGGGCAAGACAGACAATGGCAATGCGAAAATGGCCGTCCATGGCCTGGGTCATGCCAAAAATAGAAGTCAGCACGCTGAGAAACGTAAGTACAACAGTGTAATCGTAAAATCCGATCATGTTTCATCCCTCTTTCCAATGATAAAAACGGCCAAAACCGTGAAAATTGCGCTGATGAGTAGCTGACCATAATAGCTGATGCCCCGGCTTACCAGCAGCACCGGCAGGGTCAGCGTCTCGCCGCACAGGGCGGGGAAGATGCGCATAAACATCGTCTCACTGGCACCCATTCCGCCGGGCAGCGGCAACAGGTCGGTCCCCAGAGAGATCATGGCCTGCAAGGTGACAATGGAGCCAAGGGTTCCGGCGGCAATCCCGAAGGAGCGCATGGCGCAGAATGTCACTGCAAACAGCAGGCAGCGCTGGAGAATGGTCAGCAGCGTCACCCGCAGCAGCATCATAGGCTGGCGGCGGAAGCACCGGGACACATCCCGATATTGCGCCATCCATCGATGGAGCCAGGCGAGCAGCTTTTCCTGCCGCCGAACGCCCAGTAGCTTGCCGGGGTGGCGAATGGAGAAGTTCAGCATCCGTTCCACTGCGCCGGGCCACAGCACCAATAGTATGTAAAAGCCGATGAACGCAGCGTTCAGGACAATGCCGAGGATGCACCAGGCCCGAACCGGCTCCAGCGCTTGCAGCACCGAGGCGGGCCGGAATATCAGAACCCCCAGGGCGAAGAGCACCAGCACCAGCTTATAGGTGATGGTCACCAAGATCATCACCGGCACGGATACGGCGGCGTCGATGCCATCCTTCCGCATAAAGTAGACCTGAGCAGGCTGACCACCGCCCGCCGAGGGGGTGATGCAGCTGAAAAAGAAGCCGATGAAGGAATAGAGAAAGCAGTGGGTCAGCCGATGGGGCGTTTTCAGGGTGCGCATAATGTCGTGGAGCACCAGACTTTCGCCCAAAATAAACGCAACCACCAGCGTAAGGCCAAGAAGCCACCAGATGGGACTTGCCTGGTGGAGCAGGGAGAGAAGCGTATCCCGGTCACTGCCCCGAAACAGTCCATAGAGGGTCAGGCCGATGACCAGCAGCAGGAAACCAATGTTAAAAAACCATTTTTTCTTGCTGTTCATCCGGCATGCCCCCTTTCTGCCTCTTATTGTAACAGCATAAATCTCCGGTAGCAATTAAGAAGCTTTTAAGATTGATTAAGGTTCGGTTCAGAGTTTTTTTGCATCTGGACACAATAAAGCCGGAGCGCCAGGGAAATCCCAGCGCTCCGGCCTAAGTCTCATGGCAACACCGCGATGTTCATCTGAATGATTCAGATTACTCCAGGTCACAGTATACCGTATGATGGGGCGGTTTGTCCAGACTAATAGCGAATGATGTGTTAATTTGTTACTTGACCGGTGATGGCCAGATACAGGGCATAGCCGGTGCCGTTGAATTTCAGCAAATCCCCGTCCCGCCAGATCAGGGCGAGGGACCAGGCTTCGGTGGAGGCGTAGGTACCGGCGTACTGGAGGGAGAGATTACCAATCTCGTCCTTCTGCTCTTGGGTGATGAGATTGCCCACGAAGATGGGGGTGCGGTATTCACCGGCCTGATTTTCAAAGAGCTTGTCGGTATACTGATCCGAGAACCGGGCGAACCAGTCCCGGTACGGCACATCCTCCGGGGGCACCACATGCACCTCCGTGAGAATTCGGGTATCCGTCTCTTGCAGCGGTAGATTCCGCACGAAGTAATACCGGGCTTCCACGTCCTCGCCGCCAAGGCTGATGGTGGTGACGAAGCTGTCGCAGTTTTCGGCCTCATGGGTGAAAACGCCGTCATCGGGATTCAGCAGGCCCGCGTCAATATGCTGCTGATACGTCCAGCCGTAGTGACCGTTCGGTGGCATTAGGGAGTCCATATAGGCGGCAACATCCTCAGGGGTGGAGAGGGCGGTTTCAAAATCCGTTTCCCGCAGGGCGGAGGTCAGGGTCAGCTTGAGAGAATTGAGATTGCTGAGGGTCACATAGGCGGAATCGGTGGTCCAGCTGGCGCTTTTGCCGTCCTGCTGCTCCGGGGCGCCCAGGAAGCCGGTGCAGTCAGACAGAAGATCGTCATAGGATACCTGATCGTCGTCATAGAACAGCGCAATGCCGTCCAGGCCCTTGCTGAGATCCAGCCCAACAAAGTGAAATTCATATTTGATCTTGCTGATTTCCGGATAGTCCGGGGGCGATTGGGTGACGTCCGCTTCAAAGTTCCGGCCCCGGCTGGTGAGGTTGAAGTCCTCGTCCGTATAGGTCATGTAATCCATGACGTATTCGGGGGTGGCGCCCCAGGGGAGATTCAAAAACGTGAGATTGCCGTCAGTAATAAAAATCGGCGCGGAAACCGAAGCGGCATCGGACTCCGCTGTGGAAAGCGGCACACTGCTTTCTGCGGAAGGAACGGAATCGGACACGCTGGGGGAATCGGAAGCATCAGACGGACTGGAATTTTCGCTCTGGCGGGCGGTCAGGGTGCAGGCGGAGATGGTCAATACCAGCACCAGCGCCAGGGGGAGCATCCAGCGGCGCTTGCCCTGGAACCGGGCGATTTGGGCGATTCTCCGGCGAATGGTGTGCTTGCCGCCGAAGGCCGTGCGGATATACAGCCCATCCCGGGCGGACAGGAGGCTTTCCCGATAGAGGGCCTGGGCGTAATCCTGTGCGCCAACCAAGCCGGACTCCAACACCCGCTGGTCACAGGCCCCTTCGCTGTCGAAAAACGCCTGACGGAAGCACAGCCACACCACGGGGTTGAACCAATAAAGGCACCGCAGCAGCCGATAAAGCGTCATAATCCAAAGGTCGTGGGAGGCGATGTGCTGGGCTTCATGCACGAGAATCGGCGCGGCATCCTTTCCGGTGATCTCCAGGGTCAGGACGATGGTGGGGTGCATCAGCCCGCCGGACATCCCCTGGCTGCCCCGTTTCAGGCGAATGTGCGCGGGGAGAGACAGATTGGGCCGAATAGACTGCCATATGGATAGTGTTTCAGCATCCGTGCAGTCCGGCAGCTTCGACAGCATCCGGGCGGTGCGGAGATAGAGGAAAAGATAGACCAGCGCCGAAATTCCAACGCCCAGCGCGTAAATCCACAGCAGCACCGTGGGAAGGGACGGCGATTTGGAAACGGGAGCGGGGGTAGGCGTGGCAGAGACGGCGGGAATGTCCAGTCCATCAGTCGGCGTTTCCGCAATCGGCATGGGTTCTGCCGGAGCCACGGGAATCTCCGCCGGAAGGGTAGAAACGGCAGTGGGCACCTGCTGGGGCAGAACATTCTGTACGCTGAGACTGCTCTGGGGCAATACCGGCAGCATCAGCCGAAGGGCCAGAAGCAGCCAGAGATAATATTTTGCCTTGGGGGACAGCACCTTGCGCAGCAGCAGCCGAAGGAGCACAATGGCCAGGGCCGTAAGCCAGGAGCCCCAGGTGATGCTCCAAAGGACGCGCAGCACGGTCATATCAATCCGCTCCCTTCATATCCGCCAGCATTTTTTCAATTTCCTCGCAGTCCTGTTTGGTGAGCTTGCCGCCGCCGGTGAGGGCCGCGATCATTTTGGCAGGGCTTCCATCGAATACCCGGTTTAGGAAGGACTGGGTTTCCGCTAGGGTGCAGCTCTGTTCGTCGGCAATGGGATAGTAGCGATAGCAGCGGCCGCCCTTTTCCGCGCCGACTGCGCCCTTTTCCTGAAGCCGGACGATCAGTGTGCGCACCATATTGGCGTTCCAGCCGGTTTTCTCCTGGAGCATGGCCAGAATGTCCTTGATTTCCAGGGGCGACTGCTTCCACAGGCAGGCGAGCACCTGCCATTCGGATTCGGAGATGGAATACTGGGTCATGATAATTCCTCCTTTCAGCGTTTGACGGTGGGGCCGAACAGACGACGAAATGCGTCCTTCAGGCCCGGCTTTTTTCGTAATGGTTTGGGCGGAGTGTTCACGCCGCTTTCCGACAAAGAGTGGAATTCCGGCAGGGTTCCGGAGACGGACTCCCAGCGGACCTGATTTTCCCGGTTGTTTTCCGACAGATAGCGGCGGTATTCGGCACCCTCTATCAGGAATGCCGCGAGGATGCCCAGAACGATCATGCTGACCGGGGCGGTGATGGCGGCGATTTTCAGCATCAGATTCCAGAACATCTTGTCAAAGGGATAGTCCGTGGGATTGTAGACCCCGGTTTCATAGAGCTGCCGGTCCAGCTTCCGCAGGGCCTCATGGGCGGTCCTGCGGGACAGGGGCGCGCCGAAGTCCGCTTCGAATTGGCCCACAAGATTGTTCTGCTTCAATGCCGCGATATACAGGGAGACGGTGGCGCGGAGGGGGAGCATGGTGGCGTATTCGTGGCCGTTGATGGTAAATACGCCGGAGCGGGCGGCGGTATAGACGTAGCCCCGGGAGTAGGTGACGAAATCAAAGGTGATGGTGTCGCCCTTTTTTACGTCATGCGCCTGAAAATCCTGAAAAAACGAGAAATTGCAGGGGGAGGTAAAGGTCACTGGGCCGGAAAGGCCGGGCATGCTCAGGTCATAGCCATCCTCACTCAGGCGCTGGAACACCGACTTGGGCCGGTTGAGGTTCAGATCCTCATAGGCGGCGTTGTAGTGAAAATTGGCGTTCACCTGCTGGGTTTTCACGGTGAAGCCGATAAAACAGCCCACCAGCGCCAGAATCACAATCAGAAGGGCCAGGGGGAAGGGGCGAATGCGGCGTTTCATAGGATGACCTCCTTTTATTGCTGCTCGGATAAATAGATACTGGCGCGGTTTTGAATCACATTGGCCACGTCTTCGGCGGATTTTTGTCCGGAGAAGTAAGCGTCCACCTCGTCAAAGATAATGGTGCGAAGCTCCACGTTGGTATTGCCGCCGAAGGACGATACCTGCGCTACCAGGGCGTTCATGCGGTCAATCTCCTCCTGGGTCAGGCCGCGGACGGGAGGAACGGTGACGGTAACGGTGGCAGTGTTGCCGCCCAGGGCTGCATCGGCGGGATTGCGATAGGTTTCGGCGGTGGCAGCGGGGGTGTCGGCCATGGCTTCCTGGGCCCGGCGATCCCATTCGCTCTTTAAAAGGGGCAGCCAGGGGACGGTTTCCTGATAGTCCGGGGAGAGGGTGGTTTTGATGAACTGCCAGGCCAGCGCCTCCCGCCCGGTGCCGCTGCATATGGCATAGCGAATCACCGAACCGGCAAACACGGCGGTACCTTCCTGCCGGGGAAAGCCCACAGATACGGTCAGCCCCTGGTCAATGAGCCCGTGATAGCCCTCGAAGCTCTTGAGCTGGTTCCAGCCGCAGAGGACGCTGCCGGACTGAAACGCATGTTCCGATTCCAAAAGGTTATCATCGCTGCGCTGGGCCCACCCATTGACGTCCTCCAGCAAAGCCACAAAGTCTGGGCCGAAATCACAGGTGCGTGCTGCGTAGTTGACATAATCGTCCATACAGCCGTCCAGCAGCAGGGAGAGCAGGTCCCCGGGGGTATTTGCGTTGACGGTAAAGGCTGCGTCCGGGTGGCCGTTCATCCACTGGGCGATATTGGGCAGGGTGAAGGGCTGGGACGTATCCCATACCGCGGGGGAGACGTACATGCTTTGCAGGTAAAAGCTCGGGGCAATCTGATAGAGCTTGTGGTCGCTCCACTCCATGGCCTTTAGAATCGGGGTGAGCAGCGCATCGGAATCGAAGTCCGGGTCAGCCTCCATAAAATCATAGAGATTGGCGAATACGCCCTTGTCCGCGTAGATTTCATAGTCGAAGCCGTCGAGACTGATGAGGTCGGGGCCGTCGCCTGCCACCAGCGCCAGCTTTAGTTCATTTTCGTTGTCCGTATACCAGACGGATTCCAGGGGCGTATTGGGGGAAAGCCGATTGAACGCCTCGATGGCCTCGGTGACATAGCGGTTGTGCTCGGTCCGGGCGATGGTGAAGGGCTGAGTATCCGGGGCTTCCGGGTAGGAAACGGGCAACTCGGACACGGACGAATCGGCGGGCGCAGCGGTAGGGGCGGTTTCCCGATGACCGCAGCCGCACAGGGCCAGCAGGGGAAGCATACACAGAAGCAAAGCGGCGCGTTTCATGATGACACCTCCGATATGAAATCAATCGTAACACTTGTTATTCCTGTGACTGCATCATAACAAATGTTACTCCTGCTGTCAACCCCTTTCGATAAAATTTCTGCTTGCGCCGGAGGGAAAATCCGGGTATACTGTCTGGGCAGGCAACTGCGGAAAGGATGTTCCTATGAGTATTGCAAAACGCGACGTACTGGAGCTGCGCCGCCGGATGACCAAGAAGGGCTGCACCATCGACCGGCTCTGCGGCTGCTATGTAGACGGCGGGAAAAACGTGGTGCTGAAATTCAGTGAGAGCTTCTCGGATTTGCCCGAGGAGGAATTTTATAAATATCTGGAGATTGCGAAAAAGGCCATGTCCGGTTCCTTGAAC
>CAVJLG010000110.1:0-383 GCA_963650135.1 Barnesiella intestinihominis | reverse complement strand
TCCCTGAACTCCAACCTGCTGGAGCTGAACTTCCAGCGGGGAGAGACGGGCGACGAGCATCAGCGGTATCTCTATACCCTGAAGGCCAGCAAAATGCAGAATCCCGAGCTGCTGGACCGGCTGTATGAGAAGATCATCGACAGCTATGCCGCCGAGGGGAACTATCTGATCCTGGTGTTCCACGACGTTTACGACGTGATTACCCAGACCAAGGACCGGAAGCGGCTGGACGAATCCAGCGAAACCTATGAATATATGATCTGCGCGGTGTGCCCGGTGGATTTCTCCAAGCCTGGCCTGGGCTATCGGGAGGAGGAAAACCGCATTGGCGTGACCGAGCGGAACTGGGTGGTTGGCATGCCCGATATCGGCTTTACATATCC
>CAVJLG010000109.1:0-7434 GCA_963650135.1 Barnesiella intestinihominis | reverse complement strand
AGTCAACGTGAGCATAGTGACGAGCGTCAGTCTCATACTCAACGTGAGCGGTGTTAATGGTAATACCACGCTCCTTCTCCTCGGGAGCCTTATCGATGCTGGCGTAGTCCTCGAACTCAGCCTTGCCCTGCATTGCCAGATACTTGGTGATAGCAGCGGTCAGAGTGGTCTTGCCGTGGTCAACGTGGCCGATGGTGCCGATGTTGACATGGGGCTTATTTCTTTCAAATTTTGCCTTTGCCATGGGATATTTCCTCCTTATAGTACGGTTTGTTTATGTTGCAATCATACAACACTTTTCGCAAATTTACAAGCTATATTTTTATTAGCCCTTATTTCTCTTTGCGATGAGTTCCTCCTGCAGGCTCTTGGGCAGCTCAATATAGTGGCTGGGCTCCATGGTATACTGGCCACGGCCCTGGGTGCTGCTTCGAAGATCGGTTGCATAGCCGAACATCTCGGACAGAGGAACGAACGCACGGATACGAGCGGTACCGCCGTCGATTTCCTGACCCTCGATGTTGCCACGACGGGAGGAGATGTCGCCAATGACGGTGCCCATGTATTCGTCGGGCACGATGACGTTGACGCGCATGATCGGCTCGAGGATCACGGGCTGAGCCTTGCGGCAAGCCTCCTTGAATGCCATAGAGCCGGCAATCTTAAATGCCATTTCAGAGGAGTCGACCTCGTGATAGGAGCCATCATACAGGGTAACCTTGACATCGACTACCTGATAGCCAGCCAGGATACCGGACTGCATTGCGCCCTGGATACCAGCGTCAACCGCAGGGATATACTCCTTGGGGATTGCGCCGCCCACGACGTTGTTGATGAACTCATAGCCCTTGCCGGACTCGTTGGGCTCAACGATGATCTTAACATGACCATACTGGCCCTTACCGCCGGACTGACGGGCATACTTGGTGTCCTGATCGACCTTCTTGCGAATGGTCTCTTTGTAGGCAACCTGAGGAGCGCCTACGTTTGCCTCGACCTTGAACTCACGGAGCAGACGGTCAACGATGATCTCCAGGTGAAGCTCACCCATACCAGCGATGATGGTCTGACCGGTCTCTTCATCGGTGTAGGTCTTGAAGGTGGGGTCTTCCTCGGCAAGCTTTGCCAGGGCGATGCCCATCTTTTCCTGACCAGCCTTGGTCTTCGGCTCAATGGCAACACGAATTACGGGATCCGGGAACTCCATGGACTCGAGGATAATGGGATGATCCTCGTCGCACAGGGTGTCGCCGGTGGTGGTGTTCTTCAGACCAACAGCAGCTGCAATGTCGCCGGTGTAGACATGCTCGATGTCCTCCCGATGGTTTGCGTGCATCTGAAGAATACGGCCCATACGCTCGTGAACCTGCTTGGTGCTGTTGTAAACAGCGGTGCCCTTTTCCAGCTGACCGGAGTAAACACGGAAGTAGCTCAGACGGCCAACATAGGGATCAGTTGCGATCTTGAAGGCCAGTGCAGAGAAGGGTGCCTTGTCGTCAGCGACACGATGATCCTCTTCACCGGTGTCGGGGTTGACGCCAGCGATGGGGGGGATATCCAGGGGAGAGGGCATATAGTCGACGATTGCATCCAGAAGCTTCTGAACGCCCTTGTTCTTGTAAGAGGTGCCGCAGGTGATGGGAACCAGCTTATTCTCCACGCAGCCCTTACGCAGAGCGGCACGGATCATGTCAGCGGGAACTTCCTCGCCCTCGAGAACAAGCATCATGATCTCGTCATCCAGATCGGCAGCAGCGTCAACCAGCTTCTCGCGGTATTCCTGTGCCAGATCCATCATGTCCTCGGGAATGGGCTCAACGCGCATATCCTTGCCGAGGTCATCATAATATACGTCGGCGGTCATCTCAACCAGGTCGATGATGCCCTTGAAGTCGCTCTCAGAGCCGATGGGCAGCTGAATGGGCACACCGTTGCACTTCAAGCGATCATGGACCATGCGCAGGACGTTGTAGAAGTCAGCGCCCATGATGTCCATCTTGTTGACGTAAATCATGCGGGGAACATGGTAGTTATCAGCCTGACGCCATACAGTCTCAGACTGAGGCTCAACACCGCCCTTGGCGCACAGCACGGTAACGCTGCCGTCCAGGACACGCAGGGAACGCTCTACCTCAACGGTAAAGTCAACGTGGCCCGGGGTGTCGATGATATTGATACGGTGGGGTGCATACTGATCGGCAGAGCCGCTCCAGAAACAGGTGGTAGCAGCGGAGGTGATGGTAATACCACGCTCCTGCTCCTGAGCCATCCAGTCCATGGTGGCGGAGCCATCATGAGTCTCACCGATCTTGTAGTTTACACCAGTGTAGAACAGAATACGCTCTGTGGTGGTAGTTTTGCCGGCATCAATATGCGCCATGATGCCGATATTTCTGGTCTTTTCCAGACTTGTTTTTCTGGCCATGACTTAACTCCTATCTTACCAGCGGTAGTGGGAGAACGCCTTGTTGGCTTCAGCCATCTTATGGGTCTCTTCACGCTTCTTAACAGCGCTACCAACGCCATTGCAGGCATCCATAATCTCGCCAGCCAGCTTCTCCTTCATGGTTTTCTCGGTACGCTTACGGCTGTAAGCAGTCAGCCAACGCAGACCAAGAGTCTGTCTGCGCTCGGGGCGCACCTCCATAGGAACCTGGTAGGTAGCACCGCCTACACGGCGAGCCTTAACCTCCAGAGAAGGCATGACATTTTCCATTGCCTCCGTAAATGCTTCCAGGCCGCTCTTGCCGGTCTTTTCCTCTACGATGTGGAATGCATCATAGACAACCTTCTGAGCAACGCCCTTCTTGCCGTCCAGCATAACGCTGTTGATCAGCTTTGTAACCAGAACTGAATTATAAATAGGATCCGGGAGAACTTCTCTCTTCGGAACATTACCTCTTCTGGGCACTTCGCTTCCCTCCTTCATAATATGATTTCATAGGTACTTCAGAAGCCCGAAGCTTCCGTTGGTGCCTGCTTAGAGGTTTTAATCTATCTTAAAACGGACTAAGCAAGGCAGTGCCTTGCGCATCGCGCAAAATGCATTGTATAAAATTGGTGGTGAGAAGAATTACTTCTTCTTGCCAGCCTTGGGCCGCTTGGCGCCGTACTTGGAACGGGACTGCATACGACCCTGAACGCCCTGGGTATCGAGGGTGCCGCGGATGATGTGGTAACGCACACCAGGCAGATCCTTAACACGACCGCCGCGGATCAGAACCACAGAGTGCTCCTGCAGGTTGTGGCCAACACCGGGAATGTAGGCAGAAACCTCATAGCCGTTGGTCAGACGTACACGGGCAATCTTACGAAGCGCAGAGTTAGGCTTCTTGGGAGTGGTGGTACGAACTGCGGTGCACACGCCTCTCTTCTGAGGGGAAGCAAGATCCGTAGGAACGTTCTTCAGAGTGTTCAGACCCTTCTGCAGAGCAGGAGCGGTGGACTTAAAGGTGATTTCCTTTCTGCCCTTTCTGACAAGCTGGTTAAAAGTAGGCATGTTTTTCCTCCTTTCCTGGATGGTAAAATATTATCCCAGGCAATCGCCTGTTGGGACCGGAATTTAATCCCGAAGCAGTGCCGCCACAGCCGCGCCCACCTCAATGCCGCAAGCCTTTCCAAGCTCGGCCATGGTGGGAACCGACTCTACCGGGACCCCCGAACTGCTACAACTGTCGCAGATGGGATCGGTAAGCTTCGGGTCGGCATCCTGTGCCACAAACACTTTCGCAGCAGAACCGTCGCGCAGTGCTTTTTTCAGCTGCTTGACGCCAACAACCTTGTGCGTGGTGTTAAGATCTGTCAGCACGGTGCTGCCTCCTTTCGTTTTTTGGCGCATTTGTGTCTTTGCCAAACGAATAAATTATACCAAAAGTATCCCCCCGCGTCAACCGTTTTATGCATATTATTTTGTATATACGGGTAAATCTTTCTGGGGATTTTCGTCGATTTTTCGTTCAATGCGCCGGAGATTTTGAAAAGGCTGCCACAGGTTTTCCTGCGGCAGCCTTCGAATCTTCCATCCAGCCTCTTAGAACTTCTCGTTCTCGATCATATCCTGGGTAACAGGAGATTCGGGGGTGGTTTCCAGGTTGTAGTCACGGTAAACCTGCATGCCGGAGCCGGCAGGGATCAGCTTACCAATGATAACGTTCTCCTTCAGGCCCTCAAGGGGATCGATCTTGCCCTTGATTGCAGCATCGGTGAGCACCTTGGTGGTCTCCTGGAAGGATGCGGCGGACAGGAAGGATTCCGTTGCCAGAGAAGCCTTGGTGATACCCATGAGCACCAAGCTCCGGGTTGCCAGCTGGAGGCCCTCCTCGCCGGCGTCAATGCGCTTCTGAATTGCGGCATTGGCATCCTCATACTCCTGAACGTCCACCACGCTGCCGGTGAGCAGATCGGTGTCGCCAGCATCCTCAATCTTCACCTTGCGCATCATCTGACGCACAATGATTTCGATATGCTTATCGTTGATATCTACGCCCTGCTGACGGTACACTGCCTGAACCTCCTGGATCAGGTAGTTCTGCACAGCCTCCAGACCGGAGATACGCAGTACATCGTGGGGGCTCAGAGAACCGTCGGTGAGACGATCGCCGCGCTTGACCATGCTGCCGTCAGATACCTTCAGGCCCATGTTATGGGCAATCTGGTACTGCTTGACTTCGCCGTCGTCTGCGGTGATGGTAACGGTACGGTAGGCCGCGCGCTGGGTAGTGTCGATGGAAACGCGGCCGGAGATCTCGGCAAGCTGGCCCATCTTCTTGGGCTTTCTCGCCTCGAACAGCTCCTCAACTCGAGGCAGACCCTGGGTGATATCGTCACCTGCAACGCCGCCGGAGTGGAAGGTACGCATGGTCAGCTGAGTACCGGGCTCGCCGATGGACTGTGCTGCGATGATACCGACAGCTTCGCCCATGTTGACCTCTTCGGAGGTTGCCAGGTTCATGCCGTAGCACTTGGCGCAAACACCGCTCCGGGCCTTGCAGCCCAGTACGGTACGAATCCGCACAGAGTGAATGCCATGGCTCTCCAGCAGCTTTGCATCGTCCTCGGTCATAAGAGTATCGTTGGAGATCAGCAGCTCGCCAGTCTCGGGATCGCAGATATCCTCCAGGGGATAACGGCCGCGAATCCGGTTGCCGAAGGTATCTACCACAGATCCCTTCTCCAGCACCTCGGCCACCTCAATGCCCTCGTGGGTGCCGCAGTCCTTCTGACGGATAATCAGATTCTGTGCTACGTCAACCAGACGACGGGTCAGGTAACCGGAGTCGGCAGTACGCAGTGCGGTATCTGCCAGGCCCTTACGGGCGCCTCTGGAAGAAATGAAGTACTCCAGTACGCTCATGCCTTCACGGAAGTTGGACTTGATGGGGATCTCAATGGTCTTACCGGCGGTGTTGGCCATCAGACCACGCATACCTGCCAGCTGACGAATCTGGCTCATAGAACCTCGAGCACCGGAGTCTGCCATCATGTAGATGTTGTTGAACCGGCCCAGGTTCTTCTGGAGGGCATCGGTGACCTTGTCGGTGGTTTCTTCCCACTGCGCAACAGTCAGGCGATAGCGCTCGTCGTTGGTGATGAAGCCCCGGCGGAACTGGCGGTCAATCTTAACGACCTCTTTCTCCGCCTCTTCAATCAGAGGCTTCTTCTCCTTAGGAATGGTCATATCTGCAATGGATACGGTCAGGGCAGCCAGGGTAGAATGCTTATAGCCCAGGGCCTTTACGTTGTCCAGCATTTCGGTGGAAATGGTGAAGCCGTGCTTCCGGATGCAGCGGTCGATAATGGCAGACAGCTGCTTCTTACCAACGCTGAATCCAACCTCCAGATCCAGGCACTTCTCGGGATCGTTGCGGTCCACATAGCCCAGGTCCTGAGGAATGGCGTTGTTGAAGATCAGACGGCCAACGGTAGCGTCCACAATGCGGCACTTCATCTCACCATTAACCTCGCGCTCCATGCGAACCTTAACCGGCGCATGCAGGCCAACTGCCTTGGCGTCGTATGCCAGCATTGCCTCGTCGGGAGAAGAGAACACCTTTCCGGCGCCAATCTCGTCTTCCTTTACGATGGTCAGGTAGTAGGTACCAAGGATCATATCCTGGGTCGGTACGGTAACAGGCTGGCCATCCTGAGGACGCAGCAGGTTGTTGCAGGAGAGCATCAGCACACGGGCCTCTGCCTGTGCCTCAGCGCTCAGCGGCACATGAATTGCCATCTGGTCACCGTCGAAGTCTGCGTTGAATGCGGTGCAGCACAGAGGATGCAGCTTCAGTGCGCGGCCTTCTACCAGCACAGGCTCAAAGGCCTGAATGCCCAGACGGTGCAGGGTAGGCGCACGGTTCAGCATGACAGGACGGTCCTTAATGACGTATTCCAGTGCATCCCAAACCTCAGGCTTGCCCTTATCGATCATCTTCTTAGCGGACTTGATGTTATTGGCAACGCCGTCTGCCACCAGCTTCTTCATAATGAAGGGGCGGAACAGCTCAACGGCCATCTCCTTCGGCACGCCGCACTGATACAGCTTCAACTCGGGGCCTACCACGATAACGGAACGTCCGGAGTAGTCAACGCGCTTGCCCAGCAGGTTCTGACGGAACCGGCCCTGCTTACCCTTGAGCATATCGCTCAGGGACTTGAGTGCACGGTTGTTTGCGCCGGTAACTGCACGGCCACGGCGGCCGTTATCAATCAGGGCGTCTACCGCCTCCTGGAGCATGCGCTTCTCGTTGCGCACAATGATGTCCGGTGCAGACAGCTGGATCAGCCGCTTGAGGCGGTTGTTCCGGTTGATGACACGGCGATACAGATCGTTCAGATCGGAGGTGGCGAACCGGCCGCCGTCCAGCTGAACCATGGGGCGGATATCCGGAGGAATGACAGGCAGGACGTCCAGCACCATCCAAGAGGGCTTATTTCCGGACTGACGGAATGCCTCAACGACCTCCAGCCGCTTGATAATGCGGAGCTTCTTCTGGCCGGAAGCCTTCTTGAGCTCTGCATGCAGGGTGGTAGACAGCTCTTCCAGGTCCAGCTCTTCCAGCAGCGCCTTGATGGCCTCTGCACCCATGCCGGCCTTGAAGTCGTCCTCGTACTTCTCCCGCATGTCACGGTATTCCTTCTCGCTGAGCACCTGATACTTCTTCAGCGGGCAGTCGCCGGGATCAATGACAATATAGGAAGCGAAGTACAGAACCTTCTCCAGAATACGGGGGCTCAGGTCCAGAATCAGGCCCATACGGGACGGAATGCCCTTGAAGTACCAGATGTGGGACACCGGAGCAGCCAGCTCAATGTGGCCCATACGCTCACGACGGACCTTGCTTCTGGTGACCTCTACGCCGCAGCGGTCACAGATCTTGCCTTTATAGCGGATCTTCTTGTACTTACCGCAGTGGCACTCCCAGTCCTTGGTGGGTC
>CAVJLG010000108.1:0-7758 GCA_963650135.1 Barnesiella intestinihominis | reverse complement strand
GAGCGTATCGAGATTCACAACAACGAGAAGAAGCATTCTCATGGGCATGTTAAAGTGGATATCTACTTTACGGCAGTAGGATTATTCGATATTCCAACTGAGCAACAGCTTTTTGAAACTATGGAAAGATTGAAGCAGAAAAATGCGGAAAAATCCGCTTAAATAAAGAAAAAGGTGTAACCCCTATTCGGGATTACACCATAATTCCTAAAATACTGCCTTATTACACCGTGGCAAATGCCGTGCGTTTTTTGCGTCTTTGACCTATTTTGAGTGCAATATTGCAAAATGGAATGAAATCGATTGCGAAAACGTTGCGATACTGTAATAAAATACACTTAAATTATGACATATATAATAAAAACTTAGGGATTTTTTGTATAATGTAGCCGTTGAAATAGTATAAAATATTTGATATCCTAGAAACAACAAATATGCAATCGATTGCAAAGAAGAAGAAACAAAAGCGGATGAATCGAGGTAGATCATGCAAAAGAAAGACTATATTGCATTTATCGGTACAAATTCTGTCCGTGGCAGCCAAGGAATTTATACCGTACAGATCGATGGAGATTCCCTTCAGGCAAAGGTGATTTCCACACAGGAGGCATATAATACCGGCGCTTTGGCACTGTCCCACAGCAAAAAGTATCTCTATGCTGCAAGCGAGGGCATGACCTTTGAAGGAAAAGCCAGCGGCGGTGCAATGGCATATGAGATTGGCACCAACGGAACCCTTCGCTATCTGGGCGGAACCATTACCGGGGGTCAGCGGCCCTGCTGCATGGATATTTCCCAAAACGACGATGAGCTTTATGTTGCAAATTTCTTTGGGCAGACCCTTTCCATGATTCCCATTAACCAGGACGGCAGCCTTCAATCCATGCGGCTATTGGTGGAGGAAAAGCGGGGCTTGGATGGCCCCATGACGGGCATGCATTGTGTGCGCACATTGGCGGATGAAACCAAAATTGGCGCAATTGCAGTTGGTCCCTGCATGTATCTGGTCTATGACCGGGAAACCGGAAAGGAAGTAAACAGCTTTTTCTTTGGCGAACGGCTGGGCCCAAGGCATTTTGTAACGTCGAAAGACGGAAAAATGGTGTACGGCTTTATGCAGATGCCCGCAGAGATCCATACCCTTCGCATGAACGACGACGGTTCCATCGAGCGGCTCCAGATCGTTCCGGTGATTAAGCCGGGACATGTGGGACTGTGCGGCGGTTCAGAGCTTCGCATAACGCCCAATGGCAAGCTGGTGATTGCGGCGACCCGCGGTGCAGATACCCTTTGCGTGCTGCGTGTGCAGGAGGACGGAACCCTGGAGGTAACGGACTTTGTAAAAACGCCCGGTCAGACGCCCCGGGATATTCAAATCAGTCCGGATGGGCGGTTTGTCCTGTCGGCACTCCAGTTTTCTGATGAGATTTGTATTCACGAGATTGATTACGAGGGCGGAACACTGCATTTACGGTGCTCTGGCGTTGCAATTCCATCCCCTGCTGCGGTTGAGATCATGGAGGCGTAAGAATGGATCAGATTGAGAAAGTAATAGAAGCGCTTCAGGCAGAGGTTCGTCAGCTGCGGGAAGTATGCGAGAGAAACAGAGATCGGGATTTGATTGAAAACCTGGTTTCCAGATATCAGTATTATTTCGCGGCTGGCCTGGGCGAGCGCATTGTAGACGAGCTGTGGGCCCATGAGGTATCTACCGTTTCCAATGAATTTGGTGCTTCCGGCGTTTATCGGGGCCTTCGCAAGGTAAAAACCTATTATCAGAAGGACATTGTACCGGGCCGGTTCCATATGCACACCATGACAACCCCCGCCATCGAAATTGCCGGAGACGGCAAAACGGCAAAGGGCGTTTGGATGAGCATCGGCGTGGAAACAGACGCCGGAGATTTGGGTCCTGTGCCGGTGGAGGGCTATGAGCAGCGCAAACTTCTCACCAGTACCACCGCCGATGGAAAGAAATTTAAGGCAGAGTGGATGTGGCAGAAGTTTGAGATTGAATTCATCCGAGAGACGACTGGATGGAAGATCTGGCATCTCCATGCATATGACGTATTCCGCTGCCCCTATGATGAAAACTGGGTGACATATGCCGAAAAGCGGTTTGCAATCGACGGACTGGGGATTGAGGCCATCTATACCAAGAATGTGCCCTATGGTCCGGACGAGCCGCCGGAGAACAATGCCGACGTACCTACCACCCAGCACTGGCAGTATACCGTGGATGCAGCGCCGGTCCTTTGTCCCGAGCCGCCGGAGCCCTATGAAACCATGGATACCACGTTCACCTGGCCAATGATGCCTTAACGATGTAGTTCATCCCATACGGGTATAATCAAAAGGAGGAAAGACAATGAAAAAACACTTGAGCCTGATTTTGGCACTTGCTATGGTAATCGCCATGTTCACCGCATGCGGTTCAACGGGGAATTCCAGCAGTTCTGGCGCAGACAAATCGGAAACTACCGCTACCTCTGAGGCAGCGGCACCCGAAGCAACTGATGCAGCGCCTGCTGAAACGGACGCCGCATCGGACGTAGAAGAGACTTCCACCGTGGAAAAGGTAGATTCCTCTGCACTCTATCCTGTTTCTGAAGAAACCATCCACCTGACAGGCGTGGCACCCCAGGAGCCTGTGCTGGTTTCTTACCAGGAAGACCTGAGCCAGGAATACGCCCAGGTAACTGCTGAGGAAAAGACCAATGTTTCTGTGGACTGGAATATTTCCAATGTGGACACCTACACGGATAATATCACCATTATGCTCAGCTCCGGCGATATTCCCGATCTGGTGCTGACCCCCGATAACTACTATAGCATCGATTACTTGATCGAGCAGGAGCTGTTCCTGGACCTGACGGACTATCTCCCCACCGACGCCCCTGATTTCTACGCCCTGTATCAGAGCGACGAGGCCTTTGCAAAGGAAATCACCTCGGATACCGGTAAGCTCGTTACCATGCGTGGCAGATTCCAGCTTCCCAACAGCATGCTGGGCATTCGCCAGGACTGGCTGGATGCACTGAACCTGAAGACACCTACCACCTATGATGAGCTCACTGAGGTACTTACTGCCCTGCATAATGAGTACAATACCCCGAACACCGTCAGCTTCCTGAGCACCGGCTTTATGAGCAACTACTCGATTCTGACCGGCGGCTTTGGCGTAGCAACCCCCGATATGAATGACCTTCCCTGGCAGGTAGATGATGAGGGCAACGTCATCATGAGCTATACCCTGGACGGCTACAAGGAATATCTGGAGCTGGTACATAGCTGGTATGAGGCTGGCCTGTTTAACGATGAGTTCCTGAGCGCTTCCAACCCCGGCGTCCCCGACAGCTGGATGGTAGCAGGCGAAACTGCTCTGTTTGCAACCCGCGCAGCAAGCTTCAGCGCTTCCTATGCCGGCACGGTAGACGATGAGAATTTCGTGCTTGCCTGCATGGCGGACGTAACCAAAACCGGTACGGAAACCATCACCCTGGGCGACAGCCGCAGCATCACGGCAAGCGGCGGTATGGCAGTTGCAGCACAGTGCGAATATCCCGAAGAGGCCATTAAGTACCTCAACTGGTATTTCACTGACGAAGGCTTCTATGCTTGCAACTACGGTGAAGAGGGCGTTACCTATAACAAGAACGCCGACGGCAGCATTGCTTACACCGATTTCCTGCTGAACAATCCTGATGGACTGTCCTATAAGAATGCACTGGGCCTGTATACCTCTTATTATGGCGTTGGCTTTGATGAGAGCGACGAGCGGACAACCGCTTCCTTCTCCTTGGAGACGGAAAAGGTGATGTATGACATCTGGCGCTCCAACCGCAGTGAGGCAAATGTCTATCATGGCACGATGAGTACCGAGGAATCTACTGAGTATTCTTCCATCAGCAGCGATATGATTACCCTTGCAAACACCAAGATTATGGGCTATATCATGGGCACCGAGTCTCTGGATACCTATGACGAGTTTGTGGAAACCCTGTATAGTATGAACCCTGACACCCTGATTTCTCTGAAGCAGGCTGCCTACGATCGTTATCTTGCACGGTAATGGAGTTTTGAGACTGGCACAGACTTGATTTTATTTTAGAGCGAAAATAGGGATGCTGCAAATGCAGCATCCCTATTTGTTATTTTCATATTAAACCGCGGAACCAATCAAGGCATAATGCTGTTGGCGCCATCCAGAATGAAGCTCTGTCCGGAATAGAACTTGCTGTCCGGCCCGGCCAGGAAGGTCAGGGCTGCGCCGATATCCGTTTCGGGATCGCCCAGCCGATGCATGGGGAGCTGCTCCATCTGCTTCTCATAGAGGTCCGGGAATTTCTCTTTCCATGCCTTTGCAGCAGGAGACTCTGCACCGGGCAGACACACGTTGACCGTGATTCCGTATTTTGCCCACTCTTTTGCGGCAATTTTGGTCAGGCCGCGAATGGACTCCTTATTGCTGGCATAGGCCAACTGACCGGCATAGCCAAACATACCGGTGGCGGATGCAAAATTGATAATCCGGCCCTCCCCCTGCTCCTTCATATAGGGGAAGCAGGCCTGCATGAAGTTCAGGCTGCCAATGGTGCCGGTAGACCATGCCAGGTACATGCTCTCATACAGCGTATCCTCCACCGGCGCCGAAGGGGGCAGGCTCTGGGCATTGTTGATAAGAATATCCACAGAACCAAAGGTCTCCACAGTTTTCTTTACCGCAGCCATGACCCCGTCCCGATCAGAGGTGTCGCAGGAAATTGCAATGGCCTGACTGCCCAGTTCTTCGATCTCTTTGGCGGTCTGCTCCACCGGACCAAGGCGGCGGCCAATGCATGCTACCCGCACGCCCCGCTTTGCCATACATAGTGCGACACCCTTGCCGATGCCCTGACCGCATCCGGTGATAATTGCGACTTTTTCATTGAGCTGTTTCATGGATAGGTTCCTTTCTATTTGTGGATTTTTCGATTGTATTTCGTTGGAATTTATATCGCCCATTGGGCAACTCCATATAAGGTTTCCTGATAGCTCAATATTAGGACAAAACGGATGATCTCACAATGTCAAATTGCATAAATACGAAAAAGTTAATTGTGCATTTCGCCATTATTGAAATGACTGCAATGGAACAAAAAAATCCCCGTGGAATCCTATGATTCCACGGGGATGACTATACAGGACAAAATAGATATCATTCAATACCATTAAACCCGCGCCCGCAGGCGCATACCAATCGCAAGCCCAGCGCAGCGGGTTGCGATTGGAAAGGAGGAGCGACGAAGTGAATGAGCGATGGCGTAAAAAAACGCCGTCGCGAACGATACGAAGTCCGCGACGACGTGGGCTATACAGGACAAAAAAGATATCACAGATTCTTCTTAGAATAAGCTATTTTCCGGTGTGTTTCCACAAGAACGGACATAATAGAGTATTCTTCTGGCAGTATCCAAGCTGACCTTAGAACCATCTGCGTGTGCTAAAAAGGCATTGATATTGCCGGGGTTCAACTCAAGATTTTTGTACACCTGATAATTAGAGATCCCGTATTGCTGCTGGAGCGTATTGATTTTCTTTGCCATAAGCTGCTTGGTATGCAGCTCGTGCAGCTTTTTGTCACGGACGGAGACATAGGAGTTCCAGCACTTCCGATAAGCGTCCATGCTATCGAGAGTTTCTAGCGCAGTCGGAAGAAGAGCGAGTGGCCGAGACAGAAAAGGATGTTTCGTGAATTCGTCATCGATGCTTGGATGCTGCTGGCGGAGACGGTTTAACTGTGCGTTACTGAGCGTATGTGCTGCATATAGGCACAACGGGGCCAGCAGCCGGGGCTGTGTATCTAGTTCTTTTGCAAGCCGAAATGGGGCGGAAGTAGCCTGCGCGGAAAGAGATTGCAGGTAATCTGATAGGAAAGACTTAAAGGTTAGTTGTCTCATGGTATTTCTCCCAATAAGTTTGAAAAGCATAGTCGAATTCTGAGCGAGTCCGCTCATTCAGCATACCCTGACGAAGGATATCAGCGGATTTGGATAATTGATCCCAGTCAATAGAGCGAATAACCTCGGCAGAACTGATATCGGCAATGTCTTGACCGCGCCACGCAGCAAGCTTGGAAACAACCAGATCCTCCAGCGAAAGAGTGTAAAAGCTGATTCGCTGAGTTTTAAGAGGAATGGGCTGGAGACGTTCCCAGCAGTCATCAGGGAAATTGTCAAGATAAGCCTGAACATTAGTGTTCATATCGTATTTTTGAAGCAGCGAGTTTAGTTCAGGGCTGGCTCTCAGCATATCAATGTCATGGGTAGCTCTTGTGGAGTAACCTAGCAGCGCAAAGGCACTTCCCCCGACAATAATGCAAATGAAGTGTTGATCTTCTTCGAACATTAAATCAGCATCTTCGTCTAACTGCAAAAGACGCTGGCGAATATCATCTAAAAGCATAATATCACTCTTTCAATAATAGTATTACTGAATACTAGAATTATATACGGAATGAAGAAAAAAAGCAAGTAAAAGCACAGTAATGTTTTGTATGGGAAGAGAGTTTGGGATAGGTTGAAAGCAAAAGTCCCATCCGCAAATACAGTGCCATACTGCACTTGCGGATAGGGCTATTATAGTATCACAACAATTTTCCCACGTCTGCCATAGAACTTCACAGAAATCATATCCTTACTGACCACCGTAATTTTCTGCACCAGCAGGCGCACTGCTTGATCGTCATAGCATTGAATGCCGTCCCGGTGTGCGGAAAGCCAACTCTTAATTTCATTGAACTGAAACTGCTGGGCATCGGACTGCATCTCCGAGATATGCCGACTGTAATTCATAGCATCTGTTATCAGAGGCTTGGGCGGCGGAGTTTTGGCTGGCGATTTCCGCTGCTTTTCAATGTACTGATTGATGGCGGAAACAATACTGCGATGGAGTGCGGCTTCTTCTATGGTTGGAGAACGGTGGCAGTAGGCTTTCCCAAACTCCAGTCGGGAGCAGCAGCGCCATACTGTTCTGCGGACACCGGATACATTCCAAACACAGTGCCGATAGATACTGCCGCATTCACCACAGATCAGTCGGTCAGACAAAGCGTATTTGCCGGAGAATTTCCGAGTAGCAATCTTGGTTTTTCTTGAGCGCTTGCGTTTTTGAAGGCTGCGGCGTGTTCGCTCCGACTGCACCTGCTGGAACAGCCCATGAGAGATGATTGCCGGGTGGTGATGCTCAATTAAGACCATGGGAAGATCGCCGTTGTTTTTGCACACCTTCTTGCTGATAAAATCGAGGGTATAGGTCTTTTGAAAGAGTGCGTTGCCGATGTACTTCTCGTTGGACAAAATCTGGTTGTATTCCCGGCGGTAGCTGTCCAGATGATCCTGGTGCATGGGCAACAGGGTGGTTCGGGCGAAGTCCTGGCGGTTCATGCGCCGGTTGTGAATGGTGATCTTGGTGGCAGCCCCGGTGTCAAGGGCGTTGAGAAGTTCAGAGTAGCCCAGAAACATCTGGGTCTTGTCCGCCTTGCTGGCAATGGCATAGTTGATGTCCGAGAACCGAACGGTCTGGGAGAACTTGCTACCAAACTGGAAGGTGCCGTCCTGCCAGAGCCGCTGAATGGGAATGGCCTGCTGGACGGATTTGGGCAGCTTCATTTTCAGCTTCTCTTGCTTCTGGGCTGCTTGGAGTGTTTTAATCAAGGGTCAGCACCTCGTATAATAAGATTTGCAGACGATTTACAGTGTGTCTGCTTAGTACACTTTC
>CAVJLG010000107.1:0-7771 GCA_963650135.1 Barnesiella intestinihominis | reverse complement strand
CCTCTAAATTTCGGGAAGCATCCATGATGGAATGTTAATTGTTCAATTCAATGAAAGTGTCCAGATAACTGGGTACATATCAATGCAGCCTGGGATTTGTTTATTTGCTCATATCCTTCATTTTGAACTTTTTGGCTTCCTTATGGGTCTTGTAGAGCATACCGCCCACGCCGATCAGTGCAAACAGCAGGCCCTCGATCAGGTTTGCCATGGTTGCATCGTAATACTCGGTGGATTCGCCCAGCAGATAGAAGATGTAGGGGAGGATCTCGCCATAGATAAGATTGATTTCGTGGCCCGCGATCATGGTGCCCAGGGTGATGGCATCGCTGGCAAAGGTGCCAAGAACCACGCCGAACGCTACCGCGAGAATCAGAATGGGAATCTTGCCCTTTCCGTTCTTACCGCCGAACTCCTGATAGAACAGCTCGGTCAGAAAGCCGATTACCAGGCCTACCACGGCGGCGATATAGCCCAGATACAGCACCAGTGCCCAGAGAATTGCGCCAATCAGGCCGCCCAGCAGCGCACCCAGAAGCCCCTTGCCATAGGAACCGATCTGCGCCTCGGCTTCCTCTTCCTGCTGTACTTCACGAAGCAGGGCCTGGGCGCAGCCAGAGTGAATGTGCATCGGAATTTCACCGGCCATCTTCCAGTTTTCGTCGCCGCCAAAGGGCTGACCGCAGCTACAGCAGCAATCATAGCCCGTTGCCCCGGACTGGGGCAGCAGAGGGAAGAACCACTGGAGAAACTCGTGGAACCGCTTCATGGTGCCTGGATTGTCGTTGAATACGATCACAGCGCCTGTTTCTGTGAGTTGCACGTCCTCCACCCGGAACTCCTTCATGAGATTGTGGGCGGATAGCTGGGAATCCAGCCACTGACAGGCAGTTTCGGTTAAATGGGTGGAGATGGTCAGCATTTCCTAGCCGGCGCCTTCGGACAGGGTGATGGCATAGCCCTGGTAATTCCCGCGGGCAAGACCATCGGAGACGGTTAAACCATTTTATGCGGCGAACTTTTTTAGTGCAGAACCAATCAGTTGAATCCTTCCTTTCCTTTTCTACTCTCTTTTTGGGGCACTTCCTCGAGGCTATTATGCCAGAAGGCCGGGGAAAAGTAAATTAAAATCTGCCCCGAAAAAATTCCGGGGCAGAGGAAAAATGGGCTACTTTAGCGGCTCAAAGGCTTCGACCCCGTGCTTACACAGGGGACAGATGAAATCATCGGGCAGCGTCTCGCCCTCGTAGATATAACCGCAGATGGTGCAGACCCAGCCTTTTACGGTAGATTCGGGCTTGGGCTGCGGCTTGGGCTTGATGTGCTCCTGATAATAGGCATAGCTTACCGGGGCGCTGCCCTCCAGGGCCTGGGCATCGATGACGTCGGCGAGGAATTGCGTATGGGTGCCCAGATCCATGGACGAGACGACCTTGCAGCTGAGATAGCCGCAGGAGGCCCAGGTGAGATAGGGAACGCCATTTGCGTCCTCTTTTACGCTGAGATCCTTGAATTTATCCACATCCCGTCCGCTCTGGAAGCCGAAATGCTGAAACAGGCCAAAGGGGGCGGACTGGTCCAGTAGAGAGACGGTAAATACGCCGGAGGCGGCGATCAAATCATGGGTGTAGTTGGCTTTGTTGACGGTAACGGTGATCCGCAGGGGCTTGGAGGTGACCTGCATCACGGTGTTGATGATACATCCGCTGCGACGAGAACCATCTTTGGAGGCGAGCATATAAAGCCCGCAGGTGAGATTGTGGAGAACCTTTGTATTCATAATAAGACTCCTTTCTGGGAAAGCAGACGCTTTCGGATTGCTATCACCATTATGCCAGAAAAGGTGCGGCTTGTAAACAGAAAAGAGCCTGTCCCGAAAAACGGAACAGGCTCTGAAATGCAGAATTTTCTCTGAGAGAATTACATTCTGTCGTGCATCTTCAGCACGTTGATGATGAGGTTGTCGCGGAAGGAAGCGATCTCGGGCTTGGTGTGACCGATAACCTCGGGGAAGTCAGCCATCTCGGTGACGATCTCTTCGCCGGACTGGTCAGCCCAAGTGTCGGGAACCTTCTTCATGTCGGAGATGTCAGCGAACACAGCGTCGGTCATAGCGCCGAACTTAATTGCGCAGCCCTTGAGGCCCAAGTCGCCACCGCCCAGCTCATAGTTCATAGCGGGGCCGAAAGCAGCCAGACGGATGCCGGGGCCGAAGGTCCAAGCGTCGTCAGCGTCAGCCATGGAGCAAACGCCCTCGGTAACCAGAGCAATCTCCTCACGCCACAGAGCGTGCATCAGACGGTTTGCGATAAAGCCATTCTTCTCCTTCTTCAGGACGCAGGGAGCCTTGTCGTACATCTTGTAGAACTCACGAGCAGCCTCGATCACAGCGGGATCGGTCTTCTCGCCGCCGCAGATCTCGATCAGGGGCAGCAGGTAAGCGGGGTTGAAGGGATGGCCGACAATGATACGCTCGGGGTGCTTAGCCTCGGAAGCGATCTTGGTAACAGGGGTACCGGAGGAGGAAGAAGCGATGATAGCGTCCTCGGGCAGATACTGCTCCATGACAGCAACCATCTGATGCTTCTGCTCCAGGTTCTCAGCGCCGTTCTCCTGTACGAAGTATACGCCGGTGAAAGCCTCAGCGGGATCGGTGGTAATCTTGATCTTGTCCCAGATCTTCTGGCCGTCGTCAATGATACCGTACTTTACATAGGTGTCGATGGGGCCCTGGATGTGGGGAAGAGCGCGCTCCTTGGAAGCCTCGGAACGAACATACACGTTAACGTTCAGGCCCTTGAGAGCGAAGTAAGCAGCGAAGCCGCCGCCGATGGTGCCAGCGCCATACATGGCAATGGTCTTAATGTCTTTTACATTCATGCTTAACGCATCCTTTCCAATCATATGATAGGGGAAACGGGGGAGCGGGAGGCTCCCCCAAAATGCTTACTAGGTTAAGCGGGCGATTAGTTGTACTTGTGCCAGCCCTCGCCGGACTTACGGCCGTACTTGCCCTCAGCAATCTTAGCCTTTACAGACTCGGGGCAAGCCCAAGAGGTAACAGGCAGCTTCTCCAGAATCTCGGTGACATGGGGGAAGGTGTCCAGGCCGGACAGATCCATCATCTCGAAGGGGCCCATGGGATGGTTCAGACCCAGCTTGATCGCGGTGTCGATATCATCGATGGTAGCAACACCGTCCTCATACTCGTGAATAGCCTCGAGCATGAAAGCGAACAGGCAGCGGTTTACGATGAAGCCCGGGGTGTCGGTCTGGCAGAGGACGGGAACCTTGCCCATCTTCTCGGAAACCTCACGGACAGCTGCAACAGTAGCGTCGGAGGTCTTCTCGGAGCGGATCATCTCAACCAGCTTCATAGCATATACGGGGCTGAAGAAGTGCATGCCCATGCAGCGCTCGGGGTTCTTGCAGCCACCGGTGATCTCGGTGATGGACATGGAAGAAGTGTTGGTGCAGAGGATAGCGTCGGGCTTGCAGATCTCGCCCAGCTGCTTAAAGGTGTCCTGCTTCAGGCTCATGATCTCGGGAACTGCCTCGATAACGAAGTCAGCGGGAGCAACACCCTCCAGCTCAACGGTGGTGGAGATGTTCGCCATGATAGCGTCAGCAGCCTCCTGCGTGGTCTTGCCCTTAGCAACCTGCTTGTCAAGACCCTTCTTAATGGTGGCAACACCCTTGTCGCAGAACTCCTGCTTGATGTCACGCATGATGACCTTGTAGCCATTGGTAGCGGCGATCTGAGCGATGCCGGAACCCATCTGGCCAGCGCCGAGGACGGCAATAGTTTCAATAGCCATGGTAAAAAAGACTCCTTTATGTATTGATTTCGGAGACCGGAAAAACCGATCCCAATGAGAACTTTCCACGTTCTCATACATTACTTATTATCTCAGGAAAAACCCAAAATGTCAACTAGCTACCGACAAAAACAAGGCACCTTCCACTGGAAAGTACCCTGTTTTTTATGTTAGTTGTTGGTGAAGACAGCGGGGCGCTTCTCGATCATAGCGGCCATGCCTTCCTTCTGGTCGTGGGTGTTGAACAGAAGGGTGAACTCGGTAGTCTCAGCGGCCTTACCGGCAGCGATGGTCTCAATGGCAGCCTTGTTGATGGCAGCCTTTGCGGAAGCCAGAGCGCAGGCGGGCTTGGTCATGAGGGTCTTTGCAACCTCAACGGCCTTAGCGTAGATTGCATCGTACTCAGCCTTGGCAGCAGCGGCCTCAGCAGCCTTGTTGGCAGCCTTCAGCTCGTCGAGGTTCTCAGCGCCAGCCTTCTTAGCAGCCTTGAATGCCTTCTTGGCTTCGGCAGCCTTGGCGTTCAGCTCAGCGTCGCCCTCAACATACCAGTTGAGAAGACCCAGGTCGTATGCCTGCTTGCCGGGAACCATCTCGGTGAGCATAACCAACTGCTTTGCCTTTGCGGGGCCGACAATGGCAGTAGCACGGGCGCAGCCGTTGGCGCCGGGGATAATGCCCAGGCCAACCTCGGGGAAGGACAGGGTGGTGCGGCTGCCGCCAACGCGGAAGTCGCAGGCCAGGGTCATCTCGCAGCCGCCGCCGAATGCAAAGCCGCCAACCGCAGCGATGGTGGGAATGGGCAGGGACTCGAGAATGTTGTTGATCTCAATGGCCAGACCGCAGAACTCACGGGCATAGCGAGGAGTAGCCTCAGCCATCTCCTTGACGTCGGCGCCGGCGGCAAATGCACGCTCGGAACCGGTCATGATGAGAACGCGGACAGAAGGATCAGCCTTGACCTCGTTGATGGCAGCCATGATGTCGGCATTGATCTCGGAGTTCAGAGCGTTCAGGGCCTTGGGACGATTGAGCTTAATGGTAGCAATACCGTTATCTACGGTATAGATAATGTTAGCGTACTCCATGGTAGCATAGGCTCCTTTCGTATGTAGAAACGATTATTCTGCGGGGATAGACTGACCGCCGTCTACCAGAATGTAGGAACCGGTCATGTAGCTGAAGGAATCGGAGCACATTGCCAGCACGGGGCCTGCGATCTCCTCGATGGTGCCCAGACGGCGCACGGAGGTGGACTTGGACTGCTTCTTGTAGTAGTCGGTGAAGTTGCCCTCAGCGTCAACGAAGAACTCTTCGTTCAGAGGAGTAACAACATAGCCCGGGCAGATGCAGTTGACGGTGATGTTCTCACGGCCAAAGTTGTTTGCCAGGGTACGAGCCAGGCTCAGGCAGCCGGCCTTGGAAGCGCCGTAGCCAACAACGCCCTTGCCGCCGATGAAGCCGCCGACAGAAGCGGTGATGATGATACGGCCGCCCTTCTTGCCGTTGGTTGCGTTCTGCTTAATCATCTGACGAGCAGCCTCCTGGCAGAACATAAAGGTGCCGGTGAGGTTGGTAGCCAGAACCTTGGAGAAGTCCTCGGGGGTGTACTCGGGGCGACCCTCACGAGTCTCAACCACCAGAGCGGTGGGGCCGGAAACACCAGCGTTGTTGATGAGAATATCCAGAGCACCGAACTCCTCAACGGTCTTCTCTACGACCATCTTGACGTTCTCAGCCTTGCTGGAGTCAGCAGGGATGCCGAATGCACGGCCGCCCTTGCAGTAGTTCTCGTTGAGGTCAGCCACAGCGTCCTCAACCTTGCGGGCAGTACGGGCAGTGATGACAACGTTAGCGCCGTAAGCAGCCAGAGCGCATGCCATGCCGAAGCCCAGACCCTGGGTACCGCCGGTGATGATAGCGGTCTTACCGGTCATGTCAAAGGAAGGAATACCGATCTTGCGGTTCAGATGAGCCATTGTAAAACACTCCTAATAATAAGATTGGATCAGGACAAAATTGTCCTCCGGCGAAGAAACAGAACCATGCTGTATCCTCGCCGGAATACAATTCACCAAAGCGGGGAGATGGAAGGGCTCCCCCCCGCACCGGGGGGTACGAGGGGGAGAAAGCGACAGAAATTACTTCTTTGCAGCTGCGTGAGCGTCGAACTTCGCCAGCATAGCGCGGGGAGACTGATAAGCACGCTCGAACCGGGGGCACTTCTCGTAGCCGGGAATGCCTGCCAGGTACTTTGCGATAGCCTTCAGATCCTCGAGAGGATAACGCTGCATCATGCAGATGGTTTCCATCAGAGGAGAACCGCCGCCGTGAACGCCTGCAACAGCCTGAGCAGCCTCGAAGGAATCGCAGAGCTTGTTCTCCATCATGCGCATAACGCGATGGGTGTTCTCAGCGCTCCAAGCGGGGTTACGAACGATGTACTTGTTGCACAGCTCGCCAACGTTGTCTTCCTCCATGAAGAAGTTCTCCTCGGGAGGCAGAGAAGCGCAGACACCGCCGGTGAGGTCAGCCATAGTCTCATACTCGTGGTAGATGTTATGGCCAGCCAGACGACGACCAGCGTTGGTCAGGATCTCATCGGGAACCTGCTGACCGGAGGGGAACTTCTGGCTGCGGTAAGCAGAGCACTGACCGGCAGCGAATACCAGCTCAGCAGTCTGGATGATATCGCACAGCTTGTCACGGACGTGAGACTGCTTTGCGATGTCGTTGACCTCGGCTACCAGAGCAGCCTGGGAAGCAATGACCTCGGATACAGCGGTCTTACAGCCGGTGTAAGAATGACGATGATAATGAGCGAACATCAGAGCGAGGTAGCCAGCATAGCGGCAAACACCGTCGTTCTCCAGGCCGTTCATGAACACGCGGGAGTTGGGAACGAATACGTTGTCGAAGATGGTCAGGGACTCTACGTCGCCAATCTGAGCGAAGGGAGCAGCCAGACGAGTTCTCTTGTGATGCTGGCCGGGCAGAGCCATCAGCTTGATGCCTTCCCAGTCTGCGGGCAGAGCGAAAGCAACAGCGTACTCAGCGTCCTCGGAATCCATGAACTTGGTGGGGTTGACAATGATCTCGTCAACGTAAGGAGCGTTGGAGTTGCAGATCTTAGCACCGCGGACAATGATGCCCTTGGTGGGGGTGCCGTCGATGTCCACGCCGTCTACATCGGTATCAACGATGTGGAAGAACTGGTCGGGATCGGGCTGCATATGAGCTCTCTTGTACTTGGGGTTACGGGAACCCTTCACGTCGGTCTGTGCGCAGTTGCAGACAAGGTCATTCTCCTGGCAGTACTTGATGTACTTCTGCAGTCTTGCATGATACTCAGTACCACATGCCTCGTCGCAGTCATAGGTGACGGAGAACAGAGCGTTCAGAGCGTCGGTGCCCATGCAGCGCTGCATGCAGCCGCCGACACGATGACAGATCAGACGGGTCATGAGCTGCTTCTTCAGCAGATCATCCACGGACTGGTTGATGTGGGTGCAACGGTTGTGAACGGAACCGTCGGGGTCCTTTACCACGCAGACATCTGCGTAATCAGGATCGTTTGCGGTGTCGTAGCACTGCTTCATAACATAGGTGCCGCCGACAATCCAGTCAGCCAGATCGCGCTCAGCGCCGGTCTTGCCGTTGGAACGGTCAATCTTCTTGCCGTTGAGATAGACATTGGGCTTCATAGCCAGCAGTCTTGCTTTGTACTGTTCGTAAGTACCGATAGCCATTGGGATATACCTCCATATTTTTTTCGTTTCCTTTGCCGGAATAGCCGCTCCGGCGAAAGGTCGTAAAACAACTCCCGGATGGTCAGGGTCAGATGGCCCTGACCCATGGGAGATCGTTTAAGAAATAATTACTTCTTCTTGGCAGCGACGGAAGCGTCGAACTTCGCCAGCATAGCGCGGGGAGACTGATAAGCACGCTCGAACCGG
>CAVJLG010000106.1:0-7879 GCA_963650135.1 Barnesiella intestinihominis | reverse complement strand
GCTTGATCTCTAATAATTATCTCGAATTTTCTCTTGACTTCATACCATTAGACTCCCTTTTTCCGGGTCTTGTGGGTTCTGTTTTCTGAATGTTCTTTTCGATGCGGGGCACATCCTCAAGGATGGCCTGACACATAGAAATTTTCTTTCGTACCTGGCGGATCTCCCGGTTGAGGTCTGCCAGCTTTTCATAGCAATCGGCCCTCTCCGCTGTCAGCGCTTCCCGGGAGATGCCGCAGGTATCCAACAGATCGACAGCCTCTATATATTGGGCATATTCTGCCTCAAAGCCGGTCTGACCTTCCTCATAGAGGGTCTTGACTGGGGCCAGAGACGCTTCCGTGGAAAGAGCCGCATACAACTTCTGCCGTTTCTTTTTGCGGACATTCAGGATGGTGCGCTGCCTGGTCAGGGGCTGGAGTTGGTTCTCCAGTTCCTTTTGGAAGTCTTTTAGCTGTTCCTCCGACTGGATGCCGTTCTCCCGCAGGAACTTGAACTGTTCCCGCAGTTCCTCGAACCGCATCACATCCTGCTTGAGTTTTCCCGTCATTCGGGGTGGGTACTGCTGTTTCTGGATTTTGCCCAGGATGTACAGGTAATGGACGTACAGGGCAAGAAAGCCCTTGTACTTGGGATGCTTCTTGTAAGGCCGGTAGGGCTGGCGGTAGATGACCACAGGCTTTCGGCCTGCTGCAATGTCCATCAGGTTTCCGTCAATGGCGGCGCGTATGCCCTCCTCAGAATACTGCTTGTTTCGCCGTTCCGGGTACATGAATCTCTCCTGGCCTCGGAGACGGAAGCCCAGACGGTTGCCATGCCTGACCTCATATCCCATGTCCTCCATAAGCATGAAGAAGTTGCCGATGTCATTGGCATCCTCGATGGCAATCTTCAGGTCAGCCTCCAGCATGGAGCGGTAGGTGGGCTGGCCTCTGCTCTGGCGCAGCCACTCATAGTAGCTCATGGACTTGCTGCCATCGCCTTGTATGATGACGGAGAGACCGTGTTCCCGACAGAGCCGGTCGGAGATGGTGCGGATCTGGCGGGAGTAATTCTGTGGTGTGCTGTTGTACTTTTCACCTGTCTCCATGTTGACGGAATTGAACACCAGATGGGAATGAATATGATCCCGGTCTACATGGGTTCCGATTACCACCTGATACTCCGACAGGTATTCCTTCGCAAATTCCTGTGCGATTTCAAAGGCCAGTTCCGGCGTGACCTCTCCGGGGGCAAAGGACTGGATAATATGATAGCACTGGCGGCCATCGGTTTTCCCGACTGCACGTTTGGTGTCCATCATCTGCTGATAGGCATAGCCGGGGTCGCAGTTGATGTAGTCCGTCAGAATCTGCTCCTCGGTCTTTTCACCATTGGTCACATATTTGATGACCGTGTCCAGTCGGTGGTTCTTTCCCAGAATCTTTGTAATTGCCATTACTCTTTTGCAATTTCATACATCATCCGGTATACCTCCCCAAGGAGATATTTGATCTGTTCCACGTCCTCCTTGCTCCCAAATTCCGCATTGATTTTCCGCGCGATTTGGTTTACGTTGTTGCCGATGTGGTGAATTTCCGTGCGGAGCTTTTTGATCTCCGATGAAGGTCTGGCTTTGAGTTCTGCGCCGAGAATAAGCTGTCGCAGGTATGCTGTCTTGGAAAGGCCGCACCGCCTGGAATCCGCAGACAGACGCTGGGCTTCATCCGGGTCAAGCCGCAGGCAGAATTCGTATTTCTTCGCTGGAATCCCTCCTTTCTTCCGCCCGCAGGCGCCATTGGGGTCAGGGTTCTCCCTGCAAGTGGGGCAAAGATATCTTTGTCCGATGCTTGCGCCATCACCGCCACGGGCGGGATGGCCTCTGCAGGAAGAACAGTTCGATACCCCAAAAAGGTTTAAAAAAGTGCCTGGTTCGCGTGCAAACCAGGCGGAACATTGAATAATTGGTCATGTGGATAGTGTCATAGTGCGTTCAGAATGCTGCCGATCGGTGGACAGACCAGGTGCAATTTCTGCCCCTGTTTTCGCAGTCACTCAGGAAAAATTGGCGGGGAAGGTGTCATAAAGGCACCTTCCCGCCGCAAAACTTTATTCTGAAATGTATGTATCACAAGCTGCCTCCAGCTTTACAAAGGAACAGTAGTAGGGAAAACCTTTCCGGTTTGCATCTGTTCATCGTAGATTTGTTTTGCTTTGCTGAGAATTCCATCCTGAATTCTTTAACAGAAACGATATTCTTTCTCAAGTAGGTCGGCATATTTCCGGTCTTCAAGGAAAGAGAAATCAATTTTGGAATAAAGGCCATCCTTCACCGGAATCATTTTCTTGATTTCCAGTGTTGCAAATATCTTCAAAGCCTCAGCCTCAGAAATCGATTTATAAACATCATTTCTTCTGAGTTCGTTTTTCTTTACCTGTTCGTATACCAGGTAGTGCGCTGCACCGGCATTTTTCCATTTTGCATGTTTGGGCTTCCCTGATGTCAAAGGAATGAAGTAGGAGTGTGTATCAATAACCACGACAATGCCCAAGAAGGGTTTCTGTTCATAGTCTTTGCTCTCACTAAACTGCACTTCCGAATCGATTTGGTTCAGAAAGCGAAGGTACTCGACATCGATATTGTATAGGCCAAATTCTTTGAATTGTACATCCATGATTTTCATCCCTTAAAAAAGGGGCTGTCTCAAAATAAAATTTTCAAAAAATTAGCCCAACAAAAAAGTCGTGAAAATCCGATAAAAACTGGATTTTCACGACTTTTTCTAACTTTTGACGGGGGCTATTTTCTTACAATTCGCATTTTGAGACAGCCCCATCGTTAACGCTCCGCACTTGAGATATAGGTGGCGGAACACCTGCTGTAACGCTTCGCACTTGGGATATAGGTGGCGAAACACCCGCTGTGAACTTTTTAGTCCATCTTTATTATATCCAGCGTCAGGCAAAAATCAACCAGTATTTATAAGAATCTTTCTGTAAACAACTCGTATATGAGGAAGATTATTCGGTTTTCAACGCATCTCTGATCCGATTCTCTGCAGCCTCAGCGTAATGCTGCGTGACTTCGATTCCCGTGGCCTTATACCCCTCCTGTACCGCCGCCAGCACCGTGGTACCACTGCCGGCGAAGGGGTCCAGAATATGCCCGCCGGGTTCGGTGATTTTGACGATGTCCCGCATGAGCTGAAGGGGCTTCTCCGTCAGGTGGATGCGCTTCTGAGGATTGCCATACTTGAACACCCCGGGCAGACAAGGCACTGGCCGGGAAATGGGCATATCTCCGTTGCTGCCCCAGACGATGTACTCCGCCTGCTGGCGGAACCGTCCCTTCTGAGGACGGCAGTTGCCCTTATCCCAAACTGCGGTGCCCCGCCAGATCCAGCCCGCCCATTGCAGGGCATCGGTGGCTGCCGGGAGCTGCCGCCAGTCGATGAACATACACACTGGAGCACCGGGCTTGCAGACCTTCCGGGCCTCGTAGAGCCATTCGGATGCCCATCGGGTCCAGCTCCGCTGATTCTTCGCGTCCCCGTCAAAAGGCGGGGGCGCGTTTTCGCCCATGCTGGAATACTTCTGCGCGGTGGACTTGTTTTTCTCGGCCTGGGTCCTGCCGCCGGAGGCGTAGGGTGGGTCAGTAATAACCGCGTCGAAGGTGTTCGGCGCAAAGGTGGGGATGATTTTCAGGGCATCACCCTGAAGGATCTCCCAAGAAGGTGTTTGGGTCATTGGATTCCTCCTTGAACTTAGTCGTTGAGCAGCACATTATCTGCCACCAGATCACTTGCCTCCAGCATCAGCTCCACACAGTCCGTCTGCTCCCAGGGAGCTTCCCGGTGCATGAAGTGACCGTAGTTGCAGAACCTTGCGAACGCCGGCTCCGTCAATTGAAGGGTCATAATCATACCTGTGGGGGTCAGGTCAAAGACGACGCCGATGGCCTCTTCCAGAACACGGTCAGGGTACTGGCCTGTGCCATGGGTGTCCACCTGAATCATCACAGGCTCCGCTACTCCAATGGCATAGGCAAGGCTGACAGTGCATTCTTCCGCCAGCCTTGCCGCTACGATGTTCTTGGCGATGTATCGGGCCATGTATGCACCGCTGCGGTCTACCTTGGTGCCGTCTTTGCCGGAAAGTGCACCGCCTCCGTGGGGGACGAAGCCGCCGTAGGTATCTACCATCAGCTTCCGGCCCGTAAGCCCGGTATCTGCTTCAAATCCGCCCAGGATGAAATCTCCGCCGGGATTGATGAGGATTTCTGTGCCCTCCTCCATAGGGAAATCCCAAAAGGCGGATTTCAAGACGATGTCATGGACAGCGTTCCGCAGGGTGTCCAGCTCCACATTCTCCTCATGCTGACAGGACACCACCACCGCAGCCACCCGCCCGGGCTGGCCATTCTCATATTCCACGGACACCTGTGCCTTACCGTCCGGGCGCAAACCGGGAATGGAGCCGGTCTTTCGTGCAATTGTCAGCCCCTGGGTAATACGATGGGCCAGCACCACCGGCAGGGGCAGCAGCTCCAGCGTCTCCCGGCAGGCATAGCCATAGACGATACCCTGATCTCCGGCGCCCATTTCCGCACCGCCGTCCACAGCCCAGGCAATGTCGGGACTCTGATTGTGGGTGATAACCTCCACCTCATAGTCGCCGCCATAGCCCACCTCCCGCACAGTTTTGCAGACGATATGGGGAATGTCCGGCAGCTCCTTTGTGGAAATCTCTCCGACCACAAGAATTTTGCCCGCAGTGGCCAGCACCTCGCAGGCTACCCGGGCATTGGAATCGTTTTCAAGGCAGGCATCCAGCACGCTGTCCGCGATGGTATCGCAGAGCTTGTCCGGATGGCCCTCAGTGACCGACTCGGCGGTCAGAATGTATTTATCTTTCTTTGTCATTGCGTTCTTTGCGCTCCTTTCCCAGCACCGGGAGGATAAACTCCCGGCTGTACATGTCGTGGTATTTGCGGATCTGCCGGTCGGTCAGGGACTTGAAATTAACTTCCCCGACACCCACCACAAAGAAGGTGCCGCAGACCACATCGTAGGGGTTCCGATTCTCATCATAGAGGAATCGGTTGTAGGGCAGGTTCAGCAGTTTGCCCTCGTCATTGCAAACCAATGCTACGGCATCGTCAAATGGATAAATGGTCTGAATGGTGCCGCCCACCAGCTTTTGCATGGAAGCAAGGCTCCCGTCAATTTCCTGAACATGGGGACGCTTCATGGGTTCCACCACCAGTACTTTCAAGGGATTATCGTTCATGGGTGTCCCGTCCTTTCTTTTTCTTCTGAGGTTTCTGCTGAGCCAGTGCATCCACCTCCCGCCAGCACTGGCGGAGAGACTGTTCCAGGGCTTTCACCGGGAGACTGTTCTGCTGAAAACCCTCCCGGATGCCCTCATAGTAACCCACCGTGGGTTCCGTGGGGCTACGCTCCTTCTCCCGGGTCATAACGTAAGCCATAACGGTGAGGGATTTGCCGTTTTGGAGTCTGACAGAGACGGATTCCTTGTCATAGAGATGGGGATAGCCCTCGTAGTAGTCCAAAGCCCGTTCGTCCCGGGGCGTGATATTCCAGAGCAGTCCGTGAACCTGACTGCCTTCCTTAGGAACGATGGTAGCAACACCGCAGCCACCACCGTTGCCCCGAAACAACAGCTCATAGTTCTCCAGCACCACCGGCTGCACCACTTTGGCATCCGGGCACCGGAAGGCCATCTGATTCAGATTGATGTTGCTGCCATAGGCGAAATACAGCTTATCTGACATCTTCGTCCTCCGGAATTTCAAGGGCACGAATGCCCTCCAGCCGATGAAGCAGGGAGTGGGCCCGATGCTCTGTATCCCCGCCGTCCAGTGTACAGGGCTGGTTCGTCATCCGCTGGACATTGTCCTGGACAAACCGGATATAAGCAGAGACCGTGGGAATGCCCTGGTCAGCCTCCTGCCGGAGCTGATCCAGAATCTCCACGGGTGTGCCCATGTAGTCTTTTTCGTCAATTCGTACCTTCAAATGAACACCTTACCTTTCTTGTTCGTGTCGTTTTGGTTTGTTTTTCTCGTAGCTGTCCTTGTCATACCGCCAGGCCCGGTCGCCGTCCAGATTGGCCAGTAAATGATCCCGGGTATTCTTGAACTCGGGACCATTGAGCCCCATCCGCACCAGCCACACCCGGAAGGTAAACAGCTCGTTGTCGCTGATGGTCTTTCGCATGACTGAGCAGCGCTGATTGATGGACTGGGCGGACATGGCCAGACACAGATCCACATAGGCCTTGACCCGGCCTGCGTGGAGGGTGGAGTTGAACATTCGGAACTCTACAGTGCCCCGGTAGAACATGGAGTGAAGATTCAGGGCATGATATCTGGTCCAGTGGTAGTGCTGATGGCTGCCGTTATCCCCGCCGTACCAGATGGATTCCAACCGGTTGAGGTTCCGGGTCTCTGTGGAATCGATTTGACTGCGTACCCGCTGGAGCATGGGTTCCCGAACCTTCTGGCAGTATTGGCGCACCCGGTTCTCGTTGACCTGCAAGGCCCTGAACAGAATGTCCTCCTTGGAATACATGATGGACAAAAGGTTCTTGAGGCTGCGCTGATTGTGGTTGGCTCCGTCTATATGGACGTGGAGGCCGCAACTGGAATTGACCTTTCCGCCTGCCTTACGGAGCCTGCGGATGCACTCCTGAAATTGGGGCATATCCTCGTAGGTGAGCTTTGGCGTCACGAACTCCACCTGGTACTCCCGGTCAGCGCTGCCCCGACGCTGGGTTCGGTCCCGGCGTTCCACTGCAATGCTGCCGTCCCGCATGAGCTTCCAGGTGCGGCCCTGTTGGTCATTCACATGGTAGGCTTCATAGGCAATCGTAGTCGGTGCTAAAATATTCAGCCAGAGCCTGAGCCGCCTGTTCCCGGGTCAGGCCGGTCATCTCGATTTCCACGCCGAAACACTGATTCTTGATGCCGATCATAAAGCACCACCAGCTTTCCCATCTTGGGAATGCAGCTCCTCATCTACCGCCCGGAGGTTCCTGCCAATGACCTCGATCACGTTGACTGTGACGCTGTTTCCCGCCTGCTTGTAGGCCTGGGCATCGGAGGTGATGGCAAGTAATCTGTCGATCTGATCCTCTGCAAAGCCCTGAAGCCTCAGACACTCCCGAGGCATGAGCCGCCGGATGCGGCCTTGGCGTTCTACAACGCCCTGGGCACAGGAAGTCTCCAATGTATGCGCTATATCATGGCCGACACGTCCCCGGCGGGTGTTGCTGCCTGCATAGCCAAGATCCACGGTGTCTCCGGGGACAGCTTCCTTGTATCCTCGTTTAGTTGCCTCCTTAATCAGCAAAAGCCCAGACATCTCACCCTTTCGGGTGGACATCTGGGCTTTTCCATAGTCCGCGGTAATACAACGGGCAAGTTCTGTTCGGGTGGGGTGACCCTGACAGAGATCTACGAAGTAGAGTCCTGTTTTTCCGCCTTTGCCGCCTGCCTGGGCGGTCTGGGTGATGGCGGCTCCTTCTGCGTCGTAGACTCGGGAGCCCTGGGAGCCGCCGAGGGTTTGTACAGGAGCTTTTCCAGCTGCCGTTGGGACAGAAAGTATTTTTCCGGCGCATCTGGGATCAAGATAGCAGATAAGGAAGACCCGCTTCCGGGCCTGGGGGACGCCGAAGTCCGCACTGTTAAGCACCATCCATTCGACATGATACCCCAGGTCAGAAAGCGCATGGAGGATGGCTGCAAACGTCTTGCCCTGGTCATGCGAAAGCAGTCCGGGTACGTTATGAACAGAAATCAATTATGTATAGCACCTCCTTAAAAAGCAGTGAAACAGAGCAAATTGCCCTGTTTCACTGCGCATAATATTTTGGATTT
>CAVJLG010000105.1:0-7899 GCA_963650135.1 Barnesiella intestinihominis | reverse complement strand
TCCTTTATTGAATCGCTTTGACCTCGATGTTCAATGTGTGTTTTACTCATCTCTACTCTATTCTTTATTATCTATTATCTCCTTCCGCACCTCCGTGCGGAACCACCTCTGCAATCTTCCCCAGCACTTCAATCAAAAAATTCCCTCTGCAATCTTCTCTGCAATCCTCATTCCATCCGCTGCCGCGGACATAATCCCCCCTGCGTACCCCGCGCCTTCGCCGCAGGGATACAGCCCGGCAACAGCGCTCTGGCCCGTTTCATCCCGGGGAATGCGCACGGGGCTGGAGCTGCGGCTTTCGATGGCGGTAAGCACCGCGTCCGGGTCGTCGAAACCATGGAGCTTTTTGCCCAAAATCGGCAGGGCCTGCTCCAGGGTTTCCGTCAGGAATTCCGGGAGACAATCGTGCAAATCCGTCCATGTGACCCCCGGGGCATAGGATGGCACGACCTTCCCGGGGCCGGTGGAGGGGCGATGCATCAAGAAGTCCTCCACCCGCTGGCAGGGGGCATGATAGTCCCCTCCCCCCAGCCGGAACGCCGCTTCCTCCAGCTGCTCCTGCAAGAACACGCCGCCAAGGGGGTGGTCGGTGCCGAAATCCGATGGGGTAACGGTCACCAGCAGGCCGCCGTTGATATTTTCCTCGTCCCGGGCGTGATTGCTCATGCCGTTGGTACACAGCCGCCCGGGCTGGGACGCAGCCGCCACCACCAGGCCCCCGGGGCAGACGCAGAACGAGAACGCCCCCCGGCCCGTATCCGGATGGCAGGAGAGCTTATAGGTGGCCACCGGCAGGCCCGCAATCTCCGCGCCGTACTGGGCGATGGTCACGTCCCGCTGCTTCTGCTCGATGCGCACGCCCATGGCGAACTGCTTCTGCTCCATGGGCACGCCGGATTCGTGCAGCATCCGGAAGGTATCCCGGGCGCTGTGGCCGATGGCAAGCACCAGGTGGCAGGTATTTAAGGTATAGCTGCCCTCGGGGGATGCGATTTCCGCGCCGGTGACATGGCCGTTTTCCGTCAAAATCCCCGTGAGCCGATGGGAAAACCGCACCTCGGCCCCCAGTTTCTCCAGCTCCTGCCGGATGTTTTTCACCACAATTTTGAGATAATCCGTGCCCACATGGGGATTTGCGTCCCAAAGAATCTCGCCGGGTGCGCCGAATGCCACGAATTCCCGGAGAATTTGCTGCATTCTGGGGTCGTTCACCCCGGTATGGAGCTTGCCGTCGGAAAACGTCCCCGCGCCGCCCTCGCCGAACTGGACGTTGGATTCGGGGTTCAGCGGTCCGCCCTGCCAGAAGCGCGAAACCTGCGCGGTCCGGGCGTCTACATCCTCTCCCCGCTCCAATACGATGGGCCTTGCACCGGCCCGGGATAGCATCAGGGCGCAGAACAGCCCCGCCGGTCCCGCCCCCACAATCACCGGGCGCTGGGACAGGCGCAGATGCTGCACCGGGAAGCGGTATTCGCTGGGCGCATAAAGGCTGACCTTCTTGCTGCGGCACTTTTTGAGCACCTGGTTCTCGTGGGGCACGTCCACCCCCAGGGTGTAGACCAGGGCCACGTCGTCCTTTTTCCGGGCGTCCACCGAGCGGCGGAGCACCTGGAAGCCCTTTACCTCGCAGCCCAGCTCCCGGGACAGCTTTTTGGTGAGCTTCGACTCCGGCTCGCCGGGACGAAGGCGCAGTCCCTGAACTTTAAGCACCGGTGAAGACCGCCTCTCGCTTCTCCCGGAAGGCCGCGATGCCCTCTTTGCAGTCGTGGCTCAGCAGCAGGGGGCCTTGCTGGGCCTTTTCGGCCTCCAAAACCTCCTCCAGGGTCATTTCCTCGGCGCGATTTAAGAGCTGCTTGGTGGCAGCCAGGGCCAGAGGTGCTTTTTTTGCAATTTCTGCGGCGAAGGCCAGGGTTTCGTCCATGAGCTGGTCGCTAGGGTAGATGCGGTTGACGAAGCCCAGCTCCTTGCCCTCCTGGGCGGAAACGGGCCGGGCGGTGAACATCAGCTCCTTGGCAAGATGACGGCCCACGGCCTTCTCCAGCAGGTAATGACCGCCGCAGTCGGAGGCAATGCCCACATTCACAAAGGACTGGATGAACTTGGCCTTCTCGGCGGCGAAAATCATGTCGCAGGCCAGGGCCAGGTTGAAGCCCGCACCGGCAGCCGCGCCGTTGACCATGGCGATGGTGGGGGTCTTCATCCGGAACAGGGCCGCCACGGCCTCGTTGGCCACCCGCATGTTCTCATCGCTCTTCTCCTGGGTGTCGCAGTCCATGAGCACGCCCAGGTCGCCTCCTGCGCAGAAGCCCCGGCCGGAACCGGTGATGACCACGCAGCGGACGGCGGGGTCGGCGTCGAGTTTTTTCAGGGTGGACGCCAGGGTTTCCAGAAGCTCGTTGTTGAAGCAGTTGAGGGTTTGGGGGCGGTTGAGGTAGAGGACGGTGACGAGGGAGTGTTTTACGGTGATGATGGTGTCGGACATGGGAAATTTCCTCCTTTTCTTTTCGGCAAAACCTTCACAACTCGGCTGCGGTCTTCAGCGGATCTTTTGTGCCAGAAATGCGCCAATTTCCCTTGAAATACACAAAGTATTCCTGCGGAAAATTGACTTTTTCTGACGCAAAATCTCTCGCCGAATACTCTTGCCGAATTGTGAGGTATTGCCGAAGCGCTCTCTTTTAGATTTATTTTTTCATTTTATCATATGTTAAGATGGAAGAGCAGTTGCGGTGCACAGTTTGCACCTCCGCGACTGCCCAGGTCATTGCGAGCCAGTGCGCACACTGGCGTGGCAATCCGTTCTCCTTAACGTTTTGCGACTGAGTAGTGCGTACCAAGGGGAAAGCGGATTGCCACACCAGTGACATCGGTCACTGGTTCGCAATGACGGTGGAAAATCCAGCAGTTCCGCAACCACCCGGCTTCAAGTGTCGAATTACGTTGGTTATTCTTGAAATGTTACGAAATCGCCGCAGTTGGCGCAGTACGCAGAGCGCATGGAAACAGTGCGAAGCATGCCATGCGCGACTTAATCGCGTCGGAAATGTTGTCGCGGAAAAGTAGGCACAAAGCACGTTCGGTTGGGGTCCCTATTAACCCCAGGGGATCCAACGGGGGCCGCAGCCCCCTTGGCGTGTCTTTCTTCCATATCTTTCTTCACGCAAAGAAAGATATGGCCCACGGAGTGCGTCGGTTGAGTAGAGCGGTCAGAAAATCCGCACCAACTCCAATTTTATTTCCAATTTGCCCAAACCTCCGGACAATACCCTACGGTAGCCACTTTTCCATTCCTCACAACAGGCAATTTTATCAGCCCCTGATTCTCAAACACCCGATCCTCTTTATCCCGCTTGTCGGCCATATACCGGATCAGGTCAAGATCGGAATCCTTCGATTCCCAATCCACCAGCTTGTCAATGCCGCCCACGGCCCGGAGCACGCTGTCGAACTCCCCGCCGCTCATGCCGTATTTCTTCATGTCGATGAACTGGTACTTCACCCGGCGCTCCTTGAAATAGCGCTCGGCCTTGCGGCTGTCGGCGGACTTGGTGGAACCGAAAATCTGAATATTCATTCGTATCGTACCTCCATAAGGCAAAGTCCCTGTGCCGGGGCGGTGAAGCCTGCATCGCTGCGCTGCCCGGTTTCAAGGACAGGTAGGACGCTTTCCGGGGTGCGCTGGCCCAGGCCCGCCTCAATTAGCGTGCCCGTGAGAATCCGCACCATATTATAGAGGAAGCCGTTCCCCGTAAACGTCAGGGTCACGTTCTCCCCTTCCCGGCAGATGTCGATGGACGAAATATGCCGCACCGTGGACTTTTTGGTGCGTCCGGTGGAAAAACCGCGAAAATCGTGGGTGCCCAATAGCAGCTTCGCCGTGTCCTGCATGCGCTGCAAATCCAGGGCTTCCGGCAGATGATAGACGTATTTCCGCGTAAAAACGTTGCGGTTCGGGCCGTTTTCGATGGTGTAGCGATAGACCTTCTCCTTGGCGCTGAACCGGGCATGGAAGCGGTCGGCGGCGGGGCGCAAATCGCTCACATAGATGTCCTCGGGCAGGGCCTCGTTCAGCTTCTCCCGGAACGGCCCGCAGTCCAGGAACGCCTTTCCCCGGAAATTGGCCACCTGGCCCAGGGCATGAACGCCGCCGTCGGTGCGTCCGGAGCCGGAAAGCTCGATCTCCTGCCCGATCAGGCGGGTCAGGGCCTGCTCCAGCTTCCCCTGGATGGTGGAGGCGGTGTTGCCCTGGCGCTGCCAACCGGAATAGCGGGTGCCGTCGTATTGGACGGTCATTTTATAGTTGTGCAAATCGTTTCTCCTTCTGTTGCATTACGCTCCGCGAACGATTTCCGCGCCGCCAAGCATCTGGTCGCCCTGGTAGAACACAATGGCCTGCCCCGGGGTGACGGCCCGCTGGGGGACCGAAAATTCCGCCAGAATGTTGCCGTTTTCGAGGAAATGCAGGGTGGCGGGCTGGTCCTTCCCGTGATAGCGCACCCGGGCGACAACTAGAACCTTCTCCGTGGGAATCTCCCCGGAAATCCAGTTCAGGTGCTCGGCGTAGACCTTGGTGGAAAACAGCTGGTCGTTGGTGGCAAGGGTGACGGTGTTCTTCTCCGCATCCGTGGCCCTCACATACATGGGCTTGCCCAATGCCAGGCCCAGGCCCTTGCGCTGACCGATGGTGTAGTGGATGATGCCCCGATGGGTGCCCAAGCGGTTGCCGTCTACGTCGAGAACCGGCCCCGGCGCATAGGTTTTTCCCGTATATTCCGCAATAAACGACGCATAATCCCCGTCCGGCACAAAGCAGATGTCCTGGCTGTCGTGCTTTTTCGCGTTTAAAAAGCCCTCGCGCTCTGCGATTTCCCGCACTTGGGGTTTCGTTAATTCGCCCAGGGGGAACAGAGTGCGCTTTAGCTGCTCCTGGGTCATGTTGTAGAGGACGTAGCTCTGCTCCTTGTCCGCGTCCAGGGCCTTGTGGAGGGTGACGGTGCCGTCCGGCTCCTCCACCCGGCGGACATAGTGGCCCGTGGCGATATAGTCGCAGCCCAGTTCCATGGCCCGATGGTACAGGCGCTGGAACTTGAGCCTGCGGTTACAGTCGATGCAGGGGTTGGGGGTGCGGCCCTGCTCATAGCTCCGGATAAAGGGCGCAATGACCTCCCGGTCAAAATCCCCGGTGAAATTAAAGGTATAATGGGGGATGCCCAGGCGATGGCAGACGCTTTTTGCATCCTCCACATCCCGGAGGGAGCAGCAGGTGCTCTCCCGCTCATCCTCGCCGTCATAGAGCTTCATGGTCACGCCAATGCAGTCGTAGCCCTGGGCTTTGAGAAGATAGGCGGTGACGCTGGAATCCACGCCGCCGCTCATGGCCACGAGAACCTTCTTCATTCCCCTGCCTCCTGAGCCGCATGCTCCTGGTCCATGAGATCACGGAGGGTGTAGTGGCTGAGATAGTCATAGACCACCTGGTCGAGGCCCTTCCAGAGGGGCAGCGTGCGGCACTGATCGGCCCGGGGGCAGGGTGCGGCCCCCTTCTCCAGGCATGCCACGGGGCTGAGGCTCAGCTCCGCCACGCTTAAAATCTCGGCGGCGGTGTATTCCTCGGGCTTGCGGGTGAGCCGATAGCCGCCCCCCTTGCCCCGTACCCCGGACACCAGGCCCTCTTGGGTCAGGAAGCGCACAATCGTCTCCAAATATTTCTCCGAGATCTCCTGCCGTTTGGCAATCTCCCGGAGGGACACATAGCCGTCGCTGTTCTGCTCCGCCAAATCGATCATCACGCGGAGGGCATAGCGGCCACGGGTTGAAATCATCATCTGTCAGTACCTCGCTCTTAAATTTATGTGGTTGATTGCTTGCTATTGTAACATTAAATAAGGAAAGCTGCAACTGTTTTCGGGCAATATGACGAATTGCAACTTTTCTCGCCCTTGAATTTTGGAATCATATATGATACAATCTAGAAAAGCACCAAAATCTTTGTACATTCATATGGTGTTGCCCGGGGTAACACCGCATGAATTGGCGGCGAGGATTCAGCCAGAGATTTTGCGTCGGAAAAAGGCAGTTTTTCGATGGAATACTTTGTGTATTTCGAGAAAAAATAACGCATTTCCGGCGAAAAAGATCGGCTGTAGCCCGCAGACACATTGATGTGGTGTTGCCCCAAAAGAGAGAGGTGAACCTGGTGGCACAGAAAAGCGGCGTCAAACTGGTGGCGAAAAACCCAAAGGCGTATCATGAATACTACATTGTGGAGAAGTTCGAGGCCGGCGTGGAGCTGTTTGGCACCGAGGTCAAGTCCATCCGGGCGGGCAAGCTGAGCCTAAAGGAGGCCTGGTGCGACATCAAAAACGGCGAGGTTTTCGTCAAGCAGATGCACATCTCCCCCTATGAGCAGGGCAGCTTCTCCAACCGGGACCCATTGCGCCCCAAGCGTTTGCTGCTCCATAAAAAGGAGATTCAGATGCTGTCAAGCAAGGTAGCCCAGGCGGGGTATGCGCTGGTGCCTCTTTCGGTTTATTTCAAAAATTCCCGGGTCAAGGTGGAAATTGCCCTGGCCAAAGGTAAAAAGCTGCACGATAAACGTGCCGTGGCTGCGGAGAAGGACGCAAAGCGCCAGATGGACCGGGCCATGAAAGAAAGGAATCAATACTAATGGCAAATCCTGTTGTGACCATTGAAATGGAAAACGGCGGCAAAATCATTGCCGAGCTGTACCCCGAAATCGCCCCCGAGACGGTGAACAACTTTGTGTACCTGGCAAAGCAGGGCTTCTATGACGGGCTGATCTTCCACCGGGTCATCCCCGGCTTTATGATTCAGGGCGGCGACCCCCTGGGCGACGGCACCGGCGGCCCCGGCTACTGCATCAAGGGCGAATTCCTGATGAACGGCATCAAGAACACCCTGAGCCATAAGCGCGGCGTTCTCTCCATGGCCCGGGCCGGGCACCCCAACTCTGCGGGCAGCCAGTTCTTCATTATGCACGCCGACGCAAAGCACCTCAATAACCAGTACGCCGCCTTCGGCAAGGTCACCGAGGGCATGGACGTGGTGGATGAGATCGCTGCCGTGAAGACCGACCGCAATGACCGGCCCCAGACCGAGCAGAAGATCAAGAGCGTCACCGTGGATACCTTCGGGGTGGAGTATCCGGAGCCCACCAAACTCCCTGATCCCTTCGGACGCTACTAATTTTTTGGTCGGCAAAACCGTCACAACCCGGCTGCGGCCTTCGCCGGACCTTTTGCACCGGAAATGCAGCATTTTCCCTTGAAATACACAAAGTATTCCTGCGGAAAAATGCCTTTTTCCGCCGCAAAATCTCTCGCCGAATGCTCTTGCCAAATTGTGAGGTATTGCCTCCAGTATCTTCTATTGCAACATTTTATTAAAATTTTTCAATCCGTCCCCAACGGGGACACATTCACTCGCACGACTGTGCGAATTTCACTCGCGCCAGCGAATTTCACTTATGCCAGTAAATTTCACTCCACGCAGTGGAATTTCACCGCGGCCACTACCGTGGCCGCTATATGGGGCTGTAACGGGTTCGACGGGGGTAGTGAGGCTTGATAAGCGGGCAGAGGCGCCTTACCTCTATAAAAAGGGCAAACTTTCAATTAACTGACAACGATAATTTCGTTCTGGCTGCTGCTTAATTAGCAGCCCATCCGTTCCGGAAGGACCACGAGCCGGGGTACGGGTGTGATTTGAGTGGTGACCGTGCGTATGCTGGGCTTCGAGCATACCATGCATAAGAAGCTACCAAACCGGAGAGTGTGACGGTTCACGCTCCGGCAAGGGAATGTAAAAAATCGTCTGCGCCCGGAGAAAGTCCTGTCAAGTTGCTTTCGGACAGGGGTTCAATTCCCCTCAGCTCCACCA
>CAVJLG010000104.1:0-8142 GCA_963650135.1 Barnesiella intestinihominis | reverse complement strand
TGTCTTTATTATACAGAAAGCTCCCGCACTTGGCGAGAGCTTTTTTGACACGCTGAGAAGAACCAACGGTAAGTTGGTTCTTCTTTTTTTGGCTAAGATTTTGGAGTTTTACGTTTTTACGAACATTTCTCTTTTCGTTAGGGCCTTTGGGGGCACTATCTTTCGTTTGCTGTTTTTTACGGGCATTCTCTTTTCGTTACGCCCTTCGGGGACTCCATCTTTCTTCTCGTGAAGAAAGATAGAGGAGAAAGACACGCCAAGGGGGCTGCGGCCCCCGTTGGATCCCCCAGGGGTTAATAGGGACCCCATTTGCCGTATCGGTTCCAGACGTGTTCGCATTGGTGCCCCGCCCGAATTTTAATCAGGGGCGGCGCTTCGCTTATCCCCGCCCCTTCGTGCCTACTGCGGTGCGGTTGAATGGGCGGCACTTATGCAACCACCCAGGTCATTGCGAGGAGCCACTTGTGGCGACGTGGCAATCCGTTCTCCTTAACGTTTTGCAACTGAGCTGTGCGTACCAAGGGGAAAGCGGATTGCCACACCAGTGTGCGCACTGGTTCGCAATGACCTCAGAAAATCGTAGGCATTACCGTAACCTTGGCAGCGCAGCACGCAGAGGCAAGGGGATAAGCGAAGCGCCGCAGCCGACTTAATCGCGTCGGAAATGTCGTCGCGGAGAAGTAGGCACAAAGTACGTCCGGTTTACTGTCAACATTAACCCCTGGGGGATGAAAGGGGGTCGTAACCCCCTTTCCACGCCTTTCTTCCATATCTTTCGTCGTGCAACGAAAGATATGGTCCCCGAAGGGCCTACCGAAAAGAGAATGTCGGTAAAACGCAAAATCTACCGCTAATTTTCTCCCAAAATCTCCTTTAACCTCCCCAGTGCCCTCCGTTCCAACCTACTCACCTGCACCTGACTCACCCCCAGCACCACCGCCGCCTTATCCTGGGTCATCCCCCGAAAATACCGCATGCGAATCACCGCCTGTTGCCGGGGCTCCAGCTGGGCAATCGCGTCCCCCAGCGCCACGGATTCAATGATCTTCTCCTCAATGGCTTCCCCGGGCAGCAGCTGCTCCAGGCTGCATCCGTCCTCCCCCGCAGGCCGCTGGAGGGAATCCGCCGGGAGCATCGCCGTATCGATCACCGCAATCTCCTGCACCGTCAGCCCCGAGGCCTGGGCGATTTCCGACAAATAGGGCTCCCGCCCCAGCTCCACCGTCAGCTGATTTCTGAGATTCCGGAGCTGGGCCGCCTGCTCCTTGATGGTGCGGCTGACCTTAATCGCGCCGTCATCCCGCAAAAACCGCCGAATTTCCCCGGCAATTTTCGGCACCGCATAGGTGGAAAACTGGGTGCCATAGGCCGCGTCATAGCCGTCGATGGCCTTTAAAAATCCCAGGCAGCCCAGCTGATACAGGTCGTCCGGCTCCGTCCCCCGGCCATAAAACCGGCGGACAATGCTCCAAATCAGCCCCGCATTCTCCCGCAGAAGCTGCTCCCGGGCGTCCTGATTTCCCTGCTGTGCCTTGGAAAGCAGCGCTGCCGTCACGGTTTCCGCTCCTGGAGCCGCCGGGTCATGGTCACGGTGGTGCCCGCCCCGGGCCGGGATTCCACCTGGAGGGAGGACATGAATTTCTCCATAATCGTAAAGCCCATGCCGCTGCGGTCCTGACCGCCGGTGGTGAACATGGGTTCCCGGGCTGCGGTGACGTCGGGGATGCCCACCCCATGATCCTCCACCCGGATTTCCACATTCCGGTCCGCATACACCCGGCAGCTTAGGCGAATCGTCCCGCTTCCCTCCGGATAGGCGTGGACGATGCAGTTGGTCACCGCCTCGCTGACAGCGGTTTTGATGTCGCTGAGCTCCTCGAGATTGGGGTCCAGGGGCGCGATAAAGGCCCCCACCGCCGCCCGGGCAAAGGCCTCGTTGCAGCTGCGGCTCAGAAACTCCATGGTCAGTTCATTTTCCGGCTTCATGCTTTCTCTCCTCCCTTGATTTCGGCGATCTGCTCAATGCCCGCCGCCCGGAACACCCGCATGGGCTGGGGCTGGACGTTGCAGATCACCAGCCTGCCCTCCAGCTGCCGCATCCGCCGCACCGCCGATACCACAATGGCGATCCCCGAGGAATCCATAAACGTCACGTCCCGGAAGTCCAGCACGCACACCCTGGGGAGATACGCGTCGATTTTCTCCCCAATGGTCTTCATGGCGTGCTTTCCCTCGTGGTGGTCGATCTCGCCGGAGAGGGTGATGGTCATTTCCTTGTCTTGCAGGAAGCTTCTGATGTACATTTGCATCGCTCCATTCCTCTTTTTGCCATGTTATCATAGCAAAAATCCCCCGCACATGCTGTCGAATGCATGAACGGGGGAGATTTTTTCTATTGACATTTTGCTCGAGATACAATATACTGGAAGCGATGAAAGTAATTCGTGGTGTTCCGCCACCGTTAAGCGCGGGACTTTAATTCGTGGTGTTCCGCCACCGTTAAGTGCGGGACTTTAATTCGTGGTATTCCGCCACCGTTAAGCGCGGGACTTTAATTCGTGGTATTCCGCCACCGTTAAGCGCGGGACTTTAATTCATGGAGCAGCTTTGCTGCTCCTTTTTTATGAGGTGCGCAGGATGTTGAATTTTTATGATGTAAAAGAAGCCTATGCAGAATACTTGCGGAAGTTCGAACACAGAATTCCCAATATTCACTATGCATCCAACAACAAATTTGTCTGCGGCATCGTTTTGTCGGTCAATGGCTACGATTATTTCGCACCAATCTCGTCCAACACCGCCAAGCAGCGCACCAGTCTGCTGATTCTAGACGAACACGGCAAGCCTCTTTCATCGATTAAGTTCTCATTTATGTTTCCAATCCCGAAAACCGAAGTTGTTCGAAAGGATTTCTCTGTAATTCGGTCTGAAAATCCACATTATGCAGATGTACTTACCAAGGAATACCGCTTTTGCCGAAAAAACGAGGCTAAGATCTTGCAAAAGGCTGCGCAAATTTATGCCATTGGCTGCAATCGTGACCATTGGCTTGCTGCAAATTGCTGTGATTATAAACTATTGGAATCCAAATATACGGAATGGTTGCAATGCGGCACTCATACTGCAATTCCAACAACATAACGCATTCTTTAGCGGGCGCACATCGGTGCGCCCGCTTGTTTCGCAATAATGGAAAAGGGCCGCAACTGCAATCGGAATCATTATTCTTTATTCAATCTTCTTTCTTCTCCAGCACTTTCAGTGCCTCTCCCGCTCCAAACACCGACCCGCAAACAACGATAAGATTCCCAGAATCCTCCTTCGCCATCTCCAAAGCTCCCCGAAAATCCTCGCTCCAGTCCGCTCTGGTATATTCCCCCGCGACCTTCGCAATCTCCTCCGGCTGTAGGGACCTGGGCAGCCCCACGGTGCACCCAATCACATGCTCCGCAATCTTGGCAATCTCGGGAATGCAGACCCCATAGTCCTTGTCCTTCATCATGCTTACCACTGCCGTGATCTTCCGGTCCGGGAACAGCTCCTTTAATGTCTTACACAGAGCCTGAATGCCCCCGGGATTGTGCCCCGCGTCAATGAGATAGTCCGGCTCCCCGGGGATATATTGCAGCCGCCCGGGCCATGATACCTGAGCAAACGCCCGCTTCACCGCATCCTTCGGCAGCCCCAGCACCCGGGTAATCTGCCAGGCAGCGGCGGCATTTTCCATCTGATAGTCCCCCAGCAGCGGAATTTCCAGCTCCGTGTCATCACAGTAGAACCGCGTCCCGTGCTTGTCCTGATGCAGCGGCTCCACATCGGGTGCGAAATACAGCGGCGCATGGACCGCCTCCGCCTGCCGGGCAATCACCTCAAACACCTCGGGGGTCTGCCGCGCCATGACAATCGGCGCCTCCCACTTGATGATGCCCGCCTTCTCCCCGGCGATTTTCTCCAGGGTATCCCCCAAAATCTGCGTATGGTCCAGGGAGATGGAGGTGATGCAGCAGGCCGCAGGGTCCCGCACCAGGTTCGTGGGGTCAGTTCGTCCCCCCAGGCCCACCTCCAGCACCGCATAGTCCACCTTCGCCCAGTAAAAGGCCAAAAATCCGATGGCCGTCACCAGCTCAAACTCGTTCACCGGTTCATAGCCCTGGGCCTCCAGCTTTTCCTCCGCCGCCATTACCGTTTCGTAGCAGCCTACTAAGTCCAGCTTCGAGATGTTCTTCCCATCCACGCGAATCCGCTCCCGGAAATCCACCAGATAGGGCGATGTAAACAGCCCCACCCGATTGCCGCATTCCCGCAGCGCCGCCGCCGTCATGGCCGATACGCTGCCCTTGCCGTTGGTACCCGCAATGTGTACCACCTTGTATCGCTCCTGGGGATTGCCCAGGGCATCCATCAATCTGCGAATCCGGTCTAGGGTCGGCCCGCCCCCGGAGAACGTCCTGCGGCTGTGAATCCCCGCCAGTGCCTCTTCATATGTCATGCTCTACCCTCCCAAACACCATAGGCCCGCTGCCAATCCGACAGCGGGCCTTTTTGATTACTTTTGCAGACGCTTCTTGGATTCTTCCAGCTGATCGATGATCGCATGGAGCTTCTCGGCCTTTTCCTTCTCGCCATTGACCACGTTCTCCGGGGCCTTGGCCAGGAATCCGGGGTTGGAGAGCTTCTTCTCAATGCCCTCCAGGCTCTTGCGGTTCTTGGTCAGTTCCTTTTCGATGCGCTGGAGCTCCTTCTCAAAGTCGATGAGCTGATCCATGGGCATATAGAGCTTTGCATCGTGGGTCACGCAGGAGGCCATGTCCTCTGCGCCCTCGGGCTCGGTGCCGGTGACAATCAGATTGTCGGAATATGCCAGCTTCATAATGAACGCCTGTCCCTGCCCGTACACCTTCTGGTTCTCGGTGACGATATACAGGGTAGACTTTTTGCTGGGGGGCACGTTCATCTCGGCCCGGCGGTTCCGCACCGCCCGAATGGCAGCCATGATCTGCTCCATAGCGGCCTCCTCTGCGGGGAAGTTCAGCGCCTCGGAGGTGGTGGGCCAGGGGGCGATCATGATGCTCTCTCCCTCGTGGGGAATGGCCTGCCAGATTTCCTCGGTGATAAACGGCATAAAGGGATGCAGCAGCTTCAGGAACTGATCCAGCACATACACCAGAACCTGCTGGGCCACGGTCTTGCTCTCTTCCTTGTCCGCATACAGCCGGGACTTGGTAAGCTCGATATACCAGTCGCAGTAATCGTCCCAGATAAAGTCATAGATCTTCTGCACCGCAATGCCCAGCTCATACTTGTCCATGTTCTCCGTGACTTCGGAAATCAGGCGGTTCAGCTTCGAAAGAATCCACTTGTCCTCCTGCTCCAGCTTGGAAACATCGGGCAGGCCGGGCTGGTCGATGGTCAGGTTCATCAGCACAAAGCGGCTGGCGTTCCAAATCTTATTGGCGAAGTTCCGCATGGCCTCGCAGCGCTCCACATAGAAGCGCATGTCGTTTCCGGGGCTGTTGCCGGTAATCATGTTCATGCGCAGAGCGTCGGCGCCGTACTGCTTCACCATCTCCAGGGGATCGATGCCGTTGCCCAGGGACTTCGACATCTTCCGTCCCTTGTCGTCCCGCACCAGACCATGCATCAGGACGGTGTGGAAGGGGGTCTTGCCGGTTTGCTCGCAGCCGGAGAAGATCATTCTGGCCACCCAGAAGAAGATGATATCATAGCCGGTGACCAGCACATCGGTGGGATAGAAATAGTCGAGATCCTCGGTCTTGTCCGGCCAGCCCAGGGTTTCAAAGGGCCACAGGGCGGAGGAGAACCAGGTGTCCAGCACGTCCTCTTCCCGAACGATGTGCTTGCTTCCGCAGTGGCAGCACTCGGTGGGATCTTCACGGGAAACGGTATATTCGCCGCAGTCAGCGCACTTCCATGCGGGAATCTGATGGCCCCACCACAGCTGACGGGAGATGCACCAGTCGTGGACGTTCTCCATCCAGTTCAGGTACGTCTTGGTGAACCGCTCGGGGACGAACTTCGTCTCGCCGTCCTCCACCACGCGGATTGCCTCCTTGGCCAGGGGCTCCATCTTCACGAACCACTGGGCGGAGATCAGGGGCTCCACATCGTTGTGGCAGCGGTAGCAGGTGGAAACGTTGTGGGTGTAGTCCTCGATCTTTTCGAGATAGCCCTGCTCCTCCAGGTCATGGATTACGGCTTTCCGGCACTCGTACCGGTCCATGCCCTCGTAGGGGCCGCCCTGGGCATTGATCTTGCCGTCGTCGCCGATCACGCGGATGATCTCCAGATTGTGCCGCTGGCCCACCTCGAAGTCGTTGGGGTCGTGGGCGGGAGTCATCTTCACGCAGCCGGTGCCGAAGTCCACTTCCACATAGTCGTCGGCCACAATGGGAATCTCACGGTTCATAATGGGCAGAATGCAGGTCTTGCCCACCAGATCCTTATATCGCTCATCATTTGGGTTCACCGCAACGCCGGTATCGCCCATCATGGTTTCCGGCCGGGTGGTAGCCACCACCAGATATCTCCCCTCCTCGCCCTTGATGGGATAGCGGAGGTGCCAGAGCTTGCCGGGCTTCTCGGCGTACTCTACCTCGGCGTCGGACAGGGCGGTGCGGCAATGGGGGCACCAGTTGATAATCCGGCTGCCCTTGTAGATATAGCCCTTTTCATACAGCCGCACAAACACCTCGCGCACGGCCTTGGAGCAGCCCTCGTCCATGGTGAACCGGTGGCGCTCCCAGTCGCAGGAGGAGCCCAGGGTCTTCTGCTGCTCTACAATCCGGTCGCCGTACTGCTCCTTCCACTGCCAAACCCGCTCCAGGAACTTCTCCCGGCCCAGGTCGTAGCGGCTGAGGCCCTCTTTCCGCAGCTCTTCCTCCACCTTGATCTGGGTGGCAATGCCCGCATGGTCATAGCCCGGGAGCCAGAGCGCAGAATAGCCCTGCATGCGCTTAAACCGGGTGAGGATGTCCTGAAGGGTGCAGTCCATGGCGTGGCCCATGTGCAGCTGACCGGTAACGTTGGGTGGGGGCATCACAATCGTAAAGGGCTTCTTGTCCGGGTCACGCTTGGCATGGAAATAGCCGCCCTTCTGCCACATCTCATAGACGCTGCCTTCCACCTGCTGGGGGTCGTAAATCTTCGGCAGTTCTTTCATCGCTTAAATCATCTCCTCAGTTGTTTACACAAAATTGCCCGCAAAATAACAAAAACGTCCTGGATATGCTCTTCACATATCCAGGACGAAAAATTCCGCGGTACCACCTGAATTCGGCATAATACAATACAATTATGCCGCACTCGACGCTCTGTAACGGGAGCAACCGGCAGACCCTACTTGGTTCAGGCCCGCAGCTCCGGAGCGACCTTCAATCGATTCCCCCACAGGCTTGCACCAACCGCCTGCTCTCTTCCGAGTGAGATCGACCTACTCCTCTCCATCAAAGCTCATTTCGATATAGAGCCATGATATTACATTCCGGAAAAAATGTCAAGTATCAATGTGTGGTCCGCCAAACCATCAACAGGTCGGCCACACCGTCCACCAGCAGGAAGACGCCCGCAATCCGCAGCAGGGTTTCCAGGGTGGAGAACGGGTTCACCATGACGATGATGCCCATGACCACCGCCGCAATGCCCACGCCCATGGACAGCTTCCACTCATAGCCCAGGGCCTTGCTCTCCCGGGCGTGCTGAATGTCGTGAATGCCGTGGATCAAGAGCACAAAGCCCACCACGATGCCCGCCAGAGACATGAGAAAGCCCGGGCGCATCAATACCACCAGGCCCGTTGCCACCTGCACCAGGCCCAATACCAGGTCGCCCTGCCCCACCGGCTGCCCGCGGGACAAAAGCGCCGTCAAAAGCGACGCCGCGCCGGAGATCACCAGCGTCCAGCCCACCAGCAGGAAGACCGTGCGCATGGCCGTGCCGGGAGAGGTGATGAGCAGAATGCCCAGAATCAGTGTTAAGATTGCGGTTAATACAAAATTGATCCGGATACGGCGAAGCAGATCAAACATAGAAATTCCTCCTCAGTGATTGTTCCAGGAACCATATTATAATAGAGATGAGCAAAACACACATTGAACATCGAGGTCAAAGCGATTCAATAAAGGA
>CAVJLG010000103.1:0-8607 GCA_963650135.1 Barnesiella intestinihominis | reverse complement strand
CGGACGTGCTTTGTGCCTACTTCTCCGCGACGACATTTCCGACGCGATTAAGTCGGCTGCGGTGCCGCGAAGCAAATACCCTTGGGGTGCGCTTCGCTTATCCCCTTGCCTCTGCGTGCTGCGCTGCCAAGGGCACGGTACTGCTTACAATTTTCTGAGGTCATTGCGAACCAGTGCGCACACTGGTGTGGCAATCCGTATTCCCCTTTCGTACGCACAGCTCAGTTGCAAAACGTTAAGGAGAACGGATTGCCACGTCGCACTAGTACTCCTCGCAATGACGGTGGAAACTTTGAAGACTTACTCAACCACCCGGCTTCCGAGTTAGCAGAACGTTGGTTATTCCTTCAATGCCAACGTTTTCGCCGCACTCGGTGCAGTACAACTGAGTCCGGGGGAAGCAGTGCGCGCAACGCATCGTGTTGCGCAAAGGAGGCGCTTGGCTTTGGCGAAGCCGAATAAAAGCGAACGCCGACGGCACGCCCCCGGACGGGCCTAAATCGCGTAAAATGCATTACGGCGAACTCGTAGGGGGTAGGCACGTCTCCCCTCATGTCCCAATAAAAAAGCAGGTTTCCAAAGGGCAAAGTGCCCTTTGGTTGCTCTTTCCCCTCTTTCTGTCAATACAGAAAGGGGGCCACCGGAGGTCGTAAGTCGAGTGAGGCAGTCGGTTCAACAAAAAATCCAATATTCTTTCCTCCCATTCTACCATATTTCCCTCCCTTTGACCTATAAGATTTCATAAATATTCTAAAAAATCTTTTTCCCTATTGACATACTAGGTTGGTAGGTGTTATCATACCCCCCAGGGAGGGAAACCTATGCTCATATCCACCAAAGGAAGATACGCGCTTCAGGTCATGTGCGACCTGTTGGCCCACGACTCCGGCGACTATGTGCCGCTGAAGGAGATTGCCGCGCGGCAGGACATCTCCCTCAAATACCTCGAAAGCATCACAAAAACACTGGTGCGGGGGAACCTGATCGGGGCCTCCAGCGGCAGGGGCGGCGGCTATCGGCTGCTGCGGGGCGGCGACGACTACACCGTGGGCGAAATCCTAAGGTGTACCGAAGGCTCCCTGGCGCCCGTGGCCTGCGTGGAGGAAACAAGCTGCGCCCGGCAAGACGCATGCATGGCCTGCTCGTTGTGGGCGGGACTGCAAAACGCCATCGACGGTTATTTGGATGGCATCACTTTAAAGGAGTTACTGGAACGCACCAGAACCCATAGAAAGGAATCGGATCACCATGGAAAAGAAATTACTTGAGGTTCAAAACGTATCGGTTCGGGTGGAGGACAAGGAGATCCTCCATCATGTAAACCTGGAAATCGGCAAGGGCGAAACCCATGTGCTCATGGGCCCCAACGGCACCGGCAAGTCCACCCTGGGCTACACCCTGGCGGGCAACCCCAAATATCAGGTGACAGAGGGCAAAATCCTGTTCCACGGGGAGGATATCACGGATGCTGCCCCGGATGTTCGGGCGAAAAACGGCCTGTTTTTGTCCTTCCAGAGTCCCATTGAGATTCCCGGTATCACCGTCAGCGCCTTCATTCGTTCCGCGCTGGAGCAGCGAACCGGCAAGCGCGTGAGCCTCTGGAACTTCAAAAAGGAGCTGAAAAAGGCCATGGAGGTCCTCCAGATGGACGACAGCTACGCCGAGCGGGACCTGAATGTGGGCTTCTCCGGCGGCGAGAAGAAGAAGGCCGAGATGCTCCAGCTGCTGATGCTCAAGCCCGACCTGGCGATTCTGGATGAAACCGACTCCGGCCTGGACGTGGACGCGGTGCGCATTGTGTCCGACGGCATCGCCCAGTATCAGAAGCAGCACGGGGGCAGCCTCTTAATCATCACCCATTCCACCCGGCTTCTGGAGCGCATCGCCGTGGACACGGCCCATGTGATGGTGGGCGGCACGCTGGTGGCGGAGGGCGACAAGACCCTGGTGGACAAAATCAACGCGGAAGGCTTCGCTGCCTACGAAAAGCAGGAGGGTTAAGGCCCATGGAAGAGAAAACTTATGTGGATGATATCGACAGAAGCGTCTATGACATTAAAGACGACGAGAAGGATGCGTACCGCCTGGACGCTGGCCTGACCCCGAAAATCGTCGAGCAGCTGTCCAAGGAAAAGCACGATCCCGCCTGGATGGAGCAGTTCCGGCTCCAGTCCCTGCAAATTTATAATGAGACGAAGATGCCGGGTTGGGGCCCCGCCATTGACGGGCTGGACATGGACCACATCGTCACCTACGTCCGCCCCAACACCAATATGAAGGCCAAGTGGTCCGAGGTGCCCCAGGACATCAAGGATACCTTTGAGCGGCTGGGCATTCCTCAGGCCGAGCAGAAGTCCCTGGCTGGCGTGGGCGCCCAGTACGATTCTGAGCTGGTGTACCACAATGTGAAGGCCGAGGTGGCTGCCCAGGGCGTGGTGTATACGGACATGGAGAGCGCCCTCACCGGCCCCTATGCCGAGATGGTGCGCAAGCATTTCATGAAGCTGGTGAAGCCCACGGACCATAAGTTCGCGGCGCTGCACGGGGCGGTTTGGTCCGGCGGCTCCTTCGTCTATGTGCCCAAGGGCGTGAAGGTGGAGATTCCCCTCCAGTCCTATTTCCGGCTGAACGCACCCGGCGCGGGCCAGTTTGAGCACACGCTGATTATTGTGGACGAGGGCGCGGACCTGCACTTCATCGAGGGATGTTCGGCCCCGAAATATAATGTGGCGAACCTGCACGCGGGCTGCGTGGAGCTGTATGTGGGCAAAAACGCCCGGCTCCGCTACTCCACCATCGAGAACTGGTCCAAAAACATGTACAACCTGAACACCAAGCGGGCGCTGGTGGAGGAGGGCGGACGGATTGAGTGGGTGTCCGGCTCCTTCGGCTCCCATGTAAGCTATCTTTACCCCACCAGTATCTTAAACGGTGAGGGCGCGAGAATGGAATATACTGGCATCACGTTCGCCGGGGCAACTCAGAATCTCGACACCGGCGCACGGGTGGTGCATAAGGCTCCCAACACCAGTTCCTATATGAACGCGCGCTCGATTTCCAAGTCCGGCGGCATCAGCACGTTCCGCAGCTCCGTGACGATTCTGCCCACCGCCAAGGGGAGCAAGTCGGCGGTTAGCTGCCAGAGCCTGATGGTGGACGACGAGAGCCGCTCCGACACCATCCCGGCCATGGACATCCGCACCCGGGACGCCAACGTGGGCCACGAGGCGCGGATCGGCAAAATCTCCGACGAGGCGATTTTTTACCTGATGAGCCGCGGGCTCAGCGAGGACGAGGCCAAGGCCCTGATCGTCAGCGGCTTTGCGGACAACGTTTCCAAGGAGCTGCCCCTGGAGTACGCCATTGAGATGAACAACCTCATTCGGCTGGAAATGAAGGGCAGCATCGGCTGATGGACGGAAAGGAGAACACCATGGAAATGCGCATCAATCGGCTCCCGGCCATCACCTGGAACCGGATGGAGATCAATGATATTTCGGTGATTCTGCCCAGTTTTACCGGCGCAGAATTGGTAAATGATACAAAGTTACAGGAAAAATGGGCTACGCATGCTACTTTTCTGCCCGGTGACATCGCAACCGGGGCAGGGGAGCAGGCGGACGCTGTGTTCGCGGACCTGCCGGTTTACACGGTGGCGGCGGGCGAAAATGAGGCCCTGGAGACGCTGGTGACCTATCATGGCGACGGCAATCAGGGGGCGGTACTACAGGTGGATGCTGGTGAAAATAGCCAAATTACGCTGTATACCCATGTGAAAACTGCCGAAAAGGAATCGGCGGCCCTGCGGGTGCTGCTGAACCTCGGGAAGAACGCCAAGGTGCGCCTGGTGGAGCTGCTGGAGCCCGGGCAGTCCGGCGCGCTGCTCCACGATTTGGGGGGCAAGCTGGGCGAGAACGCCGACATTGAGGTGCTGCACCTGTACTTGGGCGGCGGCGACATCTATTCCGGCTGCCGGGTGGACCTGGTGGGCGACGGCGCGAACTTCACCTATCAGGCCGGGTACCTGGGCAAAAACAGCCAGGTTTTGGACGTGAATCTCATTGCCAACCACTTTGGAAAAAATACAACCTGCAACCTCCGGGCCGACGGAACCTTAAAGGATCAGGCCCAGAAAACCTTCCGGGGCACCATCGACTTCAAGCGCGGATGCAAGGGCTCGGTGGGTGCCGAGCAGGAGAACGTGCTGCTGCTGGGCGAGGACATTGTGAACAAAACCATCCCGCTGATCCTCTGCGCCGAGGAGGACGTACAGGGCGACCATGGCGCGACCATCGGCGAATTGGACGAGGATACCCTGTTCTTTTTTGCAGCCCGTGGCATTGATCCTGTCACGGCGGAGAATATTTTGACCCGGGAGAAGCTCTATCGGCTGGCGGAAGCCATGGGCCGGGAGGACGTTGTGGAATTGGCCCGGAACGCCATCGGGGAGGTGCTGTAAAGATGCTGGACGTACAGAAAATTCGGCAGGATTTTCCCCTGCTGCGGGACTATAGCGAGGCGTATCTGGACAACGCCGCCACGTCCCAGCGGCCCCAGTGCGTGCTGGATGCGATTTGCGATTTTTATCGCAATTCCAACGCAAATCCGCTGCGGGGGTTCTATCCCCTGAGCCTGGCGGCCACGGATGCTTATGAGAATGCTCGGGCAAGGGTGGCGCGGTTTATCGGCGCGGAAAATGCGAACGAGGTGATCTTCACCCGGAACGCCAGCGAGAGCCTGAACCTGGTGGCCTACACCTATGGCATGGCCAATCTGGGGCCCGGCGACGAGGTGGCCGTGAGCATTCTGGAGCACCACAGCAACATGCTGCCTTGGCAGATGGTATGCAAGAAAACCGGCGCAACCCTGCATTATATGGACTGTCAGCCGGACGGCAGCTTTACGGCGGAGACGCTGGACGAAGCCATTAACCAGCGGACGAAAATCGTGGCAGTGACCCATGTTTCTAACGTGCTGGGCTGCGTTTCGCCGGTGGAAGAGATCGTAGAACGGGCCCATCAGGTGGGCGCGGTGGTGGTGCTGGACGGCGCACAGTCGGTGCCGCACATGCCTGTAAATGTTACAAAGCTCGGGGTGGATTTCCTGGCATTCTCGGGGCACAAGCTCATGGGGCCCATGGGCATCGGCGTGCTCTGGGGCAAAATGGCGCTGCTGGAGGCGATGCCCCCGTTCCTCACCGGCGGCGAAATGATCGAATCCGTCACCCGGGAGGGCGCGGTCTGGGCCGAGGTGCCCCATAAGTTCGAGGCAGGCACCGTCAACGCCGCAGGAGCCGTGGGACTTGCCGCCGCCATGGATTACATTGAGAAAATCAGATTTACCGACATGATGGCCCAGGAGGAAAAGCTGGTTGCCCGGGCGATGAATGGAATTGCGCAAATCCCGGGGGTTCAGGTGCTGGGTTCCGACGATCCCAAGAACCATACGGGCATCGTGAACTTCCTGGTTGACGGGGTACACCCCCACGATGTGGCGGAAATCCTGGAATCCGACGGGGTAAACGTCCGTTCGGGCCATCATTGCGCCCAGCCGCTGCTGGCACACCTGGGATGTCGCGCCTCCACCCGGGCCAGCTTCATGTTCTATAACACCGAGGACGAGGTGGATCGGCTGGTTAGCAGCCTGAAGACCCTGAGAGGGAGGATGGGACTGTGAACAATCGAAGCTTTTATAACGAGATTCTGACGGAGCACAATCTGCGCCCGGAGCATAAGCATGATTTACCGGACGCGAACCTGCAATTAGACGGCGTAAACCCCAGCTGTGGAGATGAAATTACCCTCAAGTTAAAGGTAGAGGGGGACACCATCGTGGACGGGGCGTTCGTGGGGGATGGCTGCGCCATTTCCCAGGCGTCGGCGGACATCATGCTGGGCATGGTCATCGGCCGGCAGAAGGACGAGGCGCTGCATTTGGGCGAGCTGTTCTTCAAAATGATCCGCGGCGAGGCCACGGACGAGGAGGTCGAGGAGCTGGAGGAGGCGTCGGCGCTCCAGGATATTGCCCATATGCCGGCACGGACGAAGTGCGCGGTGCTGGGGTGGAGGACACTAAAAGAGATTTTTAAGTGAGGAAAAGCGCTGCAACGGGAGGTTGCAGCGCTTTTTTTGGAACTTTTTTAGTTTTTTTGTTTTGCGGTTTTACTTGCCGCTCTGCTAATCTGACGCACTCCGTGGGCACCATCTTTCGTTGCACGACGAAAGATAGTGGAGAAAGGCGTGGAAAGGGGGCTGCGGCCCCCTTTCATCCCCCGGGGGTTAATAGGGACATGAGGGGAGACGTACTTAGTTTTCTACGAGTTCGCCGTAATGCAATTGACGCGATTAGGCCCGTCCGTGGCGTGTGGCGAGCACACTGTTTCCACGGACTCAATTGTACTGCACGCACTGCGGCGAAAACGTTGGCACTTAAAGAATAACCAACGTTCTGCTAACTCGGCAGTTGGGTGGTTGCGTAAGTCTTAAAAGTTTCCAACGTCATTGCGAACCAGTGCGCACACTGGTGTGGCAATCCGTATTCCCCATAGTACGCACTACTCAGTTGCAAAACGTTAAAGAGAACGGATTGCCACGTCGCACTAGTGCTCCTCGCAATGACCTCAGAAAATCGCAGGCACCACTGTAACCTTGGCAGCGCAGCACGCAGAGGCAAGGGGATAAGCGAAGCGCACCCCAAGGGTATTTGCTTCGCGGCACCGCAGCCGACTTAATCGCGTCGGAAATGTCGTCGCAAAAAAGTGCGCACAAAGTACGTCCGGTTGGGGTCCCTATTAACCCCAGGGGATTCAAGGGGACCGCAGTCCCCTTGGCACGCCTTTCTTCCATATCTTTCGTCGTGCGAAGAAAGATGGTGTCCCCGAAGGGCGTAGGTCAAGGGACGCAGTCCGTTCCCTCGTACCCCGTTGGTCCAAAATGCATTAAAACTCCCGTCATGAATAAACCATTTGTCCCAAAAATCCCAAAAAAATAAAAAAATTTTCACCCGCCTCCCGTGTTTCGACAAATTTCCCGCGCCGCGTGTGCTACAATAGCCCCATCCAAGGAAGCTTGGAGGCCGGGCGACCGGCGCAGGTCCATCCGCCATCACGACGCCCATGAGATCATGGAGAAAGGACTGGTAAAATATGACATACTACAACGTACAGGAGACGGCAGATCGCATTCGGCAGCTGCGGCAGCGGCGGGGACTGAGCCAGGAGCAGGCGGCCCAGACCCTTGGGATGACCGGCGGCAGCCTGAGCCGGGTGGAACGGGGCACGCGGGGCTGCTCGGTGGAGCTGCTGGCGTGCATGGGCGACCTCTATGGGGTGAGCATGGATTACCTTATTTTGGGCCGCGCCAACGGTCAGGGGATGGATCAGAGCGGCCTGGAGGATCTGATCCGCTACCTGATGGCCCTGCGGGAGGGGCTGGTGCGCACCATCGACGATCCGCTGCCCCGCTTCCCGGTGCCGACGGTGCCGAAATTGGGGGAGGGGGTTTGCTAGGGAAAGGTTCGAATATTTCTGAATTTTGGGGGATATTCATGGTTTTTGAGGATGGATGATTGATTTTCGGCCACGATGATGGATGATTGAAACGAATATGATTTTTACCACAGGGAGGGTGTTGCAGATGCGGCACCCTCCTTTGTGCTGCGGTTTGACGGATTGGATGGGTTTTTTGACGGATTGGATGTGGAAATAAAAGGAATTTGATGATAGGATGATGGTGGGGAGGGGATTTACCCGATGTTCTTTTTATTTACCTACTGCGCTGCGGAACCGACGCACTCCGTGGGCCCCCTTTCTGGATTGCCAGAAAGAGGGGAAAGAGCAACCAAAGGGCACTTTGCCCTTTGGAAACCTGCTTTTTTATTGGGACATGAGGGGAGACGTGCCTACCCCCTACGAGTTCGCCGTAATGCATTTTACGCGATTTAGGCCCGTCCGGGGGCGTGCCGTCGGCGGCTTTTTATTCGCTTCGCGGAAAAAGCCGGGGCCTCCTTTGTGCAACACGATGTGTTGCACGCACTGCTTCCCCCGGACTCTGTTGTACTGCACGAACTGCGGCGAAGTCGTAACATTTATAGAATATCCAACGTTCCGCAAACTCGGCAGTCGGGTGGTTGCGGGGGTGCCGGATTTTCCACCGTCATTGCGAACCAGTGCGCACACTGGTGCGCCCAACGGAAGTGCCCTTGGGGTATGGCAATCCGTATTCCCCTTGGTACGCACAGCTCAGTTGCAAAACGTTAAGGAGAACGGATTGCCACGTCGCCACAAGTGGCTCCTCGCAATGACCTGGTTGGTTGCGTCAGTGCCACCCATTCAACCGCACCCGCAGCGCGCAGAGGCAAGGGGATAAGCGAAGCGCACCCCAAGAGTATTTGCTTCGCGGCACCGCAGCCGACTTAATCGCGTCAAATGCACCGTTGCGAGAAGGTAGGCACAAAGCACGTCCGGTTGGGGTCCCTATTACCCCCAGGGGATCCAACGGGGGCCGCAAATTGGGGCCCCCGCCAAAGCCCAACGAAGTGGGTTTGGTGGGGAAAGGAGGAGTCCCCCAAGTGGATTTCCTCCGGGCACAGCGGAGCGACTGAGCTTTT
>CAVJLG010000102.1:0-9175 GCA_963650135.1 Barnesiella intestinihominis | reverse complement strand
CTTGATCTCTAATAATTATCTCGAATTTTCTCTTGACTTCATACCATTAGACTCATATCGCCCTATAGCTTATCACGTTGCCGCCGGAAAATCCACCATAACGGCAGAGAAAAATCCGCCCCGGAACCATGCAGCGGTCCCAGAGCGGATTGAGAGGAGGTTATTTCATTGGGCGAAGTTTTCGATTATTCGCCGTCAGCTGCGGTGGAATCATCCACGGAGATGGCGTCGGACCGGAACAGGAACTTCACCTTGCCATCGGCATCAGCGGTGATACCGGAGAAGCTCTCATAATCCTGGCCCAGCTTCTGGAGGGCCTGGAGCTTATGCACCAGCTCGGGAACGTTGTCCCAATAGAGGTTGCAGAGCTTATCGATACCGTCTTCCTTGAACTCCTTCATGCCGTCATGGAGCTCTTTTGCGCCATCCTGGAGTTCCTTCACGCCGTCTACCAGCTGATCGGTGCCGTCCTTGAGGGATACGGTGCCGTCTACCAGAGAGCTGGTGCCGCTCTTCAGGGTGCCGGTGCCCGTATACAGAGTGGATGCGCCGGAAGCCAGGGTGCCTGCGCCGCTATAGAGCTGGCTACCGCCGGATACTGCGGTGCTCAGGCCGCTGGTCAGGGAGCCTGCGCCGGTGGCTGCACTGCCAATGCCGTCCTTCAATGCCGAAGCACCGGAGCTCAGCTGGCCCATGCCCGCGTTCAGAGACTGAGCGCCTGCGTCCACCTGGTCAATGCCGGATACCAGTGCGCCTGCACCGGTAACCGCGCTGTCAATGCCGGTTTTCAGAGAAGCCGCACCGGTGGCCGCGGAGGTGGCGCCAGCAGCCAGGGAAGCCGCGCCATCGGCGGCCTTGCTGATGCCAGCGTCCAGAGCCGCATAGTTGGTCTTCAGGCTGCCAGTGCCCTCAGCCAGCTCGGCTGCGCCGGTGGAGGCCTCGGTCAGGCCTGCGGCCAGTTCCGCCGCCATCTGCTGTGCGGTCATAGGCTGGGTCGGGGTTTCGCCGGTGCCCTCCGCTGCTTCGGTCACAACTGCGTTCATATTGCCGTTGGCAGAGTCAATGGAGCCCTGTGCGTCAGAAAGGTTTGCGCTGCTGTTGTTGATTGCAGCAATGGCGTTGCTTGCAGCAGCCGCCACGTCCGGATCCTCGCTGGAGAGCAGGCCCTGGAGTGCGCTGATGGCAGCATCGTTATTGCCCTTTGCGTTACTGATGCTGGCAGAAGCGTTGGATGCGCTGTTTGCGGCGCTGGAAGCGTTCTCACTGATGCTCTGGGTATCGACGCCGGATTCTGCGGTGGTATTGCCCATAGCCTTGCTGAGGCCAGCGGCCAAAGCCTCCAGCTGCGTCAGGCTGGTGGAGAGCTCAGAAGCGCCGTCATCGAGATCACTGATGCCGGTGGAAACCTGGCTGGAACCAGCCTTGAGGGTAGCCATGGAGCCGCTGAGGGTACTTGCGCCGCTCTGCACCTGGGTAAGGCCGGTGCTCAGGCTGGACGCGCCCGCCTGGAGCTGAGACGCACCGGAGGCCAGGGAAGCCGCGCCGGTTTTCAGCTGAGACGTACCGGCTGCCAGGCTGCCAGCACCGGCTGCTGCGGTATCAATGCCGCCGGACAGGGTTGCCGCACCGGTTTGCAGAGTGCCAAGGCCGCTATACAGGGTCTGGCTGCCGGTATGGGCCGACTGGAGGCCAGCCACCAGAGTGCCCATAGAGGTTGCCAGGGTAGATGCGCCGGAGCTCAGCTGAAATGCGCCGCTCTGGAGGTCGCTGGCGCCGGAATCCAACTGATTCGCGCCGTCCTGGAGCTGAGATGCGCCGTCCTGGAGCTGTACCGCGCCGTCCTGGAGCTCATCTACACCGTCCATCAGGTCCTGGGTGCCGTCCAGCAGCTGCTGTGCTGCATCGGTGAGGTCGTTGAGGTTATCCTCCAGCTCCTCCATGGTATCGGTGTCGTCCAGCTCCAGATCATTGAGCAGACCGGCAGAAGCCACGGTGATGGCGGTTTCCATGGAGAAATCCGTTACATCCGCGGTGATTTCCACGGTATCCGGGAACTCCGGGGCCTCGAAATCATCGGTGCTCTCCAGGGCCAGGCTGTCGCTGAGACCGGGCAGGCCATAGCACAGGATAATGGAGTGGTCGCCGTCGTTTTCTACCATGCCGTTGTCCACGGTGATGTTGGAGCAGGTGTCGTTATCCAGCATCATGCCGGTGACCATCATGAAGGGAACGGACATCTCCATCTTCTCGCCGTCCACATCCACGGTCTGCTTGGTGTTGTTGGTGTACTGAATTTTAATGGTGAGCTTGCCGCTCTTTCCGGCCAGATCGGCGGGGCTGATTTCCTTGCCGTCCAGCAGATAGGTCATGTTCACGCCCACGGGGAGCTCCTGGTTGGATGTGCCCTTGTAGTACACATCATCGCCACCAGCGGCCCAGGTGATGGTGCTGCCGGAGCCGGAGTAGGTAGCGTCGCCCTTCACCACCTGAATATCCTGGAGGTTGGAGCTGTCCTTCAGGGAGCTGAGCTTGTCGCCATTTTTCAGCCAGTCGGACACGATTACGGAATCGGGTACACCGGTTGCATCGGTAATGACGTAGACCGTTTCATTTTTCTCCATCTTGGAAAGGCTATCAGCTGCCAGCGCGGGGACACCCAGGCAGGAAACCAGGAAACTGGCGCTGAGCATCACGCCGGACAGACGCATAAGACGTTTATTCATCACTTTCATAAGGATACCTCCTGTTCGGAATTGCCCTCGGTGTGCATGCGGATTGCTTTCTTTGCGCCGAAGGTTGTGGCAATAATCAATTTATCAAAGATATAGAGTACGGCGGGCAGTACCAGAAGTACCGTGACCATACTGATGATCGCGCCCCGTGCCATCAAAGAGCACAGGCTGCCGATCAGTGCAACGTCGGAGTAAAGGCCTACGCCGAAGGTTGCGGCAAAGAAGCTCAGAGCCGAAACCATAATCGAGGTAGCGCAGGTGTGGAGCGCGGTGTCCACGGCTTCTTTCTTGTTCTTGCCCATGGTGCGCTCGTGGAGATAACGGTTGGTCATCAGGATTGCATAGTCAACCGTTGCGCCCAGCTGAATGGTGCCGATGACAATGGATGCAATGAACGGAAGCTCGGTGCCGGTGAAGCCCGGGATACCCATATTCACGAAGATTGCAAACTCAATTACTGCCACCAGCAGGATGGGCAGAATAAAGGACTTTAGTACAATGGCAATGATGATGAACACCAGGCCGATGGATACGGAGTTGACCACTGCGAAGTCGTGATCGGTGATGGTAATCAGGTCCTTGGTGCAGGGCGCCTCGCCGATGAGCATGGAGCCGTCGTCGTACTTCTTGCAGATGGCCTGAAGCTCGGTGATCTGATTGTTGACCTCTGTGCTTGCGGTGGCGTACTCAGAGCCGATCATCATGAGCTTGTAGTTGTCGCTCTCCAGCATGGAGGTAAGCTCCGAGGGAATGAACTCATCGGGAATCAGGCTGCCGGTGAGAGAATCCAGGCCCAGCACATAGCTGACGCCGTCCACCTGCTCCATCTCGTCCGCCATCTTACGAATGTCGGTGGAAGAGGTGTCGCTGTCCAGCAGCAGCAAGTGCAGCGCGCCCATATGGAAGTCGTCCCGGATGGCTGCATTGGCCTGGGAGCTGTCCAGTTCATCGGGCAGGGTGGAATCGAGGTTGTAGTAGACGCTGGTGTGATTGTAGCCGTAAATCGCGGGCACCAGCAGAATCAGGAACAGAATAATGAACAGCTTATAATGCTTCATAATCCCGCCGGAAAGACGGCCCACATCCGGAAGAATGGACTTATGGGTGGTCTTCTTGATGGCCTTGTAGAACACCAGGATCATTGCCGGCAAAACCGTAACGCAGCTGATGACGCCGAATACAACGCCCTTTGCCATCACGATGCCCAAGTCAAGGCCCAGGGTAAAGCTCATGAAGCACAGGGCAATGAAGCCCGCCACGGTGGTCAGGGAGCTGCCCAGCACCGAGGAGAAGGTGGCTGCAATGGCGTGGGCCATAGCCTCTTCCTTGGTGTCATAGTATTGCAGGTTCTCAGAGAAGCTGTGCCACAGGAAGATGGAGTAGTCCATGGTAACGCCCAGCTGCAGAACCGCCGCCAGGGCCATGGTGATGTAGGATATCTCTCCTGCGAAAATGTTTGTGCCCAGGTTATACAGGATTGCCACGCCGATACTGGCGATAAACAGCAGCGGCAGCATCAGGGAGTCCATCGTGATGGCCAGCACCACACAGGACAGCAGCACTGCAATGAGCACATAGATGGGTTCCTCCTGCTCGGTCAAATCACGGGTGTCGGATATGGTGGCCGTCATGCCGCCGATCAGCGCCCGCTTTCCGGCAATCTGCTTCAGCTGGCTCAGAGCCTCCAGGGTTTCGTCACTGGAGGTACCGCCTTCGAAGAACACCAGCATCATGGTGCTGTCGTCGGTGTTGAATTTGTCCAGCAGGTCGTCGGGCAGAATCTCCTTGGGAACCGACAGGCTTGCGATGCTGTCGTACCACAGCACATCTGCAACGCCGTCTACCTTTGTAAATTCTTCCCGCATTTTCGCCACATCCTTGTCGTCCATGCCTTTCACAACGACCATGGAATAGGCGCCCTTTCCGAATTCATCCTGTAGAATATCCTGCCCTACCATGGTGTCGATGTTATCCGGCAGATAGGTCAGGATGTCGTAGTTGACCCGGGTTGCCATATAACCCAGCACGGATGGAATCAGCAGCAGCAGGGCAATGATCAGGACCAGAACCCGGTGCTTTGCGATAAACCGTCCAAACTTTATCATGGATTCGTATGCCTCCTCAAAAACTGACTTCAAGTCATTTCTTATTTCGTAAGGCATTGTACAACAAAAATGACCATTCGTCAATCACAAAAATGACGAATGGTCAGATTTTTTTCGCTAGGTTCTTGCATCATTTGCCGAAATCCGTTATAATGGCCTCAAACAATGGCGCAGATCACCAGCTGCTCCAGTATTTTTAGGGGATGAACACTGCCATGGGCAAGGTAGACGACAACAAGAAATTAAAGCTTACATCGATGCTGGATTCTGCATTTCAGCTGTTTACCGACAAGGGAATCGCAAAAACCTCCATTTCGGACATTGTAGAATCCTCCGGCGTGGCCAAGGGCACCTTCTATCTCTATTTTAAAGATAAGTTTGATATCCGCAACAAGCTGGTGGTCTATCAGTCCACCAAGGTGCTGAAAACCGCCTACGAAGCCACCATGGAACAGGAAACCCTTCCCCTGCTGGAGGACAAGGTGGTATTCTTTGTGGGCCATGTGCTCGATCAGCTGACAGCCCGCCCGGATCTCATCAACCTGATCTCCAAAAACCTCAGCTGGGGCATGCTCAAGCAGGAGGCCAGCCGTCCCCTGACCGAGGCCGAGGATTTTGACCTTATGACTCTATTTAAGATTACCGCCAAAGACAGCGGCATTCCGGAGAAAAAACTGGAGATTATGCTCTATATGATTGTCGAGATCGTGGGCTCCACCTGCTACAGCGCCATTTTATATCAGGAGCCCTGCGATTTGGACGAGCTCAAGCCCCATTTGTTCGACACCGTTCGCGGCATTGTCCGGCAATTTGTCTCCGATGCGGCAGCGCCCGCTCCGGTTCAAGACGAAGCCCCGGAGGATTCCGAAGCTGCAACGCCCCAGGTGCCGCCGGAAGATTCCATTTCATAATTGTGCTGCTCACCGTCGTGGGCGGCACTTTTTCTTGCGCTGCTGCACTTGTACATCAATCCGGGAACGTGGTATAATAATCTGAGTTTCAATTGCGAGGGATAACATATGAAGGATATAACAGAGGCGCTCCATGGCAAGCTGGGCTTTGGCTGCATGCGGCTGCCGATGGTGGAAGGGAACGTTGACACCCAGGAGTTTTCCAACATGGTAGACGCCTACCTTGCCGCCGGATTTGACTATTTCGACACTGCCCACGGCTATATTGAAGGAAAAAGCGAGCTGGCATTGCGAGAATGTCTCACCAGCCGCTACCACAGGGACCGCTATTTTCTGGTGGACAAGCTCAGCGGCAGCTTTTTAAATAGCAAAGAAGACGTCATACCGTTTTTTGAAAATCAGCTCGCCGCCTGCGGGGTGGACTATTTTGACCTGTATCTCATGCACTCCCAGAGCGCCCAGGTATTTGAGAAGTTCAAAAAGCTCCGCTGCTATGAAACGGTGCTGGAATTGAAGGAGCAGGGAAAGCTGCGGCATTTTGGTATCTCCTTCCACGATACGCCCCAGGTGCTGGAGCAAATTCTCACGGAATATCCGCAAATCGAAGTGGTCCAGCTCCAGCTGAACTATCTGGACTTTGAGGACCCCGCCATTCAGAGCCGGAAATGCTATGAGGTATGTCGGAGATTCGGAAAGCCCGTCCTGGTCATGGAACCGGTGAAGGGCGGGCATCTGGCCAATTTGCCGGAGGATGCAGAACAGTTGTTTGCGGCCTTAGGCGGAGGCAGCCCCGCCAGCTATGCCATTCGCTTCGCCGCAGGCTTTCCGGGAGTGGTCATGGTGCTGTCCGGCATGAGCACGCTGGGCCAAATGGAAGACAATCTGCGCTTTATGAAGGACTTCCGTCCCTTGAGTCTAATGGAGCTGAAAACCGTGGCTCAGGCCGCAGAATGCATCCGGTCGCAAAATCTCATCTCCTGCACTGCCTGCCGCTACTGCACCGCCGGATGTCCCCAGCATATTGCCATCCCCGATCTGTTTGCCTGCATGAACGCCCGAAAGAAATACGAGGACTGGAGCAGTCTCTATTATTATGGCGTTCACACGGCCCAGGGCGGAAAAGCATCGGACTGCATTCGCTGCGGAAAATGTGAGAAAATCTGTCCCCAGCATCTCCCCATTCGGCAGCTGCTGCAATCAGTGACCGAGACTTTTGAGGCAGAGCCGTCCTAGTCCTTGCGCCCATTGGGACCGCATGCTATACTATGGTAAAACGATAAGAATGAGGTAACCATATGAAAAACAATTTTTTAGAGGCCGGACAGATTGTTAATACCCACGGTATCCGGGGCGAGGTGAAAATCATGCCCTGGTGCGATGGCCCCGACTTTTTGAAGGCATTTCATACCTTTTATATAGAGGGAACCCCCTATCCGGTGGAGTCCTCCCGGGTACACAAGAATATGCTGCTGTGTAAGCTCAAGGGCATCGACGACGTTTCCGTTGCCCAGACCTATAAGAATAAGGTGGTGCACATTGACCGGGACAGCGCCCCCATTGCAAAGGACCGGGTGTTCATTGCCGACCTGATTGGGCTGCCGGTGTATGCCGGCGACCAGGAAATCGGCGTGCTGAAGGATGTTTATACCGGCCCCGCCAACGATGTCTATATCGTCAAGGGGCAGAAGGAATATATGATCCCTGCCGTCTCTGAATTTTTAGAGGACGTCAATGTGGATGAGGGCTACATCAAGGTCCATCTGCTGGAGGGCATGGCAACGGATGAGAATTGACGTACTGACCCTGTTTCCCGACACCATGAACGCCATCTTCTCCGAGAGCATTCTGGGCCGGGCGCAGAAAAAGGGCATATTAAGCCTCAACGCCCACCAGATTCGGGACTACACCACCAATCGTCAGAACCAGGTGGACGACTATCCCTACGGCGGCGGTCAGGGCGCCATTATGCAGGCCGATCCGCTGTATCGCTGTTGGTGCGGGGTGCAGGACGAAATCGGCGGCCATGCCCATACCATCTATATGTCCCCTTGCGGCAAGACCTTCTGCCAGGAGGACGCCAAGCGGCTGGCGCAGATGGACAATCTGATTCTGGTTTGCGGCCATTACGAGGGCATTGACCAGCGATTTATTGACGAGTGCGTGGATGAGGAGATTTCCATTGGCGATTTCGTGCTCACCGGCGGAGAGCTGGCCGCTATGACGGTGACAGATGCCGTTTGTCGTCTGGTGCCCGGAGTGTTGTCGGAATCCGTCTGCTATGAGGACGAAAGCCACTGGAACGGCCTGCTGGAATATCCCCAGTATTCCCGCCCGGAGGTCTGGCACGGCATGGCGGTGCCTCCGGTGCTGCTGTCCGGCAACCATCAGCTGGTGGATCGCTGGCGAAAAAAGCAGTCCATCTTCCGCACCCGGGAGCGCCGTCCGGATTTGGCCGAGAAAATCACCCTGCCTCATAAGACCCGGGCGGAAAAGAAGTTTATTCACGAGCTGGAAACCGAATGGGAGGAATATTGTCATGAACGAAGCGGTAAAAACTCTGAAACAGTGGATTGACGGTTCTGACAACATCGTATTTTTCGGCGGTGCTGGCGTCTCCACCGAGTCCGGCATTAAGGATTTTCGCAGTGTGGACGGACTGTATCACATGAAGTTCAAGTATCCCCCGGAGACAATGCTGTCCCACAGCTTTTTCGAGTCCCACACCGAGGAATTCTATGATTTCTACCGGAAGCAGCTGATGCCCCCGGAGGACATTGCCCCCAACACTGCCCATCTGCGCCTTGCACAGCTGGAGCAGGAAGGGAAGCTCCGGGCCATTGTCACCCAGAATGTAGACGGCCTTCACGAAAGGGCAGGCAGCAAGGTGATTTACAACCTCCACGGCTCCATCTATCAGAATCGCTGCATGCGCTGCGGCAAGCGGTTTGACGGACTGGAAGGCGCGCGGGTGATTCGGGAAGCTGCCGGGATTCCCCGCTGCGACTGCAGCGGTATCATCAAGCCCGACGTGGTGCTCTATGAAGAGGGGCTGGATCAGGACGTGCTGGAAGGCGCTATCCATGCCATTGCCGCTGCCGACGTGCTGATTGTCGGCGGCACCTCCCTGACCGTCTACCCTGCCGCCGGGCTGATCCGGTATTATCGAGGCAACAAGCTGGTGCTCATCAACCGGGATGAAACGCCCTATGACCGGGAGGCCGATCTGGTGATCCGCGACCCCATCGGCGCTGTTCTTGCACAAATTTAGGGCAATACCGCATTTGTGCGTTGCTGCCTTAGTTCTATTTATCTTGACACCGCCATAAAATTGTTGTATGCTATATCGGTCTCAGACCACAGAACTATGTAACAGAGTCTAATGGTATGAAGTCAAGAGAAAATTCGAGATAATTATTAGAGATCAAGC
>CAVJLG010000101.1:0-9442 GCA_963650135.1 Barnesiella intestinihominis | reverse complement strand
GTGCCGTCACCGACAGTGAAACCTGCGTTCGGTTTGACCGGCAGGAAAAGCCCGGCATCTCCAACCTGATGGAGATTTATTCTGCCTGCACCGGCAAGAATTATGCAGAAATCGAGGCAGAGTTCCAGGGCAAGGGCTATGGCGACTTTAAGCCCGCAGTGGGCGAGGCAGTCATTTCTGTCACCGGCCCCATTCGGGACGAAGCCCAGAGAATTCTCAAAGACAAAGCATATCTCGAAAGTGTTTACAAAGCAGGCGCAGAAAAGGCCTCCTACATTGCCGAAAAGACATTGCGGAAGGTCTACAAAAAGGTCGGCTTTGTAGCGCGCTAAGAAAGGATGGTTTCATGACGACCCAACGTCAGCTGCTCACCGCAATCATCGCCGTTCTTGCAGCTGCACTGATCTCGTTTGTTTTAACGCCCGTGGTAAAGGCATTGGCGCCCAAGTTTGGCTTCGTGGACGTCCCCAAGGATGAACGCCGAATGCACAAGCGCCCCATTCCCACCATTGGCGGCCTTGCAATTTTCGTTTCCTTCGTTCTGGTATCTCTGTTTGTGTGCCAGCCAAGCCGTCAGTTTCTTGGCATGCTGGCCGGTGCGCTGGTGATTGTGGTGCTGGGCGTTGTAGACGACAAGTATGACCTAAATGCCAAGCTCAAGCTGCTGGTTCAGATCATTGCCGCCGCCATTCCCGTATCCCAGGGCGTGGTCATTCGCTACATCTCTCACCCCTTTGGCTTCCTCGGGGTTCCCTATTTGTCTCTGGGCGTCATGTCAGTGCCGGTAACGATTTTCTGGATTGTCGCCATTGTCAACGCCGTCAACTTCATCGACGGATTGGACGGACTGTCTGTGGGCGTTTGCTCCATCAGCAGTCTCAGCATGGGCATTATCGCGCTGATGCTGGGCCAGGGCAACGAAGCCGTAATCCTTGCAACCCTTCTGGGTGCTTGCCTGGGCTTCCTCCCCTACAACTTTAACCCCGCTAAAATTTTCATGGGCGATACCGGCGCAACGTTTTTGGGCTTTATGCTGGCGTGCATGGCGGTGTCCGGGCTGTTTAAGCTCTATGCGGTCATTTCCTTTGTGGTGCCGATTCTGGTGCTGGGCGTGCCGCTGTTTGACATCTGCTTTGCCTGCATCCGCCGTCTGTGTCACCATGTCTCCCCCATGCACGCAGACCGAAGCCACATTCACCATCGGCTCATTGATTCCGGCTTCAATCAGCGCCAAAGCGTTCTGATCCTCTATGTGGTCGCCTCTTTGATGGGCATTCTCGCCGTCCAGGTTGCCACCAGCGGTGCGGGAAAGGCCCTGATGGTGCTCATCACCGTGGTGGTAATTGGCTGCATCGGCCTCGCCATTCTCACCCGCAGCGACAAGATCCATGCACAAAAGCAGGCGGAAGAAGAAGCGTCCAAGGAGCATGACGAAACCGTACGAAAATAAACACATAAAGCCCGGCGCATCCGCACCGGGCTTACAGCAGAAGATAGAGCAACGCTCCCAATAAGGGCAGGTTTTTCTCTTTCTCGCCGTCCAACCATAGCAGCACCAGCAAAAGGAGCAATAAGAGGTCATCCTCTTTGATGCTTCCCAGTTCCGGAAGCAGCTTCGTATGGCGCTTTTCCGGCGGCGGATTGCAGGGAGTAAGTACCTGCTTTAGCTCCATGCAATAGGGATTATACATGGCACTCCTTCCCCATTACGTTTCCGGCTGTTTTTACCGCCCGCATCAGGCCCAGCAGCTGGACCGCACGATCTACTTTTTCCTGCCGCTCGGGTCGAAGCATCGGTTTGAGCGCCAGTAACAGCGCCGCCGTTTCATCGGGCTTGGATGCCTCTGCTGCGGCCTGCATGAGTCCTTGCAGCAATTCCGGCGAAATGGGCAGCGGCTTTTCCGGCGTCTTGGGCGGATCACAGCCGCTCGGTTCCGATGGATTGCCCGATTCCGGCAGCGGGAGGCCCAATTGCTGCGCCATTTGCTGTAGCTGCTCCATGGCACCCGGCTGCGCCAAAAAGCCTTGGATGGCATTGTTTAGATCATCCATTTTGCATTCTCTGGTTCAGGTTCGATAGAATTGCCTGTACCTCCGGGTTGCTGAGCAGCGGTGCCATGTTCTCCTGGGCCTTTTTTTCATTGCCCTGCTGCATGGCACTGGCTGCGGCACGAAGTGCTTTCCCGCCGTCAGAGCCCAACAAGGTCATCAACCGTTTTCCATCCGGCGTATTCATCAGCGCCCGAATTGCCTGGGCCGCATCCTGATCTCGTTGCATGGAATTACCTCCTTCTGCACACGTTCTGCTATCTCATTGTATGCAGAAGATTCCCCGAGGTGAACAGATCCATATGAAGCTATTGATTTTTTCAGATTCTCACGGAAACATATCCTATATGGAGTCCGCTATGCGACGATGTGAGCCGGATCAGGTGCTCCATTTGGGCGACTGCGTGGAGGATTTTCTCGCATTGCAGTCTCTCTTTCCAGCGCTCCCCATGGAGCATGTACCTGGAAACTGCGACTATGGTGCTTCCGGCCCCTACACAAAGCTCCTAACTCTGGAGGGCACCCGAATTCTCATGACCCACGGTCACTTATACGGCGTAAAATCCGGCTATCTTCGCGCCATTTACGCCGCCCAAGAGCAGCAGGCAGATATTCTGCTGTTTGGACACACCCACTATGCCGAATGCTTTCAGGAAGGCGCGCTCTGGGTTATGAACCCCGGTGCCGCTAAACAGGGAAGCTACGGAATCATTACCCTGAACCAGGACGGCATTCACTGCACCCTGGACCGGCAGGACGGAAAGGAACATTACGATGCTGCTTACCATTGACATCGGCAATACCAATATGGTATTTGGAATTTATAAAGGAGAGGACATGCTGGGCTCCTTCCGGCTCTCCACCAACTCCACTGCCACCTCTGACGAGCTGGGAATTTTGGCCGTTTCCTATTTTGAGCGATTTGGCTATCGAACCGAGGATCTAAAGGCCTGTATCATCGGCTCTGTGGTGCCCCAGGTGATGTATTCCGTCACCAGCGCCATCATCAAGTATTTTGGCGTGGAGCCCCTGGTGGTTGGCACCGATGTGGACACCGGGCTGAAATTCGCCCCCCGCTGCTATGAAACTGGGCGGCTGGGTGCAGACCGTGCCATTAACTGCATCGCCGCGCTGGAGAAATACGGCGGCCCCTTTGTAATTTTGGACTTTGGAACCGCCACCACCATTGACGCAGTAGATGCAAACGGCGTTTATATGGGCGGCACCATCGGCCCCGGCCTGCAGGTCAGCCTGGATGCGCTGGTATCGAGAACCGCCATGCTGCCCCGTGTTGAGCTGCAAATGCCCCAGACCGTATTGGGCCGGAACACTGTAGAGCAGATTCAGGCTGGCGTTGTAGCAGGCTATGTGGGCAATATGGAGTATCTGATTCGCCAGGTGATGGAAGAGATGAACTGCGAAGGCATCAAGGTCATCGCCACCGGCGGCCTGTCCCGAATGATTGCCCAGCAGACCGACAAGATCAACATTGTCGACGCAATGCTGACCATGGACGGCCTGAGAATGATTTATGACGCCAACCGGGACGCCAAGCCCATCGAAGTGAAAAACGACGAATAAGCCTATAAACCATCAATCCCCCGAGCACCGTGTGGTGTCCGGGGGATTTTTGACTCTTTTTATTTTGCCAGCCGGTCCATGGCCTCTTCAATGGCGCTGGTGGGGCAGGCGATGTTGAAGCGAATATGTCCGTCGCCGCCGGTGCCAAAGGATGCGCCGTCGTTGACAAACACCTTTGCATCCGACAGCTTCTTCATCAGCTGCTCCTGGGAAAGGCCCATACAGCTCAGGTCAATCCACTGGAGATAGGTGCCCTCCAGCGGGGAGAACACTGCACCCGGAATGATGGCCGTAAGCCGCTCTTTCAGCACCTGACGATTGTGGCGCAGATGCACCAGCAGCGCATCCAGCCATTCTCCGCCGCCCTCATAGGCCGCAGTGGTCGCCGCATAGGCAAAGGTACCAAGGAAGTGGCCGCAATGGAGGCTCTGATCGGCCACGAACTTCTCCCGTACTTCCGCATTTGGAATGAAAATATTGCTCAGGGCATTGCCCGCCAGGTTAAAGGTCTTGCTGGGCGCCGTGCAGATGATGCTGCGGTCTTCCATCTCCGGCGCCGCCAGGGTAAACACCGTGTGCTGATGGTCATAATCCAAATCAAAATGGATTTCGTCTGCCAGCACATAGAGGTTATGCTTCTTGCAGATTTCTCCCAGGGTTCTCAGCTCTTCCTTGGTCCATACTCTGCCCACGGGGTTGTGGGGGGAGCACAGCATCAGCATTTTGGCATTTGCAGCCTTCCGCTCCAGATCCTCAAAGTCCATGGTATATACGCCGTTTTCACACTTCAAGGGATTCTCAATCAGCGTGCGGCCATTATTCTTTACCGTATTGGAGAAGGGCGGATAAACCGGGGTCTGCACAATCACGCCGTCGCCGGGCTGGGTCAGGGCGCGAATGGCAATGCCCATAGCCGTTACCACGCCGGTGGTCTGTGTGCACTGGGCCATATCCACGTCCCAGTTGTGGCGCTGCTTCATCCACTGGACGACCGCCTGATCGTAGCGCTCCTTTTCCGGGGGCGCATAGCCAAAGCAGCCGATATCAACACAGCGATGCATCCCCTCGGTAATGGCCGGTGCCAAATTCAGCCGCATCTCTGCCACGGAATAGCTAATAATGCGGGGGTCCGTTATCCCCTGTTCTGCTACAAAGGGATGGACGCCGCCGCCGGTATTTAGGGTCGTAAAATCAAACTCCATGGAACCCACGTCCTTTCTATTGTTTGTATCCATATCATATCACAAGCATTCTAAAATTACAAACCCGAAATTTCTTCCGATTACGCAATTCAGGTGCTGCCACGATTCCGCAGCAGCACCTGGGTTAATTGGTCATTTATACGCCGTAATACCGATCCAGCGCCGCCTGCTTAATGGCGGTTACCTGGTCGAGGTTCATGGACTTGAGGTTCTCCACAAAGGCATCGAACTCAGACATATCCTGTTCGCCGGTGACAAACTTGGTGATATTCTCTTCGGCATAAGTATGGATGTCCGCATTGATTCGGGCGTATTCCTCATTCTCCTCCTGGGTCATTACCGCATTGGAGGGATAGGTATACAGGCTGTCTCGCGTCTCGGACCAGGTTTCATAGCACTCCACCCGTAGGTCGGAATAGGTATAGGTCTGAGCGTCCCGATAGGTAATGCTGCCCACGTTGGAGTTGGTATACATAACCTGGAGATTCCGTCCGGTGAGGGCCAGCTCGGTATAACGGGGCTCGCTATTTACCATGGTGTAGCTCTCCCCTTCCAGACCATAATTGGCAGCCATCACAGCGTCATGGCACAGCCACATGTCGTTCCAAGCCACCGCCAGGGGGATGTCCCGGCAAGCCGTGGTCAGGACGATACCGCCGCCGGATACCAGCGACTGCTCCGGCGCAAAGTGGACGATTTCACCATGCTCCTGCACAGGCTCCTTCAAGGGGGTTACATCCCAGTTGGGGTTCTCTTTATCATAGCTGTCCAGGGTAGTGAACGCCATGCCCTCCAGCAGGAACACGCCGATATCGTCGGTAATGACCTTCTCTGTCTCGCAGTCCCGGGCATTGAGGGATACAAAGTCAGGGTTTATCAGACCTTCGGTATACCACTGATGCATCATGGTCAGATATTCCTTATACTCCGGCTGCGTAATGCCATAGCGCACCTCGCCATCCACCTGATACCAGGGGTCGGAGTTCATCGGCATGGAGAACAGCTTACCGGCAATGCCATAGCCGCCCACCAGATACTCATTGCTGAAGGTTACCGAGGCGGGCAGATACAAAGGCTCGGATACATTCAGCTGATTTTTGAATGCCGTCAGTACATCGTGATACTCGTCATAGGTTTCGGGCAGCTCCATATTCACCTGGTCCAGGAAGTCCTGACGAATGACAAAGCCGGTGTCCACATAGCTCTTCTTGTCTGCAAAGCCCAAGAACGCCACAAAGTCGCCCTGGGTGGTGGTGCAAGCCCGATAGTTGTCCTCATTATAAGTTGCAAGCGCATAGTACCGGGGCGCATACTCCTCAATATAATCGTTGATGGCCAGGAACACGTCGTCCTCCACCGCGCCGGACAGACCGGTATTATACATGGACGAAGCGTTGAAAATCATGTCCGTATAGTCGCCGCCGGCAATCATCAGCTGGAACTGGGTTGCCGCCAGGGTAGTGGTAACCTCCGTCCAATCCAGCTTAACATTGGTCAGCTCTTCCATTGCCATAAACGTCCGATGGGCTGCCATACCCTCCGGCAGATCCTGGGGCAGCATATCCGGAATGCTCATCCAAACGGACAGCTCCTCCTGCTCATCCAGCGGGAACTGAATAGGATTGGCGCTGGTATCCACGGCCGCTACAATGGCTTCCGGGTCCCAGTCCTCTTCCTTGCCGTTGCCATAGGGAAGGCTGGGGTCCCACGCCTCCTCCAGAGTGGATTCTACTGCACTTTCCTGGGGTTCCGCCTGAGAGGCTGCCGTCTCGGGCTGCTCCGGTGCCGCAGAGGCCACGAATTGCTGCTCCGATTCCACCGCAGGCTGAGACGTCGCCGCATCTCCGCAGCCCGCCAACAGCCCCAGCAGCATAGTTGCCGCCAGTGCCAGTGAACAAAGTCGTTTCATCTTGCATTTCTCCTTTTTCTGTGCTATGGGATATTTTTCATCCCACTTTATATTATACCCCATGGGCCAGTACAGGAAAAGAAAAAATGTTCAATTCGCAACAATCAAACCATGGAGCACAAATGGTTGTCACCGTTTTTCTTTCTCAACATACACGGATTTGCGGTTTCCCCAATTTGTGCAAAACCGGCGGCAGAGCCTTGTGCCCCGCCGCCGGCTTTCATTCCCTTTATTCGTGGCAGCCGTGATTGCCGCAGTCGTGGCCGCCCTGATGGCTATGGTGATTGCACTGGACATTGGGATTATAGCCAAGATTGCCACTGAGCAGTGCCGCAACCGCCTCGTCTGCACTGCCGCTGACGCCGCCATACAAGGTGATGCCAACATTGGCCAGCGCTGCCTGGGCCCCAGCTCCTATGCCGCCGCAGATCAGGGCGGTAACCCCCTGCTGCATCAAAAAGCCCGCCAGTGCTCCATGCCCGCTTCCGCCAGTGCTCACCACCTGTGCGCTTACCACCTTGCCATCTGCCACCTCATAAATCTTAAACTGGGCTGTATGGCCGAAATGCTGAAAAATCTGTCCGTCTTCGTAAGTCACTGCAATTTTCATGGTTAAATCTCCTTGTTCTGATTCATTGGTTTGCGCCGCAATGGGATACGTCGCCCCTTGACGGCAGCATTGGGCGCACCCACCCATCTCCTGCCCGCCGCAGATTCGATAATTGCCCCCGGAAATCACCAACTGCCGCCCATGCACCAAGCAGGCAGCAATTTTCTTCCGGGCGCTCTCATAAATCTCCTGCACCGTGGAACGGGAAATGTCCATTTGCGCCGCACATTGTTGATGGCTCTTCCCTTCTAAATCCACCAGACGAATCACCTCGTATTCATCCAGCGTCAAAAGAATCGGCTGCTCCCCCTGCTGTTGGGCCGGGCAAAAGGAACGAACCTGGGGCATTCCGCAAATTCTGCGGCATCGCTGGGGTCTTGCCATTGGCATCGCCTCTTTATTTTCGGTATATACCGATTATATCACGTTATTTTGGAAAAAGCAAATCATTTTGGAATGCTTTGCAAATTTGGCAACCTTATGATATAATTTCTTTAATATTGTTGTAGTATGCTTTGCACAAGCATGTTGTTTGGAGTGGTTTGCCTATGGTTTTTAGCAGCATTACATTTTTAGCTTATTTTTTGCCTGTTGTTCTAATCGCATATTTTATCGTCCCTAAAAGCTGGCGGCGATATAAAAATACCGTTCTATTGCTGTCGAGTCTTGTATTTTATGCATGCAGCGGCGTTCGCTACCTGCTTTTAATGCTCGCAGTAATTCTAACGGATTATTTATGCGGCCTGCTTTGCGGCATGGGACGTACACGCTCCATCAAAAGATTCGGAGTAATTGCCGCTGCGGTCATCAGTCTCGGACTGCTGGGGTGGTTTAAATACGCAGGCTTCTTCTCTGAAAATCTAAGCGCCCTGGGGCTTCCCATTCCGGTGGTGTCCATTGTTCTTCCAGTAGGACTGTCCTTCTATTCCTTCCAGGGGCTGAGCTATGTAGTCGATGTCTATCGAGAGCAAGCCACTGTCCAGAAGAATCCCTGTAAGGTTGCGCTCTATGTTGTGCTATTCCCACAGCTGGTAGCAGGGCCCATTGTGCGCTATACCACCATTGCTGAGGAAATCGACCATCGTCAGGAAAATCTCGCGGATTTTGCCGAGGGCCTGACCCGCTTCTGCTTTGGTTTGGGCAAAAAGATGCTTCTCGCCAACGCCATGGGTGAGGTTGCCGATGCCGTCTATGGTTATGCCGCTGCAACGCTCCCCGCAGGTCTGGCATGGATCGGCGCACTGGCTTATACTCTTCAAATCTATTTTGACTTTTCCGCCTACTCTGATATGGCCATCGGTCTTGGTCGGATGTTTGGCTTTCACTTTCTCGAAAACTTCAACTATCCCTATATCTCAAAAACCGTCACAGAATTCTGGCGGCGGTGGCACATCTCCCTTTCCTCCTGGTTCCGGGATTATCTCTATATTCCCCTGGGCGGCAACCGCTGCTCCCGGTTAAAAAATATTCGCAATCTCACCATTGTCTGGCTGCTAACCGGACTCTGGCATGGCGCATCCTGGACATTCGTAGTCTGGGGCGCGTGGTTCCTTGTATTCTTGCTGGGCGAAAAATTTCTCTGGGGCCGGATTCTGGAGAAGCTGCCCGCTCCCATCCGCTGGGGCTATACCATGCTGATCGTAATCATCAGCTGGGTGTTCTTCCGTTCCAGCAATCTCTGCAATGCATGGGCCTTCCTCAAATCCATGCTGGGCCTCGGCGGCGGAATCCAAGCCAGCGCCGCAATATACTATTTGCTGGAATACTGGCCTGAATGGATCTGCGCACTGATTGCATGCATGCCGGTCAAGCAGTGGCTCCAGTCCGCTTTGGAGCAAAAGGGTAGCCCCCTATGCCAGGTGCTATTGATCTGGAGTCCAAAATTGTTCGCTCTTATCTTGCTGTTGGCATCCTATATGAAATTAGTCTCCGGCAGCTTTAATCCCTTTATCTATTTTCAGTTCTAGGAGGTCGCCATGAAACAACACGCAAATATCGTTTTTACGCTTTGATATGTACCCAATTATCTGGACACTTTCATTGAATTGAACAATTAACATTCCATCATGGATGCTTCCCGAAATTTAGAGG
>CAVJLG010000100.1:0-10969 GCA_963650135.1 Barnesiella intestinihominis | reverse complement strand
ACAATCTGCGCCCCAGAGAATATGACGGTTCTCACCTGATCTTTCCGGGGATGAATCCAGAGATCACATTGCGCCCCCACCAGAAGAACGCCATTGCGCGGGCGCTCTATGGCGGGAATACATTGCTGGCCCACTGCGTGGGGGCCGGCAAGACCTTTGAGCTGGTTGCCATTGCCCAGGAGAGCAAGCGGCTGGGGCTCTGCCACAAATCCATGGTGGTGGTACCCAACCACCTGATCGGACAATGGGCTAGCGAATACCTTCCGCTCTATCCCGCCGCCAATATTCTGGTGGCTACCGAGAAGGACTTCACTCCAGCACGGCGCAAGACCTTTTGCAGCCGGATTTCCACCGGGGATTACGATGCTGTGATCATTGGGCACAGTCAGTTTGAGAAGATTCCTCTGTCTAAGGAGCGGCAAACCATGCTCTTGGAACGCCAGATTGAGGACATTGTACAGGGCATCTCTGAGGCAAAACAGGCCGGTGGGGATCGGTTCACCATCAAACAGATGGAGCGCAGCCGAAAGAGCATCGAGGTGAAGCTAAAGAAGCTCAACGATCAGAGCAGGAAGGATGATGTCATTACCTTCGAGGAATTGGGCGTGGATCGGCTGCTGGTGGACGAAGCACATTTATACAAGAATCTCGCCGCAGTCAGTAAAATGCAAAACGTGGCGGGGATTTCTCAGACGGAATCCCAGAAGGCCAGCGATATGTATCTCAAATGCCAATATCTCGACGAGCTGACCGATGGGCATGGTATTGTATTTGCCACTGGCACCCCAATTTCCAACAGCATGGTGGAGCTGTACACCATGCAGCGGTATTTGCAGTCTAAGACGCTGGAGTATTACGGCTTCCAGCACTTTGACGCATGGGCAGCGAACTTCGGTGAGACGGTGACGGCCATGGAATTATCCCCGGAGGGTACCGGCTACCGTACCAAGACCAGGTTTGCCCGGTTCTATAACCTGCCGGAGCTGATTTATATGTTCCGGCTGGTGGCGGATATTCAGACCGCAGAGATGCTGAAGCTGCCGGTTCCCAAGGCCAATTACCATGTGGAGCAGTTGGAGCCGTCGGAGTTACAGCGGGCTATGGTCAAGGAGCTGTCCGCCCGCGCGGATAAGGTGCGGAATAAGATGGTGGACGCCGCCGTGGACAACATGCTCAAGATCACCAGCGATGGGCGAAAGCTGGCGCTGGATCAGCGACTCATGAATCCCATGCTGCCGGACGATGAACACAGCAAAACAGCAGCCTGCGCCAAGAATGTCTATGACATTTGGGAGAAAACCGCAGACCAGCGGGGCACCCAGATCGTGTTTTGCGACCTGAGTACCCCACATTTCGATGGCAGCTTTAATGTCTATGACGATCTCCGTTCCAAGCTCACCGAAATGGGCATCCCCAAGGAGGAAATAGCCTATATTCACGAAGCGCCCACGGACGTGAAAAAGAAGAAGCTATTTCAAGAGGTGCGTTCCGGGCAAGTCCGGGTGCTGATTGGAAGTACCTCCAAGATGGGCACCGGAACCAATGTGCAGACAAGGCTGGCGGCAAACCATGACCTGGACTGTCCCTGGCGGCCCTCTGATTTGGAGCAGCGCAGCGGAAGAATCATCCGGCAGGGCAATCTAAACGACCAGGTGGACATCTACCGTTATGTGACCAAAGAAACGTTCGATTCCTATAATTGGCAGATTATTGAAACGAAACAACGCTTTATCTCGCAGATCATGATTTCTAAAGTGCCCTCCCGCACTATGGAGGAGGCGGACGAAATGACCATGAGCTATGCGGAGATCAAGGCCCTGACCACAGGTAATCCGCTCATAAAGGAGAAGATGGATTTGGATGTGGCGGTGTCCCGGCTGACGCTGCTGAGAAGCAGCTTTCTCAGCCAGAAATATAATCTGGAGAATCAGCTGCACCGCTACTTTCCAGCAGAGATTCAACGGCTGGAGCAGAGAATCCAAAGCCTGACCGATGACCTCCAGCAAGTGAAGGCAACAGCTACAGCAGAGCCGGGAATGCTCAGCCCCATGGAAATCGACGGCATTACTTATACAGAGAAAAAGCCCGCAGGTACTGCTATTTTGGCAGCCTGCGAGCGGAAAACCACGGTAGAAGAAGCCCCACTGGGCAGCTACCGTGGTTTTTCTATGGGACTTGCATTTGATTCGTTTCAGAAGGAGTTCCAGATCATCCTGCACCGGCAGCTCAGATATCCAGTATCTCTAGGCAATGATGCATTGGGCAATCTCCAGCGCATTGACAACCTGCTGGACGGCTTAGAGGGCCGTTTGACCAATGCTAAACGGCAGCTGGAAACCACCCAGGAGGAGATGCGGACGGCAAAGCAGGAGGCGGAAAAGGAGTTTCCGAGGGAGCAGGAGCTGCGGGAGAAAGCAGCTCGGCTGCAAGAGCTGAATAGCCTGCTCAATATGGATCAACAGAATAGCGCTATACTTGACGCTGTAACAGGGGAAGACGTACCAGAAAAAGAGATACCTTTGACCAGGTAACCAGGCATATTACAATAATCTAAATTCTCAACTAACCTTCTGGTTTCGGTTAAGTGTTTAATATGCATAGCGAGAGTCGTTCAAAAAAATAGAGGGGACAGCGTATTAAGCTGTTCCCCTCTGGAACTTGCTAGGCTTCAAGCCCGATTTATACATTCTCCGATGTATTAGAGCTTTCCTTAATTGTCGCTTTCCTACTGTCGCCAATGCCTGTTATACCTGCCCTAGAACATAATCGCAGTATTAAAGAAATCAGCGTAGCAAGCACGTTTCTTCTCACCCTCCAGTAAATTGTGTATCAGCTGTTGCCTTTCTTTGGAGTTTCTAAACTTAAATGGTGTATACACGTAATTAGTCTTTGATAACTCCATAATAATCGGCATTACTGTATCAAGATTCATTTGCCCACCGAGCAATGTGGCAAAGTTAATAGTTCTTATTCCTTTAAGTTTGGCAATTCTTCGAAAAAATAGATCATCACAAAAATAAGTCCCATTTTCACGTTCTGCAACAATCAATGCATCAAGCTGAATTGTATTTATATGGGCTCTTGCAAATACTCTTTCCCAGGTATACCCTTCCAGAACCTCATATGTAATACGTTCTTCATCTGATACCTCTTCATTAGGATAGTTTTGGCATTTGTCAATTAGCGTTTCCCATATTTGGGGGATTTTCTTATCAGGCGCGACAATAGTGAGTTTACCGTCATCTAGAGGAACTAGGGAGCCAGGAGAATTTTCTTGTATCCCTATCACTGTGGCATATTGTTCCTTAAAAAATGTCATGTAACTGGTCGGAATAATAATTTGGTTATTTAGCCAATCAAGTGTATCAAGCCACCCATGTGTGGCCAGTAAAACCAAAGTGGACAAGGCTGGTATGAATTTTTCACTTGCTAGATAGTCATAGCACGGTTCTCCCGCATAATATGCTAGGTCTTTTGTATATAGTAGATATCGTTGTACATCAATATATTTTTCATAGTTTCCATGGATGAAGAAATCAATAGGGATACCCAAATCACTAAAGTTGTATGCATCAAGAAGATCTTTCAGCTGCTCTTTTTGATCATGTATAGTAAGAAGCTGTTTAATCATTTCAGTTGCATTTTCTGTGGAAATTGTCAAAACAGTTCCAGTGAATTCTTCTGGATGCTCTTGAACCTTCTGATATACATATTTACCGATAAATACCTCTCTTGAATCAAAATCAACAACTTCATAGTCTTTACCATGAAGGGACAGAACATACTTTTTCCCCTTTCCTATCAACTTAATGTATATGGGATCCGTTCTTCCAATATGTTCAACCATAAGACTGTGATTATTACTATCTCCAAAGTCATCCTCGGAGTCCAGTGCTAAGATTCTTTTTACTCCCTGAGCTTCAAGTGTGACGATCATGTTGGCCGAGATAACCTTTTTTTGCATCTTTTCTTTAAGACGCGGCAACGACAGGGTGTAGAAGTTAAAACATCCCTTGTATACATCGAAGTCATCTAAACCATCTAACAGGTAAATAGCTTTGTACGCATAGTAATCTGCTTCATCAAAATATCCCAATTTCATTTTTGCAAAAGCAGCAGTAATACACATGTTAGGTTCGTCCAATTTTGTCAGAACAGACAAGTAGGGCTCGTACTCTTTGGCGTTTGTTTCATTGCGCTCATAAAGCCGGCCTACAATATTCCGTGCTATTTGCGGGTCATGAGTATATGCAAATAATTCTTTTGAGTACTTAAGCGCACTGAGCTCCATGTGATTTGCAGATGCGCACAATAGTCTTATTTGCAAAAAATCTCGTTTTTGAATATCTGCCTTTATAAATCGATCAGCTATTCTTTCAACAAGGCTCAGATCACTTGTTACTTCTTGACCATGGATATCTGCTTCGAATGCAGTGTTGGAAATGCCGAACAGACATTTGTAAATATCGTGAGCAAGTAATGAGTTAATGCTTTGCATATCTGGAATGGAATCCAAAACATACTCAAGCAACCCCAACTTTTTGTTTTGCGTTAATACCGCAAGTAGCCCTATTTTGGTTTGTAAAGAAATCCGCGACAAACCATCTGGAATCAGACCAGAGAGCTTTGGCATGACAATTTCATCAAATACCGCGCTATCTTCAACATAAAATCCAACCAGGAAAATATTGTCTAATGAATCCGCATCTTCTATATTAGTGCGATTCAAGCAAATTTCCAAGTTTTATATATAGGTGTACGGTTTGGGGCGTTATGAAGGGCGTTCCTAATAGTATATATGTGTTTAAGCCCAACATAAATTAACCTCTAGGGTAGTTGTGCTGGTATAAAAAAGCGAAAACTATTGAGATGCCATTTGCTACACTAGCTCGGCATCCTATAGGAGCAGATAGAAATAGCAGATCTGTCAATAAGTATAGCAAGCAACGCCTTTGTAATACCACAAAGGCACTTGTCAGGGGAACCCCCTGAAACCCCGACCAAAGGAGGCAGTATGCGAAAAAGAAACAACCTGATTCAGATATGGCTCAGCAATGACGAGCTGGAAAAGCTCAGTACGCAAGCGGCGAAATGCGGCCTTTCACGGGCCGCATTTTTGCGCCAGCTTATTTGTGGATTTCAGCCGAAAGAGCTGCCGCCACCGGATTTCTATCCGATGATGCGGCAGCTCTATTACTGCGGGAATAACCTGAATCAAATTGCAAGGAAGGCGCATGCGCTGGGGGTGATTGATGTGCAACACTATGATGAAGTAGTAAATCTATTTCGTCGGACGGTTCAAGAAATAAACAAGGTTATAATAGAACCATAGATACAGGGGATAAAGTAGTGAAGAAATCTACCACCATAACTGGAAGCCCACTAAATTAATAAGTGCATATTGAAAGGACATCCCTGATTTGATATAATAAATACAAATATTTGAAATTATTGCGCGAGCCTTTTGAATTGGTCGAGGAGAATAAATGAATAATACAGCAAGTAATGAAAGAATCTTCTGCATGTGCCCGGCTTGATTTATTATTGCTCTAATTTGCGTAATATGACTTGTATAGATTAGTTGAGTTTTGAGAATTATTATGATATGCTAGAAAAGTGAAATCTTATTAAAAAGTTTTCGTTTACACTACATTTAAACGTCGAAACAGCATCGAGATATATTCCCCTTTTTATTAATACGCGGGAGGTTTAGTATGGAATTTAAGAACATTGAGGTGAAAAATTTCAAACAGTTTTCCGACCTTTCTATTACATTTCAGCCGGGAATCAATATCCTGCTGGGCGGAAATGGTGTTGGCAAAACATCTGTTCTTGAAGCATTGTCTATAGCGCTTAGTGATTATTTCAACGGAATCCCCAATGTACCCAAGAAAGGAATCGATGCAAATCAAATTCGGTTCGATACACATGTACTGGGGGATGTTTCAGCCGGAAAAGAGTATTTTTCTGCATCCATTACTTCAACTATTCGTTTAGACAATGAAGTGGGACATGGTGAGATTATACGACGAGATAATACCTCAAAGTCCAGGACTCGTTATTTAGGAAAAGAAATTGCTCAGTATGCAGCTCGGATATGCAATGACATGGGCTCGACACTCCCATTCATGTGTTATTATAGTATCAAACGGCTAGCTCCACCTAAGAAGGAGAATTATGGAGTCAAGAGTAAGAACAAGCTAGATGACCGTATCTGCGGGTATATTGGGTGCTTAGATGATAATCTTGATTTAAAGGCGATGAAATCTTGGTGCCTTGATATGGAGCTAGAAGCATTTCATGCGGAGAAACCTATTAAAGAATATGAACTGTTTAAGAATATTGTTTCTACATTTATGGCAAAAATGACTGGTGCGAGTTCAACTCCGACAGTATACTATTCTCGCAAGCGAGAAGATTTAGTCTATCAAGAAGGTGGTCGGGCTGTTCCTATTGATTATATGAGTGCGGGCTATCAGTCCCTCTTGTGGATGATTATGGATATGGCATTTCGGCTAGCACAATTGAATCCGTCAATCAACGACTATCAAAAAGTTCCAGGGATTGTGATGATTGATGAGATTGATATGCATCTCCATCCTACGTGGCAGTGGCGTGTTGTTGATGCGCTACATGAGGTGTTCCCCAAGGTGCAATTTATACTAGCTACACATTCGCCTATAATTATTTCTTCTGCTAAAAATGCTAATTTAATTGCGTTACATGGAGATGAAGAAGTTCAGTATCTTCCTCATGCATATGCTTATTCTGTAGATGACATTCTCGAAACGCGACAGTCGACTAAGAGTGTTCCAGATGAACTTAGCTCCCTTGTTAGTAGTTTTGAACACGAGGTGAATGCTGGCAAATTGAATAGAGCGAAAGTGATCCTCAATGAATTAAAGGAGCAATTCGGATGTAACAATCCAGCTGTTATTGAAGCGCAGTCCACCTATGATTTGGAAACACTTGCGGTTGATTTGTGAGGTTACTCTATGATATATATAAAAAAGGGGCCACCTCCCAGAAGTGTAGCACTAAAAATATCGGAAATAAAGCGAGATCCACAGTGGAAAGAAATCCCTGTGACTAGGCCGGTAGAAAAATCCCAGCAGAAAGGGTATGGAGATACACTACGGGGCTATTTTGACCAGCTGCCTAAAGAACAAATTCGCGCATCGTTACTCAAAGAACAGCACTATTTGTGTGCATATTGCATGCGACGATTACCCAATACAGGCGCTGTAAAAATAGAACATTGGTTTCCATTGAGCGAGGCCCGTGATACTGCGATAGAGTACACAAATTTTCTAGGCTCGTGTAGTGGCGATTATTCCGATGGTCGGCGGGTTTGTTCCTGCTGTGATGATAATAAAGGTGGACGTCGCATTACAATTGATCCACGGAAGGAAGCCATGATGGATTGTATTTGCTATGAAAGTAATGGTACTATTTACTTCGATGCATCCAAATGGAATGATAAGTCTCAAAAGGATCAAATTGATGATGATATCAACAACGTCCTTTGCCTAAATGGGAAAGAATCTGAGCTGACGATAGCTAGAGAGCGTGTTTACCATAGCTGTACAGAGACGCTAAAAAGACTACACATCAAAAATAAATGTTCTATTTCCGCTGTACAGAAATTAGTTGAAGAGATAGAGAAGCAGCAGGAATATCCAGAATATGCAGGTGTGATGTTGTTCTTTTACAAACGCTGGCTCAGAAATCATTCAAATTAGGTTGTTTGACTGATCTATATATGTGCCGAAAAACCTACTTATGGAGCACCTATGGCCACTACAAAAATCTGGCCCACCAAGGGCCATCTTGCCAGCGTCCTCAAGTACATCGTCAACGAACAGAAAACGGACGCAAAAACCTATGTATCTGGGCTGAACTGCTTCCCGGACACGGCAGCAGCAGAGATGAATACCGTTAAAAAGCACTTTGGAAAGACTGGCGGGCGCGTTGCATATCACGCCTACCAGTCCTTTGCGCCTGGGGAGGTGACACCAGCGCAGGCGCATCAAATCGGGGTGCAGCTTGCAAATGAACTCTGGGGAGAGCGGTTCCAGGTGGTGGTTGCCACCCACCTGGATCGTGGGCATCTGCACAACCATTTTGTACTGAACTCCGTATCCTTTTTGGACGGCAAGCGCTTTCATTCGGATGCAGCCTTTCTCCACCGGATGCGGGAGGGTTCAGACCGGCTATGCCGGGAATACGGGCTCTCCGTCATTGAGCATCCCCGGCAGGGAGCCACCCGCCATCACGGAGAAATTACCGTAGAAAAACGTGGCGCACCCACATGGCGCAGCCTCATTCAATCAGATATCGACCATGCCATTGCTGTTTCCCAAACGGAGCAGCAATTTTTTCATGCCCTGAAAGCCATGGGATACGCATACAAAATCGGGCAGGACTTATCTGTTCGTCCACCGGGAAAGGAGCGCTTCTTTCGGCTGAAACGGAATCTGGGCGAACAGTATTCCATGTCGGAGATCCGGAAGCGCCTGGGACGATTCCTTCCGGCGAAGAAACAGCCAGCCATTGTTTTAGTACGGAAGCATTACCGCCTCCGCGGCCCCCTTCCGAAACGGAAGAAGCCCCACCTTCGGCGGCTGTATCTCTACTACTGCTATCGGCTGGGCGTATTCCAAAAGCATCCGCAATCTTCCCGGAAGATGCACTTCCTTCTCCGGGAAGATCTCCGCCATTTAGACAACTACACACAAGCAATCAGACTGCTGCACACCTATCGCCTGGATACGGATGTGCAGCTTTCTGCATTTCTGGAGCGCCGGGAGGAAGAAATCAAGGTGCTGACCCGGCAGCGAAATCGGCTCTACACCCAGCACCGCCGGGAAACAGAGCCGGAAAAAGCGGCTGCAATTCAGCTTGAAATTGACCGGCTAACGAGTGAAATGAAGCCGCTGCGAAGGGAGGTGAGGCTATGTAAACAGATTCAGACCCGGTCAGTCCACATGACCGAAACCCTTGAAAAAATACAAACCACAACACAGGACAAGGAGGCGCAACCCCATGGATACCAGCGGACAGGCCGCTGAACAGATTGTCCGGTACTCCATCGAAGGGATGGAATACACCTTAAAACTCGCCGGAAAGGGCGCAGAGCATCTAGCTGCAATGCTAATGGCGCTGAACCGTGCCGAGCAGAAAACCAGAGGCCACACCACATTGCGGGCGCTGCTGAAATCCGGCAAGGAGCTGACGGTATTCTCCATCCCGCCGGATCGACTCAAAGAATTTGCACAGGAGGCAAAGCGCTATGGCGTTCTCTACTGTGCATTGAAGGACAAGACACCCAGCGCCGTAACAGACATTTTGGTCCGGGCGGAGGATGCCGCCAAGCTCAGCCGAATTGTAGAGCGTCTGGGATTGGGTACCGTATCTCAGACAGCCCAAGCTGAGGTAGAACCCATTGACAAGGAGATTGCTGACAGCGAAGCGCTGCTGGAGCAGATTTTGACGCCGCCGGAGAAAGAGCAGAAAAACCCTACTATGGCCCAGACGGAAAACTCCGCTCCGTCCGGGCGTGGCTCTATGCCCAGCAATACGGCTACTGAATCCCGTCCCTCTGTCCGGGCCGCACTCCAGAAGATACGCCAGTCTCAGAAGGACGGCGTGGAGGTGCAGACAGAGCTTCACATTGAAAAAACAATTATCAAGGAGGAACGATAACCAATGGCAGAAACGAATTATCAGCCGGACGCCCGGTGCCAAGCACTATATGAAACCACCCAGCAGTTTTTAGACCGGATTCCCATGGAGCCGGAGACGCTGCCCCGCTATCTGCAAATGCAGGGGCGGTTTCCGCAGCTCAGCGTCAACAATGCCATCCTTATGGCAGTGCAGTACCCCGCAGCGACCCGTTACCGCACCTTTGCGGACTGGCAGACGGATGGAGTAACGGTGCAGTCCGGGCAGCAGCCCATTTCCATTCTGATCCCCGATGGAACCTACCAGCGGTCAAACGGCTCCACCGCCACCAAGTTTGCCGTTCAGCAGGTCTATGACATCACCCAGACCGATGCCGTATCAAAGCCGGAACAGGCAGACCTCCGGCAGACGCTCCATGCCATGCTTATGCGCCCAGTGTGCCCGGTGGAGGTAATCCAGCGCAGCGGCGGCGCTGTGTTCGTGCCGGATGGACCGAAGGTGCAGATTGGCAGAGGTATGTCCATGGAGGCAGCAATCGCTACGTTATCTCTGGCGCTGGCCCACGGGGAACTCAGCAAATTCCAGCGGGATTACGTTCCTACGGAGCCGCTTCACGCTCTTTATGCCAGAAGTGTTTCCTATGCCTTTTGCGCTCATTATGCCATCCAGCCGGAGAATTACAGCTTTCAGGATGTGGGGATAATACTCCGGGGCTGCAACAACCGGGAGCTGAAAAAGCACCTGGAGACGATTCGCACCGGCCTTGGAACCCTGTTGGATCGAACAGAAAAGGCTCGGATCGACCTGATTGCCCGCACCAGCCGTCAGGAACAGGAGGCACGATGAAGCCCAACGCCACAGGCCGCTTGTGGCTTATCTTGTTGGGTATCCCGCCGGTTGGGTGGCTGGGACTGCATTTGGCTCCGTATATGGGACAGGGGTTAGCCGGAATTGTGGCAGCGCTGCAACAGGCTATGGCGCATCCTTTTAGGTTCGTTATTGTTCCCGATACAACTCGGACGGTAGCAATCTGCCTTGCTGTCTATGGTCTTGCGGCGAGAATCGTCCTGTCCTCCCAGAAGAATACTCGCAACGGAGAGGAACATGGCAGTGCAAAATGGGGCAACCCCAGAAGCATTTGCCGCCGCTACCGGGAACGGCAGTACAGCCAGAATATCCTGCTGACCCAGAAGGTGCGGTTGGGGCTGGACAGCCATCGCCACCGGCGCAATCTCAATGTGCTGGTGGTGGGCGGTTCCGGTGCCGGTAAGACCCGCTTTTACTG
>CAVJLG010000099.1:0-11010 GCA_963650135.1 Barnesiella intestinihominis | reverse complement strand
GGGACTGGTGTTCTATCAGAGCATCAAGAGCGGCAACGAGGTGCCGGAGAACACGGTGGTGAGCATTAAGGTTTCGCTGGGACGGCAGGAAGAGCCCTCTCCCTCGCCTTCGGAGGAGCCGGAGGAGACACCCACGCCGACGCCCACTCCCGCAACGCCGACCCCGGCTACCCCCACTCCCGCAACCCCAACTCCCGCAACGCCGACACCTGAGCCGCCGGAGGAATCTCCTGTGGTTTCTGAAGAAGTACCGGCAGCTCCTACAGAATGAGGCATGAATTTGAGTGAACAAAACAGCGGAACCATCATCCGCGCCCTGAGCGGCTTTTATGATGTGGATACCGGCAGTGGGATTGTCCGCTGCCGGGCCCGGGGAAAGCTCCGGAAGCTGGGCATTACCCCGCTGGTCGGTGATCGGGCAGTGTTTCAGCCCAGCGGCGACAGCGGCTATTTGCAGGAGATTTTGCCCCGGAAAAACAGCTTTATCCGCCCGGCGGTTGCCAATGTGGATGTGCTGGTGATGATGGGCTGCCAGGTGAACCCCATCACCGAGCCGTTCCTCATTGACCGGGTGGCGGCCATTGCGGCGGCCCAGGGGGTGGACACCCTGCTGCTGCTGACCAAGTGTGACCTGGACCCAGCGGAGGAGCTCTATGCCATCTATCAGCAGGCGGGCATTCCGGTAATTCGCACCAGCACCGAAACGGGACTGGGGGTAGAGGAGGTTCGTCAGCGCCTCAAGGGGAAGCTGGCTGCCTTTACCGGAAACTCCGGCGTGGGAAAATCCACCATGCTCAACGCCCTGTACCCCGAGGCCCAGATGGAAACCGGCGAGGTCAGCGATAAGCTGGGCCGCGGACGGCATACCACCCGGCATGTGGAGCTGTTTACCCTGCCCGATGGCACCAGAATTATGGATACCCCGGGCTTTTCGTCCTTTGATACCGACATGATGGACTTGGGCACCGCCGACAGTCTGGCCCGGGCATTTCCGGAGTTTCGGCCCTATTTGGGAGGGTGCCGCTTTGACGATTGCAGCCATGTGAAAGAGCAGGGCTGCGCGGTGCTGGAGGCGCTGGAGCAGGGGAAAATCGGCAAAACCCGCCACGCCAGCTATGTACGGCTCTATGAGAAGATAAAGGAGTATAAGGAATGGGAGCACAAAAAGTCCTGATTTTTGGTTCCATGCCCTGTGCCAGCTGGGACTTTTTACAGCCTTATCGCGGATGGGCGGACCTGGTGATCGCGGCGGACGGCGGCATTCAATGTGCCCTGGACGCGGGCTTTACGCCGGCGCTTTACGTTGGCGACAGCGATTCCGGCGGTCATGCGCTGCCCGGTATGGAATGCATTTCGCTCCCTGCCGAAAAGGACTGGACGGACTTGCAGGCGGCCTATGAAGCGGCGCTGGATCGGGGCGCAAAAGAGATAATCTTTACCGGCTGCACCGGCGGGCGGCAGGATCATCATCTGTCGGCCCTGGGCCTGCTGGAAACCGCCGCGGGTCACGGCGTGCATGGTAAGATTCTCGATCCCTGGAACTCCATTGAGTTTTTAGCCCCGGGCGATCATTTGGTGCCCAAGAACGGCTATACCTATTTCTCCCTGATTCCCATTGACCGGGTGATGCGGGGAATTACCATTCGCGGGGCCAAATATCCCCTGGAAAGCCGCGACACCTTCCGGGGCGACAGCTTGACCGTCAGCAACGAGTGGATCAATGACCCGGTGGAGCTCCGGTTTACAGACGGCTGCTGCTATTTTATTCGCTCTAACAATCCCGGATAAATTGCACATTCCCAACGCCTCCTGCATAGAGTATGCAGGGGGCGTTTTGTATGATTCGAAAACGGGAAGCATTGGGCCTTGCACTGATGGCCTTTGGGGCAGGGATGATTTTAGCGGTGATCCTGCAAAGCGGGCTGTGTCCGTTGGTGATCGGCGCAGCGGCGGTGATTGTGGGGTGCATTCTGCTGAAATAGCCGCAGCGGAATGGCATATCTCACGGGACAGGCGAATATACTGCTTCTGAATAGCGGAGCCTGTGGTTCCGGGGAGGGAGTAGCAACCATGAAATTGGAGTTTTTAACGGAACAAGCCACCTGTCTTGGGCAGGTGCTCCGGGAGATGAAAATGGCAGAGGAAACTGCGGAAGTGATTCTGCCGGATTCCTGCCCGGATGCGGCGCAGGTCCTGTTTTCCGGAGGAATGGCATTTCTCCGGGGAAAGGAGCTGACGGAGGGGCGGCTGACGATCTCCGCAGGGGTCAGCGCCATGGCGTTGGTGCAGCCCCAGGAGGATGCGGCCCCCGAGGTGGTGGAGGCCTATATCCCCATGAGTATTCGGCTGGAGCATGCCAACATCCAGCCCGGCATGGAGGCGGAGGTCTGCATTCACCTTCGAAAATTGGACGGGCATCTGGTGAATCCCAGAAAGGTGATGCTGCGTGCGGCCATTTCGGCGGAGATTACCCTGTGGGAGCGGCGGCAGGAGGAACATATCACCGGATGCGCCCAGAAGAACGTCTGCATGCAGCGGAAAATCCTTCCGGTTCGCTGCCTTGGAGCCCTGGGGGAGAAGAATTACACCGTAGAGGACACGGTGCAGTTCTCTCCGACGGGCAATATCCGGCAGCTGGCGGGGGTACAGGCATCGCTTCGGCATACGGACGCGCGGCTGACCGGCACCCGCGCCGTGCTGAAAGGGGAGGCGGAGCTTCGGCTACTCTACCAAAACGGCGACGGTGCATTTACCACCGGCACGGCCACGCTGCCCTTTTCTCAGTACATCGACCTGGGGGACTGCGGCGAGGAGGATGAGCTCCAGCTGACAAGCTGCCTGACTGGTGCGGATGTGGAGCCCACACTGGACGGCGGCGGGGTAAATGTCACCCTCCAGCTGCTGACCACCGCAAAGGTCTGGGCGCGGCGGGAGCTGGGCTATGTGGCGGACGCCTACAGCCTCCAGGGCTCCTTGACTCCGGAGACGGAGGAACGGCGCTATCGTTCGCTGCTGGATCGGCAATTTTTCTCTCCGGTGGGCCGGGGAAATCTCAGCGGCGAAATCCAGCGGGTGATCTACTGCACCTGTCTGGCCGGAGAGGGGACCCATAGCCGGGAAGGGGAGGCGGTGACGTTTACCGTGCCTGTGACCATCGGCGCACTCTGGGAGGACAATCAGGGCACGCTTCATGGCGGCACGGCAGAGGCCAAGCTGGAGTCCGCTTCCCGGGCGGCGGAGGAGTGCCGGTTCCAGATTGGGGTGGACGATCTCCATGTGACCCCATCCACCGGCGGCGACGGGGCAGAGCTGCGGGTCAGCGGTACCTTGGAGGCGGATTCCTTTGGAGAAAGCCATATCTCTGAGGTACTGGGCGGCGAATGGCAGGAGGAAGCCCCGGAGCAGGGCGGCCCCGGTCTGGTGATCCGGCGGATTCGGCCCGGTGAAACCCTGTGGGATGCGGCCAAGGCGGCGAGAACCACCCAAGCGGCAATTATGGAGGCAAACGGACTTGCGGAGGACCAGCAGCCCCAGGGAATGCTGCTGATTCCCAGAGGGCGGTAGGCATGGCGGCAGTACGCCCAGAAGGAGGAGAAGGCGTGAACAGCATCTATGAGGAGATCGGGCGGCGCACCGACGGAAATATCTATTTGGCTGTGGTGGGGCCGGTACGCACGGGGAAATCCACCTTTGCCAAGCGGTTTATGGAGCAGCTGGTGATCCCGTCCATCGACAACGTATACCACCGGGAGCGCGCCCGGGATGAGCTGCCCCAGAGCGGCAGCGGGAAGACCATCACCACATCAGAGCCGAAATTCATTCCCGAGCAGGCGGTGGAGATTTCACCGGACGGCACCGCCAAGCTGCGGGTCCGGCTCATTGATTCCGTGGGCTATATGGTGCCCGGGGCGGTGGGGGGCACGGAGGACGGACAGCCCCGGATGGTTACAACCCCCTGGTATGACCACGAGATCCCCATGACCCAGGCGGCGGAATTGGGCACCAAAAAGGTCATGGAGGATCACTGCACCATCGGCGTAGTGGTGACCACAGACGGCAGCATCACCGACATTCCCCGGGAGGACTATCTGGAGCCCGAGGCCCGTTCCATTGGCGATATGAAGCAGACCGGAAAGCCGTTTGTGGTGCTGCTCAATTCCACCCATCCGGACAGCCCGGAGACGAAAACCCTGGCCGAGCAGCTGGAAGACCAATATGGCGTGCATGTGCTGCCGGTGAGCTGCCTGACCATGGAGCAGAAGGACATTCTGGAGATTTTAAACCAGCTGCTCTATGAATTCCCGGTGGAAGAGCTGGACTTCTATCTGCCGGGCTGGGTCACGGCGCTGCCGGAGGGGCATCCGCTGAAAACCGGGCTGTATCAGAGCCTGCTGGAGTTGTCTAAGGGGGCGAATCATCTTCGGGACACCCAGCGGCTGTTTGCCCAGGCGCCGGAAAACGCCGGAGTGGAAAAAATGGAGGTTCGGAGCATCGAACCGGGCAGCGGCATTGTGGCAATTAGCCTGATTTTCCCGGAGGCACTGTTTTATCAGGTGCTCAGCCAGGAGACGGGCATGGAGATTGGCGATGACGGACAGCTGATGGCCCATCTCCGGGAGCTGGGGGAGATCAAGCGGGAATATGACCGGATTTCCGGGGCGCTGGAGCAGGTCAGGGCTACGGGCTATGGCATCGTTATGCCCACCACTGATGAGATGCATTTGGAGGTGCCGGAAATTCTTCGGAAAAACGGCAGCTACGGGGTGAAGCTCAAGGCCTCGGCCCCATCCATTCATATGCTCCGGGCGGATATCACCACGGTGCTTACGCCCATGGTGGGGGACGAAAAGCAGTCCGAGGATCTGGTGAACTATCTGCTCAGCGAATACGAGGGCAACGCCGAAAAGCTCTGGGAGAGCAATATTTTCGGAAAATCCCTGTTTGAGCTGGTCAGCGAGGGACTTTCCTCCAAGTTGTCCCGGATGCCCGAGGACGCGAGAATGAAGCTGCGGCAGACCATCAGCCGGATCATCAACGAGGGCAGCGGCGGACTGATCTGCATTATCCTGTAAACATTGGCCCATGGGGTGCGGGAAACGCCGTATTCCATGGGCTTTCTACTTGTATATCGGGGATAAATCGTGTACAATGGGAGCAAACAAAGCGGCATAATGCCAAGAAAGAGGGAACCCCTATGTCTTATCAGGAGAAAGCCACAGAGCTGCATGAATCCGGCTGCAATTGCTGCCAGGCGGTGCTGGGGGCATGCTGCGACAAATGGAAGATGGACCCGGATACGGCCTATCGGCTGGGCGCGTTTTTCGGCGGAGGCATGCGCCGGGGCGAGGTCTGCGGCGCGGTGACCGGGGCGCTGATGGCCCTGGGACTGGAATATGGCGACGAAAACAACCGGAAATCGCTCAAATCCCTGGAGTTTATGAAGGCCTTCCGGGAACAGTACGGCTCGCTGCTCTGCAAGGAGCTGCTGGGCGAGGACGGCAAAAAGAAGAAGGAGCTATGTCCGGTGCTGATCCGTTTCTGCGCCGAGTATCTTGAAAAGGAGTTTACCAAATGAAAAAACCTGTGGTTTTGGTGGTAATGGATGGCGTCGGCCTGGGGGATGGGGGACCCGGCGATGCAGTGGCAAAAGCGAACACCCCCAATCTCTGCCGGCTGCTTGCCACCTGCCCCCATACAAAGCTCAAGGCACATGGCAGCGCAGTGGGCCTTCCCACTGATGACGATATGGGCAACTCTGAGGTGGGCCATAATACCCTTGGCTGCGGACAGGTTTATGCCCAGGGGGCAAAGCTGGTGGGCGAGAGCCTGAAAAGCGGCGTGATTTTTGAGTCCAAGGCATGGAACGAGCTGGTAGCGGGCGTAAAGCAGTCCGGCGGCGCGCTGCATTTCCTGGGCCTGTTGTCCGACGGCAATGTGCATTCTCATATTGACCATCTGCTGACTATGCTCCGTCAGGCGAAGAAGGATGGGGTGCAGCGGGTGTTCTGCCATATCCTGCTGGACGGAAGAGACGTTCCGGCCACCTCTGCACTGACCTATGTGGACCAGCTGGAGCAGACCCTTTGTGAGCTGAACGACGATACGTTCACCGGGAAAATCGCTTCCGGCGGCGGGCGTATGTATATCACCATGGACCGGTATGAGGCGGACTGGGATATGGTCAAGCGGGGCTTTGACTGCCACGTCCACGGCATTGGGCGGCAGTTCCCGGATGCCAAAACCGCCATTGAAACCTACCGCCAGGAGACGGGCTGCATCGATCAGGACCTCCATGAGTTTGTGATTGCAGAAAACGGTGAGCCTGTTGGCACCGTCAAGCCCGGCGACAGCGTGATTCTGTTTAACTTCCGGGGCGACCGGGCGCTGGAGATCAGCCGCGCCATGGGGGACCCGAATTTCGATCAGTTTGACCGGGGCGACTTCCATGACGTGCTGTATGCGGGCATGCTGGAATACGACGGCGACGCGCATATTCCCGCCCGCTATCTGGTGGAGCCCCCGAAGATTGAGCATACCCTGACGGAGCTGCTGGTTTCCCACGGTATCAACGAATATGCCCTGTCGGAAACCCAGAAATACGGCCATGTTACCTACTTCTGGAACGGCAACCGCAGCGGCAAGGTGGACGAGAATTTGGAAACCTATGAGGAAATCCCCTCGGACAACTGCCCGTTCAACGAAAAGCCTGCCATGAAGTGCGTGGAGATCACCGATCATCTGATCGCTGCTATGGAGTCGGGGAAATACGGCTTCCTGCGGTGCAACTTCCCCAACGGTGATATGGTGGGCCACACCGGCGACTTTGACGCGGTGGTCACATCCATGGAGGCTCTGGATGCACAGCTGGGGCGGATCACCAAGGCGGCGGAGCAGCTGGGCTATGTGCTGGCGGTGACTGCCGACCACGGAAATGCCGACGTAATGCTGGAGAAAAACAAGAAGGGCGAATACCAGGTGCGCACAGCCCATAGCCTTAGCCCGGTGCCCTTTGTGATGTTCGGATGGAGCGGCGCGCTGCGTCAGGAGGGCTGCGGCCTTGCCAACGTAGCTGCCACTGTGGCGGAGCTTTTGGAGCTTCCGGTGCCGGAAATGTGGGAAAAAAACCTGATTTCCCGCTGATTTCCCAGAAAACAGGGCTGCTGTGCCCAGAAAAATGCAAATTTCCTCTTGTGCTTTCTATAAAAATATATTACAATATCCTGAGGTGTCTTTTCAGGGCACCCTAAGCGACACATGACAAAGGAGGTCAATCCTTATGATGCGTTTTCAAACAGACAAAGGTGTTGTTACCATCAGCAGTGATGTATTTACGAATATTGCAGGTATGGCTGCGTCCAACTGCTTCGGCGTGAAGGGCATGGCAGTCCGTTCGGTCACCGATGGACTGGTGCATCTGCTCCGGCGTGAGGCCATGGGCAAGGGTGTGCTTGTTACCTATAATGAAGACGAGTCCGTTACCATCGACCTTCATGTGGTGATGGATCATGGCATCAATATTGCCGCCGTCGGTCCTGCGATTATCAATGAGGTGAGCTATGTGGTGGCAAAGTCCACCGGCGTGCCCGTCAAGACCGTTAACGTCTATATTGATTCCATCAGCGTGGACTAATCCGCGTGGACTGATCTAATGATTTCGATGGGCATCGGGCCCATCCCGGAGGTGCAACACACTTGAAAGAATTTATCAGCGGTGCAGAGCTGAAGACCATGTTTATCAGCGCCGCCGCCAATGTTGACAAGCATAAGCAGGCAATCAACGATCTCAACGTATTCCCCGTGCCCGATGGCGACACCGGCACCAATATGGCTCTGACCCTGGGCAATGCGTCCAAAGAGCTTTCCAAGGCCGGTGACGACGTAACAGCCGGTAAGGTATCGGAGATTGCCGCTGCGGCCCTGCTGCGGGGTGCCCGGGGTAATTCCGGCGTTATCACCTCGCTGCTGTTCCGGGGCTTCTCCAAGTATATGAAGGGGAAGGAAACCGCCGACGGCTTTGATCTGGCCGGTGCGCTCACCGAGGGCGTAGAGGCTGCCTATAAGGCCGTTATGAAGCCTGCCGAGGGCACCATCCTCACCGTCTCCCGGGTATCTGCCGAGGCGGCTACGGAGGCTTGCGCCGAAACCCACGAGCTGGAACCCATTCTGGACGTTGCCATTGTCAGCGCAAAGGCAGCTCTGGAGGAGACTGTCAACCAGAATCCCGTGCTGAAAAAGGCTGGTGTTGTGGATGCAGGCGGCATGGGCTTTGTCCTGATTCTCGAGGGCATGAAGGCCGCTATGCTGGGGAATCCCATTGAGGAAGGGGAGGACGACGCCCCCGTGGAGGAAGCTCCCGTGGCGGTGGATATGTCCAACTTCACCTTTACCTACGACACCGTTTTCATTGTCCGTAAGGGCGAAAACTGCGATCTGGAGGCCTACGCCGAGTACCTGAATAGCATCGGCGACAGCCTGGTCATCGGCGAAGACGACGACATCTTTAAGGTCCATGTCCACACCGATATCCCCGGCCAGGCCCTGACCGAAGCCGCCAAGCACGGCGTGTTGGAGCTGGCAAAGATCGAAAACATGCGCACCCAGTGCGAGGACATTGCAGCCGGTAAGAAGGCCATGAGCACCGACGACCTGGAGGCCATCGAGGAAGAGCTGGAGGCCCAGGAGCGCGGCGAAGTGCAGCCCAAGGACCGCGTGATTGCCGAGCCCGAGAAGAAATATGGCGTGGTTTCCGTCTGCGCAGGCGACGGCATTGCGGCCATGTTCCGGGATCTGGGCGTGGATCAGATCGTATCCGGCGGCCAGACCATGAACCCCTCTACCGAAGACATCCTCAAGATGATTGACGCTACCCCTGCCGAGGTGGTGCTGGTGCTGCCCAACAATAAGAACATCTTTATGGCGGCCCAGCAGTGCGAGCCTCTCAGCGACAAGCAGGTGGCGGTGATCCCCACGGCCACCGTGCCCCAGGGCATTACCGCTATGCTGAACCTCGACCCCTCTGCATCCGTGGAGGAGAACGTGGAGGTCATCACCGAGGCCATTTCCCATGTGACCACCATGCAGGTGACCTATGCCGCCCGGAATTCCGATTTCGACGGCTATGCCATCAACGAGGGCGACTATCTGGCCCTGTGCGGCGGCGCACTGTTCGGAACTCAGCGTGACATCAAGACGCTGCTCCAATCTCTGGCGGATAAGGCCAAGGAGCTGGAGAGCGAATTTATCACCATCTTCTACGGCGCGGATATCACCGAAGAGGATGCACAGGCAGCGGAGGAAATCTTCCGTGCAACCTGCCCGGATGCGGAGGTCACTTTGCTCTCCGGCGGACAGCCTGTATACTATTATCTGATCTCTGCGGAGTAATTTGCAGGAACCCACAGACCAATATGCAGTCTGTGGGTTCTTTTCCCGTATCAATCGGGGAAAATAGCCGGAAAACGGCAGTTTGAGGTGGAATATGAACATTCTCTATGCAGTCAGCGAGGCGTTTCCCTTCGCCAAAGACGGAGGACTGGGCGATGTAGCCTATGCGTTTCCTCAGACCGTGAGAAATATGGGGCAGGATATCCGGGTGATGATGCCTCTATACGATACCATCCCCCAGAAATATCGGGACCGGATGGAACTGATGACCAATTTTACCCTGAATGTGGCCATTCAGCCCCTGTATTGTGGCCTGTATCGGCTGGAGCTCCGGGGCGTGACCTATTACTTTGTGGAGAACGACGTGTATTTTATGCGCGGGAAACTCTATGGCTGCCACGACGACGGCGCACGGTTTGCGTTTTTCAGCAAGGCCGTGTGTGAGTCCATCCGGTTTTTGGACTGGACGCCGGATATTGTGCACTGCAACGACTGGCAGACGGCGCTGGTGCTGTTTTATCTCCGGGATAAGGTACTGAAAAATCCTGCCCTTCGGCCCATTCGCACGGTGTTTACCATTCACAACGTGGAATACCAGGGGGATTTCAGCTATCAAACCCTGACAGACGTGTTCGGCCTGTCCGGCGTGCTGTTCTCCCAGGGGATTCTGGAGCTGGACGGCGATGTAAACCTGATGAAGGGCGCCATTGAGATTGCCGATTGCGTTACCACCGTGAGCCCCTCCTATGCGGGGGAGCTGGCTGCGCCGGACGCATCGGGCCAGCTGTCCCGGGTGATTGCCGCCCATGAGATTGTGGGCATCCGAAACGGCATTCACGATGAAATCAATCCCTTCAACTGCCCCCATGTTCACCGGCCCTACAATGAGGAAAGTGTGGACGAGCGGGTGTTCAATAAGCTCTGGATGCAGGAGAATATGAGCTTGCGGGTCCGGGAAGAGATTCCCGTGCTGGGCTGCGTCAGCCGACTGCTGCCCCGAAAGGGCTTTGAGCTGCTGGTTCAGGTGCTTCCGGAGTTCTTGGAGCAGGGCGCGGAACTGGTGGTCTGCGGCAACGGCAAGCGGGACGTAAAGGAAGCCCTTCAGCAGCTGGAAGCGCAGTTCCCGGAGCAGGTGGCGGTGATCTCCTATTCCGAAGCATCGGCGGCGGAGGTGCTCTCCAGCATTGACCTGTTCCTGATGCCCTCGCTGATCGAGCCCTGCGGAACGGCGCAGCTCCAGGCGATGCGCTATGGTGCGGTGCCCCTGGTTCGCGCAACGGGCGGATTAAAGGATACCGTGAAGCCCTATGATAAGGATCATCCCGACGGCTGGGGCTTTGTATTCGAGGATTATACCCCCGAGGCCCTTCGTGCGGCGCTGACGGACGCGCTGACGGTTTACCAGGACGGCGAAACCTGGGAGGGCTTAGAGAAGCGCTGCATGGCCCAGGACTTCTCCTGGACGCAGCCGGCTAAGGATTATATCCAGCTGTATGAAAAACTGCTAAGTGAATAAAAAATGACCGCCTCGGTACGATGAACGTTGATATGTACCCAGTTATCTGGACACTTTCATTGAATTGAACAATTAACATTCCATCATGGATGCTTCCCGAAATTTAGAGG
>CAVJLG010000098.1:0-11156 GCA_963650135.1 Barnesiella intestinihominis | reverse complement strand
GAAAGTCCTGTCAAGTTGCTTTCGGACAGGGGTTCAATTCCCCTCAGCTCCACCAGAAAAAAGCCATTGTCGTTATGACAATGGCTTTTTTCAACGAAATAAATCCTTCGGATTTGTGAAATATGCTCCGCATGTGAAATATGCTGGCGCATGTGAAATGCCTGCGGGCGTGGGTGGATTTATTTCATTTCACTTGATTCCCTGGAATCAAATTTCACAATGCCGGAACGGCATTATTTCACTGGGCGAAAGCCCAATTTCACTCAAACCTTACGATTTCAAAACTGCTCGTTCTATGCACCAATCAAAGTCTTCATTCAACACCAAAACCAGTTCATTGGGTCTTGCCGGGGACCCCGAACGGGCGTGAAATATGCTGGCGTCCCCCAAGGGGATTTGCTTCGCAGCACATGTGAAATGCCTGCGGGCGTGAGTGGATTTATTTCATTTCACTTGATTCCCTGGAATCAAATTTCACAATGCCGGAACGGCATTATTTCACTGGGCGAAAGCCCAATTTCACTCAAACCTTTCGATTTTTGAGCTGCTGGTTATTTGAAGCAAGCCGAATACCGCAATTCGACCTTTATTTCTCCCGCCATTTTTCCTTAAAATCCACTACGATGATTTTCCCTGGACCTTTGTCTGGTTCATCCGCACGAACACCCGGCACTGCTCCACGCAAACCGTCCGCTGCTCCTCAGTGAGGGTGCGGAAAATCCGCAATAATTCCTCCTCCAGAAACGCCCCTAGCGGGGCTCAGATAAGAGATAATAGTGAATAAAGAATAGATAAAAGATATTTTCCCGCTGTTCGTGGGCGTTTCTGTACTATTCTCTATTCTCTATTATCTCTTACTTGTTATCTCCTCATATCGCGCAAGAAAGCAGCTGCGGTCCTTCGGGATTGCGGCTGTTTTCGTTGACTTCTCCCCTGCTCCGTGGTATAATAGACGGTGCTCGGAGGGCGAGCTGTTCACTGAAGCAGTAGCCGGATAAGAGGCAGACTGAAACGTCTGTATCCTCTTATCCGGCATTTTTTGTTGCATGTTTGGATGAAAGGAGCAACTCTATGGACTTTTTAACGGGTTCCATCGACAAAATCTACCGAAAATACCTGCTGGCGGCCTTTGGCAGCGCGATGATTACCTGCATTTACTCCATCGTGGACATGGCCATGGTGGGGCAATATCAGGGGCCGGACGGCACGGCGGCGCTGGCGGTGGTGGCCCCCATTTGGAACGTCATCTACAGCCTGGGCCTGCTGATGGGCATCGGCGGCAGCGTGATTTTCAGCACCAGGCGGGGCGGCAGCGGTCAGACCGGCGGCGCGGAACAGCAATACTTCACCGCGGCGGTGCTGGGCGCAGGGGTGCTGTCGATCCTGGCCTGGGTGGGGGTGATCGCACTGGAAGCGCCGCTCCTGCGGTTCTTCGGGGCGGACGAAACCCTGCTGCCCCTGGCTGAAGAATATTTACGCCCCATTGTAGTGGTATTCCCCCTCTTTTTGCTGAACCAGATGCTGGCGGCATTTTTGCGGAACGACGGCAATCCCGGGCTGGCAACGGCGGGGGTACTGGCAGGCGGCGCCATGAACACGATCGGCGACTATGTGTTCGTGTTCCCCTGCGGCATGGGCATCTTCGGCGCGGGACTTGCCACCGCCCTGGGCTCGCTGCTCTCCTTCGTGGTGATGATGACGCACTTTTTAAGCAAAAAATGCACGCTTCGTCTGGTAAAACCCCAGAAACTCGGAACAAAATGGAAGGAAATCGTGGTCACGGGATTCTCCACATTTTTCATCGATGTGGCCATGGGCATCCTGACGGTGCTGTTCAACCGGCAGATCATGAGCTATCTGGGGGCAAACGCGCTGGCCATTTACGGGCCGATCATCCAGGTGAGCACCTTCGTGCAGTGCTGCGCCTACAGCGTGGGCCAGGCTTCGCAGCCCATCATTTCCACCAATTTCGGCGCGGGAAATTGGGACAGAATCCACAAAACCCTTCGGCTGGCCCTGTGGACCACGGCATTTTTCGGGGTATTTTGGACGGCGCTGAGCCTGGCGGTACCGAATTTCTACATCCGAATCTTCATGACCCCCACGGAGGAGATCCTGAAAATGGCCCCGGGGATTATTCGGACTTACGCGCTGTCGTTCCTGCTGCTTCCCTTTAATATCTTTTCCACTTACTATTTCCAGGCGATTATGCGGCCCAAGGCGGCGTTTGTGGTGTCGGTGGCAAGGGGCTTGGTCATCAGCGGGGCGCTGATTTTGCTGCTGCCCGGACTGGTGGGACCGGGGGCGCTGTGGTGGGCGATGCCGGTGACGGAGCTGGTCGTGGCCGGATATGTGGTCGCGGAGATGCGGCGGAAGGATGCACGCGAATAACGTCTAATGTATTGCAATTCGCCATACAATATCGTATAATGATCCCAGAAAGGCAGGTGCGAACCATGGCAACCAAAAGTGCAAACGTCACCGCCCGGGTCCAGCCAGAGGTCAAGCAGAAGGCCGAGGCCATTTTGGCAGAGCTGGGGGTGCCGGTTTCCGTGCTCATCGACACGCTCTATCGGCAGATCATCCTCACCGGCGGCGTACCGTACGCCCTCACCGTCCCAAAGCTGCCCACCCGCGACACCATGACAGACCAGCAGTTCAATCAAATCATGGAGATCGGGTACCAACAGGCCAGGGCGGGCCAGGGAATTCCGCTGGATGAGGCATTCAAGCAGATTCAAAACGGTATTTGACCATGGACTATCAGGTGATTCTTACGCCGCTGGCAATCGAGCAAATCCAGCAGACCATGGCCTATATCACGCAAACATTGCAAGCGCCAGAGACTGCGCAGCGATGGGCGCAACTGCTCCGAAGTGAAATCCAAGGGCTCTCGTTCCTGCCCTTCCGATTTCCGCTGACCTCCGAAGAGCCTTGGTGCTCCAGGGGCGTTCGAAAAATGAGCGTCAAGAACTTTCTCGTTTATTATATTGTGGACGAAGCGCAGAGCCTGGTGACCGTCACCGCGGTGATTTATGGCAGAAGGGACCAGATTGACGCATTGCGGATGCTCTGATTCCGAAGAAATTTCATGAAAAACGCAAAAAAGCGCGCTGCAACCATACGATTGCAGCGCGCTAATTTATCCCCATTTGGGTGCCAAATATTTACTTCCGACCGAGAATGATAAGTGCTCTCACAGCGCTCTCAGGTAAATCCAGCACCAGGTTCTCCCCCTCGCCGGACTTGCCGCGAAGGGTTCCGTTTGCCACCAACGGGTCAATCTCCTTCCGATAGCCGTCGGGGAGCTCGGAAATCAGGTGGTAATAGGGTTCCACGGGGCCGAGCTTTCCGTCAGACCCCAGGCCCACCATGAAATTCATGACCATCGCGCCGTCGGAGCCCAGGTAGTAGCTGTCGCCGCCGGAGAGCTTCCAGCAGTCGGATTCCATGTAGCCGCCGTCGTCAAACCAGTACCATTTGCCGCCGATTTTGGCCCAGCGGGACTGATAATAGGTGGATGCGGTGTCGGCGTACCACCAGCCGGTTTTGTCCTTATGCCAACCAACGGTGTATTTCTTTGTGGAATTTCCAAGCAGGCTTTCGTCCGACATCAGGTTTGCGTCGAATTTTCCGGAGATTCCGGCGATGGTATGGGAGCTGGAGTACTGCCAAATGGCCCAATCGCTGCGGCTGGGGGTACTGGCGTACTGGGCGAACCACTGGACATAGCCGCCGAGACGGGCTTTGTCCAGGTAATTTTTGGCATAATCTAGGTTGTAATACACGCCCGGGGTGTAACCGGCGGCCTTGATGACCTCGCAAAAGGCCACCGCATGGGAATTGAAGCTCTCTTTTCCCAGGGTGACCCCCTGTTTTCTCGCGTAGGAGACAGTATCGTACTCAAAATCGAAGAAAATGGGGAGAAATATTTCTCCCTGATATGGCTTCAAAATGGAGAGAACGAATTCCGCCTCTTTTTTGGCTCCGGCGGGGTCCAATGCGTAGCTAAAATGGTACACCCCCACGGGGAGCCCCTGGGCGCGCGCCCCTTCGATGTTTTTGGCGAAAAATTTGTCCACATGGGAGACGCCGTAGCCCGAGCGGGCGATGACGAATTCCACCCCGGACGCCTTGATTTTCGCCCAATCCAGGTCGCCGTTATGCTCCGAAACGTCGATGCCAAGCAGCTTGCTCAATGGGATTCCTCCTGTTCTGTGCCACCGGGTTCCCCGGCGGAATCGATGGATTTTAGGCTGATTTTTAGGATTTTGATGAGCCAGGACGGGATTTTGACCCCCAATTTCACGGTATTTTCCAAGATGGAACCTGCTTCGGTGATGGAATACCAGGCCAAAATCAGGGGAAGCAGCAGTCCCGACCAGGTAAGGTCCAGTTGCATACATTCTCCCACCAGGTAAATGACCACGTCGGTGAGGGCCGCCACCAGGACCACGAAAATCATCCCGGCTTTGTGCCAGAGGCCCTGACGCGCGATTTCGCTGCACCACTCATGGTTTTTGATGGCCGCCAAGGTGCCGCTGAGGTAGTCCAGGGCCATGGCCACGACCCAGACCAGGGCCAGCGCGCCCTTCCAGCCCAGCAGGGCAGCCAAGGTGACGCTTAGGGCGGTGAGGACGGCTTTGATGCGGAGGAGGGTTTGGTTCATTCTATGTTTGCTCCTTTCTTTGGTGCGGGGGGGTGCCGCCGAGGGCGGCAGATTTTCTGTTCTTTGTTGTCTATTATTTATTCTTTTTTACCGACATTTTCTTCTCGGTACGACCTCCGGGGACGGGGATTTCTTTGTTTTACTGGCATCGTGCTTCACGATAGGCCCTCCGGGGGCACCATCTTTCGTTGCACGACGAAAGATAGTGGAGAAAGGCGTGTCAAGGGGGCTGCGGCCCCCTTGAATCCCCCGGGGGTTAATGGGGACTTGAGGGGAGACGTACTGGCCTTACTACGAATTCGCATTGGTGCAATTGACGCGATTAGGCCCGTCCGTGGCGTGTGGCAAGCACACTGTTTCCACGGACTCTTGCGTACTGCGGGTGCGGTTGAATAGGAAGCACTGACGCAACCGCCCGACAAATCATTTTCAATTCGTCGCGCAGCGACACCACCACATGCGAAGCATATTTCACTGGGCGAAGCCCAATTTCACTCGTCGAAGACGAATTTCACTCGTGCAACGAATTTCACTGCCGCTCCTGCGGCTCCTCGTCATCTTCCACGAAAACCTCCCCAAACGCCTCGCTGCAAGCGATCTCCCAGTTCTTCCGGGAATACTTCATCACGCACAGTCGGCCCTTTTGCACCTCCCAAACAGGCCGCTGCGGGGAACCTACATTTACCGGTTCCATCTCATGATAGACAATATAGCGCATAGAATTTACGTCACTGAGGACGCAATAGTTCTATTGGTAACGGAACGACCATTGGTTGACTTCATTTTATGCATGCTGCGTCCCTCCCCCGCCTTAACCAGCGATGTACAAGTTGACATAATAAACCTGAGCCGCTCGAGATGAGTTAGACACAAGATAAAAATAGACGGAAGACGTGTCCGTTTCAGCGGCGACCACCGGCCATACCATGACGCCGGGCGCAGTCACGGAGATATTTACCATGGGAGCGGCATCGTAGGCAAACGGATAGTCAACGCTCAGCCCGGATTTGAAATAGATCCCACCGCCTCCATCGGCATCAATGGACGTGGTGAGCGGGCCCCGGTACCAAGCCTCCTTAAATCCACTTTCCCACTTCCGGAATTTCCAGTTACCGGATGTTCCTTCCGTGTACGTCTGTAATTTACTTTTTGCAACGCTCCACGGGACATTTTTGATATTGCCGTCTGTGGTAAATCCGGCAAGCGCTGCCAAAGTATCGGATGTTACTGCGTCGCCATTTTGGCTAATTCCGATGGTCTGCGTCGTTTTGTTGTAATCAACGACTTTGCCTGCGGTTATATTGACCGGGGCCGTCGCCGAATGAAAGATTTTTTTCCATCCGGTAAAGGTAACTGCGCCGGTCCCGTCGGTGTCGGCGCTTCGGATGTACTCATCTCCTGCCGTGGTGGTGAGTCTTTGGATTCGATATTGCCAAGTGTTCCCAGTGATTACGTCAGAATCGATATCTCCGATTGCATTGAACACCTTCATGGTAAATGAAATGCTCACCGGGCAATTTGCAATCGTCGAGGTGGTGACGGATCTCTTGTGCGTGTAGTAGCCGCATGCGGTGTAGTCGTTCAGGTCCGCGTTGTCCGGAATATCGCTGAAGCGCCAAAGACCTGCGTTTTTATCCGCCTTATCGGCCAGCGTGGTCGCAGCTGCGCTGGCGGAGGCACTTGCAGAGGAGGCACTGGCGGCAGCGGACTCCTTGGCAGCCACCACCGTATTGCGCAGCTCGGTCATGGCGCTCAGGTCCGAGGCGCTGAGATCGGCATCCTGAGGCAGCGCCGAAGCCTCGACGCACAGGAAAAACCGTGCAGTACCAATGGTTTCACCGCTTTTCGTGATGGTCAGCTGGCAGGGCACATCCCCTGCCACAGCGGTCATCTGCTGGGTCAAATTCACCGAAACCAGACCGTCCGACAGGGTACACAGCGCGGAAAAGCTATGACCGTCGGGCTTGGTGCCCTCCATGGTGATCGTCGAACCGGTGGGCGGCGTGAAGTTTGCACCCTGATCGGTGAGCTGAAAGGTCAGGGTTCGGGCCAGATTGTCCGCCTGGGTGCAGGGAACCCGGGTGGGGATCGCGCCAGGCTGAAGAGAGAGGGTGTAACTTTGCGTTAACATGGGGTAACTCCTTTCGATGGGATGATGTTCAGCTGTCCCGTTCCACCTGGAACCACCGTTTGATGGCCCCGGCAGCGGAAATCATGGACGGCGGGGTGGAGCCGATCCAAATTCGGTTTCGCCCCGGGTAACTGGGATGAACCTCCTCCTGCACCACCATGGCGGAAATGGTGCGCCCCTGCCAGCAAATCCGGAGCTTTTGCCCCAGCTCGGCCCGATGCCCCGCCCAGCGGTCCGGGTCCCGGCGGTAGAGGTCGCGGATGGAAACTTCCCAGGAAATTTCGGGGGTGCAAAGGCTGTCCACCATCTCCTGGGCGGCGGCCATCAGGTGGGCGGCGATGGTGTAGCGCTCGTCCTTCCAGATTTTCGAGATGACGCGCGGGGTGTAGGTGTGGTTCTCCACATAGTCCTTCCCGTCGTTCACGGCGGAAATGGTAAGGTTTTCCGCGCCGACGGGGTAAATTCTGGTAACTAGTTCTGTGGACTTTCCGGTGTATTCCGGAACGGATTTCAGGTCAGCGCCCTCGGTTAAAATCGTGTCGCTGTAGGAGGCTTTCTGCGGGAACGAGAGGATCAGCACGTTGGAAACGTTGTCAAATTCCAGGGCGCAGCCGAACAATTCCTGGACCTTTTGGGCGATGTCCAAGGGCGTTCCGCCGTACTCCAGGTTCACCTCCAGCTGTGTGGAATCGGCCCCAAGGCAGCGAAGGGACCAATTTTGCGGCAAAATCTCCCCCAAAATCCCGGCTGCGGTGGCATTTTTTCGATAAAATGAGGTGACGGCGGAGGATTCCCAGTCGTCCAGCTGGATGCGGGCGCTGACCTCCGTTTCGTCGGGGAGGCTGTGGATGCCCCGGATGCGGTACTCCAGGCCGTCGGAGGTGTCCCGGAGCAGGCCATCTTCCCGGAGCCGCGAAACGTCCGGGTCCTGGGTCAGAAGGGTGAAGGTCAGGGTAGTCAGGCCCGTGAGGCTGCGGAGAAGGGTATAGTCACTGTCCACCATGTGAAGACAGATTGGCTTAGAAAGGAGAAGCTCAAGCATAATTGGTAAATCCTTTCAGTTACATATTGGTAATGTTATTTACTGTTAGAAATGGTGGGTAAACGGTAATCGTTCAGAGGTAGGCAGGTTCCCACTCCACCTTTGCTTCCGAAAAGGTGCAGCCGAAGGCGGTGAGGGTACACTCCCCCGGGTGGAGCCAGGGGTATTCCGTCCAGGTCATGGTGCCCTTGGGCAGGGCGGAACCGGCGTAGGAATTGACCTTCTCCAGGCCGTCTAGCACCAGGTCCCCGCCGGAGTAATCGACGGAATTCGTAATCCGCCATGTGAGGTAAGCGGTGCTCCCCTGTCGAAGGGCGATGGTAACATAGGTGCCCGTGGGCCGGAAGTCGGTGAAGGTGATCCGGCAGGCGGTTTTGGACCAGGTGGCGGGGTTGTGGAGGGTCAGCGTCGAGGTTCCGGTGACGCAAAGGGGCTCCCCCAGGCGCTGGCCCTGGAAGGTGAGGGTTTGGCTGCACAGCACGTCCTCTGTCCATTCTTGCGCGCCCACGTCGGTGAGGCACAGGCGGTAGCGGAAGCCGTCGCCCAACGAAACTTCGACGATTTCACGACACAATCCCCGGAGTTTTGCCATGTTTTGGGCGATTTCCGGAACATTTTTGCCATAAAAGTCTAGAGGCAGCGTGACCGTCAGCAGGCCGTCGCTGCGGTCCAGGAGAAAGAATTGACTGTCGTTTTTTCCCTGGTGCAGGGTGGGCGAAATGGGCGCGCCGGAGATGGTATAATCCTGGCACAGACGTGCGCCAAAGGCGGAAATATCCTGCCCGGCGATGTAAATCGGCATGGTTCGTCCCCTCCTTTTTGGTTGATACTGCCAATGATTTGGCGCAAAATTTGGTGATTATCCACATCAAAGCCCCTCCAGATAGGCCATCTGACGGGCGGTATACTGGGCGGTGGCCCGGGCGATCTCTCTGCCGTCCAGGTAGATGGGCGCTTCGAAGACCGCCGGTGTGGAATTCTGGTAACGCTGTATGGTCGTGGAATTTACGACGGTTTGGGCTGCGGGGATAACGCCGCTGGGCTGTAGGGTGCGGCGGGAGAGGTCCGTCAGTTGCCGGGAGGCCTGGGCCACGGCCTGCTGCAGCTCCCCTGCCCCGTCGGCGATGCCCAGGGCCATGCCCGCCGGGATCATGCGGCCCACTTCATCCCGGAACACTCTCGAGGGCGAACGGACGCCCAAGGCGCGTTTTGCGGCGGAAAGAGCCGATTGTGCGGCGGATTTCGCGGCGGAAGTGATGAGGTAGCTGCCGCCGGACACGCCGGAGGCCACGCCAGCGGAAATATTGTAGCCCAGGCTCCACCAATTGCCCCCGGAAAAGGCGCTGCGGGCCATGTTCGCGGCCTGACCGGAGGCGCTGAGCACCGCGGAATTGCCGCGATAGATGCCCTGGGCCACGGCTGCCGGAATCTGGTAACCCACAGTTGCGGCGGTGGAAGCAGCACTGCGCCAGGGATTCATTGCGTCAGTTACCCCAGAATTGGATGCTGCGGTAATTCCTGCTAATCCCGAGCTGAGGCCATTGGTAATCCCCAGGCCCCAAAGCGTGCCCGCCTGCTGGAGCTGGGCCGTGCCGGACCGGGCGACGGAAACCGCGCCGGACACCATGGTGCTCATGGCGCTCAGGACCCCGGACTGCTGCTGCCGGAAGGCGCTGGTCAGGTTTCTGGCCCCCTGAGCGGTGAGATTCAGGGCCGAAAGCAGGCTGTAGGCGGCCTGACTGGAGGAATTTGACGCGATTTTCGTCTGGGTGATGGACTGGGCCAGCTGGGCCATGCTCCCGGCGGCCTGGAGTGCGGTGGCGCGGGCCTGGGTAAGTGTCTGGGTAAGTCCTGCGTCCCTGGCCTCGATGTCAAGAATGATGCTGCCGTCTGCCATGTGGTGCCTCCTTTCCCCGGGCGATGATCTCGTCCAGGCGGTCAAGATGCTGTTGATACGTCTCTTTGGGCTGGTTTACGGCGAATTTCCGGCGCAATTGGAGGATTTTTCGGCGGATTTGCGGGTCGAATTCCGACAAATCCGCGGTGCGGAGGTAGGCCCGCTGGCCCAAATCCGGCGAAATTAGCCCCTCCAGCAGCGCCATGAAGCGCCACCAATGGAGATTGAGGGACGAATTTGTCAAATCGATGCCGTATTTTTCCTGGAATCCGGACAAAATTACGTCCCAATCCTGGAGAAAATCATAGGCCGCCGGGGCGCTGGTGGGGGCCGTTTCCGGGGTTTCGGTGCGGAGATAGAACCGGAGAATCGCCGCCAGCGCTTCCTCTAAATCGTTGGGAATTTCCTGTGGAAACCATAATATTAGCAGGTTTTCCACGGTGAATTGTTCGGATTTTGCCCAAGAGAACATGGTGAGCCCTGCGCGGAAATCCGTGGTGATGGGGTAGGGCCGCCGGTCCACCAGGACGCCGTTGGGCAGGGTCACGAGCCAGTTTCCGTCTGCCGCCCCAACTGAGCGGCCGAGAGGTTTTTTTCCTTACCCGCGGCGTACTGCCGGAGGAGGTAGGCGGCCAGCTGGTTCACCGCCAAGATGTCCCGGGGTTCCGCCCGCGAAAAGATAGCATCCGTTACCTTTTTGCCGAGGACGGGGTGAATAGCAGCTTCGGCGGCGGTAAGAGAATCGGCGGAATCCAGGGCGGTGGCCATGGTGGTGAGGAGGGTGTCCATGGCGTCGCCCATGGGGAGGGAGACTTTGATGGGGTCGGAATTGAAAAATGTCAGTTCTAACTGACGAGGAATGAAGGTGAAGTAGTTCATGGTTTGGGTCCTTTCGGTAGGTTTTCGTTATTGCTGACTGCTCTGCTGGTCTTAGGCCCTTCGGGGACCCAATCTTTCTTTGTTTGAAGAAAGATTGGGGAGAAAGACAAATCGAGGGGGCTGCGGCCCCCTTGAATCCCCCGTGGAGTTAATAGAGACTTGAGGGGAAACGTACTTACCTTACTACGTTTTCGCATTGGTGCAATTGACGCGATTAGGCCCGTCCGTGGCGTGTGGCAAGCACACTGTTTCCACGGACTCTGTTGTACTGCACGAACTGCGGCGAAAACGTTGGCACTCAAGGAATTACTGACGTTCCGCTAACTTGGAAGTCGGGTGGTTGCGTAAGTCTTTCAATCATTCTTGGCAGCGCAGCACGCAGAGGCAAGGGGATAAGCGAAGCACCGCAGCCGACTTAATCGCGTCGGAAACGTCGTCGCGGAGAGGTTCGCACAAAGCACGTCCGGTTGGGGGTCACTATTACCCCAGGGGATCCAACGGGGGCCGCAAATTGGGGCCCCCGCCAAAGCCCAACGAA
>CAVJLG010000097.1:0-11277 GCA_963650135.1 Barnesiella intestinihominis | reverse complement strand
AAAATTGGGGAAGAGAGGAAGCATGAACGTACAAATAAAAATTTTGTTGCGTTTTTAGTCTGAAAACCCCAGAAAATCGTTCTGGAGGGCTTTATGGACACAAAAGAATGCCCCCGGATTCTCCGGGAGTTTTTAACCTATCACGAAACCATCAAGGGCCAGTCCCGGCGCACGATCTCCGAATACTACCTGGATCTCCGGATGTTTTTCCGGTTCCTGATTGTGTTCCGGGATGATCGGCTGCCCTATGACTATGACCTGAATCAGGTTTCCATCAAAGACGTGGATTTGAACTTCGTCTCCCGGATCACCCCCACGGAGATCTATGAATTCTTCGTGTACCTGGGCAATGATCGGGTCTATCACACCGAAACCCAGCACCCCGGCAAAGGCGTGGAAAATGCCGCCCGGGCCAGGAAGCTTTCGGCCATCAAATCCTTTTTCAAGTACCTGACGGTGAGCACTAAGCAGCTGGCGGAAAACCCTGCGGCGGACATTGAGTTCCCTAAGCTCCGCCGTGCGCTGCCGAAGTATTTGACCCTAGAGGAAGCGCAGGCCTTGCTTTCCAATGTCAAAGGTCGGAATGCTGAGCGCGATTTTGCAATTTTGATGGTGTTCCTGAACTGCGGCCTGCGAATTTCTGAGCTGGCTGGGCTAAATTATGGCGATATTCACAATGATCGCCTGCGTGTTTTGGGCAAAGGCAACAAAGAACGCACGGTCTATATGGGCGAAGCCTGCCAACAGGCCATTGCCGCTTACAATGCCACGCTCCCCCCTGCCATTCAGGACGATGTACGCCGTCCCCTATTTTTATCCCAGAAAAAGACAAAAGACGGCGTTTCCACGGACAGCCGTATGTCCACTAACGCCATTCATCGGCTGGTGAAGAAGCATATTTTGGATGCCGGATTGGACCCCACCCAGTATTCGGCCCATAAGCTCCGACACACCGCGGCAACATTGATGCTCTCCCGGGGCGTGGATGTGAAAACCGTGCAGGAGGTGCTGGGCCATGAGCACCTGAATACCACGGAAATCTATACCCACATCGAAAATACCGAGCTGAAAATTGCCGCAGAGGCCAATCCAATTTCCAAGTTCCATTTGGAAGATGAATGATTTGAACATAAAAGTCCGGATATTACCAGAAAACACTGGCGATATCCGGACTTTCTTTGCTATTTTCGTAAAGCTGCATAGAGTTGATTTCTTTTACTTGACAAATATCGTTACAACTGTTATGATGCGATTATCACTACAAACGTTATGATAAAACGAAGGGGTGCAAGTCATGAACTACAGTATCTCAGAGTCGGAATGGAAAATCATGCGGGTGCTATGGGACCATCTGCCGATGCCCTTGGGCGAGCTGATTGCGCTGGTCGGGCCGGAAAACAATTGGAATGGCAACACGGTTCGGACGCTGCTGGTTCGGCTGGTGGAAAAGGGCGCGGTCAAGGCGGAAAAACGGGGCCGAAATTACCTTTATAGCGCCCTGGCGCAGGAAAATGAGTGCGTCATGCAGGAGATGGAACACTTTTTGAAGCGAATCTTCGACGGCTCCCCTGCCCGTTTGTTTGCAGCGCTCAGTGCAGAGGGAAAGCTAAGCGAGCGGGATTGTCAGGAAATTGAGGCGATGCTTCAGGCCATGAAAGGACGGGAGCGCTATGATTGAGCTTCTATGGAATATCACCGTGGGTTCCTGGGTGACTGCTGGGGCGATTATTTTTCTGCGGCTGCTGTTCCGGAAGCACCTGTCCGCCAGAGGCAAATATCTGCTTTGGCTGCTGCTCCTGGTTCGATTGATGCTGCCGGTTTTGCCGGAAAGTCCGGCGAGCGTGATGAACCTGACGAAGGCACCAGCGCCGGTGACGGAAGCAGCGCCGATTTCTCAGCAATCCGTTCAACATCAGATTGCAGAACAGGAAGAAACTCCGATTGTGACCGTGGCATCCACTCGCTCGCATCCCACATCCAGACAAATTATTTTCGTTATTTGGCTTTCCGGTATGCTGCTCTGCGGAGGCACATATGCCGTGATGACGGTAAAAACGGCGCTGCGGCTTCGTTCCATGGAGGAGATTTCCTCCCCAGGGGTACAGAATCGCTGCGAGGCCATTCGCAAGCAGCTTGGAATTCACGGGAAAATTACCCTACGCTATGGGGATCGAGCCATGATTGGCGGTTTGCTGCATCCGACGCTGATTTTGCCCCGGGAGCTAACCGGACAGCGATTAATGGCTGCAATGACCCATGAACTGATGCATTACAAATCCGGGGATCTCTGGATTGCGGCCTGGTGGCGTGTGCTGTGCTGCATTCATTGGTTTAACCCGGTGGTATGGCTGTGCTTTTTCTGGGCACGGCGGGACTGTGAACGTGCCTGCGATCAGCGGGTGCTGGACAGCGAAAGCGTCTCCCCTGCTGTTTATGCGGCACTGCTTTATGAGGAGGCAACCATGAAACCAAAAATTCGCGTCGGAACTACGGCGTTTGGGGGCGGTGGACTGAAAGCAAGAATCCGTGGCATTGCCGATTATCACAAGTCCAAAACCACGATGACCATTTTAGCCGTCGTCCTGTGCCTGCTGATTTCCGCCTGCACCTTAACCGATTCCGTGAAAACGGATACGTCGGCAAGCACAGAAAAAATGAATACACCGGCACAGAGTGCTGAGAGCGGTGCAGAGGAAAGTTGGGATCGTCCGGTGGAGATTTCCAATCATCAGAAACAGGCTGTGATGGCGCATATTATGTGCCAGTGGATGGACGGCATGCAGTTTAATCCGGAGGACCGCGACTATTTCTGGCGGGTGACCAGCTACTATGCGTCCAATGTATTCATGGATTATGATGCCATGGACGAGGACACTGCCCATGCGACCTTCACCCCGGATCAGATGGTGGAGCTGGCGGCTGTCCTATTCCCCGCCCTTGACATTACCGACGCGGCGCAGCTCCCCGGAATTCCGGGGTATGTGCAGGATGAAAATACAGCAGTTCCGGTGGAGCTGCTGGACGATGGGAACTACCGCTTCCCACTGGGCAACTACGGCGATGTAACCCTTGATTTCCTGATTAAATCGCAGAATGAGCTCCAGGCAACATTGGAAAGCGGAGAAGAAGGTTCATTGGGAATCTGGAATGTAACGCTGACAGCGGAGGGCAGCATCAAAAGTGTGAAGCTCAAATAGATAAAAAGCCTGTGAAACGGAATACCGCTCCACGGGCTTTTTTGTGCAGTTAAATCTTGTTATCGCAGCCCAGCACATCAGTAATCTTGTGCATGACCAGCTTTTTGATGTTGGCCCGGGCGGGCTTCAGGTACTGGCGGGGATCAAAATCGGCGGGATGCTCAGCCATATACTGCCGGATGGTACCGGTCATAGCCAGACGCAGGTCGGAGTCGATGTTGATCTTGCAGACGGCCATGGAAGCGGCCTTGCGGAGCTGCTCCTCGGGAATGCCCACTGCATCGGGCATCTTGCCGCCGTTTTCGTTAATCATCTTTACGAACTCCTGGGGCACGGAGGAAGAGCCGTGGAGCACAATGGGGAATCTGGGCAGACGGTGGGAAACCTCCTCAAGAATGTCGAACCGCAGCGGAGGGGGCACCAGAATGCCCTTCTCGTTCCGGGTGCACTGCTCGGGGGTGAACTTATATGCGCCGTGGGAAGTACCGATGGCGATGGCCAGAGAGTCACAGCCGGTCCGCTCTACGAACTCCTGTACGTCCTCAGGACGGGTATAGGAGGAATCCTCAGCGGAAACCTTGACCTCGTCCTCAACGCCGGCCAGGGTGCCCAGCTCAGCCTCGACCACAACGCCGTGGTCGTGAGCATACTCCACCACCTGGCGGGTGATGGCGATGTTCTCATCAAAGGGCTTGGAGGAAGCGTCGATCATAACGGAGGTAAAGCCGTCGTCGATGCAGGACTTGCAGGTTTCAAAGGTGTCGCCATGGTCCAGGTGCAGGCAGATGGGCAGTCCGGTTTCGATCTCGGCAGCCTCTACCAGCTTGACCAGATAGGTGCGGTTGGCATAGGCGCGAGCACCCTTGGACACCTGAAGAATCACAGGGGCATTGCACTCCCGGGCAGCCTCGGTGATGCCCTGGATGATCTCCATATTGTTGACGTTAAAGGCGCCGATGGCATAGCCGCCGTCGTATGCCTTTTTGAACATTTCCGTGGATGTGACAATAGGCATGTTCACACACTCCTTATGAATTGAAGTTAGTCTTAGTATAACATCTTGGCTGGGAAAATGCAAGACAGGATACAAAATGCAAAATGTTCGAAATGTATCATACAACTTGCACGCTTTTTGCGGAAAATAACCCATATGCACCCTTGCAGATTTGATTCTGGAATGGTATCATAGCAGAAGAATATACAAGGAGGTAATCTCAATGACCACTCCCCTTACCGGTGCGTGTATCTTCGGCCAGTCCGGAGGTCCCACTTCTGTTATCAACGCCAGCGCCTGCGGCGTATTTGAAACGGCGCTGAAAAGTCCCTATATTACCACGGTTTACGGCGCGGCCCACGGCATCAAGGGCGTGCTGAACGACCAGCTGTATATCATCGACCAGGAGGATCCCCAGGAGCTTGCACGGCTCCCCTACACCCCCTCCTCTGCCCTGGGCTCCGTCCGCTATAAGCTGGGGGACCCTGAGGTGGATGATACCGATTATAAGCGCATTCTGGAGATTTTCAAGAAATACAACGTCCGCTATTTCTTCTATAACGGCGGCAACGACTCCATGGACACCTGCTCCAAGGTCAGCCGTTATCTAAAGAGCGTGGGCTACGAGTGCAACGTCATTGGCGTGCCCAAGACCATCGACAACGACCTGTACGGCACCGACCACTGCCCCGGCTTCGGCAGCGCGGCAAAATATATTGCTACCACCTGCATGGAGGTTTCACTGGACGCCAAGGTTTACGACACCGGCATGATCTGCATCATTGAGATCATGGGCCGGAACGCCGGTTGGCTGGCCGGTGCGGCTGCGTTGGCTTCTGCCAGCGGCGAGGGGCCGGATCTGGTGTACCTCCCCGAAATTCCCTTTGACGTGGAGAAGTTCTATGCCGATGTGGAGCGGATTTACAGGGAAAAGGGTAAGGTTATCATTGCCGCTTCCGAGGGAATTCACGATAAGGACGGCAAGTTCATCTCTGAGTATGCCGGTGAGGCTGCCAAGGACGCCTTTGGTCATACCCAGATGGGCGGCCTGGCCCAGGTGCTCCAGAGCATGCTGAAAACCAAGATCGACTGCAAGAGCCGCGCCATTGAGCTGAGCCTGATGCAGCGCTGCGGCGCCCATCTGGCCTCTCAGACGGACATCGACGAGGCCTATGCAGTAGGTGCCGCTGCGGTGGAAGCCGCTACCTCCGGCAAGTCCGGCTATATGGTGGCCATTCATCGTACCACCAATGCGCCCTACACCTGGGAGACGGAGCTTCTGCCCCTGGAGAAGTGCGCGAACTTTGAGAAGAAGGTGCCTGTGGAGTGGATCAACTCCGAGGGCAACGGCGTGACCCAGGAATTCATCGACTATGCCCTGCCCCTGATCCAGGGCGAGACAAAGATGCAGAAGGAAAACGGCCTGCCTCGCTTCGCTAAGCTCAAAAAGGTCCTTGCAAAGTAATTAAAATATCGTTCTGCCCCTTGACCAATTCCGGCCAAGGGGCAATTTTTACTGCTTTTGATTGACGATGTGGTAGTACACCTTAGAGGTCAGCGCGTAAACGATCAAATACATCAGCGCAAACACGCCGCAGCAGATGGCAACGCAGATCAGGAACAGCCGGGTATTGGTCATCTCCAGGGCGGCAAGGCAGCCCTTTACCATAGGGAACGCAAACATGGTATGGACAAAGGCGGTGATGAGAGGCAGGAAGAACACGGTCAGCACCTGAGAGTGAATGCTGGAGCGAAGCTCCTTCTCTGTCAGGCCTACCTGGCGCATGATGGCATACCGCCGGGCGTCCTGGAGGCCCTCGGAAACCTGCTTGTAATAGATAATCAGAATCGTTGCCACCAGGAATGTCAGTCCCAGGAAGATGCCCAGGAAGAACAGTCCGGCGTAGGTTTCCATCAGCCCGGTTTTGATGACCTCACGGGTGGCGATGCTGTAGGAAAAATCCAGCTTATCGCCATAGGTGGTGCTCCATTGATGGGAGAAGGTTTCTTCCAGGGCAGAATCTTCGAAGTCAAAGCCGCAGTAGGTGGCTGTTAAGACCTCATCGGTGGCGATTCCGGCGAAATCCTGATCCGGAATCACAAGCGCATATCCGGCGTTAGCAGAATCAATGAACTGGCCGGACAGAGGAGGCTCCGGGATCCGCTTTGTGATAGAATAGGTCTGATTTTCCACGGTAAAAGTATCGTAGTGATAATTTTCCTCGGTATACAGCAGCGCCTCGCCGGAGGAAAGCGTGGCATTGGAGCCGGTCAAAGCATTGTAGTCCGAAACCGGCATCCAGGCAATCACGGCGGAGCTGGTGAATTCGTCCAGGGTGGGAGCGGTGGTGCCCAGGTTGTTCCGGCTCAGGGTGTCGCCCTTCAAAATGCCGCTGTAGGTGATATATCGGAAGGTATCTGCCTGAACCGGTGCGCCGCTGAGCTCCTGTGCCAGCTCCAGAGCGGAGTCGGTGGCTGCTTGGAGCTTTGGGTCGTTGGCATCGTGGCCCCAGAAGGTAAGGTTGACGCTGTGAGTGGCCCTGGAATCTACGATCTCCTCGGTGCCCGCATAGAGGCTGATGGTGGAGGATACCGTAATCAGCACCATGGTGGAAAGAATACAGATATTTGCCAGGCTCACGGCGTTTTGCTTCATTCGGTAGAGCATGCCGGAAACGGAGATAAAATGCCGGGTTTTGTAGTAATACTTCTTATTTCTCCGCAGCAGCTTGAGAAACACGATGCTGCCGGAGGTGAACAGGCAATAGGTGCCCAGTACCACCAGCACCACCGCCACAAAGAACAGCAGCAGCGCCGCAATGGGATTTGTAATCGTAACGGCCAGCATGTAGCCTGCGCCCAGCAACAGAATGCCCAGAACCGTCAGAACCCACTTAGACTTGGGCTCCCGCTCCCCTTCGCTGCCGCTTTTCAGCAGGGAGATAACGCTGGAGAAATGGATTTGCCGCAGATCGTTGAGGTAAACGGCTAAAAAGATCAAGGCAAAGATGCCTAGGGTGTCGGTAAACGCCCGAACACTCAGCTGAAAGCCCTCAGAACCGGGCGTTCCCACCAGAAACATCAGCAGCAGATAGGCCAGATAGTCCATCAGTGCGCCCAGAGCCAGCCCAAGGCCTACACCGGCCACGGCCAGGATCAGCGTTTCATAGACCAGAATCCGGGCAATGTGCCGCCGCTCCATGCCGAGCACACTGTAAAGGCCAAATTCCTTTTTCCGCTGCTTCATGAGGAAGCTGCCGGTATAAAACAGGAAAATCGCGGAGAAAATCGCAATCACGTTGCTGCCCAGGGATGCCGTCAGCGAAATTTCACTGGCGCCCCGCACTGCGGAAAGATAAGGCATATATGAGATGTTCCGGAGAATATGATACATGGCCACCACAAAAATCGTGGTCAGCATATAGGGAATGTAGCTCCGGCGGTTTTTACGGATTGCGTCCCAGGCGAATTTCGGGTAAAACAGCTTCATGCCTGGTCACCGCCCCTCAGAAGCATGGTCAGGGTGTCGGAGATGGTTTCGTAGAACGCGCTGCTGGATTCCTTGCCCCGGTAGAGCTGATGGAACACCTGACCGTCCCGGATAAACAGCACGCGTCCTGCGTGGCTGGCAGCCCGGGCGGAATGGGTGACCATGACGATGGTCTGACCGCTGGCGTTCAGGCTGTGGAACAGACCCAGCAACTCGTCCGTGGCCTTGGAGTCCAGAGCGCCGGTGGGCTCGTCTGCCAGAATCAGCTTGGGCTCGGTAATCACAGCCCGGGCCACGGCAGCGCGCTGCTTCTGACCGCCGGAAACCTCATAGGGATACTTTTTCAGCAGACCGGAGATACCCAGGCTTGCGACCAGGTTTTTTAGCCGCCCGTTCATCTCGGAGTATTCCATGCCCGAAAGCACCAGGGGCAGATAGATGTTGTCCTCCAGGGTAAAGGTGTCCAGCAGGTTAAAGTCCTGGAACACAAAGCCAAGATTATCCCGGCGGAACCGGCTGAGCTCCTTGTCTTTGAGACTGCCCAGGCTTTTTCCGTCCAGAATCACATCTCCGGAGGTGGGCTTGTCCAGGGCCGCCAGAATGTTCAGCAGTGTGGTTTTGCCACTGCCGCTTTCTCCCATGATTGCCACAAATTCGCCCGCCGCCACGGAAAAGTTCACGTTGCTCAGTGCCTCTACCTTATTGCCGCCAAAGCGGGTGGTATAGATTTTTCTGAGGTTCTTTACTTCAAGGATTGCCATATTGAATTCCTCCTGTGACTTCATTTCATTGTGGCTTTATTATACCTGGGCGGAGAATGAGCTGCCATGGATTTGGCTTACATTTTGGGCGGGAAAGCTTACAGTTTTGTAAGGTTGGGAGAAAGAAAAAGAGGGGCAACCAAACGGTTGTCCCTCTCATTTTATCACAAATTAGCCCAGCTTGCACAGCTCGCAAGCGGTCTTTGCAGCCAGTGCAGCGTTGTTGTAAACCAACTGAATGTTGGAATCCAGGCTGTCGCCGCCGGTGAGCTCCTTGACCTTTGCCAGCAGGAAGGGGGTGGTTGCCTTGCCGTGGATGCCCTGCTCCTTGGCCTCGGCGATAGCCTGGTCAATGGCGCCGTTGATTACAGCGGGATCCATGGAATACTCCTCGGGGATGGGGTTGGTGACCAGCATGCCGCCCTTGAGGCCCAGCTCCTGCTGTACATGGAAGGTCTTTGCCAGCTCCTCGGGGCTGTCCATGCGATAGTCCACACCGAAGCCGGACTTCCGGGTGTAGAATGCGGGCAGCTCGTCGGTGCCATAGCCAATGACGGGAACGCCGTGCGTCTCCAGATACTCCAGGGTCAGGCCCAGGTCCAGAATGGACTTTGCGCCAGCGCAAACAACCATAACAGGCGTGGAAGCCAGCTCCTCCAGGTCAGCAGAGATGTCCATGGTAGTCTCAGCGCCGCGATGCACGCCGCCGATGCCGCCGGTAGCGAAGATCTTGATGCCGGCCATGTGTGCAATCATCATAGTAGTGGTAACGGTGGTAGCGCCGTCCTCGCCCTTGGCAACCAGAGCAGCCAGGTCGCGGCGGCTTGCCTTTGCGATAGCCTGGCCCTTCTTGCCGAAGTACTCGATCTCTTCGGGGGTGAGGCCAGCCTTGAGCCGACCGCCGATGATGGCGATGGTAGCGGGCACTGCGCCGTTCTCGCGGATGATCTTCTCTACATTCAGAGCAGTCTCCACGTTCTGGGGATAGGGCATGCCGTGGGAGATGATGGTGGACTCCAGGGCAACAACGGGCTTACCGGCTGCAACAGCGGCAGCAACTTCGGGGTTTACGTCGAGAAAACGATTCATGTTCATAGTGATACCTCCATATTCATTCGTGCGATCAATGCTTCTTCGGATAGTGCTTCGTTAATGGTTTCTGTCCCCTCAATGGAGATGGACGATGCAGCGGAGCCTGCCATGGTGGACTTTCTCAGGTCACTGCCCTGGAGATAGGCCCATACCAGACCTGCCACAAAGGCGTCGCCCGCTCCGGTGGCGTTGTTTACATGCACCGGATAACAGGGCAGCTCCAGCATTTCGTTGTGGTCGGCTGCCAGAACACCCTGAGTGCCCAGGGAGATGAACACCCGATGCAGGCCCGTATCCAGCAGGGCTTTGGCGGCCCGCCGGAGATCGTCATCGTTATGAATGGCGATGCCGGACAGCAGCTCGGCCTCCAGACGGTTGGGCTTGAGGGTGTGGAGCTTACCAAGTACGCCCTGGAATTTCTTTGCCTTGGTCACCGAAACGGGATCGGCGAAAATCGGGGGCGTAACATTCTCTGCGATAAACTCAATGGACTCCTGGGGAATGTTGGCGTCTACCACCACCAGCTGTGCGCCGTTGAGCAGGGTCAGGTTTTTCTCCAGGTAGGAAGGAGAAATCTCGTTGCAGACCGCCATATCACTGACGGCCAGGGCCATATCCCCGTCCGGGCCGCCCAGGTATACATAGGTGGAAGTGGATGCGCCGGGCACCGTGCGAACGCGGCTGAAATCGAGGCCGCAGGCCGTACAGGTGGCGGCAATCTTTTCGCCGTAGAGGTCAGCACCCACAGCGCTGAGCATCCGGGCGTCCATACCCAAAAGGCTAATGTTGTGGGCGATATTCCGTCCGACGCCGCCCACGCTCATGGTGACGGTGCCGGGATTGGAATCCCCGGGAATCAACGACGCAAAGCTTTTGCCGCCGATGTCCATGTTGACGCCGCCAACCACCACCACATAGGTGCCGGAGCGCAGCACATAGCCCTTTCCGGCGATAAAGCCCTTTTTCATCAGGTTGGAAATATGGACCGCCACTGAGGAACGGGTGATCCCCGCTTTTTCTGCCAGCTCCTGCTGAGAAATCATGGGGTTTTCCTCGATCCAGCGAAGGATCTGGCGTTCACGCTGGGTCATTGCGTCACCTCCAATAAGGAATTGCTTATCTTTTGTAATCTATTGTTTAGTTTACACAGAAACGCTGCACTTGTCAAGGGGTTCCGCAAAAAAATCTCCCCGAATTTTCATCGGAGAGATTTTCATCCACTTATTCTATGTCGAATTCCTGGCGGCGAAGATCCAGAGATACCCGAGTCCCCTGCCCTGGCTGCGAGGTGATGGAAATGGTATGCCCCAATCTTGTGAGAATCTCATGGCAGAGGTACAGACCGATGCCGGTGGTCTTCCGGGTGCGGCGACCGTTGAGTCCGGTGAAGCCCTTTTCAAAGATGCGGGGCAGGTCCTCGGGGGCAATGCCGATGCCGTCGTCGGCAATCACCAGCCGGTCCGGGCCATCTAAATAGATGGAAACCGTGCCGCCCGGGGCATATTTCAGTGCATTGGACAGCAGCTGTTCAATGACGAATTCCAGCCACTTTTCGTCGGTGAGGACAGCCCCATTCGTCGGCGTGAAGTCCAGATGCACCTTCATACGGATAAACTGCCCGGCATAGGCATGAATCGCCGTGCGAAGAATGTCGTCCAGGGGGTATTCCCGGAACACAAAGTCGGAAATCCCCTCCCCCAGCCGCAGAAAATTCAGCGCCATGGAGACATATTGCTGGACCTT
>CAVJLG010000096.1:0-11828 GCA_963650135.1 Barnesiella intestinihominis | reverse complement strand
TCAGCAAGAACTCCGGTTTTCTTGAGTTGAAAACCGGAGTTCTTTGACAAACTGAAAGAAGAACCAACTTACCGTTGGTTCTTCTTTGCCTTCAAAATCAGTCTCCTGAGCCCCGGGTACGTTCCCCGGCCAAACGTCTCATACAGTCCGCAGCCCTTATCCACCAGGCAAACCACCGCTGCCTCGCGGCTTTTGGGCGGGCGGGGATTCAGCGGGAACATATGGTGCCCGATGATGTCCGCCTCCAGGGGGCTGACCTCCAGATCCTGCTGGGCATTTTGGAGGGCCCGGGCGGCATGGTGGAACCCGTGGAGCCGGTGGCTGGGGTCCGGCGTATGCCAATCATAGAGAAAATAGTCGTGGAGCAGCGCGCCCCGGACCAGGCTCTTTTCATTGCAGCGGATATGGAGAAAATGCACCAGCCACAGGCTGAAATACGCCACCGCCACACAGTGGAGCAGCACCGTGGTATCGCCGTGCTGCAAGAATTCTTCACATTGGGGCAGCCGGGACAGCTCCATCAGGGGATACAGCTCCCGGCTGAGTTTTTTTAGGATTCGATAGTTTCGCAACGTTGTGCCTCCTGTCATCGGCGGCTATTTTATCACAAGGAAGGGGACGGAACAAGTCGAAGGGGAGAATATTCATGAAATCTTAGCAATTTTCAGGATTACTTGATAGAAAAGTACCGTTTATGGTACACGTCCTCTGCTATACTATGGTCACAAAGAATGAAACGGAGGACAGTTAAGATGTACGAATTTCGGAATGTAAGAGGCCATGTGGAGGTATACGACAACCGGGGGCAGTTTCTGTTCTCCGCAGACAACGAGCGCGAGGCCAGGGAAGAGCTGGAGGAAAACTAAAAGTGCCCATCCGCAAAATACGAATGGACACCAATTGGAAAAAATCGGGGCAGTACCGGACGAATCAGCAAGGCGATTCGGCTGGTGCTGCCCCTAAAAGATTACTTACGGGTCTTCAGATAATGGGTGATGTAGAGCATCAGGAACACGGGGATCACAGCGGTGATTGCGCCCATGATGAAGGTGGAAGTAACATTTGCCACGGTAGCGTGGAGAATGGACTTGGACACGAAGTTAAAGAAGATGGAGCTAAGACCCAGGGCCAGCATTGCAACACCGTAGTTGGTGCCGGAGTTCTTGGGACCGAACATGTCGGTGCAGAGTGCAGCATTCAGCGCGGAGGGGCCGCCGTAAGCGAAGGCAACCAGCGCGATGGTGGCAAAGTAGCCATAGCCGCCGATGAAGGTCAGCAGGATTGCGCACAGCAGGGTCAGACCGCAGAGCACATACATGGTGCTGGAACGACCGATTTTGTCGGACAGGGAAGCCATGATGAGACGGCCGGCAGCATTGGTGATACCGGTGAAGGAAACACAGGCCAGCGCAACTGCCTCGGTGAGGCCGCGCTCCATGCCCAGGTCCTTAATCAGGGGCACGCAGAGGTTCCAGGTGCCGTTGATGAAGAAGATGGAGAAGAACAGAGCCCAGAAGGCGGGAACCTTGATGGCCTGGCCCAGGGTGTAGTTCTGGTTGGTGGAAGCGGTAGCCTTGGGCAGGTTGAGGCTCTTGATGTACTCGTCGTCGGGCAGGGAGATGAAGCAGCAGGCGATGAGGCCCAGCACTGCAAATACCACAGCCAGCGTGAGGAATACGGGGGTGAAGTTGACGATGCCGTCGGCGTTCTTGTTGGCGTTCATGAGCATATTGGACACGGGGGTGAACACCACGGTGGACAGGCCGAAGGCGGAGCAGGCCAGACCGGAAGCCAGGCCGCGCTTATGGGGCAGCCACTTCTGGATGCAGGAGATGCAGGCACCGTATGCAAAGCCGGAGCCGAGGCCAGCCATCACAGCATAGGTGAGGTCCAGCAGGGCGATGGTCTTCACAAAGGCGGAGAGTGCAACGCCCACGGAGAACAGGATTACACCGGCAAAGCAGGTGAACTTGGGGCCCTTCTTGTCGTTGAGGAAGCCGCCGATGAGGTTGCCGAATACGAAGGCAAAGATCATGTAGGAGGAAACCATGGTGGCGGCGCTGGAAACGCCGGCAGCGGCAGTTTCGTCCAGACCCACGGAGTAAGCGGCGACAATGTTGCCCTTGAACGCGCTCCACAGGTACAGGATACCCACGCACAGCTGAACCACAAGGCAGGCCACGATGGAAACCCAGGGGTTACGTTTCTTGTTCAATTCATTCAGTCCTTTTCTACAGAATTATCGGGCAATCCCACGCTTTCCGGAGGGCTCCGGGAAGGCAGGGCTGCCCCTTGCTTGTAACTCTGACATTATACCATGGTTTGAGGAGATTGTACAAGGGGTTGGAGGGAATGAGAAAATTTCTGTGAGATTTTGCTTAAATTCGGGGGACGGAATGGAGGGAAATTGTATAACTTGTGATGTAATTTGCGCGAGGGTGGAAAATCTTTTTTGTTTTACGTTTTTACGGACCTCTCTGCTATTCCTACGCCCTTCGGGGACTCCATCTTTCTTCTCGTGAAGAAAGATAGAGGAGAAAGACACGCCAAGGGGGCTGCGGCCCCCGTTGGATCCCCTGGGGTTAATGTTGACCCCAACCGGACGTGCTTTGTGCCTACTTCTCCGCGACGACATTTCCGACGCGATTAAGTCGCGCATGGCATGCTTCGCACTGTTTCCATGCGCTCTGCGTGCTGCGCCGTGACGGCGGTGCGAAGCGTCGCCGGAGGAAGTGCCCTTGGGGTACACCGACTGCGGCGAATTCGTAACATTTCAAGAATAACCAACGTGATTCAACCTTTGAAGTGGGGTGGTTGCGGGAGCGTTGCCTTTTCCTCCGTAGTGCAGTAGGCACGAAGGGGCGGGGATAAGCGAAGCGCCGCCCCTGATTAAAATTCGGGCGGGGCACCAATGCGAACACGCGACGCGCCAATTCGGCAAATGGCGTCCCCATTAACCCCCGGGGGATGAAAGGGGGCCGCAGCCCCCTTTCCACGCCTTTCTTCCATATCTTTCGTCGTGCAACGAAAGATATGGCCACCGGAGGTCGTTGGATTAGTAGTGAGGTAGGTAAAAACGTACAACAAAAGATTGGGCCGCCGGAGGCCCTACCGAAAAGAAAATGTCGGTAAAAACGTAAAATGTGAGATGTAAAAAAGAAACCCCGCTGAAACCATCGTCTCAGCGGGGCCAAAAATCAAGCTTTCATTCTCTTTGTATCCAAAATTCCCCCGTGGTTCATCTTATAATACAGCACCAGCAGCACCGCCAGATCCACGGCGGAGCCGAAGTACCATGCCCAGAACATACCGGTATAGCTGGGCAGGGGGTAGCCGCCGATTCCGGGCAGAATCGCCAGGGACAGCCCATAGCTCATGCCGATGCGGATGGCGAAATCCAGCAGCGTCACCAGCAGGAAATCCCGGACTCGGCCCACGCCGCGAAGCAGTCCGCCGCCCACGATGATGAAGCAGATCAGCAGGTAATCCGGGGAGATGATCCGGAGATAGAGCTTGCCGACCTCCACGACCCCGGGGTTCTCCTCCACATTGACGAACATGGAGATGAGCTGCGCCGGGAACAGCTGGAGGATCAGCAGGGCCACGGCGGTGAACACGAAAATAATGCCCGTGGAGGCCTTGCAGCCCTGGTTGACCCGCTGGGGTTTCTCGGCGGCGAAGTTCTGGGCGGCGAAGCTCGAAAGGGCGGTGCCGATGGTGTTAAAACACATGTAGACGAAGTTGTGGATTTTCGAGGCGGCCTCGTAACCGGCCATAAACGTGACGCCATAGGTGTTCACCAGGCGCTGGAGAATGGTGTGGGAGAAGGCCACGCAGCACTGCTGGATGATGGCGGGGACGGAGAACCGGCACATTTCGCCCAGGAGGCTTTTGCTGAATTTCGGCGCATCCTGGGGCAGGTCCAGCTGATGCTTTGCCATCCGGAACAGCACGATTACAGACACGATGGCGGAGACGAACTGGGCAATGGCGGTGGCCCATGCAGCGCCTGCCACGCCCATATTGAGGGGGCCTACGGCGATGAGGTCCAGCACCACATTAAGGCCGGCCGCGATCATCAGGAAATACAGGGGCCGCTTGGAATCCCCCAGGCCGGTGAAAATGGCGGCGGCGGTGTTATAGACGAAATTGCCGATGATCCCGAAGGCATAGATGGAAAGATAGGCGGCGGCAGTGTCCAGCACCGCTTCCTGGGTATGCAGCAGCCGGAGGATGGGGTGGGACAGCAGAATGCCCGCGCCGCCCAGGACGATGCCCAGCACGAACAGGGAGAAGATGACCGTAAAAATCGCGGTTTTCAGGTCCCGCATCCGCTTTGCGCCGAACAGCTGGGCGATGACCACGCTGCAGCCCATGGATGCGCCGGTGGCAATGGCGATGTAGATCAGGGTGATGGGGTAGGCCGCGCCGATGGCTGCCAGTCCCGCCTCGCCGGTGAACTGCCCGACGATGATGCTGTCGGCCAGGTTGTAGAGCTGCTGGAGGGCCATGCTCAGGAGGAGAGGGAGGGAGAAGCGCCAGATGACGGAGAAGGGCTTGCCTTGGGTGAGATCGTTCATAGAGAACACTCCTTGTTGAATTGATGCATACGGGATTGTTTGGATGGTGCCGCACGGGGGCGCGGAAGGAGATAATAGATAAGAGAGAATAGAGAATAGTTGAGGTGTCGCAAGCGACGGATTGGAAATAGGGGCGGTTGAATGGGAAGCACTAGGTTGGTTGCGGAACTGCTAGATTTTCCACCGTCATTGCGAGCCAGTGCGCACACTGGCGTGGCAATCCGCGCCCCTTGAACCGGGTCAGTTGACTGGGTGCCTACCAAAGGAGAACGGATTGCCACACCAGTGACATCGGTCACTGGTTCGCAATGACCTGGGTGGTTGCGGAACTGCTTCCCATTCAACCGCAGCGCACCCCAAGGGCACTTCCTCCGGCAACGCTTTGCACCGCCGTCACGGCGCAGTAGGCACGAAGGGGCGGGGATAAGCGAAGCGCCGCCCCTGATTAAAATTCGGGCGGGGCACCAATGCGCGCCCCGAAGGAAGTCCCCTTGGGGGAAACACGTCTGGAACCGATTCGGCAAATGGGGTCACTATTAACCCCTGGGGGATGAAAGGGGGGCGCAACCCCCTTTCCACGTCTTTCTTCCATATCTTTCGTCGTGCAACGAAAGATATGGTCCCCGAAGGGCGTCGGTTTAGAAGAGCGGCCAGTAAACTCGTAAAACAAATAAACAACTTTGCATACAAAATGTTGCCCCCAACTACTTTCGCCCTCTATTATACCGACCTCGAAATGATATGTGAAACTCGAAATACCAAAACAGTCACAACAGAACGTTGTAACAAAACCGGCAGGGAGCACCGAATTCGCTCCTTGCCGGTTTGCAATTATCCTATAACTTGCCCCGATGCAGTGACCCGGGCGGTCAACGTCCCCAATTCGTCGGTGACGGTGGTTTCGTAATAGACACTTGTCCTTCCACGGCGGACCATCTGGCTTTTGGCGATGAGCCGGGAACCCTTGGGGGCGTGGAGAAACGTGATCTGGCTGGTGGTGGTGACCGCCGGGGGATAGCCGAAATTCGACGCCACCGCAAAGGCGAAATCCGCCAGCAGAAAGACCGCCCCGCCCATAACGCGACCGGCGGCATTCTGGTGGTGGGCCGTGAGCGCCATGGAGCAGACCGCATAATCGGGGCCGATTTCGTCGATCACCGCGCCGTTTTCCGTGGCAAAGCGGTCCCCGGTGAAAAAGGCCCGGGCTTCTTCCAATTTCGTCATGTGGATTCCTCCTGAAAGTCCGGCAAAAACTGCCGAAAGGCGGTGGGCAGGGCATGATTTTGGGCGGATTTGTCCACCCAGAGAAACTGCGGGGCTTCCACCGCGCAGTGGAGCCGCGCGCCCACCATGTTCCACTGGATGTGAGTGAAAATATGGGTGCGGGAGACGATTTTCTCCAAATACTGCGGCTGGAGGCCCCATTGTTCCGCTGCCTCGATGATTTCCTCGGGGGATAGATGCCCGGGGAGGTGGGGGAATTGATACAGCCCCGCCAAAAGTCCCTGATCCGGGCGGCGCTCCAGGGCGATTTTGTCCCCGCAGGACAGCAGAAATACGGTCATGTCCTCCTGCCGCCGGGGCTTTTTGGGCTTGCGAACCGGGAGCTCCGAAATCGTATTCCGCTGCCGGGCCAGGCAATCCTCCCGCATGGGACATTCCGAACACAGGGGCGCGCCGTTGGGCAGGCAGATGATGGCCCCCAGCTCCATCAGGCTCTGGGTGAATGCCCCGGCTGCATCCGGGTAGATCGCGGCAAGGTTGGCGGTGATGGCGCGGCGCACCTTGGGGTCGTCGGTGCAGCGGTGGTCGTCGCAGATGCGGGAGACGACACGGAGCACATTGCCGTCCACCGCCGGGGTCTTTTCATCGAAGCAGATGGAGGAAATGGCGCCTGCCGTATAGTCTCCCACCCCGGGCAGGCTGCGGATGGCGGCATAGTCCCGGGGAAATTGACCATGAAACTCCGACTGAATCACCATGGCGGCTTTTTTGAGGTTCCGGGCGCGGGTGTAGTAGCCCAGGCCCTCCCAGAGCTTTAGAAGCTCCGGCTCCGATACCGCCGCCAGGTCAGAAACGGTGGGCAGGCGGGTTAAAAATCGGGCATAGTATCCCTTCACCGCCTCCACCCGGGTCTGCTGGAGCATGATTTCAGACACCCAGACGTGATAAGGCTCCCGATCTTGCCGCCAGGGAAGGTCCCGGCGATGGGCGGCGTACCATGGGAGCAGGCGCTGGGGCAAGAGAGAAAGCGGCTCCATTTAGCGGTTATCCACCTTTTCGGGGTAGAGGTCGTGCTGGCTTAGGCGCTGCCATGCCACCTCCTCCCAGCGGGTGCCGGGCTTACCGTAGTTGCAGTAGGGGTCGATGGACAGGCCGCCGCGCGGGGTGAATTTGCCCCAGACCTCAATGTATTTGGGGTCCATGAGACGGATCAGGTCCTTCATGATGATGTTCATGCAGTCCTCGTGGAAGTCGCCGTGGTTCCGGAAGGAGAACAGGTAGAGCTTGAGGGATTTGCTCTCCACCATGCGCTCGCCGGGAACATAGCTGATATAGACCGTGGCGAAGTCGGGCTGACCGGTTTTGGGGCACAGGGAGGTGAACTCCGGGCAGTTGAATTTCACGAAATAGTCGTTGTCGGGGTGCTTGTTGGGGAAAGTCTCCAGGACCTCGGGGGCGTAATCGGAGGGGTATTTGGTTCCGGCGGAACCAAGGGAGGAGACGGTTTTGAGTTCTTCGGGGGTTCTTCCAGATGGCATGGTTTTCGCTCCTTTGATTATATTATAGTTAGAGGTTTTACGTTTTTATGGGCATCGCGCTTCACGATAGGCCCTTCGGGGACTCCATCTTTCTTCGCGTGAAGAAAGATAGAGGAGAAAGACACGCCAAGGGGGCTGCGGCCCCCGTTGGATCCCCTGGGGTAATGCGGACCCCAACCGGACGTACTTTGTGCAAACCGTTCCGCGACAACGTTTCCGACGCGATTAAGTCACGCATGGCGTGCTGCGCACTGCTTCCATGCGCTCTGCGTGCTGCGGTGCCAAGGTCACGGTGGTGCCTGCGATTTTCTGAGGTCATTGCGAACCAGTGACCGATGTCACTGGTGTGGCAATCCGTTCTCCTAAACGTTGTGCGACTGAGTAGTGCGTACCAAGGGGAATACGGATTGCCACGCCAGTGTGCGCACTGGCTCGCAATGACCTGAGCAGTTACGGTAGTACAGCCGTGTTTCCGAACTGCCCCGCTCATTTTAATCCGTCACCGAAGGTGACACCATTTCGTGACCCGGAGGGGCACACTTCACTGGCGGTTTGCCGCCTACTTCACTTCTTCACTGGGCAACGCCCAACTTCACGCTTCCCGCAGAGCAGTCAGTTGAATGGTAGGCAGTTGCGATTACTTCAAAAGTGGATCCACCACTCCATTCAACTCAAACGCCCTCTGCCGATCAATACAAGTCCCGCACTTCCCGCAGGGCTTCTCTCCGCCCTCATAGCAGCTCCAGGTGAGCGCATAGGGCACGCCCAGCTCAAGCCCTTTCTTGACAACATCTGCCTTGGTCAGGGACACAAACGGGGCCTCGATGGTCAGCTGATTGCCGCTGCCTAAGAATATCGCCTGGTTCATGGCATTGACGAAATCCAGGGAGCAGTCGGGATAGGCGGCACCGGCGGCGTCGTCGGCATGGGCGCCATACATGATCTTCGAGCAGTCGTGGCTCAGGGCGATACTGGCGGCGGAGGACAGGAACAGGCCGTTGCGGAAGGGCACATAGGTGGAAACGGGCTTCTCCCCATGGGTTTCCTCGATCTGCTGGGCATAGCTCTCCAGGGGAATATCCTCGGTGGACTGCTTAAGAAGACTGCAATTGCTGCCCGCGAAAATCACGGACAAATCCAGCTCCATCCGCTGAACCCCATAGTATTCCGCCACCTTTTTCGCGGCCTGAATCTCCTTATCGTGCTTCTGTCCATAGTAGACGGACAGGGCCAGGACGTTCTCCGCGCCCACTTCCTTCACGGCCATGGCAAGGCAGGTGGTGCTGTCCACGCCGCCGCTGGATAAAACAAGAATTTTCATTTGAGCATTGCCTCCATTCGCATTTGCAGCACCAGGTCGGTTTCGAATTTGCCCCGGTAGGTTTCGGTGATGGTACGGGTGCCGGGCTTTTGGATGCCCCGGGCGGTCATGCAGCTGTGGCAGCCGGAAATAACAACGGCAACATCCTCGCTGCCGGTGACCATGGAGATGATCTCCGCAATGTCCCGGCCCAGCCGTTCTTGCAGCTGGAGCCGACGGGCCGCCATATCCGCAATCCGGGCGATTTTGCTCAGGCCGATGACCTTGCCCTTTGGCAGGTAGCCCACGCTGACCTTCATGTCATACATCAGGGCCATATGGTGCTCGCAATAGGAAAATACGTCGATATCCCGCACCAGAACCAGGTCATGGTGGTCGGGGTCGGCCTCCTCAAAGGTCTTGTCGAACATCCGGGCGATCTCGGCGTTGGTATAATTCATCCCCGCGAAGACCTCTTCATACATTTTTGCCACCCGCTGAGGGGTTTCCCGGAGGCCTTCCCGGTCCGGGTCGTCGCCCAGGGCCTCGAGAATGCCTCGGATATGGGTTTCAATGGCTTTGGTATCGATCATGGTTACACCCCCTGCCGGTTCGGGTCCCAAATGACCTTGTGGAGCTGGATTTGCAGCGTTACGCCGGTCATATGGTGTTGCTTCATAAATTCCACCATGTCTGCGGGCTGGATGGCGCCGAACACCGGGCTCAGGTACACGCAGGTATGATGGGTGAGGTCATACTCCCGGATGATGTCCCAAGCGCGCGCCAGGTCGTCCAGGCCGCCGCAGACGAATTTCACCGTGTCCTGCTTTGTGAGCCGGGGGAGGTTGGGCAGGAACATATGGTGCTCCATGCCGCTGGCGGGGAGCTTATAGTCCATGGTGAAGGAGGGACGGAAGGACTTTTTAAGATACGGGGTCAGGTCGATGCTGCCGTTGGTTTCCACCTCGACGTACAGCTCCGGGTCACGGCACAGGAGGTCCAGCAGCTCCTCAATATTCGCCTGGAGCATGGGCTCGCCCCCGGTGACGGTGACATTATTCGCGCCGCTTTCCTTCGCCTGGCGATATAATTCCTCCGCGGACAGATGGGCGCGGGTGGCGGAGACGGTCTGGGCCCACTTGGTGTCGCAATAGCCGCAGCGGAGGTTGCAGCCGGTGAAGCGGATGAAAAAGGCAAGCTGGCCCGCATGGGTGCCCTCGCCGTTGATGCTTAAAAACGTCTCGGCAATGTTATAGGTAGGCAACGGTCGCGCCTCCTTCGCCGGTGTAGACGGCACAGTTGTTGGGGGTTTCGTAGACCGCCACCTCCTGTGGATGGAGGCCCATTTTCGTCAGGCGCTCATAGAAATAGCGGCTGAAATTCTCGGCAGTGGTGCGGAAGGGGAGGAACACCAGCCGGAAGTCCTCGTCCTGAAGGGCTTTGACGGTGGACTCCTTCAGGGTGCCTTCCTCCACCAAAAGGGCGTGGTCGAATTCGTCGGCCAGGGCGGTCAGGGCGGATTTCAGGTCGCCAAAGTCCAGGAGCATGCCCGCCTTGGGGCCGGTGGGGATCAGCTGGTCGCCGGAGACTTTGACCACAATGCGCCAGCGGTGGCCGTGGATGTTTTTACATTTGCCGTTGTAGTTTTTTAGAAAATGGGCGGCATCGAAGCTGGATTCGGATTGGAGTAGATACATTTTTATACCTCGTTATCTATTGTTTTACGTTTTTACTGACATTCTCTTTTCGGAAGGCCCTTCGGGGACCCTATCTTTCTTCTCGTGAAGAAAGATAGAGGAGAAAGACACGCCGCGTCGTCGCAAGCTTCGTATCCTTCGTTTTGCCCTTTAGGGGGCAAAAGCTCAGTCGCTCCGCTGCTCCTCCTTTCCCCACCAAACCCACTTCGTTGGGCTTTGGCGGGGGCCCCTTATGCGAGCGCACTGTTTCCACGGACTCATGCTTACTGCGCCGTGACGGCGGTGCGAAGCGTCGCCGGAGGAAGTGCCCTTGGGGTACACCAACTGCGGCGAATGCGTAACATTTATAGAATATCCAACGTTCCGCAAACTCGGAAGTCGGGTGGTTGCGTAAGTCTTTCAATCGTTCTGGGCAGTGCAGCACGCAGAGCGCATGGAAGCAGTGCGAAGCATGCCATGCGCGACTTAATCGCGTCGGAAACGTTGTCGCATAGAGGTGCGCACAAAGCACGTCCGGTTGGGGTCAACATTAACCCCAGGGGATTCAAGGGGGCCGCAGCCCCCTTGGCGTGTCTTTCTCCTCCATCTTTCTTCACGCGAAGAAAGATGGAGTCCCCGAAGGGCGCTGGATTACGAACGCAGTTCGAAAAAAAGCAACAAAAAAGGACGCAAAAACTGCGCCCTAAAGCCGCCCAGTGCTGCGCACTGCACGTCAACCTGGTTTTGTTTACTGACAGGAGGGCCGCGAACTGTCACTCTAAATTAAAGGGGGTCGTTACATTCCTGCAACGACCCCATATTTTATCATATTTTTCTCCAAAAAGCAACCCTTACAGCTGCTCCAGCGCCTCTTCATAGGCCTGGAACAGGGTGGCGGCGCTGGAGAGCAGCTGGGAAAACTTCTCCCGGCCGATGGACGCGACCACACCCTCGTGGAAGGTCCGGAGCCGCTCGGAGGCGACATCGTATATCTTTTGACCGGTGGGGGCGATGGAGACGAAGGTGTTCCGGCGGCTGTTTTTGTCGATGGTGCGTAGGATCCACTCCCGCTCTTCCATGGACTTTAGCAGCTTTGAGATCATCGACACGGACACGGACAGCTCCTCGGCCAGGGCGGAAACGTAGATCCCCTGGCTGTCGGGCTCCAATTCCCCGTGGACATGGAGGGCGGTGAGAATCAGATACTCCGGCTGCGTGACCTCCGGGGTGATTTTACTCCAATCCATGCGCCGAAGATGCTGATGCAGCAGCAGAAAGCCCTGCCCGCCGGTTAAATTCTCCACAATAATTCCTCCTAATTGGGGTACAAACCCCATTTGCTAGGGGTATTTTACTGCAAAATATTTATCATGTCAACAATTTCTAAGGTAATACCACACAAATTGGCGGCGAGGATTCAGCCAGAGATTTTGCGGCGGAAAAAGGCAGTTTTTCGCAGGCATACTTTGTGTATGTCAAGAAAATTGGGCGCATTTCCGGCGGAAAAGAT
>CAVJLG010000095.1:0-12956 GCA_963650135.1 Barnesiella intestinihominis | reverse complement strand
TCCTTTATTGAATCGCTTTGACCTCGATGTTCAATGTGTGTTTTGCTCATCTCTAATACTCGTAAAATAGCTTCTAGCATATGTTTTATAAGTTATTGGGCTAGCGTAAGTCGGTAGAACTTGAACTCCGGAGTACAAATAATAATCTGGCTCTTGTCTCCGGGAATCATATAGACAGTCCCGCTATCGTAAGCTTCACATGTGGTTTCCAAATTTTCTGATAACTCAGAGGGCTTACCTTTAACCCAGGTCATTTTACCAGCTTCAGTACCCCCCAAATTGACAATTTCCGTGTAGCTTGTTTGGTAGCCATGATCTAAGTATAGGTTCCCATTGTAGTACACATACGGCTTCTCACTGGAAGTGGCTACTAGTATCACAACGAGCAACATAAAAAACAGTACAATAGCACCTACAACATGCAATGTAGATTTTTTGTTATAAACCTTCCCACTGTTTTGCATCTGCATCGCTTGATTTGCACCTAGCATATCCAGCTGCACTTGATTAAAATTACGACCGGAAAAGTTCATAGCTTTCCTCCTTATGTCTGCTCCGACAGGAATATCTGAACACGACTTTGAATCACACTACATGTTGTTTCAAGAGATTGCGTACCGTTAAAATATGCAGCGGTTTCCTCTAGGATAATATCCATAGCAGGTGAATCGTATAAGCAGCGTGTTGAGGTATTTGCAATCATTTCAGTCACCTTTTGCGTCATCTCTTTAGCAGCGTCACCAGGGTTTTGTTTGATCCACTCATTGACCAGCTTATCATACGAAGACTTCATAACCGGAATGTACGGTGCAATGCAGTTTTCTTGATAATTGTCAGATAGGAGCGTCTTAAGGTAGGCCCAAGCACCATCGGGTGTAGCGCTTCCGGAACAGATTGCATAGGTCTTGCCCGCGGTCAGCACTCCGCCGGAACCTGTTACACCAGGAAATCCTTTTAGGGAAGCGTATGGCGCAATTTCGGAAATACGTTGAGCCATCTGTCCAACACCCCCCAGTGTAGAAATATAATCCATTAAAGCCGTACCGGCCTCGACGGAAACCTCATTCTGGGGTGTTTCCGCTGGAAAGTATTCTTTGCAAATTCGTAGTAACGAAGCAAAGTTCGTAGATTCAAAGTCACAGGTCATAGATTGAAAATCAATATACGTCCCTATGCTGGCCTCCAGCAGTGATTTTAAAATGTCAGAATTAGAAGCATACGGGAAAATGCTCATATCTGAGTCCACCGTAGACAAAATAGATTCAAACTCTGTCATGTTCCAATCTGATGAATCACCAACATATTCTGTGCGCCCATAAAGCATCTTGTAATTGACCCCGGTAGGCATTGTATACAACCCGCCCAAGGCATTTTTCTGGGTTTCAATAACGCCCGGTACAAATGCCTCCAATGACAGCTCCGGGTCATCTGAAAGAAAGTTTTCTAGATCCAAAAAGTATCCTTTTTTTGCAAAAAGCTGCTCACTGGGAATATCACTTTGATATACCGTAGACGAAAACATGATCAAATCCGGAATATCTCCAGAAAGAAACATAATCTGCAAATCTTCCGAAGAACTATAGGTGGAATATTCCAGAGAATATGTTTCGTTCGTAGCATTGAACTCTGAGATAGCAACCGTTTCCTCGTAGCCAAGGACGTCTTCAGCAGTCATATTCGCATCTATTGGGACAGCCATTTTCACAACTTGCTTTTCAGCAACCTCATTTTTGGAAACACTGCGAAGTTCGATTAACTGGCTCTCATCCGATATAATTTGATAACCCACAACCCACCAACAGTCGGTATCCATGCAGAACACAGACGTCGGAATTACTGTAAGGTCGCATTGGGACCAAGTTAGAAGGTTTGTAATGGTATTGGTATCTAGAGATACACCGGAGAGTTTGTCATTAGCATTAAGCAGGAAATCATATACTCCACTTCCTGTCAGGACATTTGTACTATATTCATAGGAAAGTATTTCTGTTCCGATTGTATGGGTTTCATTATTAATCTCATAAATTTCTGTTCCAGAATCGTTAGAAGCCAGAAATACACTTCCGTCTCGACTATGAACAGGGGTATATATGATTCCCTCAGTAGGTATGGAGGCGGAAATGCTTCCATCATAGTTTAGCCAATAAACATAATGCTGTGTAGTGAGCAAAATTCTCGCATCGGGCAGTACAGCCACGCCGGTTACAAGCATTTGATCCGCAGTCTCTGTGAACCCGGAGTTTTCGTTTAGCGCCAACTCCCATGCTATGTTGCCGCTGAGATCATATTGAGACAAAATATAGCTTTGCGAAAAAACATCACTTTGTGCCGGGTCCTGCTCATAGTTGCAGCGAACAAAACAAGCTGTTTTTCCAAGCGCATCAAAATATGAAATAGCAGATTGTTCAGATGCCACGCCCAAGGTGTACTCACTGGTGATGTTCAACTCATCATCTGTTATGCCATAAACAGCTTCCTGGGTTTTCAAATTATTTGTTACATACAGGAATCCGCTTTCACAGAGGATTAACCCAGACGGGGCAATGCTGTCTGGTACATGAATCTGTTTTTGAACATATGCCAATCCGCTATTATCAGCATTTACTTCCTTCCAATTGCTTTCTGATTCGCCAACGCTAGATGGTAGCTCAGAAGAATGTTCAGCTGGAGATGTTCGGTTTTTTGCGCATCCGCCTGATATCCCCATAAGGAATGCTGCCAATAGCATCAATACAGTGCATCTTATACGCATAGTAATGCTCCTTTCTATATGACTAATCAGGAAGAATTTGCTCAGTCAAAGAAGCTAAGGTGTTTAGAGCGAAGCAACTATTTAGACAGATAAATCATTGCAAACGCCTCACGACTTCTGCCTTGTATTTTTAGGAAGCATCAAAGGATAGTTACGTCACATATCTATGGTGATATGATGTAACTACTTGAAGCGCCGTGAGCAATTGTATTGGAATCACACCTTCCAACAAGTCGCTTCTATTAGTATACACATGCACAAGAGCAAATCATTACAACAAATAGTGAAAATATCTATATATTTTTTTCAAAGCGTTTCTTTTGTGTGCAATATGACAAATGTGTTGGTCCGATTTGTAATTGCAAATGAAATCTCAAAGCGCTTACTGTCAAATATCTGATATGTAAGTGTTCGACCACATACCAAGCACAAAACCGCCCACTAGCTACACAGAGTAATGTGCAACCAGTGGGCGGTTCATAATATTCAGATTGTTTTGTGGATACCTGGATCAAATTCTGATATAAAGTATTTGTTTTTCCCCTTTCTACTTAACAGAGGACAGTCTAGCCAGTATTATCCGCTATGTTCAGGCAGTTGCATATGCTGTTGTGTAACTACACGTATCACTACCTGATGCATTTGCTGCTTTATAGTTTATTACAGCATAATATTTATGTCCAGAAATACCCGTATAGCTAACCGATCCGCTAAAATATGTGCGATTACTCCCCATCATGCCGCTAGTACTGGAAGAATAAAAAGTTTTTACAGTGGCACCAGCAGAATTCTTTATTTGCACGGATGTTGCACCAAGGCTGGTCATTTTGCTTTTGGCAGTAATGTTAAATGAAACTGTAATCGTTCCATCTGCCCCGGAGATAGACGCACCATAAATCGAAATATAACTACTAGACATTGGTTGAACAGCGTCTTTCCCATTATCAACAGCAAATACGGGGCTTGTAACGCTCAACATCATCGCCATCACCAGGACGAAGGCAATAATCTTTGACTCTTTCTTCTTCATAACAATCCCTCCGATTACAATACATTTACAGTCCATAACACATTGTCAATTCGACTCCTCAATAGTTTCGTCCAGCTCTTTTCACCCCCTGTACAATCATAGTCCCGTATAGTTGCCTGATTAATAGATAGAGTCTATCATCTTATACATTTCGTCCAATGTAGGAACGCCGGTAATAGAGCATTCCAACCCATCATCCGTCCATACAGCTAAATATGTTCCCGTGTTTTCCATGATATAGTGCTTAATTCCGTTTTGGACGTATACCTCCGGTTGCTCTGCCTCTTTTTGAAATTCTCTGCCCATTTGATTAGTAGGTTTTACAATCTGGATTACAATTGTATCACCCCCATGCTCATACACTGCAGTATAAGAAAGAGGATTGTTTCCCTGATAGAACTCCGTCTGCATAAATCCCTCCGGTAGATACGTTGGTACTACCGCAATATCTATACCATCCGAAAGCATGGCCGCCTGCAATTCAGAGCAAATATCACTCTGCTCCAAGTTACTATAAGCAACTTCTTCCGCATCATCGCTGGAAGTTTCTGTGGTTTCATACAAGAAACCAAATGTGTCATTTGTCCATTTTGCAATTGTATGCCACAAATTCAACCCAAATGCCTGTGTTGCCAGCAATCCGACTACAAGAATCGTAATCACTGCAACTGCAATGTATCTGGAAAGAGAAATATGTTTCACTGGTTTAGGTGACAACTGCAGCACAGATGCTTCATCGTCCAATACCAGTTTGTTCTTTTGGTAAAAATCCCTTAATGACTGCTCCGAAGAAATATGGCTCTCCACGCCCTCTCGCTTATCTAGCTCTTGACAATACAAATCAATCAGATCTGCATCCTCCATGGATATAGATTCATTTAGGATTAGATCGTCTAGTCGATTTTGTAGCTCCTCTGTGGTTAGATTTTCTAGGTGCTGTTTTAATTGAGATGTCTGATTGTAAGTGTTAGGATTTGGGTTTTGCTCTTTTCTCATTTTGACACCTCCAATTTATTTACACTCTGATGATCCGATTTCATTACATGTAAATCCAAATTATTTTGCAAAAGCTGACGGCAGCGATTCACCGCGCGAAAAACACGAACGCGACAGGTGTTTACACTGATTCCCAGACGTTCAGATATCTGTTTATAACTTAGATCATCTTTATAATACCAAATTAGAAGCTGCCGCTCCTTTTCTGTTAATCCCTGAGGAAGTACCGATTCAAAAGACAAATTAGGTTCCATACTGGTATGTATGATTTGATCATCCAGCGAAACTTCTTTTTTGGTGCTATGTCTATTTAACTCATGCTTGATTAAATAAGATAGCGCAAGCGTTAACCAGCCCTCAATATTCTCGTGGTTACGCAGCTGATCTCTTTTTTTATATAGGGCTAAGAATACATCTTGCACCAGTTCCTCTCCAATCGCTTCGCTTTGGAGCTCTCTCTTAGCAATGGCAAGCAATCGCTTGTGATTCTTTAGATATACTTCTTCAAACCAAGTATTATCCGTAGGAACCATACACACACTTCCTTCGTCTTCGCATAAATAATAAATTTGCAGATTTGGATTCGTATATTTTGAATTCTACAGTAAATCCGCTGGAAATTCAAGGTCCTAAATATTGTCCTAAGCTTAGAATGTGCCATACCCCAGTATTCTCCGATCTCCAACAGCGTAACTCAGTTGCTTGCAGGCATTATTGGCATTCCCCTCGATGGTGTACACAGTGCTTTCATCACAGGATTCCACAATCCCCACATGGTCGGCAATGCCGTCTCCGCCCCAATCGAAATAAATGATTGCACCTGGAGCCGGAATGCTGTTTCGATCCTGCCACTGGCCTCTGGAGCGGAACCATTCCACGCCGGTGGGACAGTAGGAATGCTTGGGTATAATGCCAGACTCAATATAACCGCACTGGTCAGCGCACCAACTCACAAAACAAGCACACCACTCTACACGTGAACTGAACCCATACCAGCTCCAATAGGCCTGACCGCCCACGTTGCCCACCTGACTCAGTGCCACGGCCACAATATCATCGCTGCCGACACCCGGCACAGACAGATTGGCCCACAAATCCGAATACTCGTCAGAAAGCAGCTCGGTTACATAGCCGAGCTGCTTTTCGTCAAAGCCATATTCCTCCGCCATCTGCTGGGCAGTTTTGCCGGAGATAGAGATCACCAGCCGAGTACGCTCCACGGTCTGAGTTTCTTCCACTATGCCGTCCTCGTCTGTGCTGTCATCGGTTGGTACCAACACGGTTATTTCCTCGGTGTAGGTTTCGGTAGTAAATTCGATCACCGTCATATCCCAGAAAATCGAACGGAGTATCTCCGCGTGTTCCTCGTCCATGCTGACGGCATCCAGCGGATTCTCCGGATCAGTGGTGGTTTTCACGGCGTAAACCGTGAGAATTTCTTTCCACAAGGGGCGCTGCCCATCCTGCCGGAGTTCATCATGGGCATTGGCATTTTCAATCTCCGTGATGCGGTCAGAAAACGCCGTGTTGAGTTCGTTCATGACCTGCTGCAAGGTCATGGTGCTTTCCGATTCTCCGGAAAAGAAGATTCCCAATGGAGAACTGAGCAGCCCGCCAATCAGTAAAACAACCACCAACGGTACCAGCAGCATACCGCTCATCCCACCGACCAATGCTGCCCCTATGCTATGAACTGTCTTAACCGCAGCCTGGGCAACTGCATTTACAAGCTGCTGCACCCGCTGGACTTTTGTTGTGGTCTGCGCTGCTGCCTTTGCGCTTTGAATTGCAGCGGACTTCCTGGCCTGTTGCCGAACCGCCTGCTGCCGCAGTATTTGGCGGGGTGTGGATTGCCTAGGGAAAGCGGCTCTTTTCATTCCAGCAGGTCGGGCTTTGGGGATAGCTTCAGCAGTGCTTTTATACGTTTTCGGTGTAGCTGCTTCCCGGTAGAATTCCTTAATTGCCTGGGGGTAGGGCGCGGAACTTGTTGCAGCACCGGTTTCAGCGTGAATCACTTTGGGCGTTGCAGCCTCATTACGGGAAACGGCAGAAGGTTTCCCCTCTGCCGTTTCAGCCGTATGAATTGGTCGGTAGTTTTCCCATGTAGGCTGCGCTGCATTGTTTGAAGTACCATTGTCCGTATGCTCTGTCTGAGCGGTCCTACTGCGCCGCTGCTTTCGCAGCTTCCGCTTTTCATGGGCTATGTACGCTGCTTTCCTTGCGGTAAACTCGCCCATCTGCTGCACCTGATCTACCGCAGACGCTTCAACGCTGGGCTGTTCCGGCTGCTTGGATGGTGCCGCCTGTGCTGCCTTTTCCCGAACGGCTCTGAGCAACATAGCCTTCCGGCGGCGCTGCTTGGGGGACAGAGACGCACTTTCTCCCCGCATCTTGATAGTGCGCTCTTTGGTTCGGAGCTTTATTTTCATTCCGCGCCACCTCAGAACTTTTCATTGGGCCGGGTCGTCATGAGCCGGTAGAGGTCAGTGTCCCGCGGGAAACGGTTCTCAAAGGGAATCAGAGTGCTGCCATAGCGAATCAGGCCGCAGCCAGCATCCGCATTGGAGATGTAGCTCATCTGATCCTGCGAAATGTGGAACAGCTTCGCCAGCTCCTGCTGATCGCCGGGAGCCTGATTCAGCATCACCACAAATTCTGAGTTGGAGAGCATTGTCCGTGCCAGCAGAGAATCCAGCAGCGTTTCCACGTTCTGTGTAATGGCGGTAGGGAACGCATTGCGCTTTCGAAATCGCCGCCATGCGGAGGAAAAGAAGTTGGCGGAGTGCTGATTCTCGAACACCACATGAAACTCATCCAGAATGATGTGGGTGCGAATGCCCTTTTTCCAGTTCTCCGTTACCCGGTTCAGGATGGCATCCGTCACCACCAGCAGGCCCAGTGTTTTGAGCTGTTCGCCCAGCCCCAGAATGTCATAGACCACCACACGATTGTTTGCATCCACATTGGTGGCATGGGCAAACACGTCCAGATTGCCGGTGGAATACGCCTCCAGGATCAGCGCAAGCTCCTGGGCATCCGGTTCGGACTGCTCCAGCAGCAGGTCGCGGAAGGAAATTAGGGTGGGCAGCGGTCCGCCGCGCCGGTAGTTTTCATAGAGCCTTCCGGTGCAGCGGTCAATGAGGGAAAACTGCTGGGCAGAGATTGTGCCCTTGCCCAGCTGCTCAAACAGTGCCATCATGAACTCAGACTTTTCGCTGACAGAATCATTCCCTTCGCCATAGCCCTCTACCATGTCCAGCGGATTGATGTGGTCTTTTCCACCGGAAGCAATGTGAATTACGGAGCCGCCCAGCCGTTCCACAAGGCTTCCAAACTCATTTTCCGGGTCGCAGACAAGGATATCATCCCCGGTTGCCAGCATCAAAAAGGCAAGCTGCTCCTTTACGGAGAACGACTTGCCGGAGCCAGGAACACCCAGCACAAAGGTGTTGGGGTTCAGCCGCAGTGCCTTGTTCACCAGAATCAGATTCCGGGAGATGCTGTTGACACCGTAGTAAATGCCGCCCTTGTCCATAATCTCCTGCACCCGGAAGGGCATCAGCGCCGCAAGGCTTTCCGTGGTCAGAGTTCGCAGTGCCTGAATCTTGCGGCAGCCAAAGGGCAGCACGGTTTTGAGGCCGTCCAGCTGCTGGAAGTGGAGGGTACTGAATTGGCACATGGCTCCGTCCGCAATGGAACGGATGGCGTCAGTGTCCGCATTAAGGGCTTTGAGATCTTCTGCAAAATGTACCAGCGTTACCGTGCAAAGCATCATACGTTGGTTTCGGGTGGTGAGATCGTTCATAAACTCCCGGTTCTCCTGCCGCTCCTGCTCCAGACGAATTGGCAGAATGGCGGAGAAGTTTTGCTTCTGGTTCTGACTGCGGTTCCATGCAGCAATGGAGGCTTCGGTACCAAGAGTGCGCTTATTGACCTCCCGGATGGCCTCGTCCATAGGCACCGGCAGAATGTCGATGCTCAGAAGAATTTCCCGATTCATGGCGGTCAGCTCTGTGACCAGCGAATCCTTGATGTAGCTGGCGTAGTCCCGGAGATACATCACACGTCCAAACTTTCCATCCACGGTGAAGTGATTCCATTTCACCGTAATGCTGTTGGGGCAGACGGCATCCAGAAAGCTGTGCCCACGCTGCTGGGATTCCTTGAGGCAAAAAGAATACTGCTCCCCGGCATCTTCCCGGAGAATGCCGCCGAGTATTTTAAGCCGCTGTTCCGCTCCCATCGCCTCACAGTGGGAACCCAGCCGGGAGAACTGGGTAATCAGGTCAGAGCCCACCCGCGAAAAGTAGCTGCGGGCATCGGTCAGGCTCCGGGATACAGCCACCGTCACATATTTGTCCTGACAATAGGCGTCCTCGCCGCTGACCTGGGCGGTAAGCATCTGGTTATATTCGCTGCGGTAATGATCCAGCCTGTCATTCTGGAGCGGAATCCAGCCGTCCTGCCGTACCGTGGTGAGGTTCATGCGCCGGTTATGGATGGTGATTTTCACAGTGGCATTGTTGTCCAGGCTGTTCAGCAGACTGCAATAGGCCATGAACATGGATCGCTGATCCTCCTGGGAGGCCACCGCATAATTGATGTCCTGAAACTGAAAGGTCTTGGAGAACCGATCCTTCCCCACCAGAAACAGACCGTCAGAATAGACGGCCCGTACAGGAATAACGTCCTGTACCCGATGCGGAACCCGGAACTTCTCCTTTTCTTCTCGGTTGCGCTGGATGATGGTTTTCAATGGCGCTTCGCCTCCTCTGTCATGGCTTCAAATTCGTTTTCCGGCTGGTACACCAATACTTTGGGGGTGATTAGATACTTGATGACCGCAATCAGCAGCTTCTCTGCGGTCATTCCGTTGTAAGATACAAAGCCCAGCGCTCCAAAGGGTGCAGCGCAAAGGATGCACACCCAGCTCCGGGTTTCCAGCGGCATAACATCCCGCAGCAGGAAGTACACTCCAATGGCAACGCCGATGGCCAGGGCAGAAAAAATGAGCTGCCGCATGGACAGCCCAAGGAAGATCGCTTCGTTGTAGTTGCGTATTTCTCGGTTTACTTTGATTTCCATTTGCATTTCCTTTCTAAATAAAATAATAGCGATAAAGGGAGATAAAAGTGTAGTTACATGGTGAGACCTCCTTTAATTTGCAGCGGATGAAATGATATGACAAAATTGCAATACTTTACGATGTGTACTAGCAGTACCGCTAGTGTTCTCCCCACTGTATTTACTGTAATTGAGCTGACGATTACTGCAAATGGCGTATTTACAGGATAGAAAGTGATAATATAAACGCACAAAAGCATTGACTTCTAAATATAAAGGCGGGGAGATGATAAAGATGCAGTAAGCAGGGAAAGGCACAAGTAATTGTGGACTTTATGGATCAATAAATCGCACATATGTAAAACGTAATTAAAAGGAGTATTGTTATGCTGAAAAAGACTATTTGCTTGATTATGACAATGGCAACACTGCTTGGAGTTTCCGGACAGGTATTTGCAGCTGATGCTTCGCCAGAGAACGTTGCAGTTGAGAGCGGAACGTATGCTATTAGTGAAGATGTGTCCGTAGAGGAGTATGCATTGGCACGTTCTACCGATGGAGTTTATCTTACCACGACGGCTGTTAATTTGAGAAAAAGTGCTGGCACTTCTGGTACTATCATTGGGACACTGAGTAAAAACACCAGTGTGTATTATGCCGGAAACAACTCCAAAGTGGCGAATGGTATGCTTTGGCTGTATGTTACAGTATATAGTGGAGATTATGTAGGATATAGTGGTTGGGTTGCCAACAGATATTTGACAAAGATTGGGTAATGTCATATAATTTATTGTCGCTGTGGTGGATAACCGCCATAGCGACAATTTTGAGTAGGAGGTTCATATGAGGAAAGCGCAAATCGTAATCACTGCTTGTGTTATGATCGCTTTCGCATTATGCGGGTGCGGAAAGTCACAAGAAACCACCGAAAAACAGGAAGCAGGCAGCAGCTCTGTTGCTGCTATCACCGTAGATCATAATGCAGAACTACAGACTTATACATCGGAAGCGTTACTGGAAGGAGAATCTCTTCGATGGATTTTAAGTGCCACAGAAGCAGCTACCGAAACGGAACAGCTGGTACTGGGAGAAGATTGTCAAATCACAGCTCGGACACCACTATCAGTACCGGCTGATTTCGGCGATATCACAGGCTATGCAGTCAACGGGGATGAAAGCTGCCTACTCAGCAGTGAAAAGGTGAGCATTTATAAAGAAAATGAACAAAAGTACGAAGAAGAAGGCAGTTGGCTTGGCGCAGCAGCATTTCAAAACGGATTTTTGCTATTGGAGCTTGCTATAGAAGGGGAATCGTCTGCAAACTGGAATATTGTAAGTGTTCAGAATGGCGCAGCAGAAACTCTGGGGCAGCTTCAGGGAATGGGGGACTATGGGAATATCTGCTGCGATGAGAATGGCGATATATACATCAGCACAGACTATGGAATTGCTCAGTATCATGCAGCGAACAGCACATGTACTTATATCTTGGCTTGGGAATCCTGCGGCATCTATCCTTATGATGTGACGGACATAGCAAAAACAGAGAACGGCTTTTTCGTGATTGCCGCTGGGAATCTGTACAGCTTATCGCCTGGAAGCGGTCAGAAAGAGGAAGAGCCTGTAAAGCTCCATATTGGTACGCTGGCATCGGGAAGCTCCAGCATTTCGCAGCTTGTGTCCTATTATAATAGCGCACAATCCCAGTATTGTTTGGAGGCCAAGGAATATGCGTCCGTAGCCGAGCTGAATATGGGCGTGCTGGCTGGAGATGTAGATGTTATTCATATTTACAATATTCCGGAGAGCTCGTATATTGCGAAGGGTGTACTGGCTGATTTAAGTTCGTGGATGGAGCAGGATGCAGAGATCGATGACGCAAATTACTTTTCTACAGTATGGGATGCGAGCAGCACGGCCGGAAAACGCTACTCAGCGATATCAAGCTTTACGCTGAATGGTCTTATGATGCCGGAAACCCTTGTGGGGGAGCAGGAAAGCTGGACGCTTTCTGATTTTCAAAACGTGATTGGAAATTCTAATGCACTGAAAAAGAATACAAAGCAAACAATGCTTGCCATTACGTTTGATGCGGGACGATATATTGATGCAGAGACGAATATAGCGAACTTTGATGGGCAAGAATTTATTGATTATCTGAATTATCTAAACCAGTTTTTAAATACAAGTTCGGAACTGTCAGCGGATGGAACCGCCAGCGACTTGACGAATACAGAAATTTTCTCTGTTTTGGATGTACAGCAGGAGAACTATTCTGCAATGTTTTGGAACGGTGCTCCCGTTCGTTTTATGGGTTTTCCCAGTGAAGACGGAAGCGGCATGACAATTTCCACAGTGGATGCGCTGGAAATCGGCATGGTGTCCAATGGAAATCAGGAAGGCGCATGGAGCGTCATTCGCTACGCGCTGTCTAAGGAGTTTGCAGAAAAGGCATCTGGAATGGGCTTAACTGCTAGAAAAGATGTGATGCAGCAGCAAATTGAAGATGCAATCGCGTCTACAGCGCAAACCGATTCCCCTTATTCACAGGAGGACGGGACACGATTACTCGATCTGATCAATCAAGCAAGTGGGAAGCAGCTGTGGGATACAACGATTGAGGACATTGTAAATGAGGAAACGGCTGCCTTTTTTGCAGGAGATAAAACCGCGGCTGATACTGCGGCTGTTATTCAAAATCGGGTTAGTATTTATCTGTCTGAGCAGGGATAAGTACATGATGATGCATACTACAAGCAGCTCATTGTAGACTACCTGAAAAATGGGGTAAAGGAAAAAACTGATTTTGAAGGGCTGCTCCTTGATAAGCTGTCAGATACTCTAAGTGATCAACAGAAGAATATCGTCTAGCTGGATCTTGGATAAATAATAAAAATATATCCAAGGTTTATCCGAGCGATTATCCGAGGTCTAATCCAACACCTCAGATTTCCGTAATTGAGCGATATTTTTTCATTTCAACAGGGCTGCAATCGCAGCCCTGTATTTACAACCCCAGCATCTCCCGTGTCACCTGATTGGCTCCCTTCATCAGCCCCACCAGCACAAATAGCGATAGGTAATCCTTTGATGTTATCGCTGGATTTTCCCCCG
>CAVJLG010000094.1:0-13176 GCA_963650135.1 Barnesiella intestinihominis | reverse complement strand
CGCAGGCATACTTTGTGTATGTCAAGAAAAAATAACGCATTTCCGGCGGAAAAGATCGGCTGAAGACCGACGACACATTTGTGTGGTGTTGCCGCTTAAAGCATCAGAGAGCAGACAAGATCAGTGTAGGCGCTGGGATCCTCCAGAGGCAGGTCGGCAATCAGCAGGGCCTGGCTGTAGAGCAGCTGGGCGTACTTCTTTGCCTTGTCCTTGTCGGTATCGTAGGCGGCCTTCAATGCGGCGAATGCGGGATGCTCGGCGTTGAGCTCCATGATTCTGCCGGTTTTCAGCTTCTCGTCGCCGGGAGCCACACGGTTCAGGTACTTCTCCATCTCAAAGCTCAGGCCGGAATCGGGCACCAGGCAAACGGGGTGGCTCTTCAGCTTATTGGAAAGGCGAACCTCCTTGAGCTTGCCGTCCATGGCGTCCTTTACGAAGTCCAGGAGCTCCTTGTTTTCCTCCGTCTCCTTTTCCTTCTCCTGCTTCTCCTCATCCGTCTCCAGGCCCAGATCCTCGGCGGATACGGACTTGAACTCCTTCTCGTTATACTTCATCAGGGAGTTCATGACGAACTCGTCCACGTCGTCGGTGAGCAGCAGGATGTCATAGCCGCGATCCTTCACCAGTTCGGTCTGCGGCAGCTGCGACAGCTTGGTGCGGCTTTCACCGGCAGCATAGTAGATATACTTCTGATCCTCGGCCATGGCATCCACATACTCGCTGAGGGTCACATACTTCTCATCCTTCTGGCTCCAGAACAGCAGCAGATCCTTCACCACGTCCTTATGCACGCCGTAATCGGATACCACACCGTATTTCAGCTGCACGCCGAAGACCTCGAAAAACTTCTCATACTTCTCCCGGTCGTTGGTGAGCATCTTCTGGAGCTCGGACTTGATCTTCTTCTCCAGGTTGGAGGCGATGCGTTTGAGCTGGCGGTCATGCTGGAGCATCTCACGGGAGATGTTCAGGCTCAGGTCCTGGGAATCCACAATGCCCTTAACGAAGCAGAAGTAGTCGGGCAGCAGGTCCTCGCAGTTCTCCATAATCAGCACGCCGTTGGAATAGAGCTGGAGTCCCTTCTTATACTCCTTGGAATAGAAGTCATAGGGGGCGCGGGAGGGCACATACAGCAGCGCCTTATAGGTCACAGCGCCCTCGACACTGGCATTGATCCGCAGGGCAGGCTTCTCATAGTCGCCGAACTTGTCCTGATAGAACTGGTCGTATTCCTCGTCCGTCACCTCGTCCTTGTTCTTCTGCCAGATGGGCACCATGGAGTTCAGGGTCTTGTCCTCGGTGTACTCCTCATATTCGGTCTTCTTCTCGCCGTTTTCGTCCTCCTTCTCCACGGGACGGGAGGCGGTGACGTTCATGCGGATGGGATAGCGGATATAGTCGGAATACTTCTTCACCAGGTTCTCCAGGGTATACTGGGCAAGATAGCGGTCATATTCCTCGTCCTCGGTGTTCTCCTTGAGCTTCAAAATCACATCGGTACCGCAGGTGTCCTTGTCGCAGGGAGTGATGGTATAGCCGTCGGCCCCGTCGGACTCCCACTCATAAGCCTGGTCGCTGCCATACTTCTTGGTGATGACCTTCACATGCTCGGCTACCATAAACGCGGAATAGAAGCCAACGCCGAACTGACCGATGATATCCACGGCCTGGTCGGGGTTCTCGGCCTTCTTCATGTCCTCCTTAAACTGGAGGGAGCCGGACTTTGCAATGGTGCCCAGGTTGGTTTCCAGCTCCTCGGCGCTCATGCCGATGCCGTTATCGGAGATGGTCAGGGTGCGGGCGTCTTTATCGGCGATGAGGCGAATCTGGAAATCGCCCCGGCTCATGCCCGTATCCTCGGTGAGGCTCAGATAGGCCAGCTTATCGATGGCGTCGGAGGCGTTGGAGATGATCTCACGGAGGAAGATCTCCTTGTGGGTGTAGATGGAGTTAATCATCAGGTCCAGAAGACGCTTGGACTCCGCTTGAAATTGTTTCTTTTCCATGATAAAAGCACATCCTTTTCTACGGGACAAAACCACACAAATGTGTCGCCAGGCTACAGCCGATCTTTTCCGCCGGAAATGCGTTATTTTTTCTTGACATACACAAAGTATGCCTGCGAAAAACTGCCTTTTTCCGACGAAAAATCTCTGGCTGAATCCTCACCGCCAATTTATGTGGTGTTGCCCCAATATCACATAATATAATATACAAAAATAATAGCAAGGTTAGCACTCTTTTCTTCTGAGTGCTAACCCTATTATAGTCCTTTTTTCTCATATTGCAAGGGCTAACTATGAATAAATTATGAATTTTTAGCAGTCTTCCCGTTCGCCTGCTAATTTTATGTTCTTTCGATATCTTGACAATCCTGGAAAACCATGCTACATTGGACTTAGAAGCCCGCAAATTGCTAAGGCAATACCGCACAAATCGGCAAGAGAGTCTGACGAGAGATTTTTCGTCAGAAAAAGGTGGAAAACCGCAGGAATACTTTGTGTATTTCAAGGTTTTACAAACGAATTTCTGGCGAAAAAGATCTTGGGGACCCCGCCAAAGCCCAGCGAAGTGGGTTTGGTGGGGTAAGGAGGAGCAGCGGCGCGACTGAGCTTTTGCCCCAAAAGGGCAAAACGAAGGATGCAAAGCTTGCGACGACGCAATCCGCAGACGCATTTGTGTGGGATTGCCCAGGAAAGGATGCGGTTTTATGAAAAAGCAGAAGCAGCCCACCACGAAGCAGTCCCAGGCCAATGTTGTCAAAGAAGCCGGATTCCTCAGCACGCTGACCGGCCCCAAGAAGACCATGGTGGCCCGTTCCGGCGACATTCCCGCAGAGCAGAAGCTGGGCATTTTGAATATGCTCCGGGACGACAAATACAACTAAGCCATCCCCGATTGATTTGGACCGCACGAAAGGATTGTTTCCAATGAGCCGAAAGTACGTTCTGATTCTCCTGTTGCTGTGCGCCGCACTGCTCTCCGGCTGTACCGGCCATCCGGACACCAAGCCTTCGCTGGACGTTTCCTCGATTCCGGACGTCTCCCTGACGGATTCCACCGGCAGCTTCACCATCGACGGCGTTGCCTATATACCCTATTGCAGCGCCACCGCACTGCGTTTTGCCGAGGATTATCACTATACCATACCGGCGGATTTCGCCATGGGCGAGATTCTGGGCTATTACGCAACGGAAAGCCAATATCATTATATTGTAAGCTTCTCCCCTGCCGATTCCGCAGAATGGCTGCTGGTATTCTCTGACGACGGCGAAGGGAATTTAGACCTATCCCAGGCGGAGGAATTTTACCGGGCCACCACGGTCACAGAGGTACCGGCGTACATTGAAGACGCCAACCGGTGCTATCAGGAGGCCATCGCCCCCGGCTCCTACGAGGGGCCCTATGACGGGCTCACCGTCGCTTCTGACCAATAAAACACGCAGCCGAATGCAGTGAAGTTTTCTCTGCATTCGGCTGTTTTGCATCTTATTGCTTCTCGCCTACCAGCTTTTCCACCAGCTGCACCGCCACTCTGGGGGTACGGCTGCCGTGCTGAATCTCCCAGCGGTTGGCCTCCACAAGAATCTGGCTGTCTGGAATGGTCAGGTTCATCCGGTGGCACAGGCTCAGCACCATATCCTGATAGCGCTTCTTGTCCAGGGCCAGATAGGAAAGCCGCAGACCGAACCGCTCGGACAAGCTGGTGCGCTCCTCCAGCGTCTCCCGGGCATGCACGTCGTCCCCCTGCCGGTCCGAGAAGCTCTCCCGGATCATGTGCCGCCGGTTGGAGGTCACATAGATGGCAACATTGTCCGGACGGCGCTCTAATCCGCCCTCCAATGCCGTTTTCAGCGCCGAGAAGCCCTTGTCCTCCTGCTCAAAGGACAGGTCGTCGATGTAAATAATGAACTTCTGGGTGTGGTGGGAAATCGTCCGAATCAGCTCGGTAAGCTCGTCCAGGGAATTCTTTGCAATCTCGATCAGGCGAAGGTTGTAGAACTCGGGAATGTTCACCAGGCTCTTGACCGTGGCGGATTTTCCGGTGCCGCTGTCACCGTACAGGAGCACATTGTTGGTGGGCTTGCCGGAAACCATCACCCGGGTGTTTTCGATGACCGCATTCCGCTGGAACTCATAGCCGATCATATCATTCTGGTCAATGGGGTCGGCATGCTGCACCTGGGTAAGCTGCCCTTTCTCCCAATGGAACGCACGGCCCAGGGCGAACCTGCCGCAGCCGTTTTTCCGGTAGCTCTCAAAGATATCCTCCTCGTCAAAGCTCTCGCCCATGGGCAGCTCCGCCAAATTCTGAACAATGGAGGCGAACTCCTCCCCCAGTTTTGCGCAGGCCGCACCGATGTTCCGCTTGAGCCCCGCGCAGGACAGCATTGAGATGCTGGAAAGCCGCCGAATGTCCATAGCCGCCGCGTCCTGCATATAATCCGGCGCAGTCCCCGCTGCAATGGCACCTCCAATGAAGCTCTCGTCGTATTTCAGGTGCCAGGCAATGCACTCCGGCAGGGTAGAAAAGCCCGCGTTCCATACGCTGTAGACAAGGTCCGTATAGCCCTGAATCAGCCCGTCGGCGGTTTTGGCCTGAGTCAAACGCAAAAGCGCCTGCACCGGCCCGATCTCCAGCATATTTTTATAAACAGAAAGGCTCATGAGCTTTGCCCGCATGATTTCCATAATGTAACTCCTTTATTGCTTGATCTGACAACAGCATAATGGGTAACACCGCGCAAAGTGGCAAGGAGATTCAGCCAAAGATTTTTCGTCGGAAAAAGGCAGTTTTTCGCAGGAATACTTTGTGTATTTCAAGAAAAAATAACGAATTTCCGGCGGAAAAGATTGGCTGTAGCCCGCAGACAGCTTTGTAAGGTGTTGCCCCAAAATAATATATCATGGAAAAACACAAGAAACAACTTCCTTTATCACTGAAAACGTGTTATAATTCAATGGATTTTTTGAATAAGGATGATAAAATGATTACAGTAACCAATCTCGGCGTACAATACGGCGGCAGCGTGCTGTTTAAAAACGCCGATCTGCAATTCAACCCCGGCAACTGCTATGGCATCATCGGCGCCAACGGCGCGGGCAAGTCTACCCTGCTGAAAATTCTCTCCGGCGCCATCGAGTCCACCGACGGTCATGTGGACGTCAAGCCCGGCGTTCGGATGTCCGTTTTGAAGCAGGATCAGTTCCAGTACGACGCCTATACCGTGCTGGACACCGTGATTATGGGCAACCAGAAGCTCTATGACATTGGCAAGCAGAAGGACGCCCTCTATGAAAAAGAGGATTTCACCGATGAAGACGGCATCCTCGCTGCCGAGCTGGAGACGGAATTTGCCGAGCTGGGCGGCTGGGAGGCGGAATCCGACGCTTCCCGGATGCTCCAGGGCCTTGGCATTCCCGTAGAAGATCACGAAAAGCTCATGGGCGATATGGACGGCCGCGACAAGGTAAAGGTGCTGCTGGCCCAGGCGCTGTTCGGCAATCCCGACATCGTTATGCTGGACGAGCCCACCAACAACCTGGACAACGCCTCCATCGAGTGGCTGGAGGACTTTCTTCTGGACTTCGAGGGCATGGTCATTGTGGTCAGCCACGACCGCTATTTCCTCAACACCGTCTGCACCCATATTGTAGACATCGACTATGGCAAAATTAAGATGTATGTGGGCAACTATGACTTCTGGTATGAGTCCTCTCAGCTGGTGCAGGCGCTGATTCGCAACCAGAACAAGCGCAACGAGGAGAAGATCAAGGAGCTCACTGAGTTCATCGCCCGCTTCGCCGCCAACAAGGCCAAGAGCAAGCAGGCTACCTCCCGCCGGAAGCTGCTGGATAAGCTGACCATTGAAGAGATGCCCGCCTCCTCCCGCCGCTACCCCTATGTGGGCTTTAAGCCGGACCGGGAAGTGGGTAAGGACATTCTGTTCGTCACCGATGTGTCGAAAACCATCGACGGCGTGAAGGTGCTGGACAAGGTAAGTTTTGTCATGAACAAGAACGACAAAATCGCCTTTGTGGGCAACAACGAGATCGCCCAGACCACCATGTTTAAGATCCTCATGGGCGAGATGGAGCCGGACGAGGGCACCGTCAAGTGGGGCGTGAGTACCTCCCAGTCCTACTTCCCCAAGGACAACACTCCGTTCTTTGAGGGCTGCGAGCTCAATATGATTGACTGGATGCGGCAGTTCTCCGAGGACCAGAGCGAAACCTATCTCCGGGGCTTCCTGGGCCGGATGCTGTTCTCCGGCGAGGACGTTTACAAGCAGGTAAAGGTGCTCTCCGGCGGTGAAAAGGTCCGCTGCATGCTGTCCCGGATGATGCTGTCCGGCGCAAACGTCCTGCTGCTGGATCAGCCCACCAACCACCTGGATCTGGAGTCCATCACTGCGGTAAACAATGGCCTCACCGCCTTCCCCGGCAACGTGATTCTGGCCTGCCATGACCATGAGATGGTGCAGACGGTGGCAAACCGCATCATTGAATTCACCGAAGACGGCGGCTATATTGACCGCGCCATGACCTATGACGAATATCTGGAGTGGAAAAAGGCCAACGCTTGACCTTTCCCTCCGATTATTCCATATCCAACATCTATCACCTTTTGAAAGAAGGAACGTTTTATGAAAGAAGTCGTATTTTCCAAAGAAGCGCCCGCAGCGGTAGGCCCCTATTCTCATGCCATCGACTGCGGCAACCTGGTGTTCCTGTCCGGTCAGGTGCCCCTGGTGCCTGAGACTGGCGCACTGGCCGAAGGCGGCATCGAGGGTCAGGCCCGCCAGATGTTCGCCAACATCAAGGCAGTCCTCGCCAGCTGCGGCATGACCTTTGACAACGTGGTCAAGACCACCGTGTTCATGACCGATCTTGCCGATTTCACCACCTTTAATAACATCTATGCCGAATACTTCCCCGAGAACCCCCCGGCTCGCTCCTGCGTTCAGGTGGCCGCTCTTCCCAAGGGCGCTCTGGTGGAAACCGAGTGCATCTGCGTCAAGTAAGGAGGAACCCATATGCCAGTGAATCTCAAGGGCCGCTCCTTCCTGACCCTCCTGGACTTTACCCCCGCAGAAATCCGCTATCTCCTGGACCTGAGCCATGACCTCAAGCGGAAAAAGCGCGCCGGTATTCTAGGCAAAACCCTCCGGGGCAAAAACGTGGTGCTGCTGTTTGAAAAAACCTCTACCCGCACCCGCTGCGCCTTTGAAACCGCCGTTCACGACGAGGGCGGTCAGGTGACCTACTTAGACCAGGGCAGCTCTCAGATGGGCAAAAAGGAATCTCTGGAGGACACCGCCAAGGTGCTGGGCCGCTTCTTCGACGGCATCGAGTACCGGGGCTATGACCAGAAGGTGGTAGAGGATTTGGCCAAGTTCTCCGGCGTTCCCGTGTTCAACGGCCTCACCGATGTGGACCATCCCACCCAGATTCTTGCGGATATGCTCACCATGGAAGAGCACATTGCAAAGCCCCTAAAGGACTGCAAGGTGGTGTTCGTGGGCGACGTTCGCAACAACATGTGCTATGCTTGGATGTATGGCTGCGCCAAAATGGGCATGACCTTTGTGGGCTACGGTCCCAAGACCCTGATCGACCAGGTGGAGCCCCAGGTGCTGGAGCAGGTGGCGGCAGTCTCCGCGGAAACCGGCGCCAACGTCAGCCTCAGCAGTGATCCCGCATGCCTCAAGGGCGCCGATGTGCTCTACAGCGACATTTGGGCCTCCATGGGCGAGGAGGACAAAATCCCCGAGCGGGCCGAGCTGCTCTCCCCCTACCGCATCGACAGCGCCATGCTCGCCTCCACCGGCAACCCCGAGGTGAAGTTCATGCACTGCCTGCCCTCCTTCCACGATTTTGAGACGAAAACCGCAAAAATGTGGATGGACAAGGGCATCGACATCCGCGAGGTCACCGACGAGGTGTTCCGCGGCCCCAACTCCATTGTATTTGACGAGGCCGAGAACCGGATGCATACCATTAAGGCGGTGCTGGTGGCTATGCTGGGAGCATAAGCCGCACACCAGTGAAATTCGGTGTAAACACCGAGTGAAATATGCCTTTGGCATGTGAAATTCAGCCCCAGAAGGTGCTGAGTGAAATCGCCCCTTCGGGTCGGTGAATGTGTCACTTCGTGACGGATTCAATTTATTTGGAATCGGGTACGCTGCAAGCTTATTTTGCGGCGTACCCTTTTTTTCTCCCTGTTTTTATGTTATAATCGACAAGATCATGTAAAAATAGAGCGAAGGGGTAATACCGCACAAATCGGCAAGAGCCTGACAGCATTTGCGCGATGTTACCCCAATAAAAAAGGAGAGAAACACATATGCAGGCAGTGGGATTTGACAACCAAAAGTACCTGAAAACCCAGTCTGAGCAGATTCAAAAGCGCATTGCACAGTTTGGCGGCAAGCTCTATCTGGAGTTCGGCGGCAAGCTGTTTGACGACTATCACGCATCCCGGGTACTGCCGGGATTTCAGCCGGACAGCAAAATCCGGATGCTCCAGAAGCTCAAGGACGATGTGGAGATCGTCATCGCCATCAACGCGGCGGATATCGAGAAAAACAAGGTCCGGGGCGACCTGGGCATCACCTATGACGAGGACGTGCTCCGTCTGATCGACACGTTCCGGAGCATGGATTTGTATGTGGGCAGCGTGGTGCTCACCCGCTACAGCGGCCAGCCCGCCGCCGATGCATTCCTCCGTCGGCTCCAGACCCTGGGCATTCGCAGCTTCCGGCATTATCCCATTGCAGGCTATCCCTCCGATGTTGCCCATATTGTCAGCGACGACGGCCTGGGCAAAAACGACTATATTGAAACCAGCCGCTCGCTGATCGTCGTCACCGCCCCCGGCCCCGGCAGCGGAAAAATGGCCACCTGCCTGTCCCAGCTGTATCACGACCACAAGCGGGGCGTTACCGCAGGCTATGCCAAATTTGAAACCTTCCCCATTTGGAACCTGCCCCTGAAGCATCCGGTGAACATGGCCTACGAGGCTGCCACCGCCGATCTCAGCGATGTGAACATGATCGACCCGTTCCATCTGGAGGCCTATGGAAAGACCGCCGTGAACTACAACCGGGATGTGGAGATTTTCCCGGTGCTTCGGGCGATTTTCACCAAGATTCAGGGCAAGTGCCCCTATGCCTCCCCCACGGACATGGGCGTCAACATGGCGGGCAACTGCATTGTAGACGACGAGGTTTGCTGCCAGGCGTCCCGGATGGAGATTCTCCGCCGGTACTACACCGCCTGTGTGGAGCAGATTCAGGGCAAATGCGACGCTTCCACCGTCAGCAAGCTAAAGCTCCTGATGAATCAGGCCGAGGTCACCCCGGAAATCTTCCCCGCTGTGTCCGCCGCCCTGCTGAAAGCCCAGGCAACCGGGGCTCCTGCCGGCGCTATGGTGCTGCCGGACGGAAGCGTGGTCACCGGAAAGACCTCTTCGACCCTGGGCGCTGCCTCTGCCCTGCTGCTCAATGCGCTGAAGCATCTGGCAGGCATTGACGACAGCATCGACCTGATTTCCGCCCAGGTGCTGGAGCCCATCTGCGCCCTGAAAACCGACTATCTCTCCCATAAAAATCCCCGGCTCCATACCGACGAGGTGCTCATTGCCCTGACCATCTCTGCCCTGACCAATCCCGCCGCCCAAAAGGCCAAGGAACAGCTGTCCGGGCTCCAGGGCTGCGGGGCGCATTTCTCCGTGGTGCTGAGCCAGGAGGACGAAAGCCTGCTGAAAAGCCTGGGCATTCACGTTTCCTGCGAGGCAAAATACGAGAGTAACCGCCTGTATCACAAGTAAATCACATACAAAAACGGATGGCCTGAACCGCTCAGACCATCCGTTTTTTCATCCGTTATTGCGCATTCTTCGCCTGCTTGATGGAGAGGCTGATGCGCTTTTTCTTCTCGTCCACGCCCAGGACGACCACCTTCACCACATCGCCCACGGAGAGCACCTGAGAGGGATGCTTCACGTAGCGGTCCGCAATCTCGGAGATATGCACCAATCCGTCCTGATGCACGCCGATGTCCACAAACGCGCCGAAATCAATGACATTGCGCACCGTGCCGGACAGCACCATACCGGGCTTCAAGTCCTTCATCTCCATCACGTCGGTGCGGAGAATGGGCTTGGGCAAAGCGTCACGCACGTCCCGTCCGGGCTTCATGAGCTCCGCCGCCACATCCACCATGGTGGGAACGCCGATGCCCAGTTCCTGCGCGGCCTTTTCCTTGCCGTAGCCTTCGATCTTTTTCGTCAAATCCCCGATCTTGCCCGCCTGCACGTCCGCCAGGGTGTAGCCCATAAGCTCCAACAGTGCCTTTGCCGCGCCGTAGGACTCGGGATGCACGGCGGTGTTGTCCAGAATGTCCTTGCTCTCCGGCACCCGCAGGAAGCCTGCGCACTGCTGGAACGCCTTAGGACCCAGCTTAGGGACCTTATTCAGCTGCTTCCGGGTGGTAAACGCGCCGTTTTCCTCCCGATAGGCCACAATGTTCTTAGCCGTCACCGCAGTCAATCCGGACACCCGGCGCAGAAGAGATGGGGATGCGGTGTTCACATCCACGCCCACCGCATTGACGCAGTCCTCCACCACGCCGTCCAGTGCCTCCTCCAGACGCTTCTGGGGCATATCATGCTGATACTGGCCCACGCCAATGGCCTTGGGCTCAATCTTCACCAGCTCCGCCAGGGGGTCCTGGAGCCGCCGTGCAATGGACACCGCAGACCGGAGATTCACGTCAAACTGCGGGAATTCCTCCGCTGCCAGAGGGCTGGCGGAATACACCGATGCCCCGGCCTCAGACACGATCATATAGCTGACGTTCCGGCCCCGTTCCGCCTCCTTGTGAATCAGCTCCACCGCCATTTGCTCGGTTTCCCGGCTGGCGGTTCCGTTGCCGATGGCAAGGTGCTCCACGTTGTCCTTCTCCACCAGGCGGGAGAGAATCTGGATGGCCTCCTGCTTTTTCTTCTCGCTGAACGTGGGATAGACCACCGTGGTATCCAACACCTTGCCGGTGCCGTCCACCACCGCCACCTTGCAGCCGTTGCGGTAGCCGGGGTCCAGGCCCATGGTGACCTTGCCCTTGACAGGGGGCTGCATCAGAAGCGGCCGGAGGTTCAGGGCGAACTGTCCAATAGCCCCCTCGCAGGCGGAATCCGTCAAATCCGCCCGGACTTCGCGCTCCAGCGACGGGAAAATCAGCCGGTCATAGGCGTCCTCTGCGGCAGCGCGAATGAAGTGCTCTGCCCGGGAATGCCCCTTGACGCTGGAAAGATAGACGGTCTGCATGGCGGTGTCGTGATCCAGCTCCAGGGATACCTTCAAAAACTTCTCCTTCTCCCCCCGGTTGATGGCAAGCACCTGATGGCCCTGCATCCGGGAAACGGGCTGGGAGAAGTCATAGTACAGGCGATAAACCGAATCCTCTTCGCCGGTCTGCTGGCTGCGGATTTTTCCGTGCCGCCGCACCACCAGACGGAGGGTTTTCCGCAGGGCTGCGCTGTCGCTGATCTCCTCAGCAATGATATCGCCGGCCCCCTGGAGGGCTTCCTCAGGGGTATTCACGCCCTTTTCCGGGTCAATATAGTCCTTCGCCGCTTCCATGGGGTCGGGGGTACCGGACTTCTGGGCAAACAGCAGATTGGCCAAGGGCTCCAGGCCCTTTTCCCGGGCGATGGTGGCGCGGGTCCGGCGCTTTTGCTTATAGGGGCGATAGATATCCTCCAGTTCAGCCAGCGTGGACGCCCGGGCAATGGCGTTCTTTAGCTCCGGGGTCAGCTTTCCCTGGGCTTCAATGGAAGAGAGGATGGTATCTCGGCGCTCCTGCAAGCCGCGAAGATAGTTAAGGCGGGTTTCCAGAGTGCGCAGAGTGGTGTCGTCCATGGCCCCGTGGAGCTCCTTGCGGTAGCGGGCGATGAACGGGATGGTGTTGCCCTCGTCCAAAAGCTGCACCACGTTTTCAATATGCTTTGGCTCCTTCCCCAGCTCGGCGGCAAGGATGCGAATCATTTCGTCCATTTGGGTTCCTCCTGTTTTCGTGCAAGAATTCAGGCAAAAATAGACCGCAAAGCATGCTTTGCGGTCCAAACAATTTGCTCAAGCGCTTATATTTTACGTTGCCGAACTCAAAAAGTCAAGGGGCCGAACCCCCAGGCTGCCGATTCCAACGGCTTTTGCCCTACGTTATCGTCTCATATTGATACAATAGATAGGCTATCAAGTCCAGGCTATCCTTATGATACACGGCAATGCACAGCGGTTTTCCGGAATCGTCCACCTGAATCACCCGATAGGTTCCTTCACTCTCTTCTATGATTTTCTCCAGATAGCCGTCCCCATCCGTTTGAAGGAAGCATTTTCCTTCTGCCCAGATACAGGTTTCATTACCGTATCGGTCAAAATTTGTGATCTCATAGGTGTTATATTCCAGCAGCGGCTCATCGTTCGCCCCATAACTCACCGGCTCCGTTCCATCTGTCGATACAAACCGAATTGTTCGTACAAACACAGAAAGCGCATCGGGTTCGTCCGTTTCCGTATTGGGGCAGTAATACCACTGCGCCCGTTCGCAATGCTCCGGTATGGTCGGATGCCTGCCTTCTCTCAAAACGATTCTGCCATATTGGTCAAAGCTTTCTTCGGATAACCGGAAATCAGAAAGATAATCCGCAAGGCTGCTTAGCCCTTTTCTCGGGTAATGCGAAACATACCGCCGCTCCTCACCATTCATATAGTAGCTATTTCCCTCTGAATCGAGAGAAAATACCTGCTCTGACTGCAATTCTCCAGCTGAATCATACTCTGAAACAGAGGACAGCGTCCAATTTCGGTCATGGCTTTTGAGCTGAAACGTCTGCAACTCATAGGAAAAATCATATTGGGATGGGTCAAAGGAGGCGATGTTCCCCAGCTCGCTTAAGCTGCTGTAATGATTCAGGAGCAGCAGGATACCCAGACTGATTAGGGCAATCAAAACTGCCGATAAGCATTTCTTCGTCCAGCGCAATGGATCATCTCCTTATCTCACAAATCCAGAGAATTGAAAAAAGCCGGACTTTGAAACCAAAGTCCGGCTTTTCAGTTTGTCAAAGAACTCCGGTTTTCAACTCAAGAAAACCGGAGTTCTTGCTGA
>CAVJLG010000093.1:0-13920 GCA_963650135.1 Barnesiella intestinihominis | reverse complement strand
TCCTTTATTGAATCGCTTTGACCTCGATGTTCAATGTGTGTTTTGCTCATCTCTATTTACAATTTTATAAAATTTAATGTAAGTGTGTGCGGCGCGTTTCTGGCGGAAAAGATCGGGCGGAGGCCGCAGACACAATGATTCGGTGTTGCTGCAAATAATTATACCATAAATCCGAAAATATGATATACTGATTTCAAACAATTTAGCTGGAGGATTCCCATGGAAGTATCAAGCAAAGTTACAAATATTCTTTCGGCGCTGAAGGAGCTATACCCGGACGCGCTGTGTGCCCTGCATTTTGGCAAGGATTATGAGCTGATGATTGCGGTGCGGCTGTCGGCCCAATGCACCGACGCCCGGGTGAATCTGGTCACCCCTGCCCTGTTTGCAAAATACCCCACCCTGGAGGCCTTTGCGGCGGCGGATGTGGGGGATGTGGAGGAGATGGTCCACTCCTGCGGCTTTTATAAGCACAAGGCAAGGGACATTGTTCTGGCCTGTCAGATGCTGCTTTCGGACTACAATGGACGGGTGCCAGACAATATGGAGGATTTACTGAAGCTCCCCGGGGTGGGCCGGAAGACGGCGAATCTGCTGCTGGGGGACATTTACCACAAGGAGGCTTACGTCTGCGACACCCACTGCATCCGCATCTGCGGCAAGCTGGGCCTCATCCAGGGCAAGGACCCGCAAAAGGTGGAGATGCAGCTCCGGAAGGTGATTCCCCCGGAGGAATCCAGCGATTTCTGCCACCGAATCGTGCTCCATGGCCGGGCCGTCTGCACCGCCAGAAACCCCAAATGCAGCCAATGTATCCTTGCGCCGTTCTGCGATTTCTTCACGGGAAATCTGGAGGAAGCGGAATGACGCGCCGGTGGAAGGGGCTGTTATGGGCGGTTTTTGTCCTCTATTTGGGGATTTTGCTGCGGATTACCGTGTTCCGCTCCAGCTTTGGGAGCTACGCGCTATGCTCCCACGGGCAGATTGAGCCTGTCCCATTTGTGGGGCTCATTCAGATTTTTCACAACAGCGTCCCGATGTTTCTTTACTTATTTGTGGGGAATCTCATTTGGTTTGTGCCCCTGGGGATGCTGCTGCCGGTGCTGACGAAGTGTCGGAAATCCACGATTCTTTGGGGATTTGGGCTGTCGCTGTATATTGAGGTGAGTCAGTTTATTTTTGGCACCGGGGTCAGCGAGGTGGAGGATTTGATACTGAATACCGCCGGGACAGGGATTGGGTATTTGATTTATTTGGGGGCTAGGAAATTGTATCAAAGATTTCGGTGAGACGGTTTGATACGGGCTGCTTTCCTTCGACCAATGCCCTTCGGGGACCATATCTTTCGTTGCACGTTTTTACCCACCGCTCTGCTTTTCCGACGCACTCCGTGGGCCATATCTTTCGTTGCACGACGAAAGATATGGAAGAAAGGCGTGCCAAAGGGCTCCAAAGCCGCCCTTTGGAATCTGGCTTTTTTATAGGGACATGAGGGGAGACGTACTGGCCTTACTACGAGTTCGCATTGGTGCAATTGACGCGATTAGGCCCGTCCGGGAGCGTGCGCCCAACGGAAGTGCCCTTGGGGTATGGCAAGCACACTGTTTCCACGGACTCATGCGTACTGCGGTGCCCAGTAAAATCGTAAGCAGTACCGTGCCCTTGGCACCGCAGCACGCAGAGGCAAGGGGATAAGCGAAGCGCCGCAGCCGACTTAATCGCGTCGGAAATGTCGTCACGGAACGGTTCACACAAAGCACGTCCGGTTGGGGTCCCTATTAACCTCGGGGGATTCAAGGGGGCCGCAGCCCCCTTTCCACGCCTTTCTCCTCTATCTTTCGTCGTGCAACGAAAGATGGAGTCCCCGAAGGGCGTCGGTCGAGCAGAGCGGTTGGTAAAAAGTAAAATTTCCCGGAACCTTTCCCCTCCCTCCATCGTCTATAAAAATAGAACCGAAAGGAGCGTGACCCCATGTTATCTCCCCTCCCCAACTACAAGTCCCCCTCCTACCCCACCAAAGAAGAAATCATGCAAAACCCCGCGCTTCTGCGCAAAATCCCCCGGCGGTGGGCTGGCAATCCCCTGGTGCTCACGGCCCTGGGGCTGGTGCTCTCTGCGGGACTCACTGCCTGCGGTACGGCCTCCGATTCCATCCTCCCGGACAGTGCATCTCCGGCGGCGGATGCTTTGGACGCGACCACCCCGCCGTCCTCCGGCAATTCCATCGCTTCCGCTGCGGATTCGACAGGAAATTCCACAGAAGCCAGCGCCAACGATGTGGAATCCCTGGACATCCCGATTTTCGCCCATGGCACCGGACGGGGCAGCTACGGCTGTGAAAGCGTTGCGCCGCCGGTCTTTCTCTCGGAGGAGGAGGCCATGCAGGTCATCGAAGAGGAATGCGCCGCCCAGGGCATCGACATTTCCGGACAGAAGACCATTTCCGGCACGTTCCCCGCCACCAGCACCCTGCCCGTAGCCATATCCGACAGCGATTCCGACAAAACCTACACCGGTGAGCTTACCTTAGACGGCTACAGCGAGGATTTGGGCATCGGCGTGGAATTCGTGTCCACCGGCGATATTAAGGACTGGCAGGCCGACACGGGCATGGCTGCCTCCGTGGACGAATTCGACGTCAAGGGCACAGCACAGCGCCTTGCGGACTGCACCGACAATGTGGCCGTATTCTATGACCCCATGGCCGCGGACTACAACGATTTCACCGGCTCCAACGAAGAAAGCTATGTGGAAACCGGCAAGGAGCAGAGCCTGGAGGAGCTTCGGGAGCAGGTGCGGGACTTCCTCCAGTGGCTCAAGGCCCAGGGGGTGATTTGATGCACTTTACCCTGCATCTCACCGACGCCTGCAATCTCCGCTGCCGCTACTGCTATGTAAACCAATCCACCCATTATATGACGTTGGACACAGCAAAGGCCGTGGTGGATTTGGCGGCGGAGGACCCGGGGCACCATGGGCTGATCTTCTTCGGCGGCGAACCCCTGCTCCAGCGGCAGCTGATCTATGATACCGTGGCCTACGCCCAATCCCTCCACCTCCCCGGGAAGTTCCACTATAAAATCACCACTAACGGCACCCTTCTGGACCAGGAATTTCTGGACTTCTCCCAGAAAAATCAGGTATTCATCGCCCTGAGCCACGACGGTATCGCCCAGGACATTAACCGCATCGGCCCGGATGACAGCGGCACCTTTGACCGGCTGGAGCCCATTGCAAAATCGCTGCTCCGTGTGCGGCCCTATGCCCCGGTGATGATGACCGTGGCCCCCAATACGGTGCGGTTTTACGCCCAGGGCGTTGAATATCTCTATAACCTTGGCTTCCGCTACCTCATCTGCACCATCGACTACAGCGGCGACTGGCAGGAATCGGATTTCCGGGAGCTGGAGCGACAATATCGTCTCCTTTCCAAATGGTACGAAACTTTGACCCTGCGGGAGGAAAAATTCTATTTTTCGCCCTTTGAGGTGAAAATCTCCTCCCACATCCACAAAAGCACCTACTGCGCCGAGCGGTGCGAGCTGGGAAAAAAGCAGCTTTCGGTGGCCCCGGATGGGGGACTTTACCCCTGCGTGCAGTTCGTGGGGCATCCGGAATATCAGATCGGCGACGTATTTCGCGGCATCGACCAGGCAAAGCGGCAAAAATTATATGCCGAAAACGAGGAAATTCACGGGCCATGTCAGGAATGCGCCATCCAAAATCGCTGCAATCACCACTGCGCCTGTCTGAATTTCCAGTCCACCGGGGATTTTCACCAGGTTTCGCCGGTGCTCTGCCGCCATGAACGGATTGTACTGCCCATTGCGGACAAGCTTGCCGGGCGGCTGTATCAAAAGCGCTCCGGGGCGTTCCTGCAAAAGCAATATAATGATATGTATCCGGTGATTTCCTATGTGGAGGACACGGTAAAACCATAAAGGGGGCGGCCTATGGTTCGTATTCATAAAACAATCCTGCTTGTTGCCTGCCTCGCCGTGTTGGGGATGGGCTTGCTCCTTGCATGGTGGATATTCCCAATTGGGGCGCAAAAGCAAAGCGTCAATTGTCCCTCTATTTCGTATGATTTGGGCTTTCTCGGAATCGGAACGGATTTGGATGACCCCTTAGCGCAGCTTGCGCCGTATACGGTGCTTTCCGGTGAAGATGATTTGGCCTCCCTGCTGGCGCTGCTCAAGTCAAATTGTGCATACATCGATGTGGACGGAGAACCGGTTGCCGCGGATCAGCTTGATTGGGACATGCTGTTTCAGAATGTGCTATCCCATGATTTGTTTGCAGACCACCGCAAGGTGCTGGCTGTTCCCGTCAGCGAACGCGATGGCGGGGCTGCCGATTTTGATGCAGTGCTGCGTTCTTGCTTAATTCGTGGAAGCCGTGCTTGGGTGAACGTGGAAACCCACGAACTGGCTGCATCTACCGCATCCTTTCGCGGCATCGTTTATTTCATCCCCTGCCCGAAGGAGATTTCTTCCGCGCGGGTACACATTGACCGAAAAATCGAATCTTATGAGACAGAATAAAGTCGTGAAACCCGGTTTTTCATCGGATTTCACGACTTTTTTAAACTTTTTATTCCATTGCAATCAGCGCAGGGAATTCGGTCCATCCTCCCAAGCTGTCGGGTTTTTCCGTGAAGCACAGTTCCTTCCCACGGTACCGGAACGTCAGCCGTACGGACCACAGGGCCATTTCCCCGCTGCCGCCGCCATACCGTCCGTCGCCAAGTAAGGGCAGCTTCCGGGACGCGAACTGCACCCGAATCTGATGGGTTCGCCCGGTAAACAGCCGCACCTGCACCAACGCCCGGTCTTCTTCCCGGCGAAGCACTGCGTAGGACAGCCGGGCCTTTTTCACCCCGCCCCGCATACGGTTGACCACATAGGACTTATTTTTCCGGGCGTCGTGGAGCAATAGGTCACTGAGTTCCCCGGAATCTGCTTCCGGCGCCCCATGCACCACCGCCAGGTATTCCTTTTTCATATTGCCCTGCTGAATTTCCCGGCTGAAATAGGCTGCGGCCTCGGGGGTTTTGGCATAGACCATCACGCCGCCCACCTGCCGGTCCAGCCGGTGCACCGGGTAGATCTCCGACCCCAGCTGCGCCGATAACAGGCCAATCATGGACGGTTCCCCGGGTTTTCCCGCTTGGGACAGGACGTTTCGGGGCTTGATGCACACCGCGAAGGCCTGGTTTTCGTATAAAATCCGGATGGGCTCCATTATTCCGTCCGCTCGTCGCCCCAGAAGAACAGCGCCACGGTACCGGGGCCGGTATGGCTGCCGATGGTGGTGCCGATGCTCACAATCTCCACCTTGCCATTCAAATCCGGGAACCGCTGCTCCACCAAATCCGCCACCGCCCGGGCGTCGTCATAGCAGGCAGAATTGGAGATATAGCACTTGCCGTTATAGTGCAGGCCGTCCTGGGCGTGCTCCTGCATTTTATCCACAATGGCCTCGATGACCTTTTTCTTGCCGCGGATTTTGTACCGGGGAATCAGGCGGCCCAGATTGTCCATATTCAGCAGCGGGCAGATTTTCAGCTTGGTGCCGAACCAGCCGCTGGCCTTAGAGATTCTGCCGCCCTTTACATAGAACGTCAGGTCCGTGGAGAAGAACCAATGGTGGAGCTGGAGCCGATGGGCCTCTGCCCAAGCATAGAGCTCGTCGATGCTCAGCCCCGCATCCCGCAGGTCCGCCAGCTTATCCATAAACAGTCCGTAGCCCGAGGACGCGCCCAGGGAGTCCAGCACGAGAATCTTCCGGTCGGGATACTGGGCCTCCAAGAGCTCTTTGGCGGCGTTGGCGGAGTTATACACCCCGGAAATACCCGTGGACAGGCACACATGGAGGATATCCAGGCCCTGCTCCAGGAAGCCGGTAAAATACGCCACGAATTCGTCTACATTCACCTGAGAGGTCTTGGTGTCGGCGCCGTTTGCCATGGCCTGGTAGAACTGGTCGAAGGGCATGCTTTCGCCCAAATCGTCGGCGTACTGCACCCCGTCCATCTCATAGTGGAAGCAGATATAGTGGATGTCCCGATTCTGAAAATGCTCCTTGGTAAGATCCGCCGTGGAGCAGCAGCTGAGTACATAGCGCATGATGCATTCTCCTATCCCGCAGATTTTGAATGTGATTATTGTAATGATATTATACTATAGAATGCCCAAATTGCAACCAAAAGTTGCTTTTCCCTTTCCACGGGGGGCAAATTGTGGTACAATACAGGAAAGTTTGCACCGGAGGCAGCCTATGAACCAGCTATCCATGAACATCATTGCAACCATCCACAGCGACTTCCCCACCAAGTTCGGCATTCCCAGGCAGAGCGGCCTGGTGGAGGAGCTCACCGCAAAAATCGTCTTCACCCCGGAGTATCGGGTGCCGGAAGCGGTGCGGGGATTGGAGGATTTCTCCCACATTTGGCTGATTTGGCAGTTTTCCAAGGCGGTGCGGGACAGCTGGTCCCCCACCGTGCGCCCGCCGCGTCTGGGGGGCAACACCCGGATGGGGGTATTCGCCACCCGTTCCCCGTTCCGGCCCAACGCCATCGGGCTCAGCTGCGTCCGGCTCCTAAAAGTGGAGCCCAACACACCGGAGGGGCCGGTGCTCACGGTAGCCGGGGCGGATTTGATGGACGGCACCCCGATTCTCGACATCAAGCCTTACATTCCCTACGCCGACTGCCAACCGGAGGCCACGGGCGGGTTCACGGACACTGCCGGGGACTTTTTATTGCAGGTACGCTTCCCCCCGGAGCTGCTGAAATTGGTGCCGGAGGACCGTCAGGCGGCGCTGATTGGGGTGCTTTCTCATGACCCCAGGCCGTCGTATCAGCGGAATCCGGACCGGGTGTACGGCATGGCATTCGCCGGGGTCAACGTCCGTTTTCAGGTGGCAGAGGATGTGCTGACGGTGGTTGCCGTGGAGCCGGAATAAAGGAAATACAACAGAGCACCCTCCGGTTGGAAGGTGCTCTGATTTTTACTGCTCCGGTTTTCGCAGAACCAGGCATCGGAACGGCCGGGAGCGAACCACGCGCCCCAGCAGCTGATAGGCACAATAGGCCAAAAAGCCCATGGCGAAGGTGATAATCGTCCACTTGAGATGGGCCAGCAGATAGCGCAGGGGGCTTTCATACAGGGCGGTGATCCAGTCCTTGGTGCGCCAGATGCTGTAGAAAAAGGAATTGTCGTGAATGAGGTAGATCATAAAGGTGGACGAGCCGATGTAGTTGATGATCCGGCTGCTGGGAAGCCGCAGCCTGCGAAACAGCTCGAAATAGGACACGCCCAGCAGAATGGCGGAGATATGATTGTCCGACACCGTGGGGATGTACTGCTGGAACAGGTCGGTGCTTTCGGAAAGGACATAATCCTGAATCCGGTTTTCCACACCGTTATAGGCGGAAAGCAGCAGCAGCCCGTAGACCGCCGCAATCACCCCCAGAATGGCGATTACCCGAACGCGCCCAAAGGGGTTATACCGCCGGATGTAGCCCCCCAGGGCGTAGAGAAACACGCCGGTAATCAGCACCACCAGGTTGCCCGTGATGCCGTTGAGCAGCTTGATAATCCACTTAAACTGGGTCATACAAAGCAGCGCCACCAGCAGCAGCCGGTATTGGTTCCGGTCCATCCGCGCCAAATAGCGGTTGAGAAACAGCCGCGCAATCAGCATCACCAGGAAGTAATACCCCACATACCAGGACATGCCGTTGAAGAGCTTGATCTCCGTCAGGGTGATCTCCGCATCCGGCACCCGGCGAAACACCGCCAGGGACGCAAACAGCAGCAGCACTGCGGCATAGCCCTGCTGCAATAGCAGCTTTTTCGCAATGGGAAACAGCTGGATTCCGGTGCCCTTTGCCACCATGAAATAGCCGGTGAGGGTCATGAAGATCACATTGCCCGTGCAGCCCATGGAGGAAAAAATCGTCAGGGGCAGCAGCCGTTTATAGAACACGGGATCGGAAAACCAGCCGTTGTCCAGCCGGGCGATGGAGTCCGCATCGGTAAGCTGGCCGGAGATGCAGTGGTAATAAATATGGAATGCGATAATCATGAGCATTGCAGCGATCCGGAGCAGTTCCAGATTGGAGCTCCGCTTTTTGATGTCCATGCCCCTCCCTCCTTCTTACTGGGCAGAATAAAAGGAAACCCCGGAAAACCGTGATTTTCCGGGGTTTTTGAAGCAATTTGATTGAAAATCGCGTCCAATTATCTCTTGGAGAACTGAGGTGCGCGACGTGCGGCCTTGAGGCCGTACTTCACGAAACCGAAGCTCGATTTTGCTTGATTTTACGCGGTTTTTTAAGCTTTTTGCTCTTCGTCCACCAGTTCTTAAACCCACGATTTTGTAGGCTTTTGTCGGATTTTAATCCTAATCTTTTTTTGATGTGTCGATTGCTCTGTTGATCACCCCATGTAATTGGGCAGGTTTATTATACTTGACTTTGGCGTAAATGTCCATAGTCACCTTGCTGTTTTCGTGTCCGGCAAGATACTGTACAGTTTTAGGATCAACTGAAGCATAAATCAGGTTCGTGATATAGGTGTGACGCAATTGATGCGGTGTCACTTGAAAATCCATCGTATATACCAACTTCGGATTGTTCGGCTGATGCTCACCAAGTTTCGGCTTTACAACATGCTTAATCTTCTGCCCATTCACATAGGTGTAATAGCAGCGTTCTTCCGTAGAACGAACTGCTATGTACTTCCATACCCTCACGAACTGGGATTCAGCCAAAGCATTACCATTCCTGTCCGAGATCACATATTCCGATTTTGACTTTTCTTTTGCCTCTTTCAAACATTCCACCAGCTTGCCCGGAATAGGAATGTCCCTTTTAGCTGCTGGCGTTTTTAATTCTGTTGAAATCACTGGACGATTGTTCACAGAACGCCATGCTCGCCGTACCGAAATATATGGGGTGGCACCATCCAGGAAAACACAATCCCATCGCAGTGCAAGAATTTCTTCCCGCCGCAACCCTGCGTACAACCCAATCATTACAAAAACATACGGTGGTAATCCCCTGATTGTATCCAGAAGAATTTTCACCTGCTCATCCGTCAATGCCTTCTTTTCCTGCTTTGGTGTTCCGCCTTTTGCAGAAAGCGACGCAGCCGGATTATAACTGATGATTTTGCTTTCTTCTGCTGAATAGAAAACACATTTGATCAGCATATTCATTTTGCTGTACAGGGAAGCTGATTGCTTGGAGATTGGAACCAGCAGCAAGCGAAGGTCATCGGTCGTCACTTCGTCCATATACATATCTCCAATAGCTCCAATAATGTATTTTCTTATCGTGCGCTCATATCCGCTCAATGTGTTTTCTCGCACACTCGCCGAGCGCATCTTCAACCATTTTTCGCAATACTCAGCTACTGTCGGATTATTCTTCCGGAATATTTCATCCTCAATACTGTGCTTCATCTCAACGGATTTATCGTACAGCTCTTCAGGAGTCTGTGCATATAGCGAAATCCATTTTCCATCCGCATCCTGCATTCGTGTTCTGTAATATTGAACCCCCCTCTTCATAATTGTTCCATATTCCGGCACTACTTTTTTTCTTGCCATTATTGCTTCCTCCATTTTCTTGATATCCAAATTGATCTTTGCTCTTTAATTATCCAGAATGCTGCTCCGGTTCTCAAGGATGTCGCTATATGTAAAAAGAGCAGGGATTATCCCTACTCTTTTTGATCTCATTCATGAAACGGTCTGGCCTATTCTGCATCCCACAGTGTAAAGGTATCCTCTAATATGCCCGCCAGTTCAACCGGCCGGTTATACTTTGCCTTTGCATAAATGTCCATCGTTATCTTGCTGTTCTCATGACCGGCAAGATACTGAACTGTTTTTGGATCAACCGATGCGTGAATTAGATTTGTAATATAAGTGTGCCGCAGCAAATGTGGTGTCACTTCAAAGTCTAAGCTATAAACCACCTTTCCATTATGCGCAGCTCTTTCGCCCAGCACCGGTTTCACTGTATGCTTCACTCGTTTTCCATTCTCATAACGGTAGTAGCTCCGTTCCTTTACGGTTCGGGTCACAATATACTGCCAGAGCCTCTTAAACTGCGTATATGAAAGCGGTTCGCCCTCGCTGTTCGCAACAACATAGTCTGATGTGGAATTCTCCTTTGCTTCTCTCAGACATTTAGCCAGGCAATCAGGAAGCGGTACATCTCGATGAGCAGCCTTTGTTTTCAGTTCAGACATTATTACCGGTCGATTGTGCTCTGTATGCCAAGCTCTGCACACTGTCAAATACGGTGCTGCTTCATCCAGAAAAACTGAATCCCACTGCAATGCAAGAATTTCTTCTCGCCGAAGCCCCGCATACAAACCAAGCATCACAAATACATACGGTGGTAATCCTCTTATAAACCACTTCATAATGGTCAATATCCGGCTCCAGACCCATTCGTTCCAGTTCGCGCATAGACGAAAAGCGTTCATATACCGTATCCTCGCTGCGGCGAAGCTGCAAAATCGCATACTGGTCGGTGGCACTGTCGAGAAATGCCATCATCTTCTCATCTAATGCCTGATTTCCATGCACTTCATCCCATTTTTCAATTCTTGCCATCGTTCATTTCTCCCTTCTCCATAAACGGCAGGCCGTTTTCCTTTGCTTCCTGTCGCTGCTGTTCCCGACGCTTTTCACTGTAAGGCGGTCGGATACCGACGCAGCGTTTGGGAATCGTATACGTGACCGACCCATGCTCCCGGTGCTCCAAAACAAACTGCTCCGGATACTGTTTTCGCAGTTCCCGAAGCTTCTTAATCAGGCGGCTGTCATGGGTGTAAACACTGGCGGTATCCAGTTCATTGTCAAAATTGATGACGGTTTCCTGCTCCGCCTTCGTGAACTTGTACTTCATCGCTCCGCCTCCTTCGTCTTGGCAGCTTTCACCGGCGTATCCGTTCTGGAAGATAAATCCGAGAGTTTACCCAGCACAGATTCCCGTCTGCTGATTTCTGCATCCTCGGCACGGTCACAAAGTTCATCATAGTCAATCCGCGTCATGGTACGGCCACCGAACCCATAATCCGAAAGAATTTGGTCTCTGGCTGCATTCATGCTGATTTCCGGGTTGTCGATCTGTCCACCGTCAATTTCCGTAAAGTCCTTATGATATAAGGTATAGTCGTAACCGTCCTCACAGGTCTGAATGGCAAGAAAGCCCTTGCTTCCCAAATCCCATGCACTGCGTTCTTCCGTAATCAGCGGCTCTGGGCGGCAGGTGCCACCGCCGCGTTCCAGCATTTCTGCCAGCTGACAGATGTGCAAAACATCATACCCCAGGCGCAGATGATATTCGTCCATATATTCGCAACGGGCTGAAAATTTCCGATTCGGATACTCAATCTCTACCGCACTGCCATCCGGAATTTTGAACCGATCCTCGTAGCTGCTGGTGATAAACCGGATATTTTTTGCATTCTCCAGCTCAGGATCAGCCTTTTTCATCTGCCAGAGTACCTTTCTGCCGCCGCGTACCTGCTCCAGCATCTCCGGAGCTACCGGTGCAACGGCAAGACCATCAAGTTGGGGAATCTTCTGGAATGCCGCCATCCTCGCGCTTTCTTCCAACGTAGGAAACGGCTGTTTATCCAACACATCCCAGCCAATGTGTCCCTCTGCAATCTGCACCTTGCTGTCCATATCAAAGCAATGAAATTCCACGCCGTCCTGTTTTTCCTGCAAGGAAAGCAGCGCAGCATTATCCACCAGATAAGCTGCATTCATCATTTTCATGCTCATTTTTTACCTCCAAACTCCAGCTTAAATGCTGCTGCACCGTCCTCGCCGGTCTCTACATGAACGGTTGTGTCATAGTACCGTCCAGACTTCTTGGAATAGCAATGGGTAAGCCGTGCTTTGCCCTGATTTACCAGTTGCTTTGCCAGTTCCTCCGTCATCTGCTTTCCCAGGGTCTGAAAGAACCTGTTTTCCTTCCAGAGCGCAAATTTACAGCCCTTATCCCTGCAAAACCATCCCTTTGCCGTTTCGCAGACATCACTGCCGCAGGCGGGGCAGGAGCCAATGACCTTACGCTCCGGCTGCATCAGCACATCGGCTCCTTTTACAGCCTCGTAAGTTTTAACAAGTCCGCTGACCATACTGCTGATTTCTCCCATAAAGGCATCACTGTCATACTCGCCGTGTTCTATTTTCAGCAGTTTTTCCTCCCAGTCTGCCGTCATGGATGGAGACTGAATCTGTTCCGGCACCACCGTCACCAGCGCATTTCCCTTGTCCGTAGAGCAAAGGTATTTCGTTTTCTTATCACCCCTGCGCTCGATAAAGCCTTTCTGCACCAGTTTTTCGATGATGGCAGCGCGTGTGGCCGGTGTGCCGATGCCTTTCCGCTCTACACCAGCCGGAAATTCATCCGAGCTGGCACTCTCCATCGCTGAAAGCAGAAGATCTTCGGTAAATCTCTTGGGTGGGCTGGTCTTGCCCTCTTTCAGATCGACACCGTCAAGTTCCAGTGTCATGCCTTCCGAAAGCTCCGGAAGATCACCTGCCTCCGCATTCTTCTCAGCATCTTCAACCGGCTTTCCTGCATATTGTCTCCAGCCCATATCCGTGACCGTTTTGCCTTTTGTACGGAACTTCTGACCGGCGCATTCTGCTTCCACTATGGTTTCTGCATAGCGGCAGGGTGTTCCGACTGCACAAATCAGCCGCACCGCCAGCATGGTAAGAATCGCCTGTTCTCCACTGGGAAGAGAGGAAATGTCATAACCCGCCGCTGTTTTTGTAGGGATAATGGCATGGTGATCGGTGACTTTCTTAGAATTGATGACCTGCGCTGCATTCACCGGTGCCGGTGCATCCGGCTGAATCTGAAAGCTCTGCTGAATCACGGAAACAAGTTCCGGCACAAGCGGTGCCATATCATCCGTCAGATATCGGCTGTCGGTACGGGGATAAGTCACGAGTTTCTTCTCGTACAGAGCCTGTGTGTAATCCAGGGTCTGCTGGGCAGTGAATCCCAGCTGCCGGTTTGCTTCTCTCTGAAGCGATGTCAGATCAAACAGGGCCGGAGGCTTCTCTGATTTTTCTTTCTGCTCCACCTTGGTAATGATGGCACTACCCGCCTGACAGCACTCCGCCACCAGTTTTTCTGCATCTGCTTTTGCTTTCATCCGCTCACCGCCTGCTTGAAAATCTCGGAATTTCAATTCTGCCGAGTAGAACGGCTCAGGTTTGAACGCCCGGATTGCTGCATCCCGCATGACCACCATCGCAAGGGTTGGTGTCATCACGCGCCCCACATTCAGGGTCTGCCCATACAGACATGAAAAAAGCCGGGTGGCGTTGATTCCGACAATCCAGTCGGCACGCTCCCGGCATAAAGCCGCCTCATATAAGGCATCATATTCTGTTCCCGGTCTGAGTTTCTGAAAGCCTTCTCGGATCGCACTGTCCTCCATTGAGGAAATCCAAAGCCGTTCCACCGGCTTTTTGCAGCCGCACTGATGGTAAACCAGTCGGAAAATCAGTTCTCCCTCACGGCCTGCATCGGTTGCACAGATCAGACTCTCTACATCCTTCCGCAGCATGAGCTTTTTCAGGATTCCAAACTGCTTTTTCGTACTGGTGGACACCTGATACTGCCAATGTTCCGGCAAAATCGGAAGGTCATCATACCTCCACTTGGCATACTTCTCATCATAGGCTTCCGGCTGGGAAAGTTCCACCAGATGCCCCACACACCAGCTGACAATGTAGCCATTGCCCTCCATATAACCATCCCCGCGCTGATTTGCTCCAATCACTTTCGAGAGGCTCATGGCTACCGAGGGCTTTTCCGCTAATACAAGCTTCATTCGATACTGCTCCTTTCGCAAAAAAATTAGC
>CAVJLG010000092.1:0-14540 GCA_963650135.1 Barnesiella intestinihominis | reverse complement strand
GCCACGGAGAAAGTGTGAGGTGCGCCATGAGTAAGCTGAATAACAAGCGCGGCTCCCTCATCACTGCCGCAATTATCATTGCAATTTTCCTGTTTGTGGGCATTGCCGAGCAGGTGGCGCCCGCCAGCTGGGATATGCTGTTTATGGTGCTGAAAAAGGGCGCAATTTATGCGCTGATCGGCGTTTCCATGAACCTGCTCAACGGCTTTACCGGCCTGTTCTCGCTGGGCCAGGCGGGCTTTATGCTGCTGGGCGCTTACACCTATGGTATTTTTACGATTCCCGTGGCGGATCGTGCTTCCGTCTATCAGTATTTTGACGGCGGCCTGGTGCAGTTTACCCTGCCGGTTCCGGTGGCGCTGATTCTGGCCGGGCTGGTGGCAGCGGCCTTTGCATTCCTGATTGGACTTCCGGTTCTGCGGCTCAAGAGCGACTATCTGGCCATTGCAACCCTGGGCTTTGCGGAGATTATCCGCGCCATTTTCCAGTGGAATGTGCTGGGCCCCATCACCAACGGCTCTAACCTGCTGCGGAAGTTCCCGGTATTCCATTCCACCATCGCCTATTTCCTGGTGGTGGGCATCTGCGTGGCGGTGATTCTGCTGCTGATTAACTCCTCCTATGGCCGGGCCTTTAAGGCGATCCGGGAAGACGAAATTGCGGCGGAGGCCATGGGCATCAACCTGTCCCGGACCAAGATGCTCTCCTTCTGCATTTCCTCGTTCTTTGCAGGCATCGGCGGCGCGCTGCTGGCCATGTATCAGACCTCGGTGCAGGCTGCAATCTTTAAGTCCGCGATGACCTATGAGATTCTGCTGATTGTGGTCATTGGCGGCATCGGCTCCATTTCCGGCTCCATTATCGCATCGTTCCTGTATATTGCATGCAGCGAATGGTGGCTGCGGTTCCTGGATCAGGAGACGATCCTGACCACCGCCGGACGCACCAAGTTCATTGTTGTGATGGCAATCATCTTTGCGCTGCTGCTGGCAGCTATGATTTATAAGATTGTAAAGCCCGGCGACAAGAAGCGGACAAGGTTTATTGTAGGCGGCGGTGTGTGCGCGGCATTCCTTGCATGGCTTGCAGTATTTGCGGCCACCGGTCAGACGAAGGTACCGCTGCTGAGAAACGGCTTCCGTATGGTCGTGTTCTCCGTGATTATTATGATTATCGTGCTGTTCTTTAGCCGCGGCATTATGGGCACTAAGGAGCTGCCGGACCTGTTCCGCGCCCGCCCGAAGAAGGCAAAAGAAACCCAGGAGGTGGCGAAATGAGCGAGAATATCCTTCATGTTGAAAACGTCACCATGCAGTTTGGCGGCGTTGTGGCAGTGAATAACCTGTCGCTGGACGTCAACCAGGGGGAGATTGTTGCGCTCATCGGCCCCAATGGTGCAGGTAAGACCACTGCGTTTAACTGCATCACCGGCGTCTATGAGCCCACCAACGGTCTGATTTCCTTCCAGGGCAAGACCATGATCGAGAACCATCCCCAGGGCAAGATGAAGAAGCAGTATTTTGGCGAGAACGCCGGAAAGTACACCCATATCATCAGCCCTACCCCCGATAAAATCACCAAGTTGGGCATTGCCCGTACGTTCCAGAATATCCGGCTGTTCTCCCAGCTGAGCGTATTTGACAACGTGCTGATCGCAAAGCATATGCGGGCCAAGCACAATGTGTTTACCTCCACCTTCCGGCTGAGCTATAAAGAGGAAAAGCGCATGCGGGAGGAGACAACCGCTCTGTTGGAGGAGCAGAATCTTCTGCATTTGAAGGACGAAGTGGCCGGCTCGCTGCCCTATGGCATTCAGCGTCGGCTGGAGATCGCCCGGGCGCTGGCCACCGATCCCAAGCTGCTGCTGCTGGACGAACCTGCCGCAGGCATGAACCCCCAGGAGACTCAGGAGCTCACGGACTTCATTAAGGAAATCCGCGAGAAATATCAGCTCACCGTCTTTATGATCGAGCATCACATGGATCTGGTTATGCAGATCTCCGATCGAATCTATGTACTGGACTTCGGTAAGCTCATTGCATCCGGCACACCTGCCGAGGTGCAGAGCAACCAGCGAGTTATCGACGCATATCTGGGGGTGGGAAGCGATGCTTAAAATTGAAAACCTGATTGTAAACTATGGCGGCATTGAGGCGGTTAAGGGCATCTCACTGGAGGTTCCCGACGGCTCCATTATCACCCTGGTTGGCGCAAACGGCGCCGGTAAGTCCACCACCCTTCGCTCCATCGTTGGGCTGGTGAAGGCGCGCAGCGGTTCCATCACCCTGGATGGGGAGGAGCTGCTGGGCCAGGCTACCACGGATATTGTCTCCAAGGGCATTACCCTGGTGCCGGAGGGCCGCCATGTGTTCCCGGATATGACCGTGCTGGAGAACCTGAAAATCGGCGCTTATCTGAGAAAGGATAAGCTGAGTGACGATATCGAGCGGGTCTACAGCCTGTTCCCACGGCTCAAGGAGCGCTCCTGGCAGGCTGCCGGTACCCTTTCCGGCGGCGAGCAGCAGATGCTGGCGGTTGGCCGGGCGCTGATGTCCAAACCCAAGATCATCATGATGGATGAGCCGTCGCTGGGCCTGGCGCCCATCATTGTTCAGGGCATTTTCGACATCATTCAGCAGATCAATAAGGAGGGTACCACCGTCCTTCTGATTGAGCAGAATGCAAACATGGCCCTAAAGGTGGCGGATTACGGCTATGTTATGGAAACGGGCCGTATTTCCCTGACCGGCACCGGCGCAGAGCTGCTGGCAAACGAGCAGGTGAAGGAACTGTATCTGGGCAAATCGAAACAGTAAATTCCACAAGTTCAGCCCTGGTCCCTGTGACCGGGGCTTTGCTTTGCAATCCCTTGACATTGTCCGCAGATATGTTTATCATGATAGGGAAAACAAAAGACGAGGAGAAGTTATGGAACAGTTTTTTATTGTACTGAATCAGATTGGCATCTTTTTAATTTTAATTGTGCTGGGCATCGTGGCGGTGCGCTTTGGCATTTTGGACGAGCATTCCCTGGGCAGTGTGTCGAAGCTGGTTATGCGGATGGCGCTGCCTGCATACATCTTCATCAATACCGCCGAGGGGGCAACCCGGCAGGGCTTGGCAGAGAGTCTGTTGGTCATCCCGCTGGCCATTGCCCTGTATCTTATGCTGTTTTTCCTGTCCAAAGGGCTGGAAAAGGTGTTTCATCTCCAGGGCAATCGGGGGCATGTATTCCGGGCGGTTGTGATGTTCGGCAATGTGGGCTTTATGGGCATCCCGCTGGTGGTGGAGCTGTATCCCGATACGGCGCTGCTGTATATCTCGCTGTTTACGATTTTGGATCAGAGCCTGTTCTGGACCTATGGCGTATCGCTGACCAAGCCAGTATCCGACGAAAAGGAGAAAATCTCCCTGAAAAACTTGAAAAATCTCCTAAGCCCTTCACTGGTTGCAATTTTGGGTGCAACGGTCTTGGTGCTGCTGAATTTACATCTGCCTAACATTCTTATCACAACCCTGTCAAAGCTGGGGGCAGCCAGCATGCCGCTGTCCCTTTTGTATATCGGCGGTATGCTGTCTATGACGGACGTGCGCAAGGTGCTTCGCTGCGGGGAGCTGTATGCGGAGATTGGCCTGAAGATGCTGGTATTGCCCCTGGTATTCTTCCTGGTAATGAAGCTTTGCCAGGTGCCGACGGATATGGCGGGGACCGTGACCTTCCTGACGGGACTGCCTGCCATTAACATGGTGGCCATGCTGGCGAAAAACAGCGGCTCTGACGGCGACTATGCAGTGTGCGCGGTAATGATGACCACCATCGCGTGCCTGATTACCCTGCCGCTGGTGTCCCTAGGCATTGTTTTGCTAGGGTAAGTCGGAGCGGTCAGGATTGCATTGACTTTTATACGTTGCTGTGATAAATTATCGGTATTCCCATGTGGAAAGAAGGAACGCACTATGAAAATTGCAGTGGTGGGCATGGGCTTGATTGGCGGCTCTTTGTGCCGTGCCTTTCATCATTACACGCCCCATAAGGTACTGGGTACCACCCGGAACCATAAAACCGTGGAATTCGCCCTGTCCGTTGGAGCCATCGACGAGGAGCTGACGGATCTCAGCGAGCCGGACGTAACATTTATTGCGCTGCCGCCTCAGGCAACCCTGGACTATTTGACCAGCCATGTGGAGGAATTCCGTCCCGGTTCCATTGTGGCGGATATCTGCGGCGTCAAGGCTCCCATTGTCTCGGCGGTGGATCAGCTGTATTATGACCATGGAGTACACTATGTGGGTACGCACCCTATGGCGGGCAAGGAGACGGCTGGCTTTGCGAACTCCGATGTGGACATGTACAAGAATGCCAGCTATATCATCACTCCCACGGAACTGACGGACCCGGAGGCCCAGAAAACCCTGGAGGCCCTGGCAAAGTCCATTGGCTTTACCCGCATTGAGGTCACCGATCCCCAGCGCCATGATACCATCATCTCCTACACCTCGCAGCTGGCCCATGTGGTGTCGTCTGCGTATATTAAAAGCCCCACGTCGGCGCTGACCCTGGGCTTTACCGCAGGCAGCTTTCAGGATATGACCCGGGTGGCAAAGCTGGACCCGGATATGTGGACGTCGCTGTTCCATATGAATAAGGGGCCGCTGCTCCGGGAGATCAATACGCTGCTCCACAATCTGACGGTGTTCCGGGATGCCCTGCAAACCGACGACCTTGGCCAGGTCCGCGGGCTGTTGGATCAGGGCCGGTTGCTCCGGGAAGAGGTCCTGCTGCGCCAGCATCAAAATGGCTCACTGGACGACTAAAGAATAGAAAAAGCCCCCGCTGCGTTGCAAGAATGCGATGCAGCGGAGGCTGATTTTGTTATGGGGAGGATGGAGGACTGGCTTTGAACCACTGTTGTATCTTCTGTGCATCGGAACGGGAATAAAATTTATGCTGATAGAGCTTTCCGTCTGTGGCGTAAATTTTGAGAACGTGGACGTATGAGCGGCCGCTGGGGCGCGTCGAAATGGTGATCCGTTGGATATACGTCCGGCTGAATGCGGATTTGCCTGAAAAGATCAACCAGTTGTCGGAGAGAACGATGCCGGAATGCGGATATAACGGGCGGGCGCTTGTGTCGTTAAAGGATGTATGCAGCAACTGCTCCTGATATCGGATGAGTCTTCGAAAGTGGAGTGTATAGCCAATGCACAGGAGAAACCAGCACAGGGCAACGACATAACATCCGATATAAATCGACGGGTCTCCTATCGCTTTATCATAGATTAAATCGGAAATAAGTAACACCAGAGCAAACAGTGTGACACAACCAAAGGAGATGCAAAAGCAATTTTTGAGAAAACGTTTGATGTAGGAGTCCATGGGTTACTCCTTAGAAAGCAGAACAACCGTCTCGACAGATGCCCCGCATTCATCAAATTGCGTGAGCACCTTTTGCTCAATGGGAAACTTGTACGCAATCGCCTTTACAAAGCGTTTCTGCGTCTTTTGTTCCTCACGCGGGAACAACTCAACCTCGGAAATCAGGTATTTCACAAGGTCGCGCCGCTCTGCCGCATTTATTCTATCATAGATTGCGTCAAAAGACGAGAGGATTCCGATCATCGATTGTACAGACATCTGCTCGCTTTCCAGAGTTGCCTTTTTCATCATACTCTCTTGCAGCAGGTCCTCCGCCTTATAAATCTGGTCATAGAGGTCATTCAGGCGGCGCGTCATATCTGCGCGGCGGCGCTCTGCATACTTGTCATCCGGGGCAATGCGGTCAATATCCCACTCCAAGCTGTCGCGGCTGCGCTGTAATGCAGATAGCTGGTTTTTATAGGCGGTAATGTCATTCTCGACCTCGGTCATGTCCACGGCGGTCATTACCTTTTCCTGCAAATCCTTGATAAACTGCGGATTGCGGACAATCTTCCGGGTGTACTCCATCACCTCGTCCTCAACCTGACTGGCAACCACACCATTCCTGCGGCAGACCGAAGTCCCCCTGTGTTTTGTCGCATAGGAGCAGACATAAGATTCTGTGCGGCGCTCCGTGCCGTCCTGATTTGTCCACTTGGTCATGCCGATGTACATAGGTGCGCCGCATTGCGGACATTTTACGATACCGGAAAGCAAATGTGCATTATACTGACCGATGTTATGATTACCCTTTTTCCCGCGAATGGCTTTGATCTCCTGAACCTTGTCAAAATCCTCTTTGGAAACAAACGCCTCATGGGAAATAACCTCACTCAAAATATACTCGTCCTGCTTCACAAGTCGATACTCGTTATCTTTGCCGGGAACTTTCTCTGTGCGGCGCTTGCCCCATGCTACGCGCCCGGTATAGATTGGATTACTGAGCATCCTCTTGATGTGGTCAGAACTCCACTCGCCATAGCTGGGACGGATTGCATTCTTTGCCGGTGGGCGAGTATAACCGTTTCGATTGAGATAGCCCGAAATTGCCGTGTAGCCCATGTTGCGGTTCAGGAACATATCAAAAACCAGTTGCACGACAGCCTTTTCTTCCGGGACGGTCTCCAAATTCCCTTTACTCTTGTCATCGCCCTTTACCAGACGATACCCATAGGGTGCAAAGCCGCCGTTCCAGCCGCCAGACTTTGCTTTTTCCTCGCGCCCCAAAAGGCTCTGTGCAATAATGTTCTCGCGTTCCAACTCAGCTACCGCACCGAGAATGGTAATCATCATTTTTCCCATCGAAGTTGAGGAATCAAGACCATCTTCTACGCACATCAGGTGAACGCCGTATTTCATAATGAACTCAAGGGAGTTCAGCACGTCCCGCGCATTTCTGCCGAACCGCGATAATTTGAAAACCAGCACATAGTCCGTATGCACTTTTCCGCTCTGAATGTCATCCAGCATCCGCTGGAACTCCGTCCGTCCCTCGATACTCTTGCCACTTTTGCCTTCTTCAACGTAGGTATCAAGAACGGTCATACCCCGACGCTCGGCGCATTCAGCCAGATAGTGTTTCTGCCCGTCCAGGCTATACCCCTTTACCTGCCGCTCACTGCTGACGCGGATATAGATAACACACGATTTGCCCTCTTTCGTATTATACATAGATTTCCTCCTATTGCAGGACCGGGCGGTCATTGACCGCCCGGAATACTCTGCTCAGATTTTCTGATTTTCCTTTTCTGCGGCAGCATATTTAATCAGGATTTGTGCCAGAACATTGATAAAGTTCTGGTAGCAGTCCCTCTGCTCTGCTGTCATCTGAACCACGCTCTCCTTGGGAAAGCGAAGCTCGGTTCCATTGTTTGCAGTGTAGCTCTTGTAGTTTTCGTTTTCTACCATGTAATCACTCCATTTGACGTTATGTTCGTCAGCCGAATGAAGTGCCACTCTTTCAATGGTAACTCAACAGTTACTATTATATGCTATTTCCAGTCTTGGGTCAATAGCTCCGGAGCGATTTTTCGGTAACTCCTGAATTGACATTTCTGCTTGCTCTCATGTATAATTACTTTGATAATTCCCGGAGGTGAAGTCAATGAGTATGGCTCAGGTTATCCGGGCTGCTATGAAGAAGCAAGGCGTAACTGTCAGTCAGCTTTCAAGGCAGCTTGGCTGCACAACCCAAAATATCAGCGGCAAAATGCGCCGTGACAATTTCAGGGAAAGCGAGTTGCAGGAAATAGCGGCGGCTATCGGCTGTCGGTTTGAGGGTCGTTTTATTTCAGAAGAAACAGGAAAGCCGGTTGAATAATATTCCTGTCTCATGGGTGGGTAAGCTGCTGCAACAGCTTACCCATTCAGCATTTCTGCGGCTTTTTTGATATTCGCGCTGGCATTGCCTTTGCGGAAGTTCTCCCCGTCGAAGCGGATCGGGACGCAGACCTCCAAGATGCGGTCAAAAATGCGGCGGTCATCCAGATCGGCGGCTTGCTTCATAACGGAAAGCGGGATATTCGTGGTGACGATCATGGGCTTGCCTGTCAGCAGCCGTTTGTCAACCACATCGAATACCCGCTCCTTGCCGAAACTGGTGTTGCGCTCTGCCCCCAAATCATCCAGAATGAGGAGGTCGGGGCGCATAAGCGATTTCATGTAGTGGTCACGGTCCGTGCCGAAATTACCCTGCATACGATTGACCACATCGGACATTCCCACAAAGAGGACGGACTCCAGACGGTCAATCAGAGCGTTGGCAACACAGCCAGCGGCATAGGATTTTCCTGTGCCGACATTTCCGAACAGGAGCAGCCCGATACCCGCCTTTTTGAACTCGTCCCAGTTCTGCGCGTAACCCCTCGCCTTTGCAAGCTGGGGCGTTGTAACTGCGGCTGACTCAAACCGCCAGCCAGCGGCGGGCATATCGTGGAACGCTTCATTGCGGAGCATCGTCATGTAAGACATTCGCTCATATTCCCGGCGCTTCGCTTCTTCCCGTTCGCGGCGATCGGCAGCGCATTTGCACATCACCGGGTGCTTGGTAAAGCCCTGTACCTGAAGGTCTGCGGGGTAAAAGGCTTCTTTCGGTGTGCGGCACTTGCCACAGTATTGCAGCCCATCGGCAGGATTGATGTAATCGTCAGGTGCGGCATTAGCCGCTTCAACGGCATCAACCATTTTCGTAAAAATCGGATTCATAGACACTCTCCCTCGTTATCGTCGTAGGTGTAGTTTTTCGCGCTCATGCCCTTGCTGTCCTCGTCCAACCACTTCTTGATGGTGGCATAGTGATTGGCATAATGGGAACAGTTACCATGATTCCTGCAAGGCGTCAGGTGGGAAGCACCGAACGTCCGAAGGATGAAAAGCCAAAGCTCAGGGTCGCAGCGTACTGCCGAGTCAGTACTGACAGCGATGAGCAGGCTACCAGTTATGAAACTCAGGTGGATCATTATACCGCCTATATAGAAAATCACCCGGAGTGGATCATGGCAGGCATTTATGCCGACGCGGCTGTAATAATAGGACTAAAAACATTAAGGCGCAAAAAGTGCTGGAAATTTGGTGCTTTTTGAGCCTTTTTACACAAAATCCGCGAATAGAACATAGCGCGTCTGTTTACCCAAAGTGGCGCTTGGGGCGGCAGATGCGCTTTTTTCATGCCCTGACGCAGTAAAATGGCATGGACAATTAGACAATATGTAATGACCTCCAATTTGTAGAGACGCGGATTTACCTGTATAATGTGGGTAAGAACGTCACCACAGGAACAGGGATTACCGCATACAAATTGGAGGTCATCAAATGAATTATAGCACAGTTTACGTCGGAATGGATGTTCACAAGGAAAGTTTTTCTCTTTGCTGTTACACAAATGAAAAAGAACAGGCAGAGTATCCTCAAAAAATCAATGCCCATTATAGTAAGGTCATCAATTATCTTGAAGCCATGCGTTTCCATTATGGGGACGATGTGCTGTTCATATGCGGTTATGAGGCGGGTTGCCTCGGCTTTACACTGTACCATGAGTTAACGGCACACAATGTGAAGTGCGTGATCCTTGCACCGACAAGTATGCCTGTGCCGGGCGGGAAAAAGCGGGTCAAAACAGATAAGCGCGACGCGGCCATGATCGCCAGATGCCTTGCACACCATGATTACAGCCCGGTGCATATTCCCACACAGAAGGATGAGCAGGTCAAGGAATTCATTCGGATGCGGGATGACCACCGTCTTGCCCTGAAAAAGATCAAGCAACAAATTCTTTCCTTCTGCCTGCGGCATGGGTGTCACTATAACGGAACCCAAAACCACTGGACGCAGACACATCTCAGCTGGCTCCGCACATTGCGTGTTGAGGAACTGCATCAGGAGATTTTGGAAGAATATCTGCTGACCTACGACTATCTGACGGCAAAGCTTGGACGGATCGAACAACGAATCGAGGAACTTGCGTCTGAGGAGGAATACAGGGAAAATGTCCACAAGTTGACCTGTTTTCTCGGTATCAAAACGCAGACGGCACTTTCCGTGATCACAGAGACCGGGGATTTCCGCCGCTTCCCGGATGCTTGTCATTACGCAGCTTTTCTCGGACTTACGCCGGGAGAAGATTCCAGTGGCGGCGATCAAAACCGGCTCGGCATCACCAAGGCCGGAAACCGGCATGTGCGGATGTTGCTGGTAGAGGCCGCACAAAGCTTTGCACGCGGAAAAATCGGGTATAAATCAAGTGTATTGGCGGCTCGTCAGAAAGGAAATTCTCCAACTGTCATTGAATACGCAGACAAAGCGAACGAGAGACTCCGGCGAAAATACTATCGAATGATTTTAAAGAACGGAAAGAAATCCAACGTTGCAAAAACGGCAGTCGCCAGAGAACTCGCCTGCTTTATCTGGGGCATGATGACGGAGCATTACGCATGAAGAATCACAACGTGCTGCCAGTGTCAAGGCTGCTTCGCACCGCTGACGCGGCTGCGGCCTTGACCCCGCTATCCCGCTGTGATAGCGGATAACCAAGGGCTGCATAGCAGCCAAACGCTTATGCCGGAAGGCATCCCGAAGGAGCTTCGGACATTTACGGTTCGAGCGATCTACGAAAATACTATGTTGGCTTATTTTGATCCACGCTCTTAGACAGTAGCGCTCACGGCGGACCATTGACCTGTCGGTAACCAATCCACGTATATCAGAGTGGCCAATGCCGGTGACTGATTCCGAAGCTCTTTCAGAATGCCTTTCAGCGAAAAAACTATGCCCATGTTGTAGGTATTTTGCCTCTTGACATTGGTCATTACATATCAGTATTACATAGCACACCCACTTGCTCCATGATGGAGCCGGAGGGTGTGCTTTTTTGTTGCCCAGTATGGGCGGGAATGGAGGCGAAAGCAATGAACGGACATACAGAGGACAAACCGAAGGACTGCCGGTACTGCTATTTCTGGAAGCAGACAGAGGGCTGCACTTTTCGCGGCAAAACCGACTGCTATTATATTTCGGCGCAGAAGCCGCCTGTCGCCGTCAGCGAGTGCGACGGCTGTCCGTATGGGCGGGCGTCTCCCTGCATCGGCTGGTGTACGAAGGAGCTGCTGCGCTCTATGGGCCTTTGGAAAGGGCGTGAAGATACATGACACTGGACTATTACTATGGGGATCAGGCAGAACAGTTCTCCTTCTACCGCATCCCCAAGGTGCTGTTCACAGATAAGCGTTTCAAAGACCTTTCGGCAGAGGCAAAAATCCTCTACGGCCTGCTCCTTGACCGCATGAGCCTGTCTGCCAAAAATGGCTGGCTGGATCAGGAGGGGCGCGTGTACATCGTCTATACCGTCGAGGATATCATGGACGCACTTTCCTGCGCTTCGCAGAAGGCCGTGAAGCTGCTGAACGAACTGGACGATAAATGCGGGCTTATCGAGCGCAAGCGGCAAGGTCTCGGCAAGCCCAATCTCATTTACGTCAAGAATTTTGTTGCTGCGCCGGAATCAAAATTCAAGAATGGTGAAAATCAAAATTCAGGGATTTTGAAAATCGAAACTCAAGAATTTCCAAAATCAAAAGGTAGTAATACTGAGAAGAACAATACTGATTTGAACGATACTGAGTCTCTTCCCTTCACTTCGTTCAGAGGCAGTCAAAAGCGGGAATCGAAAGGAAACGATGCGGAGCGAAGAGCGCAGTACAGAGAGCTTATCATGGAGAATATCAGCTATGACGTTCTGCTGGTGGACTTGCCGTATGACAAGGAGATCGTCGAGGAGATTCTGGAGCTTATCGTGGATACGGTCTGCACCACAAAACAGGCCGTGCGCATCTCCGGCGACGACAAGCCTGCGGAGGTGGTCAGGAGCCGGTTCCTGAAGCTGGACAGTGAGCACATCCGCTTCGTTGTGAGCTGCATGAAGGAAAACACCACAAAAATCAAAAACATTCGTCAATATCTGCTGGCGACGCTGTATAACGCCTCGCTCACCATAACCAACTACTATGCAGCGCTGGTTCAGCACGATATGGCGGAAGGACGCATTTAGACGCCGCTGGCTTATATGGCCTGCGGCTTTTTACATGTTACGGAGGTGAACGCCATGCCAAAGAAGACAGAACCCAAGGACACGCAGAGCACCCAGCCGGAGCAGGTGCAGCAGGTACGCATTTCGGATATTCATCCCTTCAAGAATCATCCGTTCAAGGTGGTTGATGATGCGCTCATGCAGGAGACCGTAGACAGCATCATGCAGTTTGGCGTGCTCAATCCCACCATCATCCGGCCAGACCCCGGAGGAGGCTTTGAAATGGTCGCCGGACACCGACGCTTGCACGCAAGCGGTCTTGCCGGGAAGGATACGATCCCGGCCATTGTCCGCAATCTGACTGACGACGAGGCGGTGATCTTGTTGGTGGATACCAATTTGCAGCGCGAGAACATTTCTCCCATGGAACGCGCACAGGCGTACAAAATGAAAATGGAGGCGCTGAAGCATCAGGGACAGCGGACAGATTTAACTTCCACCCAAGTTGGGCGGAAGTTGGAAACAGCCGAAATTATTGCCCAGCAGACCGGTGAAAGCAAAAATCAGGTGCGCCGTTTTGTGCGGCTGACAGAGCTTGTGCCGGAGCTGCAAACGATGGTGGATAAAAACGAGCTTGCTTTTAACCCTGCTGTTGAACTGTCGTATCTCAAGCCGGAGGAACAGAAGGGCGTTCTGGATGCAATGGCGTATTCCCAGAACACCCCCTCGCTTTCGCAGGCACAGCGGCTGAAAAAGCTCAGCCGTGAGGGCAAATGCACGCAGGACGCCATGTACAAGGTCATGTCTGAGGAAAAGAAGGACGAGCTGGATCGCGTCACGCTGAAAAGCGATACGCTCCGAAAATACTTCCCCAGGAATTACACGCCGCAGCAAATGGAACAGGTCATTATCAAGCTGCTGGAACAGTGGCAGAAAAAGCGGCAGCGCCAGAGCGAGCGCTGAGAAAGGATTACATCATGGAAAACTTTACAGTAAACATCACAGGAGACGTCAACATCATTCTCCCGCACAAGAAAATTCCTCGCAGGGTCAGGCTCAAAAGTGACGGCTACGCGCCGGTCTCCGGTTTTCAGCTTACCCCGAACGATGAAGAATACGATGAAAGCAATGTTTCGGTTCTGCTGGCTACGCCCGGTCAGAAAGCCAAATCCATGCGTCTGCTGGACGCGCTCATCGAGACCGGATTCCGCTGCACGCATGTACGGCAGGTGCCGACCTTCGACCTGTACATGGCCTATGAGAAAAAAGCAATCGTGACCGTCAGCGGTGAAACCTACCTGACCGGCCCCGCCATCGTGTTCTACTGCCTCGACGATGAATTGTGGGATATCTCTTCGGGGGATGCCGGTCTGGTGCGGCGGCTTTTTGAAGAGCGCACCGTGCAGCTCCGTCACGGAGACGAAACGATCCCGGCCATTGCGCTGTAAGCCATGCGCCGGTGCATACTGCAATCAACACGGGAGGAGGCGTTCATAATTGCAGGAAGAGGTTGAAAACAGGACAGTGACCCTTGTAATCAGTGCAACAAAGCTTACCGGGCGTGTGCTCAAAGCGGCGGTTGCGAAGTTCCTGGCACACCAGAAAGCGAAAATCGCTGAGAAAAAGCGGGCTGGCCCTGTAAAGCCCACCGGCAAGCAGACGGTCAAGCAGCTTGTCGGTCAGAATCAAGGCGTTGCCAATATCGAGATCAGCGATAAAAACATCAAGGATTTTGACCGTGTGGCGAGAAAATACGGCGTGGACTATGCCGTAAAAAAGGACAAGACCCTCTCACCGCCCAAGTACATGGTGTTCTTCAAGGCGCGGGACGCAGACGCCCTCACAGCGGCCTTTGAGGAATATACCCGCAATACGGCAAGGAAGCGGCAGAAGCCCTCCCTCATCCAGCATCTGCATGATATTCAGGCTGCAAAGGACATCATCAAGCCTGCGGTCAAACACAAGGATAAGGGGCTGGAGCTATGAAGAAACCTGTAAACATCAAGAAAATCATTCTCCCCAATCTTCCGTATCTTCTGTTCGCCCTGCTGGGAACCAAATGTGGGCAGGCTGCGCGGCTTGCTCCGGGGCTGGACTTCTCCCAAAAGGCGCTGCATATTCTGGACGGCTTCCGGCTGGCCTTTGAGAGCCTGCTTCCGAGCTTCCACCCCGCCGATCTGCTGGTCGGTGTCCTGATCGCCGCCGCGCTCCGGCTGGCGGTCTACGTTAAGGGCAAGAACGCCAAGAAGTTTCGCAAGAACATGGAATACGGCAGCGCCCGCTGGGGCACACATGAAGACATCGCGCCGTATATCGACCCGGTATTCGAGAACAACATTATCCTCACACAGACCGAGAGCTTGACCATGAACAATCGCCCCAAAGACCCGCGGACGGCGCGGAATAAAAACGTACTGGTCATCGGCGGCTCCGGCAGCGGCAAGACGCGCTTTTTCATCAAGCCCAATCTCATGCAATGCCAGTCGAAGGACTATCCGGTTTCATTCGTCGTTACCGATCCCAAGGGTTACACTATAAGAGGATAGAAAAAAGGAGCGTTTCACAAATGACGATTTCTTGAGGAAAGGAGGTCAAAACCGT
>CAVJLG010000091.1:0-15473 GCA_963650135.1 Barnesiella intestinihominis | reverse complement strand
GACGGTAATGCGAAGTTCCTGTTAATGTAAAGTTGGATGTGCAAAGTATTACAATTACAACTCTTTAGCGCAGATCTCTTTTCATAATTACTTGCTTTGTTAATTGGAAATCCCTCTCTTTCTGTTAAGATGTTGGTGCGGGCAGAGCCCGACATTTTTCAGGAGGATAATATATGGAACAACAAAAATTATTGGCAGAGCTGATTGCGGATGTTGAAAATGTGCTCATGGCCAAGAAGCATACCCCCGGAGTTTTTTCGCGATATCATTACATCTTTTGCGTTTTTCAGGCGTATTCCAATTCATTTCATGAGCCTAATTTTTCAGAAGAATTGCTGCATCAGTGCCTGGAGGATCATTACGGCATCCATGATCAGCAGTTCCTATCCCGGAATCAACACTACAAGAAAAAAGTCGTTCGGGCCTACAATCTGCTTTGTGATCAAGCAGCAGGAAGGCCCATTCAAGACCGTTATCTGGAGCCAAAGTCACCTTTGAACACAGATGCCTTTAATACTGCTGTTGCAGATTTTTGCAGGTATCTTGAAATGGCAGATCACAGTCCGAAAACCATAGACAGCTACCGCCGGTATTCCGCACGCTTTCTGAGTCATGCGGAAGAATGTGGGGTTACCTGTGTGCAGGAACTGTCCATTGAAACCGTAAACAGCTTTACCCAGGCCCTCTCCGGAAAGATCAAGGTAACTATTAAGTCGACACTTGGTCCGGTCCGTATTTTTCTCCGGTTTTTATATGTGCAGGGTCACATTCAACAGGATCTGAGTCAGTTTGTTGGCAGTGTTCATGTGCGTTCCCAGGCAAAGATCCCCTCTGTCTGGACAAAGGACGAGGTGTTGAAGCTGCTGGCTGCGATTGACCGGGGCAATCCTTCCGGGAAACGGGATTATGCAATCGTTCTCTTGGTGGCGCGCCTTGGAATTCGGGTAGGTGATGTAAATAATCTGAAATTCGAAAACATTGATTGGAGAAAAAACAGCATTGAATTTGTCCAAAACAAGACCCGTAATCGTGTATGTCTGCCATTGCTCAAAGACGTTGGGTGGGCCATCATTGACTATGTCCAAAATGGACGGCCCCAAATTGACTCTCCCTACATCTTTTTAACCCATGTTTCTCCTTACAAAAATTTTGCGGATGACAATCATCTGTATGCCACGATTCAAAAATATCTGCAGCTAACGGATATCCAGGATCAGCCCCGCAAGAAACGGGGAATGCACGCACTGCGGTACAGTCTGGCAAACCGACTGCAAGAGAACAGGGAAACGTCGCACACTATCTCTGCCGCATTGGGACACAGCAGCCCGGATTCCGCATCTGTCTATGTGAAAACAGACATTGAACGTCTGCGGGAATGTGCGCTGGAGCCGTCGGAGGTGGGGATATGATCACAGCGGATTTTCAAAGCAGGCTGGCACCCTTCATGGACGGTTTGGTGGAATCCAAACGGGCTCTGGGCTACAAATACGAGACGCAGGTTTATTTTCTAATAAAATTCGACGAGTTTTGCATGGAGAACTTCCCGAATGAAACAACCGTTACGCAGGAAATGCTTGATATCTGGGCATTGAAAAAGCCTTGGGAACAAGCCGGTACCTTAAGAAGCCGCGTCACGGCAGTCTCGCACCTTGCACAGTATATGGTGACATTGGGACATGACGCCTATATTTATCCCACGAGCGAATTGCCAAAGGCGAAGCCATACCTACCCCACATTTATTCTGAGGAAGAACTGCGAAGGCTATTTCTGCAGATTGATTGCTGCCACTACTCTCCGGAGGCGCCATACCGGCATTTGATCATGCCAGTGCTGTTTCGCCTACTGTATTGCTGTGGTCTCAGGCTTGGGGAAGCGCTTCGTATGGAGGTTCAGGATGTTGATTTGGAAAATGGCGTGCTGATGATTCGGGGATCGAAAAATGATACGGACCGTTATGTTCCTATGACAAACGGCCTGACCCAGCTCTGCCGACAGTATGCGACTGAAGTACACTGTACTCAGCATCAGTATTTCTTCCCAGCTCCAAACGGTGGTATGATTCCTGAGATAAACATCTATACAAATTTCCGCAGGTTTCTCCACAAAGCTGGAATCTCACATGGCGGCAGAGGAAAAGGGCCCCGTATTCACGATCTTCGGCACACCTTCGCAGTCCATTGTTTAAAGCGTCTTGTTCTGGAAGGGAAGGACTTAAACGTGTACCGTCAAGTTCTGAAAACATATATGGGCCACTCACTTTTCCGGTATACAGCCTACTATTTGCGTCTTACAAAAGATATGTTTCCAGATATTCGTGAGAAAATGGAAGCATATTATGCCATGCACGCTGAGCGTGTACCGGGAAACGGAGGTGCTGAGCAATGAAACGGCAGACAGACTTTGCATACCATCTTTCTTCTTACTTGACGTTATATCTTCCGGCAACCAAAAACTTCAGTACCAACACAATCCACTCGTACAGAGACGCGTTTAAACTGTTTTTGCTGTATTGTGAAAAAGAACATCATATTCAGCCTGACAGGATAAAGATTCTAATGATCACCCCCGACCTTATCTCTGGATTTACAGGCTGGCTGCGGGAAAGCAGAAATAATACGGCTGCGACGACAAACCAACGGCTTGCTGTGCTCCACGCCTTTTTCAAATATGTGCAGAACAGAGATCCGCAGTTTCTTTTGCAGTGCCAGCAAATTCGGGCTGTTGCGCTGGCCAAAACGCCAAAGCCTGCGGTTGTATTTCTTTCCATAGAACAGCTACAATTGATCTTCGCCTAAATTGATGAATCTACCCGCAGCGGCCGCCGCGATGCAGCGCTGCTGCACTTGCTGTACGACTCCGGCGCCAGAGTGCAGGAGCTGTGCGATTTGAAGGTCCGGGACTTTTATTTCGATGGAAATCCCCGCGTAGAATTGCACGGCAAAGGAGACAAGTCCAGATATGTGCCGCTTGTCTCGGCTGTGGCGCGTAAGATTCATGAATACATCGCAGAAAATGGGCTGGACCGGGCAGATAATCTCGACATGCCCATGTTTTTCAACCGTCAGCGGCAGAAACTTACTAGAGCCGGGGTGTCCTACATTGTCTCAAAATATGCGGCGATGGCCAGAACCCAGTCCCCCCTCATTCCGGCCAAGGTCACACCGCATATATTCCGTCACACAAAGGCCATGCACCTCTGCCAAGCGGGCATAGACATTATTTACATCCGTGATATTCTCGGGCATACTGATCTGGCTACAACTGAAATCTACGCTAGAATGAATCTTGAACATCTTCAGGATGCTCTGGAAAATGCTTATCCCGAATTGCCTTCTCAAGGCCTGCCTGACTGGCACGAGAATGGTGCGCTCATGAAACTGCTCAACAGTTTGTAACTTCAAATATTTGTAATGGGTCTTGGCACATGCCGAGACCCGCTCAACTTAAGGAGATGATTTTTTGTTGCACAAGCAAATCCTTTACAATAATTATGCAAAGCGTTGCTTTGAAAACTCTAGAATTTTCAATGTTCCTATCTCCCTACTTTACATTAATCGCCACTTGGCATTACCGTCTGAATACTGCCCGGAGCAATAGTCCTTCAATGCAGACAGCTCCGCCTTGGTCAGAAACTCCCTGACCTCACATTCCGCCACGCCGTAGAGCTTTCCGTGGACGATTTCCACGGTGGGGTTCAGGGAAACGACCTTCTGGTTCACGGATTCAGGGCCGGAGAAATAGGCCATCAGGCCGCGCCCGGCTTCTCCCGGAAGCTGTTCCCGGGCGATGCCCTCCAGAATCGCATCCTGGTAATAGACCAGATCGCCGCCGTAAAGCTGCTCCAGATCCGGCTCATCGTAGTAGGCATCGTAATCCTGTTTGGTTTCCAGCTCTGCCGTCAAAGGGCTGTAGAGCTTCAATGTCAAAGTATCTTCCATACTCAACCCGCCTTTCTGAAGATCTCCAGCAGACGCTCCAGTGCATGGATGCGGTGCTGGACCTGTTTTTCTGTTTTCTTTGTGCCGGAAGCGTAGGCATCCAGATTGTGTCGGACGTGCTTGAGCCCTTTCAGGTCATTGCAGGCGTCCACAACGGTATAGACCAGCTGACCATGCTGTTTCCGCAGGGCCAGCACTGCGCGGCTTCCGTCCTCATTCAGGAAGCTCGCCATATACCGCTGCCCAACCGTCTGCTGATAGCGGCGCTGAAGTACAGCCGGGTCCTCCCGGACCTCATAGCGGTTCAGAATGGAGACCAGTTCATCTACAGAAATCTCCATGTTTTCCGCCAGAATCTGATTGATTTCAGCCTTCGCTTTCGCAGGAATCCGGCTCATGGGCGCACCTCCAATCCGTGGGCAGGACCTTCTGTTCCAGAATATCCGCAATGGCGGCAAAGGTCTGAGACAGCTCCCGGGCCTCCTTGATCATATCCTCGATGTCAGAAGGGTCCATGCAGGAGAATTCCACCCAGGCCCGGACATTTTCCTCTGTGGCATCCAGAAGCACCGCCTGCCCAAAGGCCTTGCTGAACAGGGTGGAGATGCGGGCCTTTTCGTCGGTTACAGCGTCAGCCTTGCGGATCTGAGCCTTGGCCTTTGCCAACTCCACAGCGTCGATGGCGGCGGCCTTCCGCTGTTCCTCCGGGAGCTGCTGGAGCTGCCGGGTGATGTTGTAGCCCTGGTTCACGGACAGTTCCTTGTTGTCCAACGCTTCCTTCACCACAGTAGGTGCCTCCTCGTCGATTTTCATGATCTTGCCCATGGTCACTTCTCCGATGCCAACAGAATCAGCAAGTTCTTTTCTGGTACTGACCGGAGAAATAGCCTTTGACACGATTGTCGAAGGCTCATCAGGCTGTCCTTTCCAACGATTTTCTCCACCAGCAACAAGATTTGCCTGTGCTTTGGCCTCAACCTCCAGTTTCAGCTTCAGCGCAATCTTTCCCAGCTCCCAGTTGTCCAGATTTCTCCGGCCTTTCTGGGTGTCCAGTGCCCACTGCTTGGCCTCCAGCAGATCCTCAAAGGAGAATACCATCATGGTGTAGGGGAGGTTGTGTTCGGAACAGATCTTCTGCCGGTGGTGGCCGTCGATGATGCGGAGCTCCTCGTCCACGATCACGGGCGTATAACAGCCGTTGGCCAGTATGTCTGCCTCCAGAACGGAAAGCTGCTCCGCACTCAAGGGCGGGAGCAGCTCTGCCAGCTCCGGCAGGATGACCGGCGTTCGTTCTTCGCTGGTGTAAGTGGTCCAGGTGTTCTTCATAGGCGTCATCCCTCGTCACTATGGAGATTCTCTGCCGAAGTGCCGGATTCACTTTCGGCATTCTCTTTCTCCGGATGCCGGTAGGTCATGTACTCCACATACCGGGCCTTCAGGATACACTCGTCGGTGTCACCGTCAGGGCCGGGGGTGGTTTCATACTCCCCGAGAATGACAATCTTGCATCCCTGGAAGCCCATGCGCTGGTAGCGCTCGGCCTGCCGGTCATAGAGCCGCACCTTGACATGGTCCAGGAAGGGCTTGCCCTCCGGGTCCCGGTAGCGCCGCAGAGAGGTGACGTCCAGAATCATGTAGGGGATACCGGTTTCGGATTCGGTTTTCATCTGGGGCTCGTTGTTGACACGGCCCGCCATAAACATCATAAGCATAATCGTGTTCCTTTCTTGAAATAGATTTGGATGGGTTACGAGTAGTAAGGCGTCGGGGCATTCCTCCTTTCGTTGTAGGCAATTTGGGCAGCAATATCTGCGTCAATGGTGGTCGGTGCGTTGTACAGGGCCGTCTTCAGATAAGCGTACATATTCTGAATCGGCTGGGCGGCTTTGCACTTGATATTCCCAAGCACATAGTCGATGTGGGTGAAATTCAGGGACAGGAGCCGGTCCACCACCTGCTGCCGGGGTAGGTCCTGCTTGCCAATCCGCACCGTGGGGGCCTTGGAACTGAGGATATCCGCTCCAAGGGAGAAGATGCCCTGGAGCTCAGAGCGCTGATAATTACTCTCCAGAGCGGCATATCCCCATTTGTCCATGAGCATGAGATAACAGTCCATGTAGTTCGGGCCGATCCTCCATCCATCGGCCTTTTCAGATTCGATCTCGATAGATGGATCTTGATGATTTTCAGTTTTATTTATCTCAGTATTATTAGGGGCTGAATCTGAAACCTCCAGAGGTTCCAGATTGAGACCACCAGAACACCCATTTTCAGACTTCTGGGGTTCCAAAACAGGACTTCTGACCTGCTCATCCGCCCCAGAGGTATCATTTTGAGACCTCTGGACATTCCCAGAAGTGAAGTTCATCACATAGATCCGATCCGGGTGTCCCAGCCCTTGCCGCTTCCGACGGATGAGACCCACATCGGAATCCAGTTCCTTCAGCAGACGGATGGCCTTGCTGCGGCCGCAGCCCAGCTGTTCCTCAACGTCTGCGATGGTGAAGTAGATGTAGACCCGCTGGTGCTCATCCACCCAGCCGGTGCGGACGGACAGGCCCACCCGGTCCAGCATCAGACCATAGAGAACCTTGGCCTCCACAGAAAGACTTTGGAACTGCGGCTCGGTGAACAATGCCTTGGGAATGCGGTAGAACGTGAACTGTTTCGCTTCATGGCTGTAATAATAGTCGAATTGAATTGACATAATTTCCTCCTTGACAAAGAAAAGACCGGAGAACCGCAGTCCTCCGGTCAAAGCACATTACAGTTTTCTCAATTATTCGATTCGTGTCCCCCGCACCAGCAGCCGATGGCTGTTGACACCGTAGGGCGTGCAGGTGACCAGGGTCACATAGTCCTGCCCGGTCACGATGTTCAGGTCTGAGGTGTCCGTGGGCAGCACCGTCTTGGTTTGGTCCACAGTGTAGGTGAGCGTCCGGTTGTAGACATGGATGTAGAACACATCCCCCTGCTGGAGCTTCGGCAGGTCTGTGAACAACCTGGCGTTGCTCATCCCGGAGTGTGCCGCCAGAACGCAGTGGGTGCTTTCGCCGCCTACCGGCAAAGAAGTTTCCGGCAGGTGTCCGACACCTTTCTCCAGCACATCTTTTCCCACTCCATGGTAAATTGGTAGATACACGTTGATTTCCGGAATCTTGATGTAGGCCATAACGCCCTCACGGGTGGTCTGCAGGAGGGTGTCGTACTCGGTGGTGTCCACGGTTCCCTCCGCCTTGAACGGGTCGGACTGGGCCACCGTGTCGGTCAAATCCCGGTTGTACTGCCTGGCCCGGCGAATTTCGCGCTCCACAGCCTCGTCGTCCAGTTCATCCACCAATTCTGCATAGTCCGCAATCACGTCAGACTGCCCCCGGGCGTTGTACCACTGGCTGAAGGAGGGATAGAGGAGCAGGGCAGCCCCAGTCAGAAAAACCAGGATTGCTAGAACCATCAAGAAAATTTGCTTGGAGCTTTTCTTTCGCCGCTGTTGGCGGGAGCGAACTGCCGCTCCCGCCATGGAGCCGTTGTGGTCACACATTTCTGCGCTTGCGGAGGCTCAGCACAATGGCCGCGCCGCCGACCATCAGGCCCAGCACACCGAAGATGTAGAACAGCTTGGTGCCATTTCCACCGGTCTTGGGCAGGTCATACCCCTTGGTGTTGGTCACGGTCAGGGGCACGATTGCGTTGACAGAGACGTTGTCCTCGTTCATCTGAACGTCACTTCCGTTGACCTTGGCGGAGGCGGTCAGCAGGGCGGTCTCGCAGGTGGGGCAGGTTTCAGAGCCGGGCTGGGCAGTAATATCCACAGAAATGTCCTCCTTCAGCAGCTTATACCCACTGTCGGTCTCAATCTCGGTGATGATGTACTTGTCATCTTCCATGCCCTTCAGGATGATGCGCCCGGTGTTGACGCTGCCGCTCATGGGGCTGAACTGGGTTGCCTCAGCCTCATTTTCGGTGTGGCCGGTCACATAGTAGACACCCTCGGCGTCTTTCCGCTCCGCCTGCACATAATAGCCATCAGTAGCGTTCCGAACCAGAAACTTGACGTTGTCGAAGTTGCCTGCGTCATCGCTGAACTGCTTGATCAGGTCAATGCCGTAGGTGTACACATGGCAGCAGTCCCGAAGGGTGTCATAGTAGTCGGTGTTGGTGCGCTTCCATGTCAGCTCCACCTCGTTGGGATTGCCGGAATCACCGTAGACGGTGGCAGCATCGCTGTTGACCGTGCAGGAATAGGCGATCCGCAGTGTGCAGCCCGAGTATCCCCGCAGGAGGCTGGTGCTGGGATTGTAGACTGTTTCAGCACTGTTAATTTCCTTGAAACCGTCCTCGGTCATAGAAATGGTCATTCTTGTGCCGTTGCTGGGGTCATAGTCCGTGTATTCTACATAGAATTTGCCGTCCGCCTCGGTCCAGGTTGCAACAAGGTCGGTGCATTCTGCGTCCTTGAAAAACTCGATTTTCACATCGCCCTTGTTGTACTGGATGCCTTTGCTCAGTTCATCGACAAAGGTGTAAGTGATCAGGGCTGTTGCGGGAGAAGTGATGGTGGGCAGAGTGGAGATGATCTGGTAGTCCACCACGTCGCCATCCGAAGCGGTGGCGGTGTGGGTGTAACCGTCGGTGATGTCGCTGGCAGAACCGCTGTTTTTTCCCGTGTCTGCCTGAGCTTCCCGGACGGTCTTTTCCAGATTGGGAGAGCCGGTCTCGTTCTTGGGGTACAGCACCACGTTGTAGTTCCAGCTATTGCCATCGATGGTGGTCATGGGCAGGCTCACCAGGAAGGGTGCGGTGGTGTCCACCACATTCTCGGGGACACGGGTCTCAACAACAAGGTACAGCCCCTGGGCCAGATTGTCCACCTTGGATTTGCCGTTTTCATCGGTCTCCGGCATGGCTACGCCGTTGTTAGCGGCCATATACGCCTCCAGCTTGGCCTTGGTGGTGGTTGCGTTATCCGTCAGGGCATTTGCAAGGGCGTTGATGAGGGTGTCACTCTGGAAGTACCATACGCGGTTGGAGCTGGAATCCCGGCCCACCTTGTAAGCATCCGCAGTGGTCAGGCCAATGGCCGCGAGAAATTCCATCGTGGCGGCGCTGTTTGTGTTGGGGTCCTCACGGAAGCCATACAAGGGCATCACATGATGATTTGCATCCTCATTTTCCTTGAGAATGTCCAGGTCTGCGATCTTCACATAGCTGAACTCCACGCCCTGCACTGCATAGGGACTAAGGGACGAGTTTACATTCTCGTCTTCCAGCCCGGTGGACACATAGGATTCGGCATCCCAGGCACCGTCGGCCTCGGCACCTGTCAGGTCATACTTAAACAGGGTCAGGGATGTGCTACGGTCGGTGTCAATGGTGGCGTCCGCCTCGTTTGCCGCAGATACGCCGCCCACCATCATGCTCATGGCCATAGCAACACTCATTGCAATGGCACCGATGCGTTTCATAAACTTTTTCATGCGAAAAACCTCCGTTTGATGTTTTTGAGAATGTAAGGATTTTTGAAGTTGACCAGCCGCAGGCCGCCCGTGAACAGGACGATGATGCCTGCTGCCGCGAAGGGAAAGCTCCTGCCGCCGGTCATGGGCAGGGTGTAGACCTGACCGTTGTGGACGGTGACGGGAAGGGTGTAGTAATACGATTTTCCGTCAATGGTTTCATCGGGCTGAAGCCCCGTCTTGTCCGGGTTCGCCGTTACGGGCAGGGTGCCCTCATAAACCGGCTCGGACAGAAGCTCATAGCCCTCGGGAACAGCGACTTCGGTCAGCCGGTACTGAATCTCCTCATCGGCCCACAGTCCCTCAAAGGTGACAGTGCCGGATTCATCGGTGGTGAGACAGCCAGCGCCCAGATTTACTGAACTGCATTCTCCTGTTGCAATCACATCATCTACCCTGGAAGAAACAGGCTTCCAGGTGCCGCTGTCCTTGTATTCCAGCAGGAAGGTGACACCGGCAAGAGGCTCGCCGTTCATGTCCTGTTTTGTCACGGCAATACTGCCTGGTCTGCGCTGGTCCTCGGCGGTGATCTCCACGGTATCATCGTGCTTAGCAACAGACCAGGTACCCGTGTTGGCCTCGTCCAGCAGATAGCCCTTGGGAGCCTTGGTTTCTGCCCAGATGTAGGTGACCCCGTAGGTCAGATTCTCAAAGACAACCTTGCCATCAGAATCTGTTTTCTTGATTACCTCGGAACCGTCAGAGCCGGTCAGGGTGAACTCCGCTCCGGACAGCGGCTCTTTGGAATCGCCGTCCACTTTGAGAATCGTCATGGTTCCCAGCCAGATGTTGTTCTCGATGGTCAGACCATGCTTGTCTATGTCCTTGGTGACGGTCTCCCCGTGAGTGGTAATGGCCACTTCATAGACAGTCTCGTCCACGTCGTAGCCCTCCCAGCCCGAGGTCTGATGGATGCCATAGACGCCATAGGGCAGGTCCTTGGAGGTGCCCTTGCCGTCCGCGCCGATGGTAATGATGTCCCGTTTGTTCTCCGGAGCCTGGACGTAACTGCCCGCACTCTTGGCATAGACCTCAAACGTGGCTTCCTGTTCAGGCTGTTTGTCCTTGGTGACCGTGTTCACCGCAAACTTCTGGATTTGAATCTTGCCCTTGATGACTTCATCGGACACCGTCAGGGTGATGTGGTTGTTGGCGCTGCTGTAATGGCTGTACCCAGTGGTCAGCTTGTATTCCGTGGCGTCAAGCTGGTAGCCCTCCGGGGCCTTGGTCTCCTTGAGGGTATAGACCCCATCGGAATCCGTGCAGGGGTAGTTGTCGGTCACAAAAGTCCCGTTATTGCCAACCGTATAGGTATCCACCTTGGAACCGTTCTTGTACAGCGTGTATTCCGCCCCTGCCATGGCGGCGCTGGTCTGACCGGTTTCCGCATCCACCTTGGTGATGGTGGCATACCAGTGCTTCCAGACGTTATCCATGCTGACGGTGGAGGTGTAGGCCGCGCCGGTCGTAGAATTTGCCGAAATTGTGACCGTTGTGGAGGCTGGCTGGATGTAAGCGCTGCCAGGGTCTACTTCTTCCAGGGTATAGGTGCCCACATAGACATTGCTGAATGTGGCTTTCCCGCTGGAATTGGTGGTGGCGGTCATGTCCACATACTTCCCGATGGTGGACGTGCCATAGAGCCGAAAGGTGAAGCCCGACAGAGTGCCGCAATTGACCCCCTTGGTGACGGTGAGGTTCCCTTTCAGCGGCTGGTTCGTGAATGTGACCGTACTGGTCTGGCCTTCGGAAATCGTGACCGATTTGGAGGACAGAACCTTATAGCCGCTGGCGTTGGTTTCGGTGATGGTGCAGGTAGCACCCGCCGGAATGGCGGTCACGTTGATGATGCCGCTGGAGTTGGTGGTTCGGGTGATGGTGCCGATGCCGGAGATGTTGATGCTGAATTTCCAGCCGCTGAGAGATACCGAGCTGTCCGAACACTGCTTGATAATTTTCAGGGCACCATCCTCGGGTTCAGGTTCGGGTGTGGGCGTCGAGGGTTCCGTCCAGGTCAGGGAAATATAAGCTTTCAGGTTGCCGGCGCTGCCGTTACTCAGCACCGTTTGATAGGTGGAGTTCTCCCAGACATAAGGGTTGCAGGAGCTGAGATCCTTGAGGGTACTGGTGCCCGTGATGGTTTTGCCTTTGACACTGGATGCGCTGGAGGCAGGCACAGAGATTTTGAGGGTATTGCCGGACTTGGTGAAAGTAACACCGGAATAGCTGAAAGTGAAGTAACTCAGGACGGCGTTGCTGTCTGTGACACTGCCCTCATAACAATTGGTGGAACTGTTGTAGGTCAGGGTGATGGACTTGGCGCTGCTGCCGGCGAAGGAGGGAACCGTGCCGCTGGATGCCTCTATGGTGTCAATGATGCCATCGTAGGTTTTCTGGTACCCATCCCCGAGCACCGCATAGACCTTAGAGAACAGGCCGTAGTCTGTGCAATAACGGATGCCGCTGGCATACCGGGTTTTGCCGCAAACCTCCCAGATCAGCGTCTGGGTGGCGGCATACTGCTGCTGGGCGGTGTAACCGTAGTCCGCCTGGGGGTATCCGCAGGCCAGGATTTTCGTAATGAGGTCACGCTGGGTACTGTCCAGTTCCCGCATCCAGAAGGAGGTGCTGGAAGCACTGTCTGCGTCATAGCTGGTATAGGTCTGACCGTCCAGAGAGGTGGTGTTCGGCTCAATGCAGTAGCTGTATGTGCCGTTCACCTTATGGTAGGCAATGGTAGAAGCGTAGAAATAATGGCCGTAGCTGTGACTGCCCTCCGTGTAATAGCGATTGCAGCACCAGGTGGGGGACGTATACTGGGCGAAGTTCACGCAGGTGGACTTAGAAACTGTTCCGGTGGAATTGGCCGCAAACAGGGAGATGCCCATAAGGCTGGGGGCCAGCAGTTCCTCGTCACGGGTCAGGGTTGCTCCGTCCATACTGCGGGGAACGTTGTCATCTCCCGTGTCCTCCTCCACTGGAGTAAGTTCCTCTGCCTCAGGCGGTGGAATTTGCGGTTCCTCCGATTCCGTGCTGGATGACTCCTGACTGCCTGCCGGTTCCACGCTGGATTCCATGACCGGCTCGACATCAGAGGCCATGCCCTCCACAGCCAGAACCGAGGGCACGGCACCGATCACCATCGCCGCCAGGAGCAGGAGCGCCAGGATTCGTTTGTGTTTGATTTTCATGAAATGCTCCTTTCCAAGAATGAAAAAAGCCCCCGCATCCAGTTGGACACGAGGGCACACGACATATATATGATCAGCCGAAGCTGTTATTTTCCAAAGCAAAAGCCCCGGAGCATCTTGACGATACTCCGGGGCAGCGGTCAGGCATCTTCCAAGGCCTGCTCAATCAGGGAGAGGATGAATTCCTTTTGGGTGATTTTCCGTCCCTGTCGCTGGGACTCCGCAGCAATGTGGGTCTTGAGCTTCTCGAAGAGTTCTTCGGAAATTTGGATTGCCAGGGTTCTGCTTGCCATGTTGCTTCCTCCTTCATAGTATTGCGTGAGAACTTCTGTGATGTACTCGCTGAGGGTTTTACCGGATTCCTCCTGCTCCCGCCGCACGCGCATATGGAGCGAAACAGGAATCTGTGCACATAGGTTTTTTGTCTGTTCCATAGGGCTGCCTCCTTTGTTTGATTCGCAAAGCAAGCATACCCGGAAAGCCAGGAAGAAGCTATTCAGCAATACCACAGAAGATTTTGGGCAAAACCCGGCAATACCAACAAACTTTCCGAAAACCACCTCGAAAACGAAAAAAGCCGCCCGCGAATCAGAAAAAATCTGAATCACGGGCGGCAGAAAATGTGTATCATGGACATTCAGGGGAAAGTATGCGGTTCAAATCCGGTCTGCTGGCGTTTTGGGCTGGATGATATCTTTTTGTCACAACCTATTTTGAGGGTGCGAAAAAACCTCGAAACCGTTGGCTTAACAGTGATAAGGAACTAATTCAAACTTATTACTGTTAGCTGACGGATTCGGGTGTGCGATGCAGCCTCAGAACATCGAGTAGGAGGCTAACCATTAGTTGATTAGCCGTCCTCTCACACCACCTGGCATACGGTTCCGTACCAAGGCGGTTCTTTAGTTTTCACAAAACTGTCAGATAATAGTCAAGCATGGATGTATATCCTAGCTTGGCTATTATTTTGTTTGAAAAGATTTGGTTCAGCACTTTTGCCATTCTCCAATAACCTTTTCTACTATTGGCTAATTCCATTGCTTTCCAATGTTCCATCCCCAATGCTTTCAGCATTCGGTATTTCGTTTTGATTTTCTTCCATTGTTTCCAGTAAACAGCTCTGATACGTCGCCTTGCCCATTCATCCGTTGTTTTGAGTAGCCCTTTCATATCTGCAAGTTTGAAATAATCCACCCATCCCCGCACATAATCTTGGTACTGCTTTTCTCGTTCTGTATTGCTGATTCCTCTATTTCTGTCTGTCAGTTCTCTGATTCTGTTCTTCATTTTGTTTACTGACTTTGGATGTACTCTGAATCTGCATTTTCCTTTATATCTATAAAAGGAATAGCCAAGGTACTTGACTTTGCTGATGTGTGCAACTTCTGTTTTCTTCCTGTTTACCTTCAAGAATAGTTTTCCTTCGATAAATGGAATGATGTTTTTCAAAGTTCTTTCCGCACTTCTCCTGCTTTTACAGAAAATCATGCAGTCATCTGCGAAGCGAACAAATCTGTGCCCTCTGCGCTCCATCTCCTTGTCCAACTCATTGAGCATGACATTACTGAGTAACGGGCTTAACGGACCTCCCTGTGGCATTCCCATCTCTGTCCTCTCAAACATCCCGTTTACAAGTACTCCTGCATTAAGATATTTGTGTATCAGCGAGATTACCCTGCCATCCTTGATGGTTCGTGACAATACCTCTATCAGCTTACTCTGACACACTGTATCGAAGAACTTTTCCAAGTCCATATCTACTACATATGCGTAGCCTTCATTTACATTCTTTTGGCATTGTCTGAGAGCATCATGCTGCCCTCTTTTCGGTCTGAAACCAAAACTATTCTCTGAGAACTGCTCCTCATAGATTGGTGTAAGTTCCTGTGCGATTGCCTGTTGGATTACCCTGTCAACCACCGTTGGAACTCCGAGTTTACGAAACTCGCCTTTTGTTTCCTTGGGTATTTCTACCCTTCGAACTGGGTTAGGCTTATATTTGCCTCCCCTTATCTCTTGGATTAGGGTTTCCTGGTTTTCTTTAAGGAAGGGTAGAAGTCCATCCACCTGCATACCATCAATTCCACCTTTACCCTTGTTTTTCTTGACCTGCTTATAGGCTTTGTTTAGATTGTCCTTTCGCAAAATCAAATCCAAAAGATTGTTCGTCCAATAGTCTGTGATGACACCGCTCTTTTCAGTAATCTTACGGTAGTCGAACACTTCTGCATACTCTTTCTGTTCCGCAGATACCATTTGCAGATAGTCCTCTATGTGAAGTTGTCTGTTCTTAAATCTACTTTCAGTTACATTCATTGCTTGTGTCTCCTAAAGTTCAGCCCTTCGCCAGTGTTTGCAACCACTGGTTTACTATGGCTTCTGCTGACTTCTCGCCATTCGTTGTTACTGACGGATTTCATACTCTGTTTCCATCCGCTGACGAGACCTCCCTTGGTACCACACGTTTCTTTCTCTCCATATATCTGCCACATTTACTACAGCTAATTCCGAGTAGTTATTGGACTTCGGTTTGTACAGCAACCTTATCCTTAACTGTAGCCTGATGTGATTTCTATTCGTCAGACCAGAGATTTGCCTTCACCTTCCTTCAGATTCCCCTCACGTTAATCACAGTGTTTCTGTGAATAGGACACCCTTGGTGTTCAGCTGTATCCTTCCCACTACCAGGGCGGATTTGGGACTTTCACCCGTTAGAAACGTGCGCCGCAAGGCGCACTGCAAGAAACCGTCTGTTTCTAACAGAAACAGACGGTTCAGTTTGTCAAAGAACTCCGGTTTTCAACTCAAGAAAACCGGAGTTCTTGCT
>CAVJLG010000090.1:0-16913 GCA_963650135.1 Barnesiella intestinihominis | reverse complement strand
GGTTATGAGGGTGTCTCCGCTAAAATTCCTTGGACGGATTGCATAAAACAGCACGAAATGGACGATATTTCAGCGCATTTGAGCATTTGGGGAGCTAATTCGTCCAACTAGTGCGTCGGCGTTTTTCCGGTAGTGGGTCAGAATGTGGGTCAGGCGTTACTCGCTTCTAGCAACTCGTCACAAAAGCTCTTTAGTGCCGGAATATCCGTTACAGCCGTTTCCCAAATAATCTCGCGGCTCATGCTGCCGTAGTTATGAGCAACCAGATTACGCATGCCCTTCATTGGGCCCCACTGTACACGATTTGCCGTGGCTTTGCGAAACTCCTGCGACAGCCTGCCGCTAAGCTCGCCAATTTGCAGGATCGAAAAGGATACTGAACGCTGGTAGTCTGCATCGTTATCAAACGCTTCAAAGGTATCGCCATAGCGGACAATCGTTTTCTGGATCTCCACACAATAATCGCGGATATGCGCGATCCGCTGCAAATCAGGCTGCATCATAAAGGCTCACCTTCTCCTTCCACACTGTATCTCGGAACGTTTCTTCGCTTGGAATCTGCACGCGCTGCCGCAAAGAACTCACGGTAATCAGATCAATTCTCTTACCCAGCGCCTCTTCCAAATCATTGTAGAGTGCTCCCAGTGTGAGGAGGCTTTTAAGCTGAGTCCCGGTTGTGTCTACCAGCAAGTCAACGTCGCTGTGCTCGTTTGCTGTTCCTCTTGCATAGGAGCCAAACAAATAGATGGCTGGAAGGCAATACTTTTCGGCAATTGGTGTGACAATCTGCCGTATTTCATCAATGGTGTAAATCATATTTGGCCCTCCTTTGCATTGCTTTTCGTATACTCATCTTACCATAGAAACTGTCTTTCCGCAAGCGATTGCTGTCGACAACATACAAGCGTCCATTCTAGCAGTATGCAGCAAACAATATTCCTGATTTTACACAGCTTTTATGTGTTTGAAGTATAAAAATCAAGGTACTGATGCTGTGTTTCACAATACTTGATGTAGCTTATCAACATGGTCATGCATTCAATTCTGTCCATTTTGATATTGGCGGGATGAGCAAGTTCATTCCTGGTCAGCCTAAGAAATGTTGCATAAACTGTCTTTGCAGGAATATCAAGCCGCGGGGATAACAATTTAAGCGTGGGATACTTACAGTTGCCTGCTCCATCCTTTTGCTTCAGGACTTCGCTTAGAATTTTTTCGTATTTATCATATTTTTTTGATATTTGCGTTAATCCACTCAAATCCTTTGAAAACTGTGCAGATAACGTTTCCTCATTCTTGTCAAGAAATGCACCCATTGCGTCAATGAGCTTATCTGCCAGATACTCACCAGCTAACCCCAGCATGATGATCGAGGCATCCAATGCGCCGGCGTTAAAACAACGTAGGCTTTGCTCAACATAAAACTTCTCCCAATCATCCACAGAAGGAATAGCTGATAGTCTCCGCAAATAACCGTCCGGGTCATAGGGAAGGACATCTTTATGTTGTAAACATTCGAGGCCGTATTTTGTCACATGGAAGTATGGCCAATCATCACCATAGTTTCCTGTCGCTCCGGGCGATAATACATTTTGGAACATCAACTGATGAACTTCTTCTGTAAATAGATTTAATTCATCATCATCAAAATTTGTATTACATTTGTAAATACACATCTCTCCAGGAGCGCCCCACGCAGTAGTGGAAAATTCAATTTCCTCATCTATAACACTGTGCTTAACTGCCAAATATTCTACAATGACTCTTAAATCAGATATACACCCACTGTATTTATACATTTTAAATGTACTTTTATTCGGGGTATTCTCTTTGTCTTCTTCAGCTAACGCTTCAAGTATAAGATTGCGCATTTCAAGGCTACTCATCGCGCGACCATCTTTCGGCATTACGACACCCTCCTTCTACGTCAAAATGCTATCTACATGCTATTTTCTTTGTAAATACCGCCGACATCGCTCCATCTTTTTCCATGCTCTTCCTACCACTAATTACATGGTTCCCTGCCTGCTTTTTACTCCTCCAGGCTAATCCACATATCCCGCTGACGAAGCTGACCACGTTGGATCTTCAAAAACTGTACCAGAAGCTATTGACAGAAGGTCGGGTGGAACGGACGGAATCCCAAAAGCAGACGAGGGGCCTCAGCCCCAAAACTGTCCGCAACATCAATCAGGTCATCTCTTCCGCCATGCAGCTTGCGATCCAGCAGCACCTGATCTCCCACGATCCCACAGACGGCTGTGCGCTCCCAAAAACCGAGCACCGGGAGATGCAGACCTTGAGTGCCGACCAGCTCGCCGCATTCCTGCTGGAGGCCAAGCACTCCGGCGTTTTCGAGATGTACTACATCGAGCTGGCAACCGGGCTGCGCCGGGGTGAACTGCTAGGGCTCAAGTGGAAGGACATCGACTTTACTACGCAGACACTCCGGGTTCGCCGCCAGGTCGGACGTATCAACGGCGAAGTGCGGGAGGCCCCGCTGAAAACGAAAAATGCCTACCGCACCATTTCCCTCGGGACGGATGCGGTAGGTATTTTGGAACAGCAGCGAGAAAAGCAGCCCAGCAGCGCCTATGTATTCCCAGGCCCCACTGGCGGGCCCATCGCCCCGGACAGCGTGCTTCATATGCTGCACCGGGTGCTGGATCGGGCGGGTCTGCCGGAGATTCGGTTCCATGACCTCCGCCATACGTTCGCCACGCTGGCCCTTCAAAATGGCGTGGATGTGAAAACCGTGTCGGGGATGCTGGGCCATTTCTCGGCGGGATTCACACTGGAGACTTACGCACATGTGACTACAGCGGCGCAGAAGAAAGCAGCGGAAACGATGGGTGCGGTACTGGCGGGATAAAGCACCTCCACGTTACAGAGATCGGGTTTTCAGAATTCTGAAAACCCGATTTTCCTTCACTCGATGCAGTTTGATTAACAAATATTGATAAAACGTGCCATTTGATATACAATAAACTCCATAAGGGAATGAAGGAGATTATTTGATGTTTGAAGAACTAAGGAATGAAATTCTCAGCTGTCGGGACTGTGAGGCCAAGTTTGGTTTTACACCGCACCCCATCGTAACCGGTAACGCGCACTCCAAAATCATGCAGATCAGCCAAGCCCCATCTCAGAATGTGCATCATACCCGCAAGCCGTTCAATGATGCCAGCGGACGGAAGCTCCGCAGCGAGTGGTATCGCATCCCAGACGAAGTGTTTTATGACCCGAATTGCTTTTATATCACTTCCATTGCCCACTGCTACCCTGGAAAATCTCCCTCCGGCGGGGATCGTCTGCCGCCAAAAAGCTGTGCGCAAAAATGGCTCACCCGCGAAATAGAGCAGGTGGACAACGAGATTTTTATTCTGATTGGACGGCATGCTGCTGATTTCTTCTTTCCGAAAGCCAACCTTACAGAGCTGATCTTTCAGGATCAGCTGATCCACGGAAAGCTCGCCTATGTACTGCCGCATCCATCCCCATTAAACGTGAAATGGTTTAAGGATCATCCAGAGTTTATGGAGACAAGGGTAAAGCAGGTTTCAGCGGCTGTCTACGCTGTGCTAGGACTATAAAGAAACCCGCAAAGGTATGCCCACACTCACTTTCACTCCCGTATGGGTCAGCGTTTGGGTCACCCCGAACTCCCCTCGAAAAAACATCCTCAAAAAGTTCGGAAAACAAGGAAAAGCCGCTGATTTCTTGCGAAATCAGCGGTGATTTGTGTTACCACAACACTATAGATGCAAAGGCTTTTAGCAGCATCGAAGGTTAGTCAAACTCTGCCGTCCGCAGCTATCGTAGGATCAAATATCTGCAAAATCAATCTGATGCCGCCGGATCATTTCTGCTGCGCTGCCGCCTTGCACTTGCAGCTGCATTCCCACAGCCGATTAGCGGTGCCTTCCCAGTTTGCCGCATAAGCGTCACACTTTGCACACAGATGCTCCGCACTCTCCGGACTCTGGGGATCCGTTGAATGTGCGCCGGTCTTTGCTACCATGGCACGCAGCTTCTCCGGATTCTCCAGCATCGGACATGGACGCAGCATATTTTCATTGAAGGGCTGTCCATCGTGGTAGGCCATAAACAGCGGAGACTGCAAGCATTCCAAAAGGGTTTTCTCCCGGATGTTGCTGTCAGAGTAATGAATAAACACGCAAGGATCCACATCACCATTGGCGTTGATGTGAAGATATCTCCGCCCGCCGGCAATAGGATCAGGTTCTTGGAGATAGCGTTCTGTCCGTAGTACAGCCCATCCTTATGCCGAATCTCCTGTGCCTTAAAGGGCATTAGGACAGCCAGCGCCTCGGTAGTCAAAGTACGGAGGGCGTCGATCCGGCGGAGCCCCAGGGGCAGTGCGGTAATCAGCCCATCCGCCTGCTGGTAGTGGAGGGTGGACAGCTGGCAGAGATTCTGCCGCGCAATGGACTGGAGCGTTTCCGTGTCGCTGTCCAGCTGCTCTTTGCTGTCCGCTAAATGCACCAACGTTACTAGGGCAAACAGCATTCGCTGATCCCGCGTAGTGAGATCGTCCAGCATCTCTCGAACCTCCTGCCGCTGCTGCTCTAAATCATAGGGAACAATGGCGGAGAAGTTGTTATTGCTGTTCTGCCGCCGCTGCCAGCTGGCTACGTTCGTTTCCACCCCTAGCAGCCGGTTCTGCATCTCCCGGACGGCCTCATCCGTTGGCACCGGGATCACATCGATGGACAACATAAGATTTCGATCCAAATCTGTGAGCTCTCGAATCAGCTTGTCCTTGATAAACGCTGCATATTCCTTGAGAAACAGCACCCGGCCATACTTGTTGCCCATGGTGAAATAGTCCCGGTGGAAGGACAGAGAGTCCGGACAGATAGCATCCTTGAAGTCTCGCCCCATTTTCTGATTGGATTTTAGGTCGAACTGAAACTGGGATTCCTCGCCGGGACGGTAGAAGTCATGGAGCACCCGCAGGCGTTCTCCGGCATCCAGCAGCTCACACCGCGAACCAAGGTGGGACAGGTGGCTGGTGACGTCACCGATGGTGCGGCTGAAAAAGCTCCGGGCCTCCTGGTAGTTCTTCCGGTGCGCCGAGAGGGTGATGTATCGCTCCTGTACCACACTGCTGGTCTGCCCCGTGACCTTGTCCAGAAGCATCTGGTTGTACTCCTGCCGATAGCTGTCCAGCTGATCCTGCTGCATGGGCAAAAGGGTAGTTCGGGCGAAGTCCTGACGGTTCATGCGGCGGTTGTGAATGGTGATCTTGGTGGCGGCTCCGGTGTCCAGAGCGTTGAGGAGCTCGGAGTAGCCCAGGAACATTTGCGTTTTGTCCGCCTTGCTGGCAATGGCGTAATTGATGTCCGAGAAGCGAACAGTCTGGGAGAACTTGCTGCCAAACTGAAAGGTACCGTCCTGCCAGAGCCGCTGAATGGGGATGGCCTGCTGGACGGATTTGGGCAGCTTCATTTTCATCTTCTCCTGTTTCTGCGCCGTCTGGAGGGTCTTAATCAAGGGTCAGCACCTCCTTTGAGTGCTTTGGGTGAAATCGCCGAAAGCGCTCACGCCAAATCTTTCCATCAGGAGGTGATGAAAACGAGCAATAAACATCGCATCAATCTTGCATTGTCCCCGAACAATCCATTGCAGCTCGAAGCGCTGTCCGTGCTGGCTCAGGCTCCACCTCGAACCCGCACCACGCTGATCTGTCAAGCGCTTTGTGAGTACCAGAAAAGCGAAGCATTAGTGGAGAAACTACGAAGTGTAATTCGGGAGGAATTGTCGAATGCCAGCATCCAGACAGCGCCCAAGTCAGAACTGGCTGAGAATGCTGTTGCGGATAACCAAAAAGCGTTGGATTTCATTCGCAGTTTACAAGGAGATTAGCGTGGATGTGTACCATGATAGGTATCAAATTGAGAAAATCCCCCTCAATGCGTATCACGGTAAGTATGGAATCAGCGGAATTTTGCCCGAATCCGTATCGCTGTACATACTCAAATGGCAATACAATTCAGGCATTACGCAATGTACACACACATCCCGAAAAGGCGCTTCATCAAGGACGCTCTGCCATCGGACAACCGTAAAAGCATGAAAAAAGTTGCGATTTGGGTAGCAAGCATCGCAAAAATGTACATTTTTACTGCTTTCGGGTGTGCCCGAACCCCATATGCCGCCGTCGGGCGGAAGGAAAAGCGGCGATGACAACATTGTCACCGCCGCTAAAGTGGACTCTCGGCAACGTTGCCGAAATAGCAAACTGAGCAAGGAGGGATTGCTATCGAAACAAAACACCATATGCACTTTGAAATGACACCGGAGCAGTATCGGCTGTTATCCGAAAATGCCAAGGCTTGCGGTCTCAGCAAGCGCGCGTACCTGATTCGCCTGGTCCAAGGCCACTCGCCTAGGGTTCGGAATGATGACGAAATGAAGGCCCTGCGCCGAGAAATTCATGCCATTGGCAACAACATCAACCAGATTGCCAGAAGTGTCAACGCCGGGATTGCCACCCCGGAGGATGCCAGAGAAGCCGTGGAGTTGCTGGGGCGAGTTTACGAACGGCTCTATGACATGGGGCGGCACTGATGGCGATCACGAAAATTTTGGCCCGAAACGGCGGACTGAAACAAGCTATCGAATATGTGCTAAACGGAGATAAGACCCAGGAGCAGGTGCTCACGGCTCGCCTGAACTGCGATCCTGGATTTGAATACCAACAGATGATGGATACCAAGCGGGAACTGGGCAAGCTGGATGGGCGGCAGTGCTACCACATCATCCAGTCTTTTGTTCCAGGAGAAATCACACCGGAGTTGGCACTGCAAATTGCCACCGAGTTTGCGACAGAGTATCTGGCGGGCTATCAGGTGGTCATTGGCACGCACACGGATCGCCACCACATTCATTCGCACATCCTGTTTAACTCCGTCAATGATGCCACTGGCGAGAAATATCACTGTTCAAAGTCAGAGTATTTTCAACAGATTCGGACAGTATCAGACCGACTTTGCCGGGAGCATGGTCTGTCCGTCATCATCCAGGGTGATGGTCAGAAGTCCATGAGCTACATCGAGTGGCTGCGCCAGAGCAAGGGCCAGCCCACTTATCGTTCCATGCTGGAAGCTGATTTGAAATCATCCATCGAGGATGCCAACTCCATCGGGGACTTCTTCCGGCTCATGGAGCGAAAGGGTTACGAGATCAAGCACGGAAATCGTCTGGGCTTCAAGCTCCGTGGGCAAACCCACTTCATGTATCCGGAACGAAAGAATCCGCAGTATTCCGAGGACGGCATCCAATCGGCCATTGACGGTAATATGGACGCAATATTCACAGGCAAGCAGCTTGCAGTTGTTCATCGGCAGCCGTACAAGCCCTATAAAAAGCACCCGAAATACACTGGTTTTCTGGCGCTCTACTATCACTATCTCTACATTCTCGGCAAAATTGAAAAGCAACAGTACCCGCCAAGGGTTACAGGCCAGATGCGTCAGGAGGTCATGCGGTTCGAGCAGCTCCGGGCGCAGTTTCAGTTCCTCAACGAACACAGTATTTCCTCTGAAGCAGACATGACTACCTTTGTGGAAACAGCAGAAGCGCAAATCAAAACGCTCATCAAACAGCGAACCATTCTCAACGTGCAAAAGAAAAAACGTCAGCCCCTATTTCAGGCGCTGACGGATGAAGAAGCGCTGGCCCCAGCCAAACGGCTCTACGATCAGGGTCACAGCGGCATGGAGGCGGAGACACAGCAATATCTGGATGCAGTGAAGCTGCTGGATGGTTGTGGAGTGTCCCGTGAGGCATTATCCCAGCAGCAAGCGGAGCTCTACACCAAGCTGGCTGACCTAAACCGGGAACTTCGACAGGTGCGAAAGCAAATCAAAATGTGTGAGGAAATCCGAGCACAGGCATCTACGATGCGGGATTATATCCGGGAAGTCGAAACACCAGAACGTCAGCGTCAATCCCAGCACATGGGCCGAACGTGAGGCCCACGTTGGCCGTTTACGGGCTTTTCAGCTTTATTACCACAGGTTATACCGCCAAATCTATCCGCCCCGCGTTCACGCAGCGTGGGGCAATTTTACTCCCGAAAGGAGAATGCTATGAGCAAAACTTACATGTCCTATGATGAACTACCCATTATGCTATCTGTTCCGCAGTTGGCCGCCGTACTAAACATCTCTCGTTCCGGCGCTTATGCATTAGTGCGGACAGAAGGTTTCCCGGCCTTGAAAATTGGCAGCCGAATCGTGGTTCCAAAAGACAAATTACAGGTCTGGATCAATGAAAACTGTCCGTCGAATTAGCTTGATAGTTCTCAACTTCTGTGGTATATGTTGTGGCTGCAAAAGGAGTGATCATAATGGCAAAACGCAGGGCCAACGGTGAGGGCAACATCCGCAAGCGGAAGGATGGGCGCTGGGAAGGCCGCTATACCGCTGGCCACAATCCAATCACCGGCAAACCCATCATCAAAAATGTGCTGGCAAAAACGCAGGCACAGGCAAAAGAAAAGCTGAAAGTTGCCATCGAGCAGTGCAAGGGCTTGGATGTGGCAAAGGGGCAGAAATACACTGTAGGCCAGTGGATGGATGTCTGGTACGAATACTACGCTCAGATTAAGGTGCGTCCGTCCTCTCATAAGACTTATGAGGGTTATATTCGGAATCATATTAAACCAGCCATTGGTGCAATTCCACTGACAAAGCTGACTACACTGGATCTTCAAAAGCTGTACCAGAAGCTATTGACAGAAGGGCGAGTAGAGCGGAAGGAGTCTGAGAAACAATCAAAGGGCCTCAGTCCGAAAACTGTCCGCAACATCAATCAGGTCATCTCTTCCGCCATGCAGCTTGCCATCCAGCAGCACATGATCTCTCATGATCCCACGGATGGCTGCGCTCTGCAAGGACAGAGCACCGGGAGATGAAGACCTTGAGTGCTGATCAGCTCACCGCATTTCTGCTGGAGGCCAAACATTCCGGCGTTTTCGAGATGTACTACATTGAGCTGGCAACCGGGCTGCGCCGGGGTGAACTGCTGGGGCTCAAATGGGAGGACATTGACTTCAACACTCAGACGCTCCGGGTGCGCCGTCAGGTCGGGCGGATCAACGGCGAGGTTCGGGAGGCCCCGCTGAAAACGAAGAATGCCTACCGCACCATCTCCCTCGGGACAGATGCGGTAGGCATTTTGATGCAGCAGCGGGAAAAGCAGCCCAGCAGTGCCTATGTATTCCCCGGCCCCACCGGTGGGCCGATTGCTCCGGACAGCGTGCTTCATATGCTCCACCGGGTGCTGGATCGGGCGGGCCTGCCGGAGATTCGGTTTCATGATCTCCGCCATACGTTCGCCACGCTGGCCCTCCAGAATGGCGTGGATGTAAAAACCGTGTCGGGTATGCTGGGGCACTTCTCGGCAGGGTTCACGCTGGATACCTATGCCCATGTGACTACGGCGGCGCAGAAGAAGGCAGCGGAGACGATGGGAGAAGTACTAGCAGGATAGAACCACATTAGGAAGATCGGGGCTTCAGAATTCTGAAACCCCGGTTTTCTATTGTGTTCACGGACTACAGTCTGGCAGAAAGTTCCCGAACGGCATTTACCATCAACTCTATTTCTGCAGCTGTATTATAGTAAGCCGGAGAAAGTCGAAGGCTGTAGGGAACGCCAAGCCTTCTGTGGAGAATTTGGACACAGTGATCCCCGGAACGCAGCATAATGCCCAGCTGATCCAGCGCAGCGGCCATATCAAAGGCATCTACTCCGTCTACCGTAAAGGACAGGCAGCCTCCTCTGGTGCCGCTGCCGAGGAAATGAATTCCCGGAATCTCGCGCAGCATTGTTTCTGCATGGCGCAGCAGAGCCGCTTCATGAGTTTGCCAGCCACTCGGAAGCTTCATCCGGTACTCCAGCGCCGCCGCCAAGCCCACCGCACCGGAGACATTTGGGGTTCCCGCCTCCAGGGTTGGAAGGAATGTGGTTTTCTCTGCTGTGACCCGCTCCACCATACCGCCGCCATATACCATCGGTGGCAGCGGCTGTTTGCAATAGAGCAGGCCAACTCCAAAAGGAGCACCCAGCTTATGCCCGGAGCAGACGTAATAATCGCAGTCCAGCGCTGTTAGGTTCACCGGCATATGGCAAGCTCCCTGTGCTCCATCCACCAGTACCGGAATTCCCCGTTGGTGCGCCATTGGAATGACCTGCTCCAGCGGAGTGGCCATGCCCAGCACATTGGAGCACTGGCTGATGGCAAGCAGCGCGGTTCCCTCTGTTAGCATGGCATCCAGTGCGTCAAGGTTCAGTGTTCCATCTGGCTGGATGGGACAAACCCGAAATTCCCGCCCTGTTTTTTTGCACAGCTGCTGCCACGGGACAAAGTTCGAGTGATGCTCCAATTCCGTGACCACAATGGCCCCAGGTCTGTCCGCAAAGGCCGCCGCTACCCGGTTGATGCCATCGGTGGTGCCCGAGGTAAAGGTGATGTTTCCCGGCTCGGTTCCAAAGAATTGGGCGCAGACCGATCTTGCCTGCTCATAGGCATCGGTGCAGCGGCTGGACAAGGTGTGAATGCCCCGATGTACATTGCCCCGCAGCAGCTCCACTTCCCGCACAGCCTCCATCACCTGCACTGGCATCTGCATGGTTGCGGCATTGTCCAGATATACCAGCGGATGGCCGTGAATGGTCTGTGCCAGCGCGGGAAAATCCTGACGAATCCGCTGTACATCGAAGGAAACCTCCGCTTTCTCCGTGCATATTATTTGCACCGCCGGTTCCTGCGCCGTATGCTCTTGCGGATGGCTGCAAATAAACGCCGCCAACTCCGAAACGGTGCTGATTTCCGCAAATTCCGCCGGAGTCATGGAGACATGGAATACCTCCTGCACTGCCTTCATCAGCAGCACCTTTTTCGAAATCACAGAGCTGGCCCCGGAGCAGGAACGGGAAATCTGCCCCGGGTCAATGCCCATACGCTTCAGCGCCAGCATATACATCAGGCTGACATCCGCCAAATCCAGCAGCTTTTCACTGGCGCACATCTCCTCTGTCAGCAGAAAGCGATCCAGGATATACCCCTGAACCAGCGGGTATACGTGGTCATAATCCCGCTGGCTCAGGCTTAGATATCTGCTTTCATACTGTGGAAGTCGCTGGGCCGCAGCATGGAGACGCGCCAGAATGACTTCCTGGTTTTCCATTAGGCCGTGATGACCTGGAGGCCCAGATGCTTGCCCAGGGCGCAGACCTGATCGAAGCAATCGCCATAGACCAGCGGAACATGGTTTCCTACCTCCAGCTGCTTCTGGAAGAAGTCGTTGCCGTCCTTCACCCGGAAGAATACGCCCTCGGAGCAAGAATAATCCCCGAAGCCCACGCCGCCAACGATTTCGCCCTTCGCAACAAACAGGGTCTTGCAGTCGGGGGAAATCCGGCACATGGTGATCTCCTGGCCCACATCCCGGTTGAAGTCATAGCGGATGGTTGCACCGAAGCCGCTGGCCGCAAAGGGACGGATGGCATAGGGCGCCTTGGGGGCATCCCAGCCCTGCATATTCCGCCGGGGAACTGCATGCCAGGTGAGAATGACGTTATCCGGATCAGCCTTTACCACATCCATGCAGGAATCGTTGATGTCCGTATGGAAGAACGGCGACAGACCATAGCGCCCGGTGGCAATGGCCTTGGCATCGTGGGTGGTGTTGCCCATGTAGGCAGGCTTGTCCACCAGGCAAGATAGAATCGCAATGGACAGGCAGGCGGGAATATCATATTCGCAGGCAGAGGGAATGCCCATCTCGCCCAGCAGAGAGTGGGTCAGGCAGAAGGTCATCCGCTCCTGATTCAATCGGCGGGTGGCGCAGGCATCAGGGCAGGGCGCGGCAAAGGCGTTGCAGCCATAGTAATCCAGCATTTTCTTTACGGTAACATAGAACCGCTCGGAGCTCAGAACTTCCTTTCGCTCCATATCGCACTCCACCGCATTGCCGATGAGGTCGTCTGCCAACGCCTCCATTTCCTTCACGTCTTCCTCGGTGGGATTCAGTGCCGCACGTCCGGGCAGGGTATAGTTTTCGCCTGACTTGCCAATATGAGTCTGGTCAATGAGCTCGTGGAGGTTCACAAAGGTAAACTGGGTGCCCAGTACATCCGTTACCTGCTCCAGACTGACAAAGTTGCCCATATCGCTGACGGAACGAGCCGTACCGAACCGTGCGGCACAGAGCACACGGGTCTCCCGCAGCATCTTCTTTACCCGCAGCACCTCCAGGAAATCCAGCGTCTCCTTCCAGGTGCGGTAGGCGTAGCTCTCCAGTCCTCTGGCACGAGTAGAGGCAATCAGGATGGTCTGCATGCACTGAAGGCCGGGGATGGTGATGATGGGCTTTTTCGCCTTCTGCACAAAGTCAATCACCAGGTCGGAAAGCCGTCCCATGGGGCCGATCATGTAAATATCCACATCGTCCTTGCCCTGAAGCATCTTATCCAGAATCTCCGGGGTCACCAGGAATTCCTCATTTCGGTCAATCCAGATGGGCTCCATCACGTTGAAATGCGGGCTGGTGAGATTCTCTGCCAGCTCCTCATGAGCGCCCTTAATGAGCTCGGCGTTGGCCATATCGTCGAATTCCTTGGTCAGCTCGAAGTCCTTGCCCATGCGGCAGGGGCCTTCGAATACATAGTCGTGGTGCAGGGTCACCAGAATGGGACATACGTTGAGCTTTACGTCTTTTCCGAGATGGATCATAATTTCTTCCTCCTAATTTATAATCTGTAATTTCATTATAACGAGGCCATCTCAGAAAGAGAAACAATGGTTTTTCTTATTTACAATTTTTAATTGTTATTATATGATGATATCAGTTTTATTAACGCTTTGAAATTGTATATCCTATGAATTCGATAGGATTATAGGAGGTATCGCCAATGCTGCAGCAGCGCATTCAAACATTTTTGGAGGTGGCAAACTGTCTGAGCTTTTCCACCGCTGCCCGGAACCTCTATATCAGCCAGCAGGCAGTCACGAAACAGATTGCATCTCTGGAGCAGGAATTGGGACTACGCCTGTTTTACCGCACCACACGTCAGGTCACGTTGACCCCGGCAGGAAGTCTCCTGCGGGATTCCTTTACTCAGATCAACCGGCAGATCCGCAGCGACATCCGCAAGGCCAGAGAATTAAACAGCTCCGGAAAATCCCTGCTTCGAGTGGGTTTTCTCTCATCGCTGTCCCGAAAGGATATCATTCTGCCCATTACCGATTTTCTCATGCAGCATTGCCCGGATACGGCGCTGGATATTCGCCTGCTGGACTTCGTAGCGCTGCGAAATACCCTTCTGGATGATCGGCTGGACTTTTGCGTGACCACCTCCAACGACTGGCGGTTCTGGCCCGGCATCCACACCACGGTTTTGCAGCAGAAGCAGTTTCAGGTGGTCTATTCTACGCGGCATCCCCTGGCTAAGCAAGAAACCATTACCCTTCAGGATCTGGCCGCCCATACGCAGCTGACTCTGCCCAATGACAATATGCTCTCCGGCATCGAGCAGTGGGGGCGGAAGATCCCATTCTCCAAGGTCGTGGCCTGCCCGGATATATTCACTGCGGTAATGATCCAGCTTGTCATTCTGGAGCGGAATCCAGCCGTCCTGCCGTACCGTGGTGAGGTTCATGCGCCGGTTGTGAATGGTGATTTTTACGGTTGCATTGTTGTCCAGACTGTTCAAGAGGCTGCAATAGGCCATGAACATGGAGCGCTGATCCTCCTGGGAGGCCACCGCATAGTTGATGTCCTGGAACTGAAAGGTTTTGGAGAACCGATCTTTCCCCACAAGGAATAGACCGTCCGAATAAACTGCCCGGACAGGGATCACGTCCTGCACCCGGTGTGGAACACGGAACTTCTCCTTTTCTTCCCGGTTGCGCTGGATGATAGTTTTCAATGGCGCTTCGCCTCCTCTGTCATGGCTTCAAATTCGTTTTCCGGCTGGTACACCAATACTTTGGGGGTGATTAGATACTTGATGACCGCAATCAGCAGCTTCTCTGCGGTCATTCCGTTGTAAGATACAAAGCCCAGCGCTCCAAAGGGTGCAGCGCAAAGGATGCACACCCAGCTCCGGGTTTCCAGCGGCATAACATCCCGCAGCAGGAAGTACACTCCAATGGCAACGCCGATGGCCAGGGCAGAAAAAATGAGCTGCCGCATGGACAGCCCAAGAAAGATTGCTTCGTTGTAGTTGCGTATTTCTCGGTTTACTTTGATTTCCATAGTGAACTCCTTTGTTAAACGTGATTTTTATAACCCCAGCATCTCCCGTGTCACCTGATTGGCTCCCTTCATCAGCCCCACCAGCACAAGCATATTGAACGTCAGTTCTCCAATGTAGGTCAGCACCTGCATGGCAGCAGAACTATCCGCACTGACGTCCGGTCTTGCCGCAGCATAGGCGGAGTAAATCACACAGCACAGTGCAATGATGACCCCCTCCAAACACACTGCGACATAGGATTTCAGGAAGCTCACGCCGATGCTCTGGCTGGGTTCTCCAGCGAATGCAGCCAGTGGCACCGGTGAGATCGCGGTATAGAGGTACAACCGGAACATCCGTCCATAGACTGTGATGACCAGCATAAAGCTCAGCACCACAATCACCAGCATACCAATCAGGGAGACAGCCAGAACGCCGATGCTGGGCAGCAGGGAGCATTCATCTACGGCGGTCAAAATACTCTCCGGCAGGGCATTATCCGTTATGGCTTCACTGGTAGCGGCAATTACAGAACTGAGCATTCCCTGCGCGATTTCCAGCAATGCCAGCATCAATTCCATGCCATACGTTACCATGCCCTTGGCAATGGCAAAGCGGACGAAGATTTTAATAGCCTGCTCCGGGCGCTTGAACTCCGCCAAACTGCCACAGGTTTTCACTGCACCGGCAGCAAAGAACAGCACCAGCAGGGCCAGACCGGTTGCCTGCAAGGTTCCGTGGACAGTCTGAATGACAGTCCAGATGGTGCCACCCTTAAAGTCCTGCGGGGATATGGTCAAAAGATTCCACACCTCACCGAGCTTCCCATTCCAAACGGAAAGGGCATAGTTGAGAAGATCTATAATAATGTCTTTGATATAAAGTCACCTCCCTGGGCGGTTCGTTGGAACCGCCCATTTTCGTTACGCCACGCCGATCAACGTGAGGATTTCCTGCGCAAAGAACACCACAACGCCGCCCGCCAGAGTGAGAAAGCCCTGGCTTCTCTGGGACGCATCGTGGCTCTGGATGGACAAGCCCACCTGCACAACGCCCCAACCCACCAGAATGATACCCACGGCCTTAATCAAGCCGAAAATGAAGCTGGACAGGTTGGAAATAACGGTAATGGGGTCCGATGCAAAGGCGCTGACGGATAGCCCCAGTGTCAGCAGGGCGAGAATGGAAAGACGCTTGTAGATGCGCTGAATTTTAGAGTGGTTCATTTGGGTTCCTCCTTGAAAATCTGTGCCTCCAGTTCGTCGCTGGACAGCAGTTCATAGGTTGTGCTTTCTTTGTCATTGGTCGGTTGTTCCTGTTTGCTCTCCTGCATGGCGGTAAGATACACCGATGCAGTGTCCCCATGTACCGTGCCATGGAGATAGGGTTCGCCGCTGCCGTCTGTGGACAGTTTTACATTGGGATGCCTGAGAATATTGTACTTCTTATCCATCACCGGGCGCTCACCCCGGAGAAACAGCAGCGCATACTGGTTGTCCAGCATCCGCACCTCATCCGGCGTCAACAGCTCCCGCCCTGTCTGCTGATAATTGGTGGAATAGCTCCCGCTGCGCCCTTTTGTCTTGCCGTGTGAGCTGGATTCAATGGTTTCCTTGCCCAGCAGCTCCGACACATACTTGTGCGTTTGCTGCTCGTTCCCACCCAAATACAGGAAACTGTCGCAGTTGCCAACCACGCTCTCCCATTGCTTTTCAAACAGACTTTTCAGCTGCGCCAGATTTTGCAGAATGATGGACGCGGAAACCTCTCTGGAGCGCATGACAGACAGAATCTTCTCAAAATCATCCGGCAAGCTGACGTTGGCAAATTCATCCATCAGAAAGTGAACGTGAACCGGTAACGCACCATTGTACTTCCGGTCTGCCAGAGAAAACAGCTGCTGAAACAGTTGGGTATAGAGCATACTGACGATGAAGTTGAAACTGCTGTCATTGTCAGGAATCTGTGCAAACAGCGCCACCTTTTTCTCCCCTAAACTGGGCAAATCCAGCTCGTCGGTCATGGTCAGGGACGCAAGGCTTTGAAGATTGAACTTCTCCAGCCGTGCCATGAGCGTGATCTGAATAGATTTCAGCGTTTTGGCTGCGCCGGAGCGATAGTTCAGATAGTACTTCACGGCAATATGCCCCGGTTCTCTGGCGGAAAGCTGCTGGAACAGAATGTCCAGGGGACTTTGGTAGCTTTCGTTGTCCTCCTTCACATCTCCGGCTGCCAGCAGCTCCATAACCATGGAGAAGTTCTGCTCCTGGGGCGGGGCCTCGTGGACCAGGTAGAGCACCAGCGCCATTAACAGCATCTGTGCAGCGGTGTCCCAGAAGGGATCGCTGGTGCTGCTGCCCTTGGGCGTGGTGGCTTTGAACAGGTTTGTCACCAGCCGCTGGGCATCGTTGTCGTTCTCAATGTACTGGAAGGGGTTGTAGCAATGGCTCTTTTCCATGTGAATGAGATCCAATACCCGCACCTCATAGCCCATGGCTTGCAGCAGATTCCCGGTGTCTCTGGTCAGCTCGCCCTTGGGATCAAGAACCACAAAGGATGTATTGGCCTGCAGCAAATTGGGCTTGCAGTAAAAGCGGGTCTTACCGGCACCGGAACCGCCCACCACCAGCACATTGAGAT
>CAVJLG010000089.1:0-19578 GCA_963650135.1 Barnesiella intestinihominis | reverse complement strand
TCCTTTATTGAATCGCTTTGACCTCGATGTTCAATGTGTGTTTTGCTCATCTCTATTGATGTCTTTTAGTTCCTGCTTGATAAAGGCTCGCAGTTCTTCAAACGGTGTGACCTTCAGCGGCGTTCCTGCTTCAAAGCAGCGCCCCTCCAGACGGAGCTTCCAATCCTCCTCACTCTGGCTTTCCAGTGCGGAAATGGATAATTCATGGAGATAGTAATCTGGCCCAAAGGAATTGATCCACTCCTTCGGAATCGCCCGAATCCGTTTGCCGGAGGTCATCAGCGGTTTTTGCTGGGCTCCGGAGTTATCGCAGGAGGATGCAGCCCCAGAACTCAGGTATATCTCTGCATTTTCCGCATCAAAGATATAGGCAAGCTCACCATCCTGTTCGTACAGCGAGCCAATGATCCTGTATTTGCAGCCAGTGTCCCAGTCAAACAGATCATAGATTGTGTTCAAAAAAGCAGCGGCTGAGATGCCGCGGGGCGTGTATGTGCCGTTATTATTGATTGAGAACTGAACCCCGCTGCGGTTGCCTTCATCTGTGGGCCGTACAGCGAATTTTTGTTCCACAGGGTTGACCAGAAGTTCCACATAATTCTTTTCCCGAAATTTTCGAGTGCAGGCGACGCTGAAGGACATTCGATTATCTCCGAAGCTGACTGCCGGGCAATTAGCTGAAGCGAGAAATTCAGACCGAGTGATTTCAAATCCCCGCAGATCAAAATCTCCCGCATCGACTGTAACTTCAAGCGGAGACGGTTCTGCATTCCGTTCCTCCTCCGTGTATACACTCAGAGATGCTTTCAGGTAGTCCGAGGCTTTGAAGCTCGCCCACCTGGGGTTGATCCCTACATACCCCTTGAAGATACCGCTATCTATCACCTTGAGCTGCGGAAGGAAGCCTCTGTTCCCATACTTCGCATTGTCCATGATTTTCTGGACGGCGATAAAGTCATCTCTGGAAATGATGGCAGGATGATGATTGTAATACAAGCTCTGGGGCCGTTCTCCCCGATTCTTTCGGGACAGGTGATCCCGATAATTGGGGGTGAAGGTCTTTCGGGTTAACACATCGCCGCAATGCCGCTCGTTCCGCAGAATCTGGCTGATAGAATTGGATGTCCATTTGAGATTTCCAAGATAGGTTCGGCGCCCCAGCGCGACAAAGGCATCGGCAATCTGCTGTGTAGAGTAGCCATACAGATACATATAGAACGCCAACTTTACCGTGGGTGCCTCTGCTTCGTTGATTACAAGCTCCCCGTCTGCATCATGGGAATAGCCCAGCAGCTTGGGCGTAAGCGGGATCCCGTTATCCAGGCGCATCCGAAGGGACGTCTCCATGCTGCGGCTTCTGGTATGGGATTCTTCTTCCGCCATGGTAGCAAGGAAAGTCAGCGCCATCTGAGAGTCATCCTTCAGAGAGAATACGCACTCTGATTCAAAGAACACACCCACCGGGGACCGGAGCGAAGCCAATTCCCGAACGATGTGGATGCAGTCTTCCACGTTTCTGGCAAAGCGGGAAACGTTTTTGCAGACGATCATATCGATCTTTCCATCGTAGGCATCCTGGATCATTTCATTAAAGGCGTCACGATGTTTCCGAGAGGTACCGGAAATGCCCTCATCCGCATAAATCTTCACCAGCGTCCAGTTGGGATGCTTGAGGACGAAGTCCTTATAATACTTCTTTTGGAGCTCATAGGAAGTGGTCTGCTTTATGTTGTCTGTTGAGACACGAGCATAAACGGCTACCCGCTGATGTACATCATTGTCGTAGTAATCAATCTGCTTCTTCTCGGGAAAGTACTGATAGTTGTCCTTGTCTATGGTTACATTGGTCCGGCGTCTGACGCGGGCTCGTTCCTGTTCCTGAGAGGCACGTCTGGTTTCATCAATCATAGATTTGCTTCCTTTCCTCCTCATCATCCGGGAGCAATTGCCAATCTTCCGAGGGCATAAAGAACGGATCTCTCAAATCTTCTCTGTAATAGGAAGCCAGCGTAAAAATATCCTCGGATACAAAGTAGATACCGACTGGAGGTGTCTGGGTAGCCAGGATTCTGGAACAGAGGGTGATCTCCTCCGGACTCCGGGATACATTGGAAACTTTTTGGGTAATGATCAGATCTACCTTGCCATCCATGGCATCATTTAGCAGCCGGCTCCATTCCGGAGCACTTCGCATGCTGGGAGCGGTCGAACCCTCGTCAATGTAGAAATCCACCAGCGTCCAGTTAGGGCAAAGGTCTAACGTATCCAGGTACTGCTTTTTATGGTTCTCCAGGTAATCCTCATATTTCGTCTGATTGAAAAACCGGATATAGATACCGACCCGAAAAGCGACTGCCGGGTTCGGCTGCTCATGTCGGATGGTTTGCAGCCAATGTTTGTGATCAGCAATCATTTGGACTCGCTCGGAGGTGCCTCCGAACATATTTGAAAAAGGGTTATCCTCAGAGGACTCCACCGTATACAAATCAAGCTCGTTCACTTTTGTTCCTCCCGGTTGTTTTTTTAAGGCAATACCGCACAAATCGGCAAGGGAGTCTGCCAAGAGATTTTTCGTCAGAAAAAGGCGGGAAACCGCAGGAATACTTTGTGTATTTCAAGGTTTTACGAACGAATTTCTGGCGAAAAAGATCCGGCAGGATCCGCAGATGCATTTGTGCGGTGTTGCCTTAAGTATATTTTAGCTTTTGCCGCAGAGGAATAGAATAAACCAGGAGTCAAGTTTCGACCAAAACTTGACTCCTGGTTTATAAACAAAAAAGACAGACCGAAGGACGTTTTCGGCCTGTCAATCGTTATGCTGATTTGTCTGAAAAGCAGCTTTCACTTGCCGGAGGATCTGGAGCAGAGAATCCATCTCGGAGGGAGAACACCCCTCCAGCAATTCCGCCAATTCACTCTGATAGAGAACCTTGACCTTTGGAATGTTGATTCGGAGCAAATCGTCTGCAGAAACCTGCAGCGCTTCTGCAATTCGCGCAAAGGTCAGGATCTTTGTGTGCGTCTTGCCACGCTCAATGTCGCTGATATGCGGAAGCCCAATATTTGCTTTTTCAGCTAGTTCCGCCTGGCTCATGCCGCGTTCTATGCGAACAGCTTTGATGCGTTGCCCCAGGGCCAGCAGTTCCTGTTCCATATCTGCCATATCCTCACCTCGCTTAGCCTACAGGCTATAACTTCACCCTGAGTATATCTTTTCCGAACGCAGAAATATATAGTCGCAAAGCGATGACATAGTCTAAAGACTATAATTATACCTGCATTTTTATAAATGGAGGTATAAGCATGACAATCAACTACACAGCAATCGGACAGAGAATCAGAACGATCCGAAAGCGGCAAGGCATCTCCCAGAGTGTTCTTTCAGAGATGATCGACAAATCCCCCACCTACCTCAGTTACATCGAAGGCGGCATCAAAAGTATGAGTCTGGAAACCTTTGTCCAGGTTGCCAACGCATTGAAGGTCTCCGCAGATGATCTCTTGGCGGACAATCTGGTCTATACCCAAAATCTCTCCAACTTTGAATTTCAGAAACTGCTCTCCGACTGCAGCGAGGTGGAGAGAGCCATCCTGCTTGATGTGATCACCGCAACAAAGCATTCCCTGCAGAAGCACCGGAAGGGCGGCTGGTCTTCATGGAGGTAAGTATACTGGAATTCGACGGACGATGGAACAAACCCAGAGTTCAGGTCATCCACAGAACTTGACTCTTGGTTTATGCTCTGCGTTTTGAGGAAATGGTGTGCATACGATTTCTGAATCTGTGCATATATTTTGAAAAACCTGCGGACAAAACACAAAAAATGTGGTATCATGTTGCTGCCTTCCAAAGGAGGGCAGCACAACCGTCTGAACACAGGAAGGAGAACTCCATGGAAAAGTATATTCCTTATGAGAAGCTGTCCAAGAAGAAGCAGCGAGAACACAATGCCCTGAAGCGCGGTTCCTGGGGCGGTATCAATCCAGTTACCCGAAAGCCTAAACATTCAAAAGCATACGACAGAAACAAGGCAAGTCAGTGGAAGCGTGAACTCTATGACCTGCCTTGTTTGTGTTTTATGCGGGAATTGAGGTGTACATACATTTTTGCAAGTCCCCTTTTCGGGACAGCAACCCTGATATAATTCAATCAATAGAGGAGACAGGAGAGATGAAAAATGCCTAAGACATTTTATATAGCTGATACACATTTCCAGCACGCAAATATCCTTCGCTTCGACCAAAGGCCCTTCAACGATCTCGAAGAAATGCACGAAGTGCTGATTGACAACTGGAATCGTGTGGTATCCAACGGGGATTGGGTGTATATCATTGGAGATTTCTGCTGGGGCAAGGAGCCTGATTGGAAGGAGCTCCTAAAGAAGCTGTCTGGGCACAAGGTTCTCATTCGCGGAAATCACGACCTCAAAGAGATGAGCAGTCCCCTTCGGAATATGTTTCAGGATGTGCGAGACTATAAGGAAATAAAGGATAATGGGCGACGGGTGATCCTGTGCCACTATCCCATACTATTCTACCGCTCCGCCTACAATCCAAATGTCTACCACCTGTGCGGTCATGTGCATACTACAAGAGAGAATGATTTTCTTGAGAAGTGGCGCCAGGAATTGTGGAGTGCCAAGAAGAACAATGGAGACAGCTGCGGAAATATTTACAATGTGGGATGTATGATGCCATATATGGGATATACGCCCCGAACACTGGATGAGATTCTTGCTTCCCATGGGGAACTGAGCACGGAGGATACCGAAAATGCCGAAAGAACCGAAAATCGACTTGAGCAATGATGATTTTGGTGCTGTGCTGAACTGCGCCGTTCGCTATACCTTGGGCCGACGCACCTATATGCCCGGGCTGGTTATTGATTATATTCGTCCGCTTCTGCCCTTTCTAAGCAGTGAGACGCTCTGGTGCTTTGATCAGGACGTCTCTGAGGCCAAATATACAACTGACTACGGAGATCCGGGGATAGATGAACCGCAATGGATGCGCTTTCTCCAGGCAGTCTAGGAGGAACGGATAATGCGTGGAGAGCCCCCTACCGCTCATGGCGTGAGAAAGGCGAGGAATGACAATGGAACGCAAGGATAGTAAGCAACCGTTCCATTCAAGTGAACCGCACGGGCTCCCTAGTCCCCACACGTCAGAGGAACTTGCCTCACTTCTGCGAGAAAGCACGCCGGACATAATTATGGGACATTCAAATTCTGCGAACGCAGTATTCTATCGACTGCGGAAGATCATTGAGAGGGATGAGATGGTGATAACCGACTGCAAATATGCCCCCCAGATCCAGGGGTACATCGACATACTCAAGCGAAACAACTATGGCGAGTGGGGTAAGTCATATCTCTACAACGCCAAGACCTACGATCTCGTTGACGAATTGTTTTCCCTACTGAAACGCATCCAGCCAGATGAAATATCCCATGGTCGAAAGGTCTGGCGGTTGTGGCTGAAAGCCGACCGTGGCCCTATCGAGGCATATGGGGACTTTGAGGAGATGCGAGAATTCGGAGATGTAGAGACCTACGAGGAATATGAGGAACTCTGGAAAGAACTCTATCCCAATGAATGCTCTTGGTTTTCTTTTGCCGCAGTTGACGACCCAGAGATCAGCTACCGCGCAATCTTTCTGAACCATAAGCACGTCATCGAAGTTGAAAGCACACGCGACGATGGTTTTCCCCAGGACATCTCCCCCTTTGCCCAGTGGCTTCTGGATGCTGTGACAAACTGCGTAGACCTGCTGCGTGCGGGAGAATACAACCGAATGATTTCTGACGAACTGCCACCCGAAAAGAGAACCGGCACAATTATCAGAAAGGATCTCTGGGACATCTTCCCGGACTGGCGAAAGGAATTCTTCTATGGTTTCTCCAGAGAGGAGATTGCACGCTTTCAGACGTATATTGAAGAAAAGGATCCCGAAGATGCCGCTTTGGTTGGGCGGCTTCAGAGCGTAACCGCCAACGATTTCTACGGCTTCTGCGCCATGGGATACCATGCAAACCACTATTCCGGGGAGGAGCTTTCTCCGAAGGATTGGTACAAAAAGCACGCGGACGGCAGAGATGACGGTCTTGGCGGGATCGACCCGGATTCCCCGGAAGCGTTTGCGGTATGGCTCACTGACCGGAAGTTCAATGGTGGACACCCTTGGGAGGTTTGCCGCGGCGGAAACTCCACCCATGTAAGCCTGATGATAGTTTCCGATCAGGATGGATACTATCTGGTTTTGGCAGGCTCCGCTTGGACACGGTGCATCGAAACAATTCGATTCTATCTGGCACTGCGGGATGCCGACCTGCCGGTAATCCTGCGAGATGGCAAGCTGATTCTTGACAGGATCTTAGAGCGGGACAAGATTGGAATCGTCCCCGATGATGTGATGCCAGTTTATTGTGAAGGGCTGTTCCCGAGAGAGAAAATCCTGGACTTTATCCATCTGCCGGTAGAAAAGCGGGACGAGGTCGTGAAGTGCTGTAGATGGTATCCGGAACCAGAGGTGGCGCTGGAGAAAAAGGACAACTTCCATCCCGAGACGTGAAATGATTATTTACCCAAGAAGGAGTGCACACTTTGCGTTATTATGTTACTGCCGATATACACGGCTTCTATATGCCCCTGAAGGAAGCCCTTGCAAAAGCAGGATTCTTTGAAGATACGAAGCCCCATAAACTTGTCGTCCTTGGCGATCTGATGGACCGTGGAAAAGAGGCCGTGGAGCTTCAGTCATTTATTCTAAAGCTTATGGAAGCGGATTCTGTAATCCTGATTCGAGGAAATCACGAGGATCTGTATGAATCTCTTGTGGGTGAGGATCACGGTACTGCCTACAGTCAGCACAAGCACAACGGAACCTATGACACAGTGTTCCAGCTGACCGGCTTTGATAAAACCATGGCTTATATCAAACGGTATGATTTTGCAGATGCCGGAAAAGATACCCCCTTCTATCGGAGCATTATGCCGGCGATGCGGGATTACTATGAAACAGAAAACTATGTCTTCGTCCACGGCTGGATTCCCTGCATTGCTGAACGGGGTGGTTACAGTGCAATCAGCAAATGGCGGGAAGCTCCTCCCGAGGAATGGCGCAAGGCCAGATGGTACAATGGCATGGACGCCGCAAGAACAGCAGATGAAGAAAAGACCATAGTCTGCGGCCACTGGCACACATCCTACGGTCATTCCAAGTATGAAAAAGCCTGCTCAGAATTTGGCCCGGACGCAGATTTCTCCCCCTACTATGCCCCGGGTATTGTTGCATTGGACGCCTGCACAGCGCACACTGGGTTTGTGAACTGTATTGTTCTCGAAGATGACGAAATGCCACAGGAGTAAATGCGGACTCAAGCCCCGTCATTGTTTTCAGAACTCACAGATGATGAGAAGACCGATGTGGGGATTATACCCGACAAAAAGAGAAAAGATCACAGTACGATGTAGAGATAAGCAATCTAATCCATGAAGTAGCCAGAATTGGATATCTATTTGGGTCACGACTACATCTTCCCTTCGAGCTTGCTTCAGAGTTCCATCTTAAAGACTGTACGCTGATTCAAGATAGTTAGTTTTCAAACATCCAATCTAAAATAGTATCTTTTTTGTTAGATACATATAGAAAGCAGGGCATTGCTCAAATATCTATTTAGGTCACTCAAGACAAAAAGTCTTGAAACTGCAACGGTTTCAAGACTTTTTCTTTTTGATAATATATTTATTATTTAGCCCCTAGGGAACTATGTGGGAACTATAGAGAAAAATCAGAATTAGACACCGAATAATTGAATAATAGAACATAGGCCAGGACATGAAACTTCACATGTCCTGGCCTTTTTTGCGTTCTATAGGGAATTTTGAGGAGGTGGACTGTGAACAAACAAAATACCCTTCCCCCAGATGAATCAAGAGCTGGGTTATTGAGAAATGAAGAGCCATCTGTCACCGGGGAACATATTCAGATGTTGCCCTTAAACATATTCTTTCCATTTGCCAATCATCCATAGCGCTCCACAATCTGTGACAGTCCGGCGGATCTTATCCGACGGCCCAGCAGAAAACAGCTCAGGTTCTGTTTTCAACTTCGGCAACGATCCCTTTCGCGAATTCCGGATATCCTGTTCCCTTGGAACTCGGTACTGATGAGCATTGCGCCTCTATCTTCTGATCTTTCGATCAGTGCATGATTAAATTGTTGGCGATAGAAGACTCCCAATTGCTGTATTTGTCAAGGGCGTTTTTCGAATTTTATCGGAGATTACTGTTTTACGCTAAACCGGAGAAGTAATTTGTTGATAATGTATAAAATTGGAGAGTGATACGCTGCCATACAATACTTCCAAATTTCTGCTTTCTTGCATTTAAATGTTGCGCGGGATCAAACAGCCTTGATACACTCAATTTCCTTTTCCTCCAGGGATTGCTGCACTGACGGAGAAAAATGATCGGAGATGATGCAGTGTATTGCATCAAGTCGACATACAGCGCAGAAGGTTGCAGTCGAGAACTTTGTATGGTCTGTGAGTAAAATTGCAGTGGAAGCACTACGCAAAATTTCCTGTTTGATACAGGCTTCTTCTGGTGTAGCGGTCCACAGGCCGGAATCAATGTCTACAGCATCGCACGCAAGGAATGCCTTCATCACACGGTGGGTGCGGTAGAATTCTGTTACACAGCAGCCGGAAAGTGCGTATTGACCGGGACGGATTTCACCGCCGGATAGGATGGTTCGAATATTGCTGTTTTCGGCAGCGGCCATTGCCACATTAAGGTCGTGAGTTAGCAGCGTGATCGGGACGGAAATCTGTCGAATCATTTCGACTGTGGTGGAACCGGAGTCCACGGCAATTACGTCCCCATTTTCCAGCAGGGCGGCAGCGGCCTTGCCGATTTTTTGCTTCGATGGTGCATTGATATCCTTCTTTTGCAGATATGGGGTTTCCGGCTGGAGCATATAATCCGGGTATAGCACGCCTCCATGGGTTTTGATGATCCGCCCGTCGGCAGCAAGCTCGGTAATGTCCCGGCGTATGGTTGCCTTAGACACACCAAAGTATATGCATAACTCATCCACGCTTGATTTTTTGTGATTTTTTAAGTAGTCAACAATGGCGGCCTGTCGCTCGATTTGGAACATTATCAATCATCTCCCAATGGATGTTTGTTATAGTATAGAATGAAAATGAATGGAAATCAATAGGAAATTGTGAAAAAGCAAAAATAGAACGACAAAATCAGGACTGAACAATTTGAAAATGCAAGATGAATGATGAGATTGTGCAAAATCACGAAAAATCATAAATAATCATAAAACGTCTTGACGAACAGAAAATCCATGCTATAATAGAGCCAACAAAACAAAGAGTCAGATTCAACGGTGAATGTGCAGTGCAGTCCCGTTGCGTCTGACTCTTTTTTTGATCCCCTTTGTAAAGGAGTCTTGCAGGTGAAACTCAAGAGATTCGTAACGGCTGTTCTGGCGATGGCAATGGTGGCATCTATGACAGCCTGCGGCAATGACGCTGCGGTGTCAAAAACATCGGAAGCATCCAGTGCGGCGGCTTCAACCGGTTCTGCGGTGGAAACGGCTCAGACGGAAAGTGCGGGAACCGGCTTCTCCACCAGCGAGGAACAGGCAAAGGCCTATGACGACTATATTGCAGGGCTCTCCGGAAAATATGAGGGGAAAACGCTGAACGTTGTAACGGTGTCGGACCCCTGGCTTACCGGCATGGAAGAAACCGTCACGAAATTTGAAGAATTGACCGGATGTAAGGTGTCCTTTTCGGAGCTGGGCTATGATGCCTGCTATTCCAAGGAGACACTGATTGCCAGCCAAAAGTCCAATGAGGCAGACGTGTTCATCTATGACTATCCCTGGATCGGTGCACTGTCTGACAGCCTGATGGAACTGGACGACGTGCTGGATCAGAACGCGGCGCTGGTGGATTACGAGGACTTTTTCCAGGTCGGCCGGGAGGGAACCAGCTGGAACGGAAAAAAGCTGGGCCTCCCCTTTGCACCGTACTTTACCATGCTGACCTATAACACCGATCTTTTTGAGCAGGCCGGCATTACTGAGGCACCCTCTACGGTAGAAGATCTGAAAGCGGCGGCTGAGAAGCTGACTACCGATTCCGTAGCCGGTATTGCACTAAACAATCAGTCCGGCACCTGTGTAGGCCAGGCCTATTTTGAATGGATCTATGCCTTTGGCGGAAAGGTGTTTGAAAGCTGCTATCCCGGCTCCACGGATTATTATGCGGATATGACGCCCTGCCTTACCTCGGAGGAGTCCCTGGCAGTGGTAAAGTTCTTTAAGGATATGCTTCCCTATGAGGGCTCCGGTGCACTGAATATGGCCTGGAACGAGCGCTTTTCTGCTTTTGCAACGGGCTCTGCTGCGATGATGAGCCCCTGGATCACGGACATTATGCCCCTGGACGATCCGCAGCAGTCTTTGGTAACAGACAGCTATGCAACAACCGCTCCTGTGACGGAGGAGGGCGTCGATCAGGTTACTCCCATTGGCGGCTATTCCATGGGCGTTAACAAGTATGCGGCGGAAAGCGACCTGGCAACCGATTTCCTGCTGTGGTTTACTACGCCGCAGACTGCATATCAGTTCATTGAAAACGGCGGACTTCCTGCCCGTTACTCGCTTATTAACGATGCAGATTTGTGCGCCAAGTACCGTTACTATTCCACCCTGCAAGAGGTGGTAGACACGGCCTTCTGTGCCTTCCGTCCTCAGATTCCCGAGTCCTTTGAGATTATGGATACCGTAGGTGAGTACATTGCCAAGTATCTGGATGATTCCATGGGCCTGGAGGAAGCCATGAGTGCCGCCAATGATGCGGTGGCGGAGATCCTGATCAAGGGTGGCTATCAGGTAAGTAAGTAATAAACCATCCCGGGAATATACAAAATCATCTGCGGCAGGGCATTGTCCTGCCGCAGTTCAGGGGGAACATTATGAAGCAAACAGGAAAAACATTAACGCTTGCGGAGCGAAATGCAAGGACCGCAAAAGTCATGCTGACCCCATTGATCGCTGTGCTGTTGGTGCTGGGCGTATTCCCGGGCGTTTATTTGGTGTATACCAGTCTCACGGATTTGAGCCTGAGCGATTCTGCCAGCGGCTCCTTCGTGGGCTTTCACAATTATCTTACCCTGGTAACGGGCTCGTCGGTGTTTGGCGGTGCGCTGCTGAAGACGCTGCTGTTTTGTGTCATTGCACTGCCCATCCAGTTTATTCTGGGCTATATCATTGCGAAGTTCTTTATGGCTGCGGCAAAGATGAAGGGAATCGGCCTGATTCGGACGGTATATATGTTCCCGCTGATGATTACGCCGCTCTCTGTGGGACTGTTTTGGAATTATCTCCTCAATCCGAGAGTGGGCGCGGTCAACGGAATTCTCAATGCGTTGCATTTGCCGCTGCAGGAGTGGCTGTCCAATTCGGCAACTGCATTTCCGTGCATCATTGGAATTTACCTCTGGCAGTGGACGCCCTATGTGGCCATGCTGATTTTAGCCGGACTGCTGTCGATTCCACCGGAGCTTTATGAGAGCGCCGCGATCGACGGAGCGGGTATGCTGCAAATCACAAAGGCGATTGATCTCCCAATGCTGAAAAAGGTGCTGGGAATTTCGGCGATTCTATCCCTGGTGCAAATCGTTCAGACCTTTGAACTGGTGCTGGCCACAACCAATGGCGGACCGGGCACCAGTACCATGGTTTCGGCGTATGCGGTGTACCGCGATGCCTTTAAGTATTTTGAAAATGGCCGGGCGTGCGCGGAGGCCGTGGTGCTGATGGTGGTCACAACGGTGATCAGCCAGCTGCTGGCAAAATATGTGCTGAAGGAGGAAAACTGAAATGCGTCTGCGAAAGAAACACGTAAAGGGTGCAGCCATATGGCTGGTATGTCTTATGTTTGCGCTTATCAGCTTTGCTCCGGTGCTCTGGTCTGTGCTGACATCCTTTAAGACGTATATTGAAACCCAGATGTTTCCGCCTAAGCTGCTTCCTAAGGTGTTTAGCCTGGATAACTATAAACAGCTGCTGTCGGGCAGAGGCTCTGTGGTAAAACCGCTGCTGAATTCGCTGGAGGTATCCGCAGCCACAACGGTGATTTGCTTGATCATTGGAATCCCGGCGGGATACAGCTTGTCTCGCTTCAAGACGAAGCATACACATGGAATCCAAATGTGGGTCATCGGTATGCGCATGGCGCCTGCGGTGGCGGTTCTGGTTCCGTACTACATCATCTACAGCAAGCTGGGGCTGGTCAACTCGAAGGTGGGCCTGGTGATCCTCTATGTGCTGTCCAATGTGACCTTTGCGGTATGGCTGCTGAGCGTATTCTTCGATGGGGTATCCAAAGAGATCGAGGAGGCTGCCATGGTGGATGGGCTGAGCCACTGGGGCACATTGATTCGGATCGTTGTGCCGCTGGCAGCCAACAGTATTTTGATTATTGCGGCGTTTGTATTCATTTTCAGCTGGAATGAGCTGATTTATGCCATGAATCTCTGCGGGCAGCAGACGCAGACACTGCCGGTGATCCTTTCTACCTATGCCAGCGATGTATCTGTGCAGTATCAGATGATGACAGCAACCCAGGTGATTCAAATCATTCCTGTGGCAATTATAACGCTTTTGATTCAGAAAAATATTCTGACCGGACTGTCCTTCGGTGCGGTCAAGGGCTAAAAGGAGACGAGCTTTATGGAAAAGAAAACGATTCTGATTACCGGCGGCAACGGTGAGCGGGGCATTGGCCTGGGGGTAGGCAAGCGATTCTGCAAAGAGGGCTGGCGGGTCATTATTCTGGACCTGGCCAAGGAGCCCTGTGAGAGCTGCCGGAAGGTGGTGGAGGAATCCGACGGCGCCTATTATTCGGCGGACGTTACCAGTAAGGTGCAGATCGACGCGGTGATGGAGGATGTATTTGCAAAGTTTGGCTTTGTGGATGCGCTGTTTAGCAATGCGGGAATTCTTCAGTGGGTTCCCTTTGTGGACGTTACCGAGGAGCAGTTTGACCGGGAGATCGGCGTGAATTTGAAATCCATGTATATCGTGGGGCAGCCCATTGCCCGAAAGATGATGGAAAAAGGCAGAGGCAGTATTATTCTGGCAGGCTCCATGGGCGGCAAGGAGAGCGCTCCGTTCCAGTCCATTTATGCGGCCAGTAAGGGCGGCGTGATTCAGCTGACCAAGACCCTGGCGCAGGAGCTTGGACCCTATGGAATTCGGGTCAACTGCACCTGCCCCGGCATCATTGCCACGGATATGGGCAAGGGCGCACCGGATCCCAAGGTGCCGTGGATCGACCGGACGCCGCTGGGCCGTTTTGGTACGCCCGAGGATGTGGCCGGTGTGGTTTGGTTCCTGGCAAACGATGATTCGGCGTATATGACCGGTCAGGGGATCAATGTAACCGGCGGTATGATGACCTTCTGATCGGAAAAGGCCGGAACGAAAGGAGGCAGAAGCGATGGATGTACTCATCGGAGTGGATATCGGAACGCATTCGACCAAGGCCGTTGCCCTGGAGGCTGGCGGTAAGCGGCTGGGCGAGGCCTCATGCAGTCATGGCATTGAGATCCCCCAGGCGGGCTACTGTGAGCAGGATGCAGAACAGGTATGGTGGCAGGGCTTTGTGACGGTGGTAAGGCAGCTGCTGAAGCAGGGAACCTTTCAGCCGGAGGAGGTTCGGAGCATCGGTGTCAGCACCCTTTCTCCCTGCGTCCTGGCGGTAGATGCCCAGGGAAATCCCCTGCGGAAGGCGATCCTGTACGGCGTAGATGTTCGGGCGTCCAAACAGATTGCGCGGTTTAATCAAGAGCTGGGCTTGGAGACAGTGCTCCGGCGCTATGGCCAACCCATGTCTTCTCAGACTGCGGGACCGAAGATCTTGTGGCTGAAGGAAAACGATCCGGAGGTATTTGAACGTGCTGCGGGCTTTGTACCGGCTACCTCCTATATGGTCCACCGGCTGACAGGACGCTGGACGCTGGATCAATACGTTGCGCCCAGCTATGCCCCGTTTTTCCGGATTGATACCATGGAATGGGATCACGAGATGATCCGGCGGTATCTGGGACGGGATATTCTGGAGTCGGAGCTGCTGTGGCCGGGGGAGACTGCGGGAACGCTGACGGAAGCGGCTGGAGCGGTGCTGGGACTTCCAGCTGGAATCCCGGTGATGACCGGTTCGGCAGATGCGCTGGCGGAGGCGGTGTCCGGAGCGGGAATTCGCCCCGGCTATGTATTTATTATGTATGGCAGCTCCATCATTTTTATTGCCACCACCCGGGAGAAGATCACAAGCTCCGAGACATTTTGGCCGTCTCCCGGTATGGTGGAGGGCGAATGGGCATTGGCCGGCGGTATGTCCACCACGGGGTCATTGGTAGACTGGGCGATTGAAACCTTCTTCCCGGAGGGCACCGGCTATCCGGAATTTTTTGCGGAAGCGAAGAAATCCCCGCCCGGCGCCAGAGGCCTGGTGGTTCTGCCCTACTTCAGCGGAGAACGGACGCCGATCTCCGATCCGAAAGCAAGGGGCGTTATCTTTGGCCTGACCCTGCACCACAGCCGTGCGGATATTGCGCGGGCGGTGCTGGAGGGAGTAGCGTATGGCATCCGGCATAATATTGAGGAATACGGAAAACGTCTGGGGCCGATAAAGCTCATCGGGGCCGGCGGCGGCGTAACGGATCCCTTTTGGGTGCAGATCATCAGCGATGTCTGCGGGAAGGAACATGAGATTATGGCAAAGACCAATGCCGCCACGGGGGATGCGCTGATGGCCGGTATGGCATGCGGTGCTTTGTCTCGGGCAGAGACGGAGCAGTTGGCACGTCAACTGGGCTCGGGCGGTATGATTTATCCCAATCCGGAGCATCACAAAATATATCAAAAGCTGTACGAGATCTACCGAAGCCTGTATGTGGATACCAGGGCGCTGGCCCACGAATTGGAGGCCATGGGATGAGCACGGTAATCTTTGATATGGATGGCGTGTTGGTGGATTCCGGTGAACTGACCGTTTCCATCATCGGAAAAATCCTGGAGCGGTATCCGGACTGCCCGTCTCCTGCGCGAATCCGGGAAACCTTTGGCATGACAATGGAGGAGATGTGGGAGCACATGATGCCCGGCGCTCCTTATGATCTCAAAATGGCATGCAGCAATCGGTACGATCAGGAGATTGCCCGGGAGCTGTCCGGTGCAAATGTACGCATACCGGGGGTAAAAGAGACACTGGAACAGTTAAAAGCCATGGGCAATCGGCTGACCATTGCCAGCAACTGTGGAATTCCCTATCTGGACGCGGTGCTGGATACCCAGGGGCTCCGGCGCTATTTTACCAGACCCCTTTGTTTGGAGTCGGTGCAGGGGCAGGAAAAGGCGGATATTTTGGCGCGGCATATGGCCAAGCATCCCGGACCGGCCGTAATGGTGGGGGATCGACGCTCCGACGTTGAGGCGGCGCAAAAAGTAGACATTCCGTGCATCGGCGTGCTGTCACGGTTTACCGGACCGGGCGAGCTGAATGCGGCAGATCAAATTATTTCGGACATACGGGAGCTGACTGAGGCGGTCCCGGAGATTCTAAGGAGGAAATTTTCATGAATAACTGGCTGAAGGAACTAACCGGAACGGATAAGGCCGTAATTGCCATGTGCCATTTGCAGCCGCTGCCCGGAGATCCCTATTATGACAAGGCAAAGGGAATGGAGTATGCGCTGGAGGCGGCCAGAAAGGATCTCCATGCACTGCAGGATGGCGGCGTGGATGCGGTGATGTTCTCCAATGAGTTCAGTCTCCCGTATCTCACGGATGTAGAGCCGGTGACGGTGGCCGCCATGGCGAACATCATTGGCGAACTAAAACACGAGATCAAGATTCCCTTCGGCGTCAATGTGCTCTGGGACGCAAAAAAATCCATTGACCTGGCAGTTGCGACCGGCGCAGCCTTTGTGCGGGAGATTTTTACCGGCGTGTATGCCAGCGATTTCGGACTGTGGAATACCAATGTAGGCGAGACGATCCGGCATCAGCGGGCAGTGGGCGCAGAAAAAGTAAAGCTGCTGTTTAACATTGTGCCGGAGTCTGCAAAGTATTTGGCGGATCGGGATATTCGGTCTGTTGCCAAGTCCACAGTGTTTGTAGGACGCCCGGATGCGCTGTGTGTTTCCGGCCTGACCGCGGGAACGCCCACGGATGCTTCCATCCTGAAGCTGGTAAAGGAAACGGTGCCGGATACCGTGGTGCTGGCCAATACCGGTGTCAACGCCCAGAACTACGCCCAGCAGCTTTCGATTGCGGACGGCGCTGTAATGGGCACGGCCTTTAAGGTGGACGGCAAGTTTGAAAACGGCGTGGATCAGGCGCGGGTCAAAGATCTGATGGACAAAATCAAGGCATTCCGTAAGGAACTGTGAATGGAGGATGCGGCATGGAAAAGACACTGGAACTGCTGAAAACACTGGCGGGAATTCCTGCACCCAGCGGCAATGAAATGGCACTGGGGAAATATGTGTACCAGTATATGAAGACCTTTGCACCGGAAGTAGAGGTAGACCGGCTGGGGAATGTGATGGCATGTGTGACCGGACGGAAGCCCGACGCCACACGCATTCTGCTGACTGCCCATCAGGACGAGGTGTCCTTCATGGTTCGGAAGATTGACCCGGACGGTTTTATCCGGATTCAGCGCAACGGCGGCATTCCGGAAAAAAATCTGCTGGGACTCAATGTGCTGCTGATGACAGACAAAGGGCTTATGACCGGTTTGATCGGCACCCGGTCTCACCATCTGACCAGTCAGGAAGAACGGTATCAGGTGGTGCCGATTATGGACCTGTATATTGACTGCGGCTTTGCCAGCGCGGAAGAGGCGGAGAAAGCCGGAATCCATGTGGGAACGCCTGTGGTGTATCAGCGCACGTTTTATGTCAATGGCAGCCGAATTTTTTCCAATGCGCTGGACGATCGCATTGGCCTGACCTCGATTCTGGAGGTAGGACGCCGCATTGCAGAGAAAAAGGATGCCGTTGATGCAGAGGTGTGGATCGGCACCAGCGTCCAGGAGGAATGGAGCCTCCGGGGTGTGATTCCTCTGACCCGGGCGGTAAAGCCGGACGCGGTGCTGTGCTGCGATATGTATCCCGCAACGGATACCCCGGATTTGACCGGAATTGCGGATATTGCGCTGGGGCATGGGCCGGTAATCAGCGAGTACAACTTCCATGGCCGCGGCACCCTGATGGGTCTGATTCCCGATGCGGCACTGCGGGATACTGCCCTTCGCGCTGCGGAGGAATTGGGAATTCACATTCAGCGCGGCGTACTCATTGGCGTACTCACCGATGCTGCCTATGTACAGACGGAGGAAAACGGAATTGCCACCCTGGATGTAGCAATTCCCGCTCGATATTCCCACTCCGCTTGCGAAAGCAGCGATATTGGGGATCTGAAGGAATATCTGGATCTGCTGGAGAAGCTTATTGAGCTCTATCCCAAGCAGGAGAAAAAGAACCGCCGGGATCTGATTATGGCATAGGAGGCGCGGCATGAATCTTCCTAAAAAATTGAGCATTGACTGGCTGCGCCGGGCGTATCTTTCCGGTACGGTGACGCCGCAGGAGGTTGTGGAAGCGTGCCGGAAGCGTGCAGAGGCCGCTGCGGAATACCATGCGTGGATCCATCTGATGACCATGGAGGAAATCGCGCCCTATATCGAAGCGCTGAAGGAAAAGCCGATTGCGGAATGCCCCCTTTGGGGAATTCCCTTTGCCATTAAGGACAACATCGACTTAAAAGGCGTTCCGACCACGGCGGGCAGCCCGGAATATGCCTACCAGCCGGAGCAGACGGCGGAGATCGTCCGTCGTGCATTGGCTGCCGGTGCAATTCCGCTGGGAAAAACCAACCTGGATCAGTTTGCAACCGGATTGGTGGGAACCAGAAGCCCCTATGGAGAAGCACACAATGCGCTCAAGCCGGAGTTGATTTCCGGCGGTTCCAGCTCCGGCTCCGCAGTAGCGGTGGCAATGGGACAGGTTGCGTTTTCCTTTGGGACGGATACGGCCGGGTCCGGGCGTGTGCCGGCAGCGCTCCACGGGCTTTACGGATGGAAGGCCAGTATCGGAGCATTCCCGGCCCATGGTGTGGTACCCGCCTGCCGAAGCCTGGATTGTGTCAGTATATTTGCAGGTTCTCTGGAGGATGCATTGACAGTGGATCAATGCGTCCGTGGATTTACGGAATTGGATCCCTGGTCGAGAGTGCTTCCAATGCAGGCACCTCAAATGCCGCAGCATATCTATATTGCCAAGCTGGAGAAAACGGACTTTTTTGGCCCCTATGCAGAGCAGTATGAAAAGGCATGGGAAAAGGCTGTGGAGCGGGTAAAAACCCTGGGAATTCCGGTGACGGAGATAGATGACGCCATGTTCCGGGATGCGGCTTCCATTTTGTATGGCGGACCGCTGGTGGCAGAGCGTTGGGCGGCACTGGGGGATTTTGCGACAGAGCATCCCGAGGGCGTATTTCCGGTGACGCTGGAGGTTTTGCAATCCGGCGCAGGGGATCAGTACAGTGCCGCAGCGCTGTTCCAGGCGCAGCATAAGCTCAAGGCGTATCAAATGGAGACAAAGAAGCTGCTGGAAGGGGCTGTCTACCTGACGCCGACCTGCGGCGGTACCTGGACCCGGGATCAGGTCCGGGAAAATCCCATTGATGCGAACACGGCCATGGGGCGCTTTACCAACCACTGCAATTTGCTGGATCTTTGTGCGGCGGCGATTCCTGCGGGTATGGCCGAGAAGGACGTACCATTTGGCATCACGGCTTTTGCCCTGTGCGGGGAAGAATACCTGGTGGCGGGCTTTGCACAGAAGTATGAAGCCTGCCGGGAAACGATCCCGCTGGTGGTATGCGGCCTGCATATGCGGGGGATGCCGTTGGAGCATCAGATGCTGGAGCTTGGCGCGGTATTCGCAAAGGAGATAAAAACCGCGCCGGTGTATCGGATGTATGCACTGCCTGAAACGCCGGAACGTCCCGGGCTGGTACGCGTCAAACAGGGTGGAACCGCATTGGAGGCGGAGGTCTGGAATGTGCCCGCGGATACCCTTGGCGGCTTTATTGCAGGTATTTCGGCACCGCTGGGGTTTGGCAAGGTGCAGCTTAGCGACGGAACAAGCTGCGAGGGCTTTTTGTGTGAGTCGGAAGCAGTGGAAGGCGCATTGGATATTACAGAGTTCGGTGGGTTTCGGAACTATTTTGAAAGCAAGACGGTTGAATGAATACTGAGTTGGGCTTGGATGGAGCAGGTGCAAAAGAAAACGGTGCGCCCTGCGTTTTCTGCATAGGGGGGCTGACCCGCATTCTGACCCACTACCGGAAAAACGCCGAAGCACCAGTTGGACAAATCAGGCTGAAATAATGTGCAAATGCGCTGAAATATCATCCATTCCGTGCTGTTTTATGCAATCCGTCCAAGGAATTTTAGCGGAGACACCCTCATAACC
>CAVJLG010000088.1:0-21515 GCA_963650135.1 Barnesiella intestinihominis | reverse complement strand
TGACCTGATCCACGGTATAGGTGAGCTCCCGGTCATACACATGGATATAGAACACATCCCCCGACTTGAGCTTCGTCAAGTCGGTAAACAGCCGGGCCCCGCTCATGCCGGAATGCCCCGCTAGAACCGCATGGGTGCTGGGGCCGCCCACGGGCATGGAGGTTTCCGGCAGGTGTCCCACGCCCTTCATGAGAATGTCATTGCTGACTCCATGAAAAATGGGCAGGAATACGCCAATGCTGGGGATCTCCACATAGCCCATGACCCCAGCCGGGGTAACGTTCAGGAGTGAATCATACTCGGAGGTGTCTGCATTCCCATCCCGGAAGGGATCGGAGACCAGCTTCACCTGATTGGCCAGCTGGTCGTTGTAATCTCTGGCCCGTTCCAGCTCCGCCTCGGCGTCCCCATCGTCCAGATCTTCCACCTGATCCGTATACTCCGCATAGAGCTCAGACTGATGGCGGTTGCTGAGCCAGTTGGAGAGCGTCGGGTACAGGAGCATTCCGCAGCCGGAGAGAAACAGCACCGCAGAGATCAGAATGGGGAGCGCCCTCGGATGAGAGCGCTCCCTGCGTTTGCGGCCCCGGCTCATGTGCGGCGCTTTCGGGTGAGTACGACTGCGCTGCCAACTGCGGCCAGCAGAGCCAGAATGCCCATGCCGTAAAGCAGCTTATTGCCGCTGCCGCCGGTCTTGGGCAGCTCGAAGTTGGCGGTGTTGATGACGGTCAGGGGTACCAGTGCGGAGACAGAACCGTTGTCCTCCAGCATTTCCACGGCCTTGCCATTGACCGTGGCGGAAGCTGTCAGGAGATTCGCGCCGCATACATCGCAGACCTGAGTACCGGCGCTCTGAGAGATCACCACGGTGATGTCCTCTTTCAGCAGGGCATAGCCGCTGTCCGTGGCGGTTTCGGTGATCACATAGGTGTCATCCTCCAGGCCTTTCACCAAAACCTTACCCTTGTTGGTACCGTCGGACATGGGCACAAAATTGGTGGCTTCAGCCTCCTCCGTGGTGTGGCCGGTTACATAGTAAACGCCCTCGCTCTGGTTCAGCGCCGCCTGCACATAATAGCCGTCCGTGGTGTTATGGAGCAGGAACTTGACCTTGGAAAAGTCACCGTTGTGATCGGAGAACTCCTTGGTCAGGTCAATGCCGTAGGTGTAGACGTGGCAGCAATCTTTCAGAGTGTCGTAATAGTCGGTGTTGGTGCGCTTCCAGGTCAGCTCCACTTCATTGGGATTGCCGGAATCGCCATAGACGGTGGCGGCATCACTGCCCACGGTGCAGGCATAGGTGATCCGCAGAGTGAGGTCGCTGTAGCCCCGGCGCAGGCTGACGGCGGGAGCATAGACGGTTTCGGCGCTGTTGATTTCGTCCAGACCCGCCTGGGTCATTTCGATGGTCATGGAAGAACCATTGGCCGGGTCATAATCGGTGTAGCTGGCAGTGAATTTGCCGTCTGCCTCCGTCCATGCGGTCACCAAATCGGTGCAGGCTTTGTCCCGGAAGAACTCCAGCTTCACATCGCTTTTGTTGTACTGGATACCCTTGGAGAGGCTGTCCACAAAGGTGTAGGTGGTCAGCGCCGTGGCGGGAGAGGTGATGGTGGGCAGTGTGGAGATCACCTGGTACTCCACCATATCACCGTCAGAGGCAGTGGCGGTATGGGCGTAACCGTCGGTAATGTCATCGGCGGAGCCATTGTTTTTGCCGGTGTCAGCCTGGGCCTCACGGACCGTCTTGCTAAGATCCGGCATACCGGTCTCGTTCTTGGGATATACCGTGACATTGTAGTTCCAGCCAGTGCCGTCAATGGTGGTCATGGGCAGGGAGATCAGGAAAGGATCGGTGGTAGAGGTGACATTCTCCGGTACCCGGGTCTCAATGACCAGATAAAGGCCCTGCTCCAGATTGGAGGCTCCGGTCTTGCCGTTCTGGTCAGTCTCAGACAGGGCAATGCCGCCGCAGTCCTGCATATACTGCTCCATCGCCGCTTTGGTGGCGGTGGAGTTTCGGCTCAGAGCATCGGACAGCGCGTTAATAAGCGTGTCGCTTTCAAAATACCAGACGCGGTTCTGCCGGGCGTCGTGATCCACCCGATAGGCGTCGTTGGTGGTGAGTCCCAGGGCGGAGAGAAACTGAATGGTCTCCTTACTGCCGGTTTTGGTATTCTCAGTGAAGCCGTACAGGGGAATGGTCTCCTGCTGACCGTCCTTGGACACACCCTTGTACATGGACAGCTGGCCCAGCCGGATGTAGCTGAATTCCACGCCCTGAATGGCGTACTGGCTGAGGGCTGCATTTACATCGGAATCATAGCTGCCGGTGGAAACGTAGCTGCTGACATCCCAGGCACCATCCTGGGCAGCGGTAGTGGTGTCGTACTTATAAAGGGTCAGGGACACCGGCTTTTCAGTATCCACCGTGGCCGACGCTTCATCGGCGGCGGAAACGCCGGGGATCAGGGCGCTTGCCATCAGACTGAGGCCCAGCGCCAGTGCCGTGAGCCGCTTTAAGTGCATCTTTTTCATAGAATCATCCTCCTGTTAGATGTGGTGAAACAGCTTGCGCCGTCCATAGCGGACAAAGAAAAATGCGCCCATGGCAATCAGTAACATCGCCAGAGGCACAAAGGGAAAGTTCCGTCCGCCAGTCAGGGGCAGCGTGTAGATGTGATTGTTCTTGACGGTGAAGGTCAGGTCATAGAAATAGGCCGTGCCGTTCTCCGTTTCGTCAGGCTCCAGCGTAACGTCCTGCTCCGGGTATTCTGCGGGGATCACACCCTCAAATACCGGCTCGGACAAGAGCTCATAGCCATTGGGTGCGCTGACCTCGGTGAGACGATATTTTGTCTCGCCGTCTGCCCAAAGCCCCTCATAGGTGACGGTACCCTGAGTATCCGTGGTGAGCTGGCCGTTCTGGACGTCTGCGGTGCTGGTATAGCCCTTGGCGATTACGTCGTTGGCGCGTGACACAACGGGCTTCCACTGGCTTCCGTCATAGTATTCCAGTAGGAAGGTACAGTCGGGAAGCAGGCTGCCGTCTGCATCCTGCTTGGAAACAGAAATGCTTCCGGGCCGCCGTTTGTTTTCACAGGTGACGGTGATGGAATCATCGTGCTTGGCCACCGTCCAGGTGCCGGTGTTGCTTTCATCCAGCAGGTAGCCGTGGGGTGCTGCGGTCTCCGTCCAGGTGTAGGTAACGCCATAGACTAGATTTTCAAAGAACGCAGTACCGTTTCCGTCTGTGCCTATGACCTGCTTACTGCCGTCGCTGCCCGTTAAGGTAAACATGGCGTTGGACAGAGGCTCCTGGGTGTCACCGTCCACCTTGCGGATGGTTAGCTTGCCAGTCCAGATGTTATTGTGCAGCTCCAGCTTGTTGCCGCTGGTGTCGGCGGTGACGGTTTTGCCGTGCTCGGTGATCGCCGCTTCGTAAACGGTTTCATCCAGATCATAGCCCGTCCAGCCGGAGACCTGTTGGAGGCAGTAGGTGCCGTAGGGCAGGTCCTTGGAAGTGCCCTTGCCGTCCTTGCCGACGGTAATCATGTCTCTCTCGGAATCCTTGGCCTTGTCGTAGCCGCCAGCGGATTTCAGCCATACGCGGAAAACAGCTCCATCCTCCGGCTGCTGGGTTCCTGAAACCTGATTCCGGGCGTATTTGCTGACCTGAAGTCTCCCGATGATGACCTGATCCGATACCGTCAGGGCAATGTGGTTGTCTGCCTCGGAATAGTGGCTGTAGCTGGTTTTCAGCGGATAGACCGTGGTATCCAGCTGATAGCCTGTGGGGGCCTTGGTTTCCTTCAAGGTGTAAACCGCATCACTCTCCGTGCAGGGATAAGAATCCGTGGTAAAGCTGCCGTTCTGAATGGTGTAGGTTTTCACGGCGGTGCCATTCCGGTAGAGGGTGTATTCTGCGCCGTCCAGAGTGGCATCACCCTGGGCAGTTGCACCGTCCGCATCGACCTTGGTAACGGTGGCATGCCAATACTTATAGGTGTTGGTGAAGCTGATGGTCTCCGCGCTTCCAGTGCCGGTTGTGCTGTCTGCGGAAATGGTCACAGTTTTGGCACGGACAGGAAGATAGGCATTGCCGGGGTCTAGCTCCTCCAGGGTGTAGGTTCCCACATAGATCCCGGAGAAGGACGCTATGCCGGAAGAATTGGTGCTCACGGTCACATCCACATTCTTGCCAATGGTGGAGGTGCCGTAGAGCCGGAACTGAAAGCCCTTGAGACTGCCGTAGTTCACGGATTTCTGCACTGTCAGCCCGCCAGTTAGAGGTGTGTTCGTAAACATGACAGTGCTGGTGCCGCCGGGCTGTAGGGTAACAGTCTGGGCAGGCTGAATCACATAGCCGGACACGGCCTGCTCCGTGACCGTGTAAGTCCCGGCCTCCAGATCCGAGACGGTGATATTGCCGTAGCTGTCCGTGGTTCGGGTGACGGACGCGCCTGTAGCATCGTTCCGAATGGTGAAGCTCCAGCCGCCCAGGCCGATGCTGCTGTCCGATACCCGCTTGATGAGCTTCAAAGTGCTTGTTTCCGGGGCCGGAGGTGTGTAGCTGAGCGTCAGATACGCCTTGGGATTGGAAGCGCCGCCATTGGTGAGCACCGTCTGATAGGTGCTGTTCTCCCAAATGGTCGGATTGGAAGTGTCCATATCCACCTGGCTGCTGGTGCCGGTGATAGTCTGACACGCCACATTGTCGATGGAATCGGCGGGGACCGAAATGCTCAGGCTGTTCCCGGAACGAGTAAAGGTCACGCCGGGATAACTGAATGTGAAATAGCTCAGTACGCCATTGGTATCGGTAACGGTTGCCTCATAGCAGTTCGTGGCCTTGTTAAAGGTCAGGTTCACAGTGCCAGGGCTGGAGCTGCCGGAAAAGCTGGGAACAGAACCATTGGAGATCCCGGTGGAAATGGCATCGAGAATCGCCATGTAGGGGTAGTACAGGTCATCGCCCAGGGTTTTCTTGACTGCATAATAGAGGCCGTAGTCTGAGCAATTCTGAATGTCTGCGTATCGCTGCCGCATGATGACCTCCCAAATCAGCACCTGGGTGGCGGCATACTCCGCCTTCCAACTGTAGCCGTAGGTGCGGTTGGGATAGCCGAAGGCGAGGATCTTCTGAATATTGCTCCGCTGGGTGGCGTCCAGCTCATACATCCAGTAGCTGGTGCTGCTGGCGCTGTTGCCGGAGTAGCTGGAATAGCTGGCCCCGGCGATGGAGGTGGTGTTCGGCTCGATGCAGTAGGCAGGCTCGCCGTCCATGGAATGATAGGCAATGGCACTGGCATAGAAATAGTGACCGTATTTGTGGGTGCCATCGGTGTAATAGCGATTGCAGTACCAGGTGGGCGAGGTGTACTGCGGGAAGGTAACGCAGTCGGTTTTGCCCATAGGCGTTGTGGATGCGTAAGCTGCAACCTCATTCCGGGTCAGGGGCGCGCCGTCGTCACTGCGGGGGCCGTCCCAGTCGTCGTCGAAGTCCCAACTATCATCATCCTCTTGGGCGTCTTCCGATGCACTGTTCTCAGCGATGGAATCATAGTCCTCTGGAACGAAATCTTCCTCAGCGGAAGGAACAGATTCCGCCTCGACTGCACTGCTGTCCAGAACGCTTTCTGTTGCGGTGCTGTCCTCCATATCTGCCGCAAACACGGCGGGCAGCATCCCCAGAAGGACAGCCAATAACAGCAGTAGCGCAATCATGCGGGCGGGTGTGTTTCGTGTCATAAATACCTCCTGTTTTCCTGGAGAAAAGCACTTACAGGCTCCGCTCCATATTTTTCTCCCGGGTCTTGTCCGGCTTCACTCGGGACTTCTCCTGTTCCAGTTCGCCCAGCACGCTGGCAGCCCTCCGTTTGCCCAGTTTTTTCACCATGAACTCCCGGAAGGCGGCATTTAGGGCATCGGCATCTCTGGCCTTGAAGAACACGATATAGCGAGGCGGCTGCCGGGATTTATCCCTGGTGATGGCATAGTCGATGCCATACTTCCGGGCCACCCGGTGGAAGTCCCGGAGATTGGTCTGATCCAATGGAATGGAGCTGACGCCCTGACCCTGACCCACCAGTTCCTTAACGGTCTGCCTGCCCTGGGACGTTTTAACCTGCTTGGCGGCTTTGGCTGCCTTGGATTTGGAGTGATGGGACTGGTATTTCCGGTAGCCGGTGATGATTGCCCGGAGGGTGAGCTTTGTGGTGCTGATGGCTAAGTTTACGGTCCGGTTTTCAACTTCTTCTTGCATGAAAAAACCTCCTGCGGATGGATTGGGGCAGCAGAAGGTCAGGGCGGAATTCCGAAGAAATCGGTCATCAGAATTTCCCGCCAAAGTCGATGATGCCGCTGAGACTCATAACCTCCACATGGAGTGCCTTGGCGGTGGCGATGTCCCGGGCGATGTCCTCACAGCCGGGGTCGCCGCACACGAACAGACACCAGCATTTGCTCATCAAAGACTTGCACATACCCAGCATTTCCGTCCGGGCCTTGGGGTCCTCCAGCTTCAAAAAACAGCTGAACATCAGCATGGGGCAAACCGGGGCGTAGCCCGCCTGATAGAGCAGCTGACAATAGTTGCTGGCTCGTTCCATCACGGCGGGAAAATTCTTGTCCCAGGACGTGGACACATAGACCAGCTTGCGGCCTGCATTCTTACTCATAGCATACCTCCATTTCATTGTTTTGCCGACAATCTCTCAGTCCTTGGGCGCATAGCCCTTGAGATTCAGCCGCAGGGCATCGCAGGTGCCGTCAGCCTCCAGACAATAGATCGTGTCACGGCACAGCTGGCAGAGCCTCCGGATGCGGTAATAGTCCTCCGCGGTCACGGAACAAATCGTTCCCCGGTCATTGCAGCGGAAGAACCAGACCGGCCCATAGATCAGCACTTCGTCATCCAGAATGGCCTGATCCGCATCAAAGCCAACCATGAGGCCGGTGTAGACCTCCTGGGCAAAGACGAGATTTTCAGGCATTCGACTTCCGTCCAGATCGGCAAAGGACACGATTACCGTTGCTTCATCAGCGGCTGCGGCAATCAGCAGGGGTGCTTCCTCCATTTCGTCCACAGGCATCGTCCCGAGAGATTCCAGTGCCGCCTGCTTCCAGTCCCTCATAAGTTCCCGGTGCAGCTGCTGAAAGTCTGTGGGCAGCGTCATCGGGGAATGTGTGTTTACGGCGGACTGGTCGAACAGATTCTTCATGATTTCCATATAAAACGTCTCCTTTTTCAAAATGGGTATAAAAACAGCGCCCCCGGTTATTTGAGCGCATGGTTTACTGAATATGAATGATGTTTTCAGCGCTCCATATCGCGCTGACGTCGTTTCTGCCACTGTTCCAGCAGCTTGATGATGGTTTCCTGCATCTGCCGGGGCGTGTAAGAGCGGGGAAAGTATTTCCGCAGCGTGGCGTCCTTGAGCGTGACATTGCCCAGCTCCGGCTTTTTGATTTCGCTCATGATGGTTCGCATGGTGCCCAGATCCAGGGTTCCCTCCTGACTGAGCTTTTTCAGGCGCTGGGCCTGGGACAGTGAAGGGGTGGATTGGGCGTAGTCCATGGCGTCCAGAAGCTCGCGCTGCTCCGGCTGGGAGAGATAGGACAGCTCCACCGCCGGATTGAAGGAAAGCTGCTTCTGATCCACCATGTCCAGCAGCTCAGGAATCAGTTCGGTAAGACGGATGAAGCGCTGTACTTGCTTTCGACTTTCTCCCGAGTCTAGCGCAAGCTGTTCATCTGAACGCAACTTCGGGCCAAGTTGGCCCGAAGTTAAATCCGTGCGCTGTCCCTGATGTTTCATGGCTTCCAGCTTCATCTTGTAAGCAAAAGCCCGCTCGCTGGGAAGAATGGTCTCCCGCTGTAAATTGGCATCCACCATGGCAATCACCGCCGCATCATCGTCCATATTCCGCACAATCACCGGAATGGTTTTCAGCCCTGCCAGCGCTGCGGCGTGTAGTCGCCGATGGCCGGAGATGATCTCATAGCCGCCCTCTGGCCGGGGGCGGGCAATGGCCGGAGCAAGCACCCCATACCGGGCCACGCTTTCCACTGTCCGCTGCATGGCCTCGTCATCCACTACCTTGAAGGGGTGATTCTGAAAGGGGTGGAGTTCTGCCAGTGGGAGATTCTGAATCTTCTCCAGATTGTCCTGACTGCGGGTTTCCTCGGTGGAAAAAATCTCATCGTAGCTGCTCAAGCTGACGTTTGCGCCTCTTTTCGGCATCGTTCAGTACCTCCTTTGTGAGGGCACGATAGGCATCGGCCACCTTGCCCCTGGGATCATGGGCAAAAATGCTTTTGCCCTCTGCACTGATTTCTTCAGCCCGGACGGAACGGGGAATTTCCGCATCAAACACCCGGAGTTTGCCGCCGTAGGTGTCCCGGATCAGACTGCTGATGTCACGACCATAGTTGGTGCGGCTGTCTACCATGGTCAGAAGCACGCCCTCAATCCGTAGCTTGGGGTTGATCTGCCGCTTGACCCGGTTGATGGTGCCAAGCAATTGTTCCAGACCTTTGGCCGAGAGATACTGGGCCTGTACCGGGATGATGACACTGTCCGCAGCAGCCAGCGCGTTGACCGTCAGCATCCCCAGACTGGGAGAGCAGTCGATGAGAACGACGTCATAGTTCCGCTTCACGGGGTCCAGATACTGCCGGAGAATGGTCTCCCGGCTCATGGCGTTCACCAGGGAAACTTCCAGACCGGAGAGCTCGATATTGGCGGGCATCAGCTCCACACCTTCGGAATTTCGGAGAATCCCCAAACCGGAAGGGATAGACTGTTCCCGCAGGATGCCTGCCAGCATATCTGAGATGGTGGGCGAGAGCTCGTCAGGCCGAGGATAGCCCAGACTGATGGTCGGACTGCCCTGTGGGTCAAAGTCCACCAGCAGCACCTTCCGGCCCGAGGATGCCAGGCCAACGCCCAGGTTTTCTGCGGTGCAGGTCTTGCCGGTGCCGCCCTTCTGGTTGACGATGGCGATTACAGTTGGTTTTGACATGAATTTGCCTCCTGTGAATTTTGGCTCCGCGCCATATCGTGGTTGACCCGGAGCTGATAGTAGGTGTCGATGGTATCCGGGGCGTTGTAGATCACCGCCAGCAGATACTGCCGAACGTCCTTGATTTGGGTGGTGGTCTTAGTCAGGCCGTCCATGACCATGCGGATGTGATCGGCGTCCAGCTTCATGAATTGGGACTTGACCACAGCGGTTGGCATGTTCTGCTTCCGGACGCGAACGGTAGGTGCATCGGTTAGCAGCACGCTGAGAATCAGACTTTTGATTTCCTCCAGCATTTTCTGCTGGAGCGGATATTCCTGCCGCAGAACCTCCAACTGAAGCTGACCATCCAGATAGCGATCATAGGCATCGCGCTTCGCTTCATATCCTTCGTCCAGAATAGAATGACTCGATTTAAGATTACTGGATTCAGTCTTGATTAGATTAGTATTGATTCCTGATGATTTTCGAGATTCTGGAATGATGATTTCCGTAGACTCTGGAATCTCGTTTTTCATCATTCCTGATAGATGATTTTCATGATTCTGGATTGCTGATTCTCGAGGTGCTTCGCAGAAGTTCTTTACATAGATCAGATTTGGCTTTCCCAGGCCCTGACGTTTTCGCTCGATCAGGCCCGCTTTTTTCTCAAGTTCCCGGAACAGGGCGGTTGCCTTCTGCGGACCGCAGTTTAAGGACTCCTGCACATCTGCCAGGGAGAAAATGATGAACACCCGATTCTGGTCATCCACCCATTTGTTTTTGATGGACAGGGAGACCCGATCCAGCAGCAGTCCATAGAGTACCTTGGCGTCGGTGGAAATGTCCCGATAGCGGTCATCGGTGAACAGGATCTTCGGAATTCGGTAGTAGGCGTATTGGCTGGCCTGCTCGGAATAGATATAATCAAGCATAAACATTACCTCCGGTCAAGTTTCTGTGGCTGCTTCGTTTTCCTGAGTCGTATATCACCCCCCCTGTAAACAGAAATAGCGCCTGTCCTGCGGGAGTGGAGCCGTGCAGGACAGGCGCTATGTATCAGGTCAAATGAATAAATTCTTGCAAAATGGATAAGCAAAAACGAAATTGTATATAAGAGGAATTTATAGCGGAGAATGTTTCGTCATTTTGACGAACAACCCATTTATCAGCTAAATATGGATTTAGAAAGAAATAAATGGAATATATATCATGATAATTCAATTTAATGGGTCGAATCTGTAAGTATATGTTATTTTTCAATATGAGGTCGGAACATCAAGGTCGGCAGCAGCCTCCATCTTGAACTTGTCCAGAGCCTCACGAGCCTCGGGTACAACTGCGTTGTTGTTGGATTTCATGATACACATCTCCTTCATTTTTTCTCGGCAATACCGAAGGATTTGCGGCGCTCGCAGAATGCTGCATAGCGTGGATGAAATCATTCGGTATCGCACCGGTCTTTGTGACCATCCATATTGTTGCCGTATTTGAAGAAGATATGATTTGTAATATTATGAAATGAACGTTAAAATTGGATACTGCATCAAAGAAAAACCGGCCCATGACGGACCGGTTTTATCGTTTGCTTATGCCTTGGTGGGCAGCACCACGGAGAATTCACACTCCTGGAAGATGTTCCCGTCCATATCCTCGCACCAGACGGTCAGCATCACCAGATGGTCGCCGGTTTCCGGCTCAATCCATTTATCGGTGACATAGCCGTGTACCAGCGCGCAGTCGGGGCCCATGCCATGGGTGTTCATAAAGCGGCCCGATTCCTTCAGCTCCGGCACCTTCAGCAGCCAGCTCTCCCGGAAGTGACCGGCAGGGAAGTGGTTAAACTGCTTCTCCGGGGGATAGTCGTTGACCATGCGCCAGCCCATCTTGCGGATCATGCCGTCGTCGCCCATCCAGTTGGTCACCAGGCGGCGGCAGAAGTTCCGACCGACAAAGTTGAGGAAATGGGTGCGCTCCGACTCCGGAAGATAGATCACGCCATCCTCCCGCTTCTGGAACCGACGCTCCACCCGTTTACCCATCACGAAATCCCGGACGGTATCACCGGCAATGGCGCCGACGGTATGGTGGGTTCCGGTATAGCGGCGGGCGTCATAGTCGGTTACCGGGGATTCGGCGGTCATGGGCGGGCGGTCACCGATCTGCACGTCCTCCCAATACAGGGTGTTTTTGCCGCGAATGACCTCGTTCCGCCAAATTTCCTTGAGTACCTCCCAATCCTGGTCAGTGTATTTGTGGGCGGGGCGGAGGTAGCGCTGCGGGCCGCCGTTTTTCATCATCTCGGCTCTGCGATATTCCATCAGCTCGTCCCGGGTCATCTGGCGGCCGTCGGCAAATTTGCTGAGGAAGCAGGGCCAATGCATCACGGCGCGGCATACCAGCTCGTCCTTCTGGTTGAACATATCCGTGGTGATGCAGGTGACGAAGAAACGGGTGGTGGAGCCGTCTTCCGTCAGGTCGGTGTAGGTCTGGCCGACTTTCTTGGTGTGGAAATGGTCGCCGGAGAGCATGGGCTTATAGTAGTACAGCTCAAAGTCATAGCCGTCGCCCACAAAGCTGGCATCGGTGGGCGGGGTGGCCTCAAAGCCCAGCTCGTCGGGGAGCATGCCCATGCCCATGGGCTCCCGCATGCCTGCCATCACCGGCACATCGCCCCAGCGGGTATTTTTGGCATAGTTGTAGTCGTAATAAAGGGGGTTCCAGGGGTCCCAGCCCTTGGCATAGTAATACATCTCGTAGCCGGAAATCACGTCCATATCCTTGGGCTGGGCCTGAGGCGGCATCGGGGGCATATGGGAGTGGTACTCCATTTTGACCCATGCATCCAGGGCTGCCTGCTCGGCGGGGGTATAAACGCCGCGCTGAAATTTTACCAGTTCACTCATATCGGGGCTCCTTCCATCCTGTTTATGGTTCCATTATATCGAATTCGAAAGAGCGGCGCAATGTTCGATCTGTTGTGCAGGCTACAATATGGAAATGCCTGTCGGAGTTCCACAGCGTTGCAGAACTCCGGCAGGCAATTTTATTTGAATAGAGCGGGAATCAGCACCCAAACAGCTTTGCCGCTTGCTCCATCCGCTGGGCAATGGGCACGCCGAAGGGACATCGGGCTTCGCAGGCGTGGCAGCCGATGCATTCCGAAGCCGTATGCTCCAGCAGCTGATAGTGGGACTGGATGGTGGCGGGAACCTGGGGCTGCATGGTGGCCAGATCATAGAACTTGTTAATCATGGCGATGTCCAGATTCATCACACAGGGCTTGCAGTGGCCGCAGTAAGTACACTGCCCGCGGTAGGAGTGCTGCGGAGCATTGGCGATCACCGATGCATAGTCCTTTTCCTCATCGGTTGCAGTTTCGTATGCCACGGCCTGATCCAGCTGCTCGGTGCTGTCATAGCCGCAGAGAATGGAGCCGACAGCGGGGCGGGTAAGGGCATAGTGGATGCACTGCACCAGGGTCAGGGCTACCCCAAAGGGCGAACGCTTTTCGTCGAACAGGCGGCCACCGGCAAAGCCCTTCATTACCGTAATGCCCACATCGTTCTGCTGACATAGGTTGTACAGCAGCGCCCGGTCCGGATCGATGCCCTTGAGCGCGTCGTCATAATTTTCGGCGAACATGGTTTCAATGTTCTCGCTGGCGGGGAGCATATCAAAGGCGGGGTTGATGCTGAACAGAATCATCTCCACATAGCCGGACTGTGCAGCCTTCATGGCGACCTTGGGGTTGTGGGAACTCAAGCCGATGTGCCGAATCACGCCGGTGCGCTTGAGCGCCATCACATAGTCCAAATAATCCGAGTGCTGAATCTGCTCCCATTCCTCCTCGGAGTCCACATAATGGATCATGCCCAGGTCGATATAGTCGGTCTGGAGCCGGGTGAGCAGGTCTTCAAAGGCGGGGCGGACATAGGCCATATCCCGGGTGCGGAAATACTGTTCGTCCTTCCAGGTGGAGCCGATGTGGCCCTGGATGTACCACTGATCGCGGCAGGACTTGATGCCTTCACCGATGATATTCCGGGATTTCGGGTCTGCCATCCAGCAATCCAGAATGTTAATGCCCTGGTCGTGGGCGTGCTGGATAAGCGCAATGCCTTCCTCCTCCGGGTGCCGCTCCAGCCATTCTGCGCCGAAGCCGATTTCGCTGACCTGGAGCTCGGTCTTGCCCAGGCTGCGTGTTTTCATAGAAATTCCTCCTTGTCCTGATTGGATAATTGATGATCAGTACGAAAATGGTTATTTTCGTACAAGATAGCGGGTATGGGGCATATCCACGCCGCGATAGTGCTTTACGGCGGTGTCTGTCGGGGTCATGCCATTTCGAAGCGCTACACGCTGGGAAGCGATATTGCTGTCTCGGATGATGGAGCAGACCTCCTCGGCACCCAGCACGTTGAGAGCGTATTCCTTTTACAAGCAGCCGGTGCTGGATGCGGCCGCGCCCACCGTACTTGCGGGGGATTATTTGGCGCAGCCGGAGTTCGGCATGTTCTATGTGTCGGTGGACCCCCATGGAAAGCTGGGCTGGGAAAGCGCCACGCTGCACTATGTGGATACCACGGCCCATGTGATCGAGGTGCTCACCGGTCAGGCCAGCAATGCGTATAAGGCGTTTCTGCGGAAGCTGGGGATCTCCTATATCATAGCGGGCGAAACGGAGCTGGACTATGCCCTGGCGCTGGCAAAACTCAAGGAGCTGTTCCACATCGACACCCTGATGCTGGGCGGTGGCGGCGTACTGAATTGGTCGTTCCTGCAAGCGGGAATGTGCGACGAGGTGAGTATTGTGCTGGCTGCGGCTGCGGACGGAAATCCTGATACGCCGCCGCTGTTCCGGGCACAAAATGGCTTTTCCGAGGATCATGCACTGGGCTTCCGGCTGAAAGAGGCCCGGGCCATGGACGGCGGAAGCGTCTGGCTCCGGTATACCGTAGAACACAACTAGAATGGAGGAAATCGCAATGATTTTGGAAGAAACTTATTCACTGACCGGCGACATTTCCATCCCAAAGCTGGGCCTTGGCACCTGGTTTATTGACGACGACAAGGCTGCGGAGGCAGTCAGAGCTGCTGTCAAGCTGGGTTATCGGCTCATTGACACGGCCCAGGCCTATGGCAACGAGCGGGGCGTGGGCGAAGGCGTTCGCACCTGCGGCGTGCCCCGGGAGCAGCTGTTTGTGGCCAGCAAAGTTGCCGCTGAGCTGAAAACCTATGAGGAGGCGGCCCGTTCCATCGATGAAACCCTGGAGAAAATGGGCCTTGACTATCTCGACCAGATGATTATCCATTCGCCCCAGCCCTGGACGGAGTTCCGGGTGGAGAAACGGTATTTCGAGGAAAACAAGGCGGTTTGGCGCGCTCTGGAGGATGCCCAGAAGGCAGGCAAGGTCCGCGTCATCGGCGTATCCAATTTCCTCAAGGACGACCTGGAGAATTTGCTGAAGGACTGCCGGGTACGGCCAATGGTCAATCAGATTTTGCTGCACATTACCGGCACGGATTTGGAGCTGATGGATTACTGCCGCCAGGAGGGCATTCAGGTGGAGGCCTATTCGCCCATTGCCCATGGCGAGGCGCTGAAGAACCCTGCCATTGCGGAAATGGCGAAGAAGTATGGCGTATCTCCGGCGCAGCTGTGTATCCGCTATGTGCTCCAGCTTGGGGCGGTGGCGCTGCCCAAGACGGCAAATCCCGCGCATATGGAGAGCAATGTGGCGGTGAATTTTGAAATCTCCCAGGGGGACATGGATACTTTGATGCACATGGAGCGTCTGGAGGACTATGGCGATTACAACGTATTTCCTGTATTCAGAGGGAAGCCGCTGGCGTAACGAAGGGGGCGACAACCATGAAAACGTTGATTTTGTACTATTCCTATGGCGGCAACACCAAGGGAATCGCGGAGAAAATGCAACAGAAAATCGGCGGGGATCTGGTGCGCATCGATACCGCCGCGCCCTATACCGGAAGCTACAATCAGGTGGTGGATCAGGGGCAGCGAGAGGTGGAATCCGGCTATTGCCCAGCGCTAAAGCCCCTTACCGTGAACCTGGAGGACTATGATACCGTTGTGTTAGGCAGCCCGGTATGGTGGTATACCTTTGCTCCGGCGATGCATACGTTCTTAAAGAAGGCAGACCTTGCGGGAAAGACGGTGTATCCCTTTGCCACCAATGGCGGCTGGCTGGGCCATACCATGAAGGATATCAAAACAGCCTGCAAGGGCGCAACGGTCAAGCCGGGGCTGGACATCCGGTTTGACGGAAATCATCAGTGCACCTCGGACGCGGAAATTCAGCGCTGGCTCAAAACCATTCGATAATATGCAAAACAGGACGCAGAGAAAATCTTCTGCGTCCTGTTTGTTTTTATGCGGTTAATCCGGAGGAGGACCCTCGGGGGCAGCACCGTCGGGAGGTGCACCGCCGCCATCGGGAGGTGCGCCGGGCGTGCTGGCTGCTGCACGGTCACCGCTGAGATATTCCTCATAGGCCTTCTGATAGACCTCCAGGCACTCGTCCAGGCCCTGGGCAATGCAATTGTCCTTAAACGTGGCCCAGGTGTCGTCGTTGAGCTCGGTGGCGGAGGTCATGAACTTCAATACCTCTTCCGACGCATAGCTGATCACTGCGGTCATTTGATTGGAAATCAGGCTGGTTTCCTCGGTGTTCAGGGCCGCGGCGGTGGGAAGGGCGCGGGAGGTGTCGTCGTTGCTGGTGTCGCTCCAAAGATGGATGGCGTCCTTCTCCTCCTGGGTATAGCCCACCCACATCTTCGAGACGATGTTATAGATGGGGCACTGGTTATAGGTGTTGAGGATGACCGCGAACATCATATGGAGGTTTGGATTGGGGTTATCGGTGATAAAGCTGTTGAACTGGGGCTCGCCGTCTACCATGTCATAGGTTTCGCCCTCGATGCCATAGTTGCTCAGCAGCACGCCCTCGTCGGTAAAGAACCAGTCGAAGAATTGCAGGGCCATTTCTGGATTTTCGCACTGATTGGTCAGGGAATAGCCCTTATTATCTGCCAGGGCCACCTGCTGACCGAAGAGGTATTGGTCGCCCTGCTCCTTCACCAGCTTGGGAATGGGCAGTGCATAGGCGTTTGCGTCCTCGGCATAGTCGGGGACCTTGTGCATGGAATCGGCGCCCAGCCGCCATACGCCAGTGTCGCCGGAGGAAACCAGGCCCCAGGCCTCGGACTCGGTGGAGGCGTTGACATAGAAATCCTTATAGATAATGCCGTCGGAAATCAGGTCCCGGATGTATTCCACATACTCCCGGAATTCATCGGAGAGCAGACCGGAGGTTACGGTGCCGTCCATTACATAGGGAGAGATGTCGGTGGCGCCGGAAACCTTAAAGATACTGGCGCCGAAAATACCGTCCATATACTGAATTTCGCCGGAGCTGTTGACATACAGGGTCTGCTGACAGTCGTATTTATCATGAATGGCATAGAGCATATCCGTGAACTCGCCCAGAGTTTCGGGGACGGAGAGGCCCAGCTCATCCAGCCAGTCGCCGCGGACCACAAGGCCCATATCGCTGACGGCTTCGTCCTTGAGGGTGTTCATGGAGAGGTGCCGCCCATCGGTGAGCACCGTGTCACGGGTGGCCTGATTGGCGTGATTCATCAGCAGGTCGTAATAGATAGGCGCGTTTCCTTCGATGATGTCAGTGAGATCGATGATGACTTCATCGTCGTAGGCAGCGCCCAGACCGCCCACATAATAGTCCGCCGCCTGGATGATATCGGTCAGGTCGCCGCTGGCTACCATCAGGTTGAACTGCTCGGTGGCGCCGGTGGCGCTGACCTCTTTAAAGACCATCCGGCAGCCTGTGGCAGCCTGAATGTCGTCCAGCCGGGGAAGGGAGTTCCAGGAGTCCAGGAATTCGTCAAATCCCATGCCCCAGACTGCAAACAGGGAAAATTCCGTGGGGTTGTCCGGGTCGCCAATGGGATAGCTGAGGCCCTTGACCGTGGAACCGGTGTAGGGGGATGCGTCTTCTGCCACGGGGACAGAAGCCTCTGCCAGCGAGGCTTCGGCGGAGGCTTCTTCCGGCACAGGAGCGGGCGCTTGCACCGAGGTGGAATCCTCAGCCTGGGATTGGGTGGGTGCCGCTTCGGAAGCAGGGGCCGGGGACGATGTACTGTTGTTCCCTCCGCCGCAGCCGGAAAGCAGCAGGAGTACCATGCAAAGGGAAAGGGTCAATGCTAAGATGCGATGGATCTTTTTCATAGAATCTCCTCCTTTACAGTGAATGTGTACAAATCCAATATATGAAAAGGATGGTGTTGTGTCAATATTGCTGGACAATGTGAACATTGAGCGCTCAAAATGTATGATTTCAAAAGAAAATTTCATGAATTTCAGGAAAACCATTGACAATGCCCTTAGGGCATCTGTTATAAAGAGGCCAGCAACACCCGGAAAGGAGCGAAAGATATGAAGAAATGGATATCGATGCTGCTGGCCCTGTGCCTGCTGCTGGGGCTGGCGGCCTGCGGGGAGAAAACAACGTCCGCACCGTCGGTCAGCAGCAAGGAGCCGGAACCTGCGCCCTCGGTGGAAACGACAGCCGTAGGGGATTACATCGTTCCGGCACAGTGGACCAATAACAGCATCAATGATGGGAACTATACCTATGTAACGGAGGCGGCGGACAATCCGACATTAACCAACGACGGCCTGGGGCACCGTTATCAGATCGATCAAGATGAGGAGAAGCAGGTGAGCGCCGTTACAGTGACCCGGCTGGATGGAACACCGATGTATTCCCTGGAGATGCCTTTCCTTGCGCCCATTTCGGAGGGAGATACGGCAAGCGACTATTTGGGGGAATACGTCTTTTTAGAGGATTCCCTGTGGGTGACTCATTATCGGGATTCCTACGATCCGGAACAGGAAACCAGCGATTGGGAAGGGTATCTCGAGCACTGGGACGCTCAGGGCAATCAGCTGGCAAAACTCCCGCTGACCGATTATGGCATCAATCAGGAGGATAACGTCCTGGCGGCGCTGACTCTGGGAAAGGACAATGGACTGCTGATGGTGAGCCAGAAGGAGCTGCTGTTTCTCGACGAAAACGGAGCGATTGCGGCGCGTTCGGACACACCCCAGGACAGTTGGCTGAACGCTTGCCGGGATAGCAGCGGCAGGGCGTATCTCTTTGATAATATGTCAACCAATACCCTCTACACCATCGATTGGGAAAAGCATACGCTGGGACAGCCGCTGTTTTCGGCGGATTCTGGCGTCCGGATTCTGCCCGGCGGCGGAGATTATGACTTTTTCCTGGTGAATGAAACCATGCTGTCCGGTGCCGCATTGGCGACGGGCACGGTGACGGAAATTCTGCGGTGGGCGGATTATGATTTGACTGCCAGCGTGGGAACGGTGGAGTATGTGGATGAGGATACCTTCCTGATTTCCGTAAGCTCCGTAATGGGTAACCAGGAGATTCTATCCCTGCGCCGAGTACCTGCATCGGAGGTGCCGGAGAAGGAGACGGTCTATCTGACGTATCCTCTGGCAGAGGTCGAAGAGGTGCCGGATCGCAGCTGGACGGAAGTGGCGGATTACACCCTCATCGACCAAGTCAACCGCTTTAACCGAAGCAGCGGCGAATACCGCATTGAGGTGGTGACCTATGGCAGCGCCATGGATCTCCAGCTGCTGATGCAGAGCGATACTCCGCCGGATCTCATCTGCTGGGACGGCGATTGGGTGGAATCCCCGCCCAGTGCCCGACTCTATGCGGCAAAGGGTTATCTGACCGATTTGGAGCCGCTGCTGGAGCAGGATGCGGAGCTCAGCATGGACGATCTGATTCCAAGATGCGTGGAGCTTCTGCGGGAGACTTATGGCGGTATGTATGTGCTGCCCAGTTCGTTCTATGCCAGAACCATTATGGCTCCAAGCGAGTATGTGGGGGAGAATATGGGCTGGACATTGGAGGAGTTCTGCAATGTGGCAAACAGTCTGCCCGATGACGTAACCCTGTGGAGCTCGGGCGGTGATACACTGCTTAGTATGATTCTGGGTACCAACGGAAGCCAGTTCGTGGACTATGAAGCCGGAACCTGCGACTTTGAAAATCAGACGTTTATCGACCTGCTGAACGTCTGCCGGGACCGGTGTACAGAGGGGGACGACACAGAGGACGACATGCTGCAAGTGATTCCCATCATGGGACGGTTTGCGCAGTTTACTTACAACAATCTGCTCCCGGCCAAGGCGGCGGGGAAGACCATGATTGGCTATCCCGGCGCGGCGGGAAACGGCATGTGTCTGACCTTCCAGCAGTGCATGTCCATCCCCGCATCGGCAAAGCATCCGGATGCTGCCTGGCAGTTTTTGCGGTCGTTCCTGACGGATGACATTCAGGAGCAAACCCACATGTTCACACCCATTCGGGCGGATGTGTATCAGGAGTTGGAGAACAACATGGTGAAGAACAATCCCGATGAGGCCACCCAGGAGGAATATGCCGAGGCAATTGCCATGCCCTATGATGCGGGCTGCGTGATGGTTTATGACGATCCTGCCATGGAAATTGCACTGGAGGAAGCGGCGGCATTCTTTGCAGGGGATAAAACCGCAGAGGATACCGCAAGCGTGATTCAAAGCCGGGTGAGCATCTACCTGGGCGAGCAGTCCTAAAGCAATACTGCGCTGATCGAAAAAAAGAAACCATGGGCAGACCGGATGATCCGATTTGTCCATGGTTTTATTGTGGTTTTCGGTCAAAGGGGCGGCGCGGGAGTGTGGGTTTTACTGTGGGTGCTGCGGTATTCGGTGGGGAGCATGCCGCAGGTCTTGCGGAACATACGGCTAAAATGCCGGGTGTCCTGAATGCCCACGTCGGCGCCGATTTCGTGAATTTTCCGGCTGGTGTGTTCCAGCAGGTATTTGGCCCGCTCCATGCGCAGGGACGTGATGTATTCTACAAAGGTTTTGCCTGCGTTTTGACGGAACTTCATGCAGAAATAGGAGGCGGAAAGGCCCACATAGCTGGCAACGTCCTCCAGACGCAGCGGCTCGGTATAGTGCGCCGCCAAATACTGCCGGGCGGTGAGAATGGCCGTATCCTCTCGCTGATTTTCCTGGGCCAGCAGTCCCTCGATATTTTCCCGGGCCCAGTTGGTAACGGCTTCGCGGATGCTGTCCAAATTGTCCAGATTCTCCACCATAGGCGGCATGTTTTTGGCCAGATGAAGGTATTTGCTGCTCTCTACCACCGGGGCGCTGCCCTGATTGCGAAATGCGCCAATCAGCACATCGTTGATGGACAGGGCCATGGAGAGATAGGCTGCGGCATCGTCGGCGGTATCCAGACTGCGATGGATGGTGTCGATGCACAGGGGAACATCCCGGCTCTGCACGCTGCGGGTTAGGGCTTCGGCAGTATCCGCAGAGAGAAAACGGTGCTTCTCGTAGTAGCGGGAGTAATAGTGGCTGTATTCCAGCACCCGGCCCTTTCCCTCACTGAGCCGCATCCATCCGGCCATTTTTGCCGACTGCATCAGCTGGGGAAGCAGCTCGGGCTGGGTGGTTTCCAGGCCAATGCCGATGGAGATGGTGTTGATCCCCGTATACCAGGAGAATTCCTTGGCACATTGGGCGAGAAATTCCTGGCACAGTGCCCGGCAATGAGCCAAGGGCGCATGGGTGTTGAGAATCATCGACAGGCTGTGGTCCTTGACATAGCACACCATGGCGTGACATTTGGGCTGGAAAAACTGCCGGGCAAGGGCCTCCACCTGTAAGACCGGGAGAAACGCATCGGCATAGAGGGTTTCCTTGGGCCGCGGGTCCACCAGAATATGCAGGGCCTGGAACCAGCCGGGGAGAAAGGAAATCTGGTATTCATATTCCAATGCGGAGAAGTCCTGAAAAATGGCGGTACCGGAGCTGGTGACAATGGTATCCTCAAAGAATTTCTTGTCCAAAACCCGGCGCAGCTTCATGCTCTGCTCGACTTCACTGCGCTGGTCCAGGGCCTTGGTGCTCCGTAGGAACCGGTCCAGCGCCTGAGCGAGAGCGTATGGGTCAAAGGGGCCGGAAGTGCAGTCCCGCATACCGCAGCGCAGCAGCGCAATTAAATGGTCCGGCTCCGGGGTGACGCCGCAGATTAGATAATAGGTCTGAGGCGTGTAGGGATGGGCCGCCGTCAAAACCGGGAGAGCCGGTGCATCCGGTGCGTCCTGGCATATCACAAGGTCCGGAAGAATGCCCAAAATTGCGGGAACGGCCACCTGGGCATTGTCGGTGTGCTCGGTGAGACGGAATTCCGGATGGGACTGGAGATAAGAGACGGCTGCCTGCTCCAGCTCCGGATCTTGGCAGTAGAGAACCACAGAAATCATTGCAAATCACCCCAATTGTGATATGATCAGCCATGAGCAAAACTGAAGAAACGCAGTAATTACAATGGTTCCCGGTCATGGCTGAAACCGAAAATCACTCAGATGATA
>CAVJLG010000087.1:0-21688 GCA_963650135.1 Barnesiella intestinihominis | reverse complement strand
TCCATGAGGAGCACCTCCTTTCTTGCATCGACTCTATCATTATATGAAGATTTTTCACAGGAACCAATGGTTGATATGTCTAAAATCATCTCTTTTATGGGCTCTACTTCAGGTTGAGTCTTCTACAAATCAATATTTATATCTCCATTCATTTTAGAAAGTGGGCAATCCCGATTGGAATTGCCCACTCAATGTACAAATTATGCGATTTTTCAGCGTCTGCACGATTTCCTGCATCAATTGGTGTAAAATTGGTGTATTGGTGTAGGTTTTTCTGTTGCTTCACACCCCAAAAACCGCTAAAACACTGGGTTTCTGAGTGTTTTATTTCTCTAATGTCTTCATTGTCGGGAACAGGATCACATCGCGGATGGTGCTGGCGCCGGTAAGCAGCATCACGCAGCGGTCGATGCCGATGCCCAGGCCGCCTGTGGGAGGCATACCGTAGGACAGTGCGGTGATAAAGTCCTCGTCCATCATGCCGGCTTCCTCGTCGCCGCCCTCCCGCAGCTCCACCTGCTTCAGGAAGCGCTGGCGCTGGTCAATGGGATCGTTGAGCTCAGAGAAGGCATTGCCCATCTCGCTGTGGCAGATAAACAGCTCGAACCGCTCGGTGAGCTTGGGGTCCTTGGGGCTCCGCTTTGCCAGAGGCGATACGTCCACGGGATGCATGGTGATGAAGGTGGGCTGAATGAGCTTCTCCTCCACCTTCTGGTCAAAGCACTCATAGAGGGCATTGCCCCAGGTCTTTTCCTTGCCCTCGGGAATCTCTACGCCGTGAGCCTTTGCAGCAGCAACCGCAGCCTCGTCGTCGCCCTCGATGGCCATCAAGTCAATGCCCACATACTTCTCCACAGCCTCGGCCATGGTCATGCGGGGCCAGCCCTTTTTCAGGCTGATTTCTTCGCCCATCCAGGTCACTTCTGTGGTGCCCAGGAGCTCCTGTGCCGCGCCGGACAGCAGGTCCTCAAACAGGTCCATCATGTCGTTGAAGTCCGCATAAGCCTCATAGAGCTCTACAGTGGTGAACTCAGGGTTGTGCTTGGGGTCCATGCCCTCGTTCCGGAAAATACGGCCTACCTCATAGACCTTTTCCATGCCGCCCACGATCAGCCGCTTCAGGTTCAGCTCCGTGGCAATGCGCAGGTACATATCGATGTCCAGGGTATTGTGATGGGTGATAAAAGGCCGTGCGCTGGCGCCACCGGAGATAGTGTTCAGTACAGGGGTTTCCACCTCGATATAGCCCCGATTATCCAGGAACCGTCTGAGGTACTGGATGAACTTAGAGCGCAGCTCAAAGGTCTTGCGCACCTCGGGATTCATAATCAGGTCTACATAACGCTGACGATAGCGGAGCTCCTGATTGGTCAGGCCGTGGAACTTCTCCGGCAGCGGCAGCAGGGACTTGGACAAAAGGGTCACCTGATTGGCCCGAACCGAGATTTCTCCCCGCTGGGTGCGGAATACCACGCCGTCTACACCAACGATATCGCCAATATCATACTTCTTAAAGGTCTTATAAGGCTCCTCGCCCACTTCGTCCCGGCGGACATAGAGCTGTACTCTACCCTCCCGGTCCTGGAGATCGCAGAAGGTCACCTTGCCCATAACGCGCTTGGACATCAGGCGGCCGGCAATTTTCACCGGCTGCTCTTCCATGACCTCAAAGTTTTCCCGAATCTCCTGGGTGTTGTTCTTCTTTTCAAATTTCGTAATCTGGAAGGGGTCCTGTCCGGCCTCCTGCAAGGCAGTGAGCTTATCCCGGCGAATCTTCAGCAGTTCCCCCAGATTTTCGGTGTCATTCATATTTTCCGGCATCGAAGCCCCTCCGTTCAGCGTGTAATTTTCAAAACCTTGTAGGAAATGGCGCCCACAGGTGCTTCCACCTCAACCACGTCGCCTACCTTTGCACCAACCAGCGCAATGCCAAAGGGTGCATCGTCAGACACTCTGCCGTTAAGGGGGTCGGCTTCCTGAGAGCCCACCAGTTCAAAGGTCATCTCTTCGTCCGCCTCGATATCCAGCACGGTAAAGGTGCAGCCCAGGCCGATATGGTCTGCGTCGGACTCACCGGCGTTGATGACCACGGCATTGGCCAGGATTTCCTCTACCTCTGAAATCCGGGCATACAGCTTTGCCTGCTCGTTTTTCGCGTCGTCATACTCGCTGTTCTCGGACAAGTCGCCGTAGCCGCGGGCGACCTTAATCATTTCGGTAACTTCTTTATCGCGGTCCGTTTTCAGATAAGTCAGCTCATTCTGCAGTTCCTGATAACGTTCCGGGGTAAGCTTATACTCTTTTGCCATCGTTCAAAAACACCTTTCCTTCGCCGATCACCGGCGGAAATCTCTCATAAATTGTTGTTTTAGTTCAGCAGACAGCCCAGTGCCGCCTGAACCTGCGGATCATCCTTGGGCTCCAGCTTGCCAAGCGCCAGCTGCTGTTTCAGGTCGTCATCCAGCGTGATTTCCACATCCGGAGTCACGCCCACATCGATGAGGCTCTCGCCATTGGGGGTAAAATACTTACCGATGGAGAGATTCAGGCAGCTGCCGTCAGAGAGCTGCAAGCCCACCTGATAGTAGCCCTTGCCGCAGGTCTGCTCACCGATCACCTTGCCCACGCCGTACTGCTGAAGGGCACAGGCAAAATACTCCGCTGCGCTGTAGCTGTCGCCATTGCAGAGCACCGCCATGGGCAGATCCACGCAGTCGGCATCCGAGGTCACAATTTCTTCCTCACCGGCATAGTTGATGGTGTGGAAAATCGTCCCCTCCGGCAGCAGATAGTCAAGGAGCCGGGTCAGCTCTGTTTTCAGTCCGCCGGGATTATTCCGAACATCGAACAGCAGGCTGGTTGCCCCCTGATCCTGGAGCTGCTCCACCAGATCCATCACCGCCTGGGCGCAGCCGCCGTCAAAGTTGTCAATTTTAATATAGCCCACATTGCCGTCAAGCATCTGGCCCGATGCGGGAACCACCGTCAGCGCCCGACGTTCTACCGTCAGCGTAACCGTCTCGTCTCCCCGCAGGAAGCTCAGCTTCACCGTGGTGCCCTCTTCTCCCTGAACCATGCTTTTTACCTCGCTCAGAGAGATATCCGTAACGGAAGTACCGTCTACCGCCGTGAGCACATCTCCGGCCTGCACCCCGGCCTCTTCCGCCGAACCGCCGGAGGAGACATTGGTCACCTCATAGCCAACGAGATTACCATCGTCATCGTTCTTCGCGGTAATGGTAATGCCAACGCCCACATAGGAGTTGCTGATATTGTTCAGATAGCTCTGGTAGTCCTCCGCAGAGACATAATAGCTCCAGCGGTCACCCAGTCCGGAGATAATGCCCGACGCCATGGCATCGTTCACCTGGGTCATATCCACATCGTCTCCGATGAAATACTGGTCCACCAAGTCCATGATTTCCTGGTATTTCTCCGCACCGGCTTCCACCGCTTGGTCCTGTGCCGGGGTTGTGGATGTTTTTCGAACCTGCGCCACATTGATGGTTAGTCCCGCACACAGTCCCATGACCAGTGCTGCAAGCACCGCAGCATAGCGACGAATTTTACTGTCCATATGCCGCCTCTTAAATTCCGGCCAGTCCGCCGATAATCTCCGCCACAATAGGGACGATAATCAGCAGCGCCAGAATTCCGGCTACAATGGACACCATCTTTTTCTGTTTTTTGCTAGACATAGGGTTCCTCTCCTGCGCCAAAGATTAGCGCATATAGATTTCTCTGGAGTCCAGATATTTCTTGACCATCAGCGCAACCTTGAAGATGATGGCATGATCGAACTCACGGAGATCCAGTCCGGTGATCTTCTTGATCTTCTCCAGACGATACACCAGAGTATTCCGGTGGACAAACAGCTTTCTGGAAGTCTCGGAAACATTCAGGTTGTTCTCAAAGAACTTGTTGATGGTGAACAGGGTTTCCTGATCCAGGGCATCGATGGAGTTCTTCTTAAACACCTCAGACAGGAAGATCTCGCACAGGGTGGTGGGCAGCTGATAAATCAGGCGGCCCAGGCCCAGGTTCTCATAGTTGATGATGCTCTTTTCCGTGTCAAAGACCTTGCCCACTTCAATAGCGGTCTGCGCCTCTTTATAGGAGTCCGCCAGCTCGCGGATATGGCTGGCAATGGTGCCGATACCGATGACGGTTTTCACAAAGATTTCGGAGTTCAACGTCTCCTCAATGCTCTGGGCCAGTTTTACCAGCTCTTTGCCGTCGCAGCTGGGCTGCACCTGTTTTACCAGGACGATATCCGTCTCGTTGATGGACAGCACATAGTCCTGCTGCTTTTCCACGAACATATTTTGCAGGATATCCATGGCCGCCACATCTACCTTGCCCACCTGACGGATCAGCAGTACCGCGCGGGGTACATCCGTAACGAAATGAAGCTCTTTGGCGTGGATATAGATGTCGCCGGGAAGGATATTATCCGTGATGATGTTTTTCACAAAGGTCCCGCGGTCATGCTTTTCCTCATAGCTGGTCTTTGCACCATTGAGGGCCACACATGCCATAATACACAGGCTCTTTGCCAGCTCATCCTCGCCGTCTACATAGACCGCGTAGTCGAACCGTGCGCTCCAGCTCTGCAGGGCCTTAAAGGTTTTACCGTCCGTTACCGTGACCAGTTCGTTGGCTGCGTTCAGGCGATGGACAGCGTCTTCCCACTTATCACCCAGACCAGAAGGCTCTGTGGCAGCAATCACATTGCCCTCGCCGTCGATCACACCCATGGTGCGGTCGCTGGCATCCTTCATCTGCATGATAACACTCTGAAACATTCTGCTGGACATAGCAGTTTCCTCCTTCTGGGCAGCGCCAATCCGGCGCCTCCATGTTTTGTTGTGCTCCTGCGGTAAATAAAGTAGTCCTATTTACACATTTAACTTATTTACTATAAACGTTTTTTGTGAATAATGCAAGTCCTCCATGACGATTTGCACAGCTTTTTCATAGAATTCTTGTGAAGGATTGCAGGAAATTCGTGATTTTCCCCAAAGGAAGCAAAAGGAGCCGACCCGAAGGCCAGCTCCTTGCAGTATGCTTAAATTAGAGGTCGATGCACTTCTCGGTGTCGGGATCGAACAGATGAACACGATCTGCCTCGAAGGTGATGTCGATCTTGTCGCCCATCTTTGCAGCGGAGGTAGGATCAACGCGAGCAGTGAACTGCTTGCCGCCAATGACCAGGAACAGGTTCGTCTCGGAACCCAGCGGCTCAACGGTATCAACAGTAGCGGTGAACTTGTACTGAGGATAGTTGTTGAGGTACAGCTCCTCGTCGTGGATGTGCTCAGGACGGATGCCCATAACCACTTCCTTGCCGACATAAGCCAGAACCTCGGGCTTGAGGCCCAGAGCATCGGGCAGCTGAATGGTAGCGTTCTCGTTCTCATCGCCGAAGGTGATGAAGGTATGGCCGTCCTTGGAGGACAGCTTGGAGCCTTCCAGCTTGTTCATGGAGGGAGAACCGATGAAGGTTGCAACGAACAGGTTTACGGGGTTCTGATACAAATCCTGAGGAGTGGAAACCTGCTGCATAATGCCGTCCTTCATAACGACGATACGGGAACCCATGGTCATAGCCTCGGTCTGGTCATGGGTAACGTAAATGAAGGTAGTATCCAGCTTCTTGTGGAGCTTGGTCAGCTCGGAACGCATCTGTGCACGGAGCTTTGCATCCAGGTTGGACAGAGGCTCGTCGAGCAGGAAGACCTTGGGGTTACGCACGATAGCACGGCCCAGAGCAACACGCTGACGCTGACCACCGGACAGAGCGGCGGGCTTACGATCCAGCAGGTGCTCGATCTCCAGAATCTGAGCAGCCTCTTCGACGCGGCGCTTGATCTCATCCTTGGGAGTCTTGCGGAGCTTCAGGCCGAAGGACATGTTCTCAAATACGGTCATATGCGGATACAGAGCATAGTTCTGGAATACCATTGCGATGTCTCTCTCCTTGGGAGGAACATCGTTGCAGAGCTTGCCGTCGATGTAGAGCTCGCCCTCGGAGATTTCCTCCAGACCGGCGATCATACGCAGGGTGGTGGACTTACCGCAGCCGGAAGGACCGACCAGAATGATGAATTCCTTATCTTCGATATCAAGGTTGAAGTCGGTGACTGCAATGACACCGCCTGCATATTTCTTATAAATATGCTTCATAGTTACGCTGGACATAATATACCCCCATCTTTGCTTGTTTAAGATGGTGATATTCTATCACACGAAATACCGTCTGTATAGTATCCGATTTACCAAAGGTTTTCAAAAAGCTTTGTTCATTCTGCCCATTGCACGAAAAATGCGTCGATAATCTGGTAAAAATCACAACAGCCCGCGAATTTCCTCTGGGGTCAGCAGCCGCCATGCCCCTTTTTCCAGGCCGCCCAATTCCAGATTGCCCTCCCGAATGCGCCGGAGATAGGTCACCGGCTTACCTCTGGAGGCCAGCATTCTGCGCACTTGATGGTATTTCCCCTCCTGCACCGTGACCAGACAGCCGCCCTCACAGGTCCTCAGTCCCGCAGGCAGGCACTGGGTGCCGTCTTTTAATGCAATTCCATCCGAAAAGGCCTGAATATCCGCTTCCGTCACCGTTCCGTCGGTTTCGGCATAGTATTCCTTTTCAATGCGGTGCTTGGGACTGGTAAGCCGATGCCCCAGATCGCCGTCGTTGGTAAACAGCAGCAGGCCCTCGGTTTCCTTATCCAGCCGTCCCACCGGAAAGAGCTTTTGGTATTCCGGCGGCAGCAGCTCCATCACCGTTTTGTCCCGTGGGTCGCTGGTGGAGGTCACATAGCCCGCCGGTTTATGGAGCAGCAGTACCACAGTGCCCAGCAGCTTCACCTGCGCGCCGTCCACCCGAATGTCCTGCTGCTCGTCCACCTTTGTCTCCGGCTTTTTCGCTGCCACACCGTCTACCGTCACCCGGCCCTGACGAATCATCGCCTTGAGCTCCGTTCGCGTGCCGACTCCCGCGTCCGCCAAGAATTTATCCAATCGCATCATAACGTTGTCCTCATTTCCCGTTCTAACCTGTCCTGCCGCGGAATACAGTGCAATAGAACATCAACCGCAAGCAGGAGGGATTTCTATGCTCATTGTAACCGCAAAGTTATCAAAAGGCAAGCTCATTGGTATTGTGGCTGCCGCTGCGGCGCTGCTGATCCTGATTATCTTCCTGGCCAATCGCGGCACCGGTACCTCCATGGAAACCGCTGCCCCCGGGAAGCTCAGCACCCCAGAGCAGCGCGTTGCATACCTCGCCTCCCTGGGCTATACCGTTGACCCCGAGCCGGTGCGCACCCAGGAAGTTCTCATCCCCAAGGAGTGGAACGAGGTGTATGAGCAGTATGCCGCCATTCAGTCCGCCCAAGGCTTTAAACTATCCAAGTGCAAGGGCAAACGGGTGATGCAGTATGTCTATCTCATCACCAATTGGCCGGAGGAGGACTCGGACCCGGTGTATGCCACGCTGGTATGCTATAAGGATCGTCTGGTGGCCGGGGAGCTCACCCGCAGCGGAGAAGACGGCTTTCTCCGTCCGCTGCTCTCCACTTGAGGCAGCGCCGCATGGAATGTGTCCGGACGTTGCTGAAATCCTTCGAAGCAAAAATATTACCATAACCGGTTGACAGCGCACCGATGCCCTGCTATAATACCCTCAGAAACAGAATATCTGATGAACCATGTTTTCAGGGCAGGGTGCGCGGCAAGGTTTTGCCGTAATTCCCGACCGGCGGTGATGGCTTTTTAGCCCAGTCCGCGAACGCATTATGCGCCGAACCGGTGAGATTCCGGTACCGACAGTAACTGGCTTCCATGATGGTGGCCTCAAGTCTGGATGAAAGAAGATGTGTCTCACACCTCCCTTAGATTTGTGACACCTGAATGCACGGCAGCATTCAGGTGTTTTGTCAAATTTAAGGAGGTTTTTGTTATGACCAACACTGTATCCACCCGCGTCTCATCCACCCATCGCATCGTGGTTACCGCCATGCTCTCTGCGGTAGCCTTTGCGCTGATGTTCATTGAGGTGCCCATCCCGGCGCTGATTCCGTCCTTTGTCAAAATGGACATTTCCGATTTGCCGGAGCTGCTGGGTGCCTTTGCCCTGGGCCCGGTCTGCGGCGCCGTGGTATGCCTGATGAAGAATCTGCTGCACCTCATTATTAAGGGTACTACCTCCGGCGGCGCTGGGGAGCTGTGCAATTTCCTGCTGGGCGTATTCTTTGTGGTGCCCGCCGGTGCGCTGTATCGGAAGCTCAAGCCCAAGGATACCGCACATATGACCCGTCAGGAGATTAAGTCCAAGGGGCTCAAGGCTGCTATCATCGGTTCTCTGGTGGGCACCGTGGTAATGGCCGCCGCTTCCGTTCCGCTGAACTACTTTGTTACCTATCCCATTTACGCCAAGATGTTTGGCGGCATGGAGCTGATCGTCAGCGCTTACCAGGCCATTCTCCCCTCCATGAAGAGCCTGCTCCAGTGCCTGATCGTGTTCAATATGCCCTTTACCTTTGTGAAGGGGCTGCTGGATGTGCTGCTGTGCTTTGTGATTTATAAGCCGCTGTCTCCCCTGCTGCATAAGTAATGAAATAAACACAAACGCCTGAACCGCACCAAACGGTTCAGGCGTTTCTTTTAATATCCGGGCTGCTGCATCAGTTCAATCAGCGCTTGTGTCAGCTGTTTTTGCAGCTGACCATGCTTCTCCACGCTAAACGCCTTGGACGGGTCATTCCGCACTGACTCCGGATAAATCCAGCTGGGTCGGTATTTATACTGGTCTGGCTCCCATTCATAGCGCGCCTCAATGTGCGTGTGCAAATAACCATCAAAATTCATCAGCGTGGAATAATTGACACGCCTCGGATGCAGCACCCGTTCAATGGCATCACCAATCAGCGTGGTATCCAATAAATACTGCCGCCGCTCCTCCAGGCTCAATTCCGCCAGGGACGCGACCTGCGGGTCATGGAGCAAAATGCAGTAGCCCGGCAAGAACTGCGTATCTGCCATCACTGCAAAGCCGCTTTTCATTCGCACCAGCATGGTTGGGTTTTCGCCACGTTGGCAGGCACCGATCCGATCCTTTTTCCAATCTTCCATCAATGCTCCTTACTCGCTGTCCGTCTCCAGTAGCCTCTGTGCCTCCGGCTCCTCCAGCTGCTGAATATCCCGGAGCTTCCGGTTGATGGCGCGGGTTCTGGTGCCCATGAGGGTATCCAAATCCTTGCTGGTCTGCTGGAGATGGCCCTGCATTTTCTGCATCACGTCCTCGAACTTCGTAAACTCCGTCTTTACAGCCCCCAGCACCTGCCAGACCTCGCTGCTGCGCTTTTGAATGGCCAGGGTACGGAAGCCCATTTGCAGAGAATTGAGCAGCGCCGCCATGGTGCTTGGGCCGGCCACATTGATGCTGTAGTCCTTTTGCAGCGTCTCGATCATGCCCATGTTCACCACTTCCGCATACAGCCCCTCAAAGGGCAGGAACAGGATACCGAAGGTGGTGGTATAGGGCGGCTCCACATATTTGTCCCGGATGTCCTTGGCGCTCTTTTTCAGTACGGTTTCCAAGGATTTTCTCGCCTCCGCCACCGCCTGGGGATTGCCGGACGCCGCTGCCTCCTGGAGGTGCATATAGGTATCGCCGGGGAATTTGGAGTCGATGGGCAGATACACCCGTTCCCCGTCGCTTCCCGGCAGCTTCACCGCAAACTCCACCCGCTCCCGGGAGCCGGGGATGGTTGCCACATTGGTGTCGTACTGCTCCGGCGACAGGATTTCCTCCAGAATCGCCCCCAGCTGGATTTCGCCCAAAATGCCCCGGGTTTTCACACCGGAGAGCACCTGCTTCAGGCCGCCCACGTCGCTGGCCAGGTGCTGCATCTCGCCCAGGCCCTTATAGACCTGCTCCAGCTGCTGAGATACCGCCTGGAAGGAGTCCGTAATCTTCTTTTGCAGGGTATCCTGGAGCTTTTCGTCCACGGTTCCCCGGATTTCGTCCAGCTTTTTGGCGTTCTCCTGGCGCATCTCATGCATGGCGTTCGTCATGCTCTGCCGCATGGCCTCCAGCTTTTGCTCATTCATCTGGTCCAGGTGCTGGAGCCGCTGATCCATGGCCTGCATCTGCTTTTCCATAGAGGCATTCATGGCCTGCATCTGTTTTTCCATGGAGGCGCTCATGGTTTCCTGCCGGGTCATCACATGCCGGTCAATGCTGTCAAGCTTCTCGCTCTGCTGCTGGGCCGCATTCTCCTGGCCTTGGCTCATAGAGGTTTTCATGGTGTTCAGGCCGGTTTTCAGTTCGCCGCTCATGGTACGGATATGCTCTCCCAAACTGCTGGTCAGGGTGCCCATGCTGGCGTTAATCCCCTGCCCCAGGGTTCCGACAGCACTCACCACCGCATTCTGGGTTTGGGTCGCCGTGTCCTGCTCCTGCTGCCGAAGGTGTACCTCCAGCTGCTCCAGCTGCTGCCGGGTCTGCTCTTTGGTTGCTTCCGGGTCCATTTTCTCCTGGAGCTCGGCAAGCTGCTGCTCCAGCGCCTCGGTCTTTTTCAGTCCGGTTTGCTGCTTCAAAATCAAAAACGCCACTGCCGCCAGCAGTACCGCCAGCATGATAATTTCCATATGCCCTCCTTATACCGTAAACCGCTGGGCGTCCACGCACCGCCCGGTGTCCGTATCCACCGTAAACACCGCGCCGGACAGGCAGCAAGCCCCGTCCGCCGCCTGATATCGGCTATACAGCCCGCCCCGGAACTTCTCAATAGACAGCTCCGGACGAATGCCGATCACCGACTGGCTGGGCCCCGTCATGCCAAGATCCGTAATATACCCCGTCCCCTGGGGCAGGATTTGCACATCCGCCGTGGGCACATGGGTATGGGTACCCCACACCGCCGTCACCCGGCCATCCAGCATATAGCCCATGGCCAGTTTTTCCGAGGTAGCCTCTGCATGGAAATCCACCAGAATCAGCTTTGCCTCCTGCATTTGGGACAGGATTTTGTCAATTTGAAGGAACGGATTATCCGGGCCGTAGTCCATATTCACCCGGCCAATGAGATTCACCACGCCGATGGGCCCCAGCTTGGAATCAAAAACGCCCCAGCCCCGTCCGGGATTCTGAGGCGCATAGTTAGCGGGCCGCAGAATATATGGGATGTCGTCGAGATAATTCAGAATGGAGCGCTGGCGGAACGCATGATTGCCCAGGGTAATTACGTCCGCCCCGGCGTCCAGCATATCCTCCGCCTGCTGGGGAGTCAGTCCTACATTGGAGGCATTCTCCCCATTGACCACCGTAAACGCCGCCTCATATTTTTTCCGTAGCATGGGCAGCTTTTTCCGCAGATAAGCAAGCCCCTGGGGCGCTACCACGTCCCCCACTGCCAGAATATTCGCCTGCATCGTCTTTCTCCCTTTCTGCATCTATGATTATTCTATATTATATCGTTTCCCGTGTCTGATTACAAGCTGATTCCTGTCGCTTCCAATTTGTTGGGTAAAATTTCGGACAGAGAAGCACCCTCCAACGCCAAGCTGACATTGAGGGTGCCGTTCTGATTTTTAGTTTAGATATCCCGGTCTGAGCGTGACCCCAAAATGCGCCGCCAGCAGCTTCATCTGCTCGTCGGTGATGGTCTGCTTCCAGGGCAGATGGGCAATTTTCATGTAGATTTCCGCCGCTTTTTCTGCGGTTTCAATCAGGCCGAAGGCTTCGTCCAAATCCCGTCCGGCGCCATAGAGTCCGTGCTGTGCCCATACCACCAGCCGGGCAGTTTTCATCTTCTCCGCCGTGGCCTCGCCGATTTCATTGGTGCCGCAAAGCATCCAGGGCAGCACATTCACCCCGTCCGGGAATACCACCACGCACTCGGTGCACATCTGCCACAGCGTCCGGGTAAACGCCACCTCGTCCAGGTCATGAACATAGGTCATCGCCAGCAGATTGGTGGGATGGCAGTGCATAATCACGCGGCTTTCCGGGTCCTGCTCCATTCTGACCTTGTGGCTCATCATATGGGCCGGAAGCTCAGAGGTGAACTTGCCGCCGTCGGAATAGCCCCAAAGGAGCTCTGCCACGCGCCCGCCCTGGGCCATTCGGATCAGTCCCAGGTTTTTCGCCGGGTCATAGGGCACGTTCTTAAAATACTTTCCGGTGCCGGTGACCAGGAAATACATGCCCTCCAGCTCCGGCTGAGAAAAACCTGTGGGGATCTCCCGGATCACCTTTGTGGTATCCAGATACTCCGCCACTTCATCCTCATTCAGCCGCAGACTGATGTTGCCGCCGTTGCGCTCATCCCAGCCTTGGCGGTACATATTCTCCGCCGTGCGGATCATTTCCACCATCCAGGGTGCCGTCAAAATGTCCTTCATGCATTAAACCCGCTTTCTCAGTACCGAATTTTCATAGTCCTCAATGGTCTGCATCCACTTGCCGTCCTCGGGCACACCGCAGACCTTACAGTATTCCTTCCAAACCTCGCCAAAGGGCATGGTTTTCAGCTCCTCCTGCTGCACCAGCAGTTGGGTGAACCTGCCCTGATCCTGGAGGGCTTTCAAGTCCGCATGGGGCGTAAGCAGCGCATACAGCAGCGCCTTCTGCACATTGCGGAAGCCCGCCGTCCAGGCCGCAATCCGGTTAATGGAGGCATCGAAATAGTCCAGGGCAATATTCACCCTGCCCTCCAGTCCGCCGCAGCGCACGATTTCCTTGCAGATTTCCTTGGTTTCATCGTCCAGCAGCACCACATGGTCCGAATCCCAGCGCACGCCCCGGGTGATATGCAGGGCGATCTCCGGGAAGAACGTCAGCAGCGCCGGAATTTTATCGCTGACCAGCTCCGTGGGATGATAGTGGCCGTTATCCATCAGCGGAATGCACTTGTCCTTGTGCAGTGCCGCATACAGCAGCGTAAACTCCGCGGACCCAGCCGTATAGGCCTCCACGCCGATACCAAACACCTTGGACTCCACGCAGGGCTTTACCTCATCAAAATTATAGGGCTCCGAGAGAATTTCGTCAAGAGATTCCTGATAGCGCTGTCTTGGGCCCATGCGGTCTGCGGGGATGTCCTTAAAGCCGTCGCCGGTCCAGATGTTCATGGTGCAGCTCTGCCCCAGCTCCCGGGCCAAATAGGAGGAAATCCGGATGCAGGCCTTTCCATGCTCCACCCAGAATTTGCGGGTTTCCGGATTTGGGGAAGAAAGCGTCAGCGGGTCACACTTGGGATGGCTGAAAAATGTGGGGTTAAAGTCCGCGCCAAGACCCCGCGCCTTGCAGAATTCCACCCATTTTTCAAAATGCTTGGGCTCCAGCTTGTCCCGGTCCACCCAGCCGCCGTTTTCCGGGGTAAAAATAGCATAGGACGCATGGAGGTTGATCTTCTTTTTGCCGGGACAAAGCTTTAACACCTGGTCGATATCCGCCATCAGCTCTTCCGGGGTTCTGGCCCGACCAGGATAGTTGCCGGTGGTCTGAATACCGCCGGTAAGGGCCGCGTCCTTCTGATCGAAGCCCTTTACATCGTCGCCCTGCCAGCAGTGGAGCGAAATGGGCACGGATTTCAGCCGTGCAATGGCAGCATCGGTATCAATCCCCAGCGCACTGTATGCCTGCTTTGCTTCCTGATAACTCATAAGAATCCCTCCATTTGAATGTGTAGATTGCCCAATGCCGTTGCCTCAATGGGCAGGGCAATGACCTGTTTGCCGGTATACTGGGCTGTAAGCTCGTTTAAATATTCGTTCTTCGCGCCGCCGCCCACAATATAAAGTCTGTCCCAGCTGCGCCCGGTGATTTTCTCCAGCTCTCGCACTGCCGTTCCATAGCAGCTGGCAAGGGAATGGTGCACACTGGCAAGCAGTTGCCCATCGGTAAGCGACTTCTCTCCCAGTAGGCCGAGAATTGCCGCTTTCATATCCGCCGGGGCCGAAAGCTCCGGGGCATTGACGTCAAACAGCCTCTTTTCTCCACAGGCTCTCGCCCGCTCGGCCATTTCACCATAGGAATACCCTAGCTGCTTCTGGAGATTTTGCAGAATCCACATGCCCATAATATTGCGCAGGAAGCGGATATAGCCCACGCCGCCTTCGTTGGTGAAATTCGCCTGCTGGGCTGCCGAACTGAGTACCGGCTCCGGCAGCTTCGCCCCAAGGAGCGACCATGTGCCGCTGCTGAGGAACAGTCCCTCCTGCTCCATGGGAATGCCCTCCACTGCCGATGCCGTATCATGGCTGGGACACAGCACCACGGGAATGCCCTGATACTCGCCTACTTTAGTTCCCGGCTGAGAAAGCGGCCCAAATAGTCTTTCCGGTAAGCCCAGCTTTCGAATCAGTTCCAGATCATAGCTGCCCGTTTTTGCATGAACCAGTCCGGTGGTGGTGGCATTGGTATATTCATGGACCTTGTTTCCTGTGAGCCGCCAGCTGAAATACTCCGGCAGCAGCAAAAAGTCGCTCACATCCGCCAGCCGCCCGGCTGCCTGATCGGCGCAGAGCTGATAGATGGTGTTAAAGGTCTGATACTGAATGCCGGTTCTGGCGTAGAGCGCAGAAAACGGCACCTTCTCATGTACCTTAGGAATCACCGCTTCTGTCCGGTCATCCCGATAAGCATAGCAGGGCGTCACCGGCGCATCTCCCCGGAGCAGCACATAGTCCACGCCCCAGGTATCGATGGCAAGGCTTCGAATGTTCCCCTGTTTTTTTGCCTCCTGAATGCCAATGCGGATTTCAGATTCCAATCGGTCTATGTCCCACACCAGGTGTCCTTTTTCCCGCACCATGCCGTTGTGAAACCGATAGACCTCTTTGGTGTGCAGGCCCGCTTCGTCCTTCCAGCCCAAAATATGCCGCCCAGACGACGCGCCAATGTCGATGGCAAGACAGTAGTCCATGCCGCCGCGCCCCCTTATTTCAGATAGCTCTATTCTACCAAGCTTACCGCCGAAAACAAGGACCGTTCCTTCGTGGAATATATCCGATTTTTCCGATTTTCCTTGACATTTTTCCACAGGCATTTATCATGGAGGAGAGGTGATTTTATGCGTCAGCAGTATATCCGCCAGCTGTTTTCCATCACGCCCGAAGAACAAGCGCTGCTGGACGGGGGCAGCCTGGACATGGGGCGATACAACCGGAATGGCAACACTGTGATGGACCCGGGCACGCTGATTCCCGACGGCCGACTGTTCGGCATTCGGCCCCACACCCGATTTGTCGCATTTCCGCCCCATACCCACAACTATGTGGAGATGGTCTATCAGATTCAGGGGCACTCCGTCCACCATATGTCCCCCGGCCCTACCCTAACGCTGTCTCCGGGGCAGCTGCTCCTGCTCAGCCGCGGCAGCACCCACTCCATCGACAAATGCGGCAAGGAAGATCTCGCAGTGAACTTTATCCTGATTCCCCGTTTTTTCGACAACGCCGCCGTTCGAGTGGCCCAAGACAGCGCACTTTCGGCGTTCCTCACCGGGAATCTGCAAAAGACGCCATCTATGTCCGGCTATCTGCTTTTTGATATCTCCGGCATGACCCAAGCGGAAAATCTGCTGGAAAATCTGGTTGCATCCACGCTGGAGCCGGGCAGTCAAATGCTCCAGCAGCTTACCCTGGAGCTGCTGCTACTGCACCTATCGCAAATGTCCCAGCGGCTGGTGATTCACTCCCAGCAGGATCGGGAGCAGGCCATGGTAATGGAGGTGCTCAGTCTGGTGGAGCAAAATCGTGAGTGCACCCTATCCCAGCTGGCCCAGCGCTTTGGGGTCAGCGACTCCTATCTCAGCCGGATTATTCATCGCCGCACCGGCTGCACCTTTACCCAGCTGCTCCACTCCGCCCGATTTACCCGGGCCGCGTCCCTGCTCCGGGATACCCAGCTGCCCATCACCGATATTGCCGCCACCGTCGGCTATGACAATACCTCGTTTTTCTACCGGCAATTCGCCCAGCGCTATGGCTGTACCCCGAAGGAATATCGACTTGCCGCTCAGGAAAAATCGGACATACTTTAAGAAACTATGGTTATAGCAAGGATTTTTTCCGCCTGCTAAACTGTTATCTGTGATGTTACGAAAGCATGTAAAAAGGAGGAATTCTCATGTCTGATTTATACCGTGCCTTCCAAGCGCCCGATCACGACGCAAAGGGCATGTTCCGCTGTTGGTTCCCCGATGCAGGCGCTGATCTTGATCGGGTAGCCCACCAGGTAAAAAGCGTCTATGAAGCCGGATTCGGCGGCATGGAGATTGCCATGGTACCCCAGTATGTGGACTTTGATCCCCGGGAATATGGCTGGGCAACCCCACGCTGGAAGGAGATGCTGCGGACCATTTTGAAAACTGCTGCATCCTTCCAGGAGCATTTCCGTATCGACCTCACCATCACCGCTCACTGGCCCCCGGCTCTGAATACCATCGATCCCAACCATCCCGCTGCCCAGAAGGAGCTGAGCTATACCATCACCAAGCTCCATGCCGGCGGAAAAATGGAGCTTCCCATGCCCAAAAACCGCACCTGTGACGACGATGCAGGCGACGCCGCCCACTTTATCTTCACCGATACATTTCTGGCTGCCGTAACCGCTACCGTTGCCGGGAAAAAGGACAGCAAATACATTCTCTCCGACCTCAAGGATGTGTCCGATCTTGTCGCCACCCTGGACAAGACCACCCCTGCCGGTATCGCCCTGGACGAAACGCTCTATGGCAATAAACCCAAGCTGGCTGACACCCAGCACTATTATGCCATTGACCTCTCCGGCGCTTCCATTGCTTCCTCCCAGGGTGAGGAATGGAAGACCGGCGACACGCTGCTGTTTGCTTACTATACCCGGGGCACCGGTCAGACCCTGTCCGGCAGAAGCATGGAGATGTTCCACCTCCAGCTGCCCATGGCGGATAAAATGTACGCCACCGACTACTATTGCCGGGAGGGCACCGACGCCATCATCGACGTTTGGGAGAAGAACATCCTGGACGACGCCGAAATTCGCAATCTCATGACGCAAAACGGCGGCGCAATTTTCGAGGATTCTATCGAGCTGTTCTGCACCACCATTCCCTGGACCAATCGGTTTGCCCAGGAATTCAAGGCATTGCGCGGCTATGATATCATCCCCTATCTGCCCATTCTCCAGAGCCTCAAGGGCAGCCCCCAGCGTTTCCTCACCGGTCAGAGCATTGAGAAAAAGCTGGTAGACGACTACTACACCACCCTAAATGACCTCTATCTCCGGGATCATGTGCTGCGGATTCAGGACTGGACCCACAGCTTCGGCTGCCAGTATCGGGCGCAGTCCTATGGCGGCGACGTCAACACCTCCGCTGCCTCTTGCGTACTGGATATTGCCGAGGGCGAGAGCCTGGGCTTTGGCGAAATGCGGGAGTATTTCCGCAATATCTCCGGCGGCGTTCATATGTCCGGAAGAAAGTTCGTTTCCGACGAAGTATTGGCCGACTTGATGAGCGGCTATCAGCTGGACTGGAAGCAGGCCGCGGGTACCTTTAACAGCAACTGGGCCGCCGGGGTCAACCGCATGGTGGTTCACGGCATGTCCTATGAAAAGGAAGTCTCGGGCAAATATAGCCAGTGGCCCGGCTGGCACGCCTTCCAGAATGCCTTTGCCGATCCCTGGGGCGAACGGCAGACCTATTGGCCCGAAATCCACCAGCTGTCTGATTTTGTCGCCCGGACGCAGAGCATTCTCCAGGGCGGTACAGCGAAGGTGGATCTGGCCGTATTCAAGGGTCAGCGCGCCTATGGCTGGGGCTATACCCGGCTGCTGGAGGATGGTTATAACTACGACATCATCTCCAATCCCCATCTAAAGCTTCCCACCGTATCGGTGGAAAACGGTGTTCTGTGCCCCAATGGACCCGGTTATCGTGCGCTGCTGGTAGTAGAGCAGGAAATGCTGCCCATTGATTCTGAAAATATTCTGCTAAACCTGGCAAAGAATGGCCTGCCGATCATCTTTGTTGGCAAGCTGCCCCATCTAGCCAACGGTGCAAACTCCGATGATGCCGTTGCTGCGGAGCTGGTGAATACCATGCTGGCGTTGCCCAATGTCTACCATGTTGAGAATTTGGATGCAGTGCCCGCGCTGCTCCGTTCTATTCATATTCTCCCCCTGTGCGGCTATCATCAGCCCGGTTTAGAGCCGGTATGCCGTCAGGACGAGGCAGTCACCTGCTACTTTGTCTACAACGGCAAGGAAGCCGTGACTACTGATCTGACCCTCCAGGGCACAGGGAAGCCCGTGCAGCTGAATCCCTACACCGGCGCTGCCGTTCCCATGGTTTACACCCAAGGCGACGGCTGCGTGACCGTATCGGCAGCTATTGGCGCCCGTGATGCGGTTCTGATTGCACTGGTGCCCGAAGCTGATGCACCGGCTGAGAAGGTCTATGGTGCGCCCATTGCCCTTTCCGCATTCGACACCGCCGTAGAATCCTGGGGCCCCGATCCCGAAGCGCAGGTTCCCACGCAATCTAAGAAAATCACCGTCAATTTTGGTCAGCAGCCTCTGTGCGCCTGGGATGCCCTTCCCGCAGATGAGGCTGCCCTTGCCCAGCTTGGCGTGGATGCCATGGAGCACGTTTCCGGCCGCGGCTTCTATGGCTGCACCTTCACCCTGCCCGAATGCACCGGCGCAGAACTGGTCGTAGAAACCGGCGAGTGCATGGTAGTAGGCGGCAGCGTCAATGACCAGCCCCTTCCGGCTGTCAACCAGCGCACCGGCCTTGTGGATCTGGGCGATCTGGTGCATCCGGGTGAAAACACTCTGGAAATCACCGTCGCTACCACGTTGATTAACCGGCTAAAAATTGCCCATCCGCTGTTTGACGGCAAAGGCGGCATGCCTGCGCCTCCCAGCGCTGATGCATCCACGGATGCCGCAGATGCTATTGCAGAATTCCATGCATCTGTCAATGCCGGTGACGATGGCAACGACGACTATGAGTTCCCCGCCGCACCCATGGATATGCCCACGCCCCATTCCGGTGCAACCCATTATGGTCTGCTGAAGGTTGAGATTCATCCCTATCATTAAGTCATAGCGTACAAAAATCCCCGCTGACAGTCGTCAGCGGGGATTTTTGCGTAATTTACTTGGCGTATTCCACAGCCTTGGTTTCGCGAATCAGGTTGACCTTGATCTGACCGGGGTACTCCAGCTCGTTTTCGATCTTCTTGGCAATATCCCGTGCCAGGATAATCATGTTGTCCTCGGAAACCTCCTCGGGCTTGACCATAATGCGGACCTCGCGGCCTGCCTGAATGGCGTATGCCTTTTCGACGCCGGGGAAGGAGCTGGTCAGTTCCTCCAGCTTTTCCAGACGCTTTACATAGTTCTCTACGTTCTCGCGCCGTGCACCGGGCCGTGCTGCCGAGATGGCGTCTGCCGCCTGAACCAGGCAGGCAATGACGGTCTGGGGCTCTACATCGCCATGATGGGCCTCGATAGCGTGGATGACCTGAGGGCTCTCCTTGTACTTTCTTGCCAGTTCAACGCCCAGCTGCACATGGCTGCCTTCCATCTCATGATCCACGGATTTACCCAGGTCATGCAGCAGGCCAGCCCGCTTGGCAATGGCAACATCCTCGCCCAGCTCCGCAGCCATCAAACCGCAGAGATGCGCCACCTCGATGGAGTGGTTCAGGACGTTCTGACCATAGCTGGTACGGTACTTCTGACGGCCCAGCAGCTTAATCAGCTCAGGATGCAGGCCGTGTACACCGGTTTCAAAGGTGGCACGCTCGCCTTCCTGCTTGATGGTCTGCTCCACCTCGCGGCGTGCCTTCTCCACCATGTTGTCAATGTGCGTAGGCTGAATACGTCCGTCGGCAATCAGCTTTTCCAGTGCAATCCGTGCAATCTCCCGGCGCACCGGGTCAAAGCAGGACAGGGTAATTGCCTCGGGGGTATCGTCAATGATGAGATCAACGCCGGTCTTTGTCTCCAGAGCACGAATGTTCCGGCCTTCTCGACCAATGATCCGGCCCTTCATCTCGTCGTTGGGCAGTGTCACAACCGAAATGGTTGCCTCGGCGGTATGGTCGGCGGCACAGCGCTGAATGGCAGTGGCAATGATTTCTCTTGCCTTCTGGTCTGCCTCGTCTTTCAGCTGGGTTTGGACCTCTTTGATCTTCATGGCGGTTTCGTGCCGCACCTCGGATTCCACGTTTTTCAGCAAATAATCCTTTGCCTCGTCAGTGGACATACCAGAGATCTTTTCCAGCATTTCCAGCTGAGCGCGCTTGATATCGGAAACCTCCTCCTGAGTGGCTGCAACCTTGGCAAGCCGACGGCTGAGTTCCTCATCCTTGCGCTCATACTGCTCCGTTTTACGGTCCAGGGTCTCCTCCTTCTGCTGAATGCGGCGTTCCTGCTTCTGCAGCTCGGAGCGGCGATCCTTGACCTCCTTATCATACTCGGTACGGCTTCTGTGGATTTCCTCTTTTGCCTCGACCATCATCTCGCGCTTCTTGTTTTCGGCGCTCTTGATGGACTCGTTGATAATGCGCTTCGCCTCTTCTTCGGCGCTGCCAATCTCCTTTTCGGCAGTGCGCTTGCGGTAATTCACCGCCACAGGGAACATAATGCCTGCGCCCACAAAAAGTCCTACCAGAGTCAAAATAACTTTAATCAGCATTCTCTCATATACACCTCCTTATATTAAAATTTGAGAAAAAAGCAACGGGTATCTTACAACTTGCATCTGCAAAATTGACAGTTTCACCGTACTAATTCGCAATTTATATTGTATAGCCTTGAGAGGTGTATGTCAAGAAAAATGAATAAAATGTTAAGAGATGCAGGATACCCCGCGCCCCTCCGGCACAATATATTGTGGTTTTCGTCATAGCGCAAAAAACGCCGGCAGCAAAGATATTCTCCACTGCCGGCACCGTATTATTCGTCCAGATAATCCCCCACAGGGCTCTGGTTATACTGCTTTTTGATTTTCAAAATCACGGAGCCGTCCGCCTGCTGCTCCTCCGAAAGAATCCGGTAGCGAACGCCGCTGACGTCCAGCCGCTTCCGATATGTCTCCACCTCATCCTGCACCAGCCTCCGGGCCAGAGCCGGGTCTGTATCCTCTTTCAGCAGGAAATGGAGTGTTTGGCAGATGCATGCCGCCTTTACTCGTTTCATTCATACGACCATACCTTTCCGCTGCGCTGCAAGGCACCAAAGGGAAATGAAACGCAGCACCTTTAACGCAGCAAGTCGTAATTTGTTAGAATATACTTGAGGAAGCAGGCACACTACAGAGCACGTGGAGGTGAGTATGTCCGTGTTCCCCACCTCGAAGCATCTCTGTTCCTGGGCTGGGCTTACGCCACAGAACAACGAAAGTGCAGGGAAGAAGAAAACCACCAGAATCAGCAGAGCCGGAGCCTACATCAAACCCCTGCTTGTTCAGTGCGCTCTCTGTGCCATCCGCGCCAAGCAATTCCCTGAAGTCCGAAATCGTTACCTTGCACTCAAAAAGCGTCGTGGACACAAAAAGGCCATCATTGCCATTGCCAGAATGCTGTTGACCGCTATCTACAACATTCTCAAGAAAAAAGAACCCTATAATCCGGAACTTTACCGCAAGGGTGACAGACCGCCTGCACACCGTGAGGTTTCTGTGGA
>CAVJLG010000086.1:0-22147 GCA_963650135.1 Barnesiella intestinihominis | reverse complement strand
TGATTATGGATAAATGGCATTACGCTCTGGACTATCAGGTTTCCTCCACCGACACCGATGGGGCATATGAATATCGCCCCTCCGCATTATTCGTTTTGCTGCAAAAGGCCATCACCAATCATGCCAAGTCCATCGGCATGGACCGTGACGATGTGCTCGCTCAGTATAACTGCTATTGGATGGTACTGCGGATTTATGTACATCTCAATCGCCCGATTATTTGGGGCGAAAACGTCCGCTGTGTGGCCGTGTCCCGCCGCCCGGTGGGCACCCGGATTTATTGGGACTGCGACCTCTATATCGGGGATACTTGCGTGGGCGAGGCCTCTACCATTTGGGTGCTGGCCAACCGCAAAACAAAGCGTCCGATTCTGCTGGAAAATCTGCCGGAGCTCCCCACCGAAAATCCCGAGGGTGCAAAGGATATCACTGTTTCCCGGATTCAGTTCCCCGCAGAAATGGAAATTCAGGACAAGCGGAAGCTCTACTATTCCGATACGGATATCAACGGCCATATCAGCAACATCCGCTATGTGGATTTGGCCTGTGATGCTGCCGAACTGAACCTTCGGCCCTATGGCGTGTTCCTCCAGGAGATCACCATGTCTTATGTAGGCGAGTGTTATGCCGGCGAGCAGCTGACCATTCGCCGCGGCAAGGAAGACGGCGCCATTTTCATCCACGGCTCCGGCCCCGATCAGTCTGACCGCTTCGACTGTAAGATCGTTATGAGCTCCACCGAAGGCCTTTAAGGCATCGCCGCATATTTCGTCCATGGCAGATTTTCTGTCATGGACGTTTTTGCATAATCAGAGCAGAAATTATGCAAATTTTCTGTGAACAGCCTTGGAAACGTTTCCGCTTTATGTTATAATATTACGCGTACGAATTATCGAAACGGATTCGAAAGGAGCTTTCTTTGCGACACAACGAACTGCTGATGGAGAAAATACGGGAATCGCTCCGGGCCACGCTCCCCATCACAGCCATAGTTTTGGTTCTGGCCGTTACCATCGCCCCGCTGACCCCCGGCACGCTGGTGCTGTTTCTGTTCGGCGCGGTGCTGCTGGTGGTGGGTATGGGGCTGTTTACCCTGGGGGTGGATATGTCGATGATTCCCATGGGCGACGGCATTGGCGTTGCCATCAGTCGGGCGCGGAAAATCGGGCCGCCCCTGCTGGTCTGTCTGGTGCTGGGAATCGTGGTGACCATTGCCGAGCCGGATTTGCAGGTTTTGGCCGAGCAGCTGCCCACGGTGCCCAATTTGACGCTGATTATGGCGGTTGCCCTGGGAGTTGGCGCATTTCTGGTGCTCAGCCAAGTGCGTATGCTGCTGCATATTCCGCTTTCCTATACCCTGGTGTTCTTCTACATCATTGTCTTTATTTTGGCCTATTTCGCCCCCAACGATTTTATTCCGGCGGCCTTCGACTCCGGCGGTGTCACCACGGGGCCCATTACCGTGCCCTTTATTATGGCCCTGGGCATCGGTATGGCCGCCATTCGAAGCGATAAGGATTCCGGCAGCGATTCCTTTGGTCTGGTGGCCATGTGCTCCATCGGGCCGGTGCTTTCGGTACTGATCCTGGGCATTTTTATGCCGGATATGGACGCAGCCTATACCCCGGTGACCATCCCCGCCCTGGACACCACCCGGGACGCAGCGCTGGTTTTCGCCAAGGAGCTGCCGGATTATATTGGCGAGGTGGCGCTGGCCCTTTTGCCGGTGGTGGCAATTTTCGGGCTGTTTCAGCTGCTGTTCCGGCGGTTCCATCGGCGGCAGCTGGGGAAGATTCTGGTGGGATTACTCTATACCTATGCGGGACTGGTGCTGTTCCTCGTTGGCGTCAACGTGGGCTTTATGCCGGCGGGTGCCACCATCGGCGCATCCATTGCCGCAAGCTCCTTTAAGTGGCTGCTGGTGCCCATTGGCGCGCTGGTTGGCTATTTCATCGTCCGGGCAGAGCCTGCGGTTCAGGTACTGGCACGGCAGGTGGAGGAGATTTCCGGCGGCTCCATTACGCAGCATGCCATCAATCTCGCCCTGTCCATCGGCATTGCTCTGTCTGTGGGCCTGGCGATGGTGCGGATTTTAACGGGCATCAGCCTAATGTGGTTCCTGATCCCGGGCTATGCCATCTCTCTGGCGCTGACATTTTTCGTGCCCCAGATATTCACCGGCGTTGCCTTTGACTCCGGCGGCGTTGCCTCGGGACCCATGACCACCACGTTTCTCCTGCCCTTTGCCATGGGCGCCTGTGAGGCGCTGGGCGGGAACGTGCTCACCGACGCCTTTGGCATTGTTGCATTGGTGGCAATGACGCCCCTTTGCACCATTCAGCTGCTGGGTCTGGCAGACCGCATCCGCGAGAAAATGGCCGCTGCTGCCCTGGAGCACGCCCTGCGCGAGGAGCTTCAGGAGCTGGAGGACGGCATGATCTATTGGGAGGTAACCTGATATGAAGCAGAATATCGCCCCCATGCAGCTGCTCCTGTCCATAGTTGAGCGGGGCACGGCAGCAAAGCTGATGCGGCAGTATGAGGCCTTCAAGGTCACCCAGCATTTCCAGGCCTTTGGCCACGGTACCGCCGCCTCTCATCTGCTGGACACCCTGGGCTTTGGCACCAGCGAACGGGATATTCTCCTATCCATCGCGCCCAAGGATACCATCCGGCAGCTGATGTACTTTTTAAAGGACCAGGGCCGCGCAGACCTCGGTGCCAAGGGCATTGCGTGCAGCCTGGATTTAACAGCTCTCAGCGCCATTTACGCATTGGGCATCAGTCGGCTGGAAGAAATGAATCCGGAAAAGGGGGATCAGCTCATGGAGCAGGGAAATCAGCATACACTTATTCTAGTTGCAGTGAACTATGGCTACACCGACGCGGTGATGGACACGGCCCGGGCCTGCGGTGCCAAGGGCGGCACGGTGATTCGTGCCCGCTGGGCCGGCAGCCAGACCGTTGAAAAGTTTGCGGGCATCACCCTCCAGGATGAGAAAGAAATCCTGGCAATTGTGGCCTCGCGGAAGGAGCAGGCCCATATTATGGAGGAGATCAATCGGCTCCACGGCCTGCGCTCTTCCCCCCAGGCGGTGGTCATTGGCCTGCCCATCGACCATATGGCAAAGCTGAATTAAATCAGCGCCGCGCAAATATAGCCCACTCCCCCGGATTTGCAGAACATGCTCTGTAAGTCCGGGGATTTTTTTCATCTTATCGTTGACAAAATCAACTAGTTGTACTATCATCTAACTAGTTGTATATGCATCTATCTAAGAACCTGAGTGATGGATGCAGCGAAAGGAGCGAAACCCATGTCAAACAAGAACGAACAGCCGGATCGAGTCCTATGGTATTTCAAGGCCGAGTGGCTCCCCCTGCTGCTGGTAACCGTTTCCGGGCTGATCTATAATCTGGGCCTGCTGGCAGGGCCGTGGTTCGAGGGCCAGATGACTGGCTGTCTGATTCGAATCTTACAAGGGAACGGAACCTTTTCCGACATGCTTCGGCTGATTCTATGGTATGTGGCCGCCATTGCCATTGTCCAGGGTGCCCGATATATCAAGCGCTTTTACGTCCGGCGCTTTGCCAACAACGTCAGCCGCCGCATGAAGGGCATCCTCTACGGCAACCTGGTGCAGAAAAGCCGGGCCGAGCTGGAGGAGGAAGGGGCCGGTAATCTCATGACCAAGGCGATTCTGGATGTGGACGACTGCGCCGAGGGCATGCGGAAGTTCACCACAGAGATATTCGACACCGGCGTGGCGCTGGCTGCCTATGCCTGCATGCTGCTGTATTACGATTGGCGGCTGGGGCTTCTGTGCATGCTCTTCCCCCCGATTTCCTATGTGGTGGCGGAGAAAATGAAGGTGCTGATTCAGCACACCGGTGCTGCATTTAAGGCACAGTCCGGCGTACTCAGCGCAGCCACCCTGGACCGGGGCACCAATGCCATTACATACCGTGTCTTCGGCTGCGAGAAGCAGCGTCAGGAGGCCTATGAACAGAACCTTACCGACTACGAGAAGTCCGCGGTTCGGGCCAACATCTGGGGCACCATGCTGCCTCCGGTTTATAAGGTCATTTCCATGGCGGGCGTGCTATTTATCCTGTTTTTCGGCAGCAAAAATGTGCTGGGACAGGGCTGGAAGGCATGGGATGTGGCGGCATTTACCACATTCCTCGCCTGCTTCACCAAGCTCTCCACCAAATCCTCCAGCGCCGCGAAGCTGTTTAACGCCGTCCACAAGGCCCAGGTGTCCTGGAAGCGTATTAAGCCTCTGATGCATGCCCCGGAAGCGCCAGCGGAGGTCACCCCCGCCCAGCCGAATCCCCTCCAGGTTCGCCATCTGAGCTTTGCCTACGGCGGCGGGAAGGACATCATCCACAACCTGAGCTTTGATGCCGCCCCCGGGCAGATTATCGGCATCACCGGCCCGGTTGCCTGCGGGAAATCCACCCTGGGCAAGGCGTTCCTCTGCGAGTATCCCTATTACGGCGACATTCGCTTCGGCGGCAAGGAGCTAAGCCGCATGGACCGCGCCCATCGGACCGGCATTGTGGGCTATCTGGGCCATGATCCCGAGCTGTTTAACGACACCATCCGCAATAATATTCTCATGGGCGAAAACAACCTGGACCCCTGGTTCTATCTCCAAAAGGTCTGCCTGGATGAAGAAGTGAAGGCCATGGAGGACGGCATCGAAACCCTGGTGGGCAGCGGCGGCGTTCGGCTCTCCGGCGGTCAGGGGCAGCGACTGAGTCTGGCCCGTACCCTGAGCCATCCCTACCCGATTCTGGTGCTGGACGACCCATTCTCAGCACTGGACCGCCGCACCGAGGCGCAGATTTTTGAAAACCTCAAAGAGCTTGCAAAGGACAGCATTGTGCTGCTGATCTCCCACCGGCTGTATCTGTTCCCGGAACTGGATCAGGTGATCTGGATGGACGGCGGCGCCCAGCAGGTGGGCACCCATCAGGAGCTCATGAAATCGGTGCCGGATTATGCGGCGCTGTTCCATGCCCAGGAAGGAGGAATGCAGCATGCAAACGTCTGAGCGCGTCAGTTCCATTATCCTTGAAACCGTAAAAAAGAAAAAACTGCTGTCCCTGGGCATTCTGGTGGCAGTGGCAGGCGCGATTGCCGCTTCCCTGTTTCCGCCGCTGATTCTGGGAAAGATCATCGACACTATGACCGCCGGACAGAGCGTTACCATCGTCATGGTGATCCTCTACTTTCTCTTAACCGCCCTCACCGGCTTCACTGAGGCCGCGCGAGAGGGACTGCTCACCGTGTTCGGGCAGAAAATCACCCATACCCTCCGCAGCCGTCTGATGGCCAAGCAGATTCGCCTGACCGCCGATGCCCTGAATCACCAGGAGCCCGGCGCGCTGGTATCCCGGTTTGTAGGCGATGTTGACACCGTGGAGAGCTTGTTCACCTCCGGCATTGTCAGCATGTTCGCCGATGCCTGCCGCATTCTCAGCATTCTTGCGGTCATCTGGTTCCGGAACCGGGGCCTTGCATTGGTGCTGCTGGTGCTTCTCCCCTTCCTATTCTGGTTCACCCGCCACGTTCAGAAGAATATGCTGGCGGCACAGCTGGAAAATCGAAAGGCCGTCAGCCGCGCATCGGGCTTTGTACCGGAAACCCTCCACAACATCCGCACCATCCACACCCTGGGCAAAGAGCGCTATGTGGAGCAGCGCTATGACACCTACATCGGCGACAGCTACCGCGCCATGGAGAAGACAAATTTCTATGACGCAGTCTACTCCCCGGTGATTCTGATTCTCAATGCCATTGTGGTGGCGGTGGTCATGCTGCTGTCCGCCTCCGGAAAGCCCCAGGTTTTGACGCTGTTCGGCATGTCCGCCGGTACAGCCGTGGCAGTTATGAACTACATCTCCCAGATTTTCACCCCGGTAGAGAGCCTGGGCATGGAGATTCAGACCATCCAGTCCGCCATTGCAGGCGTGCGCCGAATCAACGAATTTCTCGCTCAGCCGGAGCAGGAAAAGCATCCCGTTTCTGTGCCCGCTCAGCAGCCGGACGCGCCCTTTGTGGAGCTCCGTGACGTGACCTTCGGCTATGACGATCACACCGTACTCAATCATCTAAGCCTCCAGGTACAGCCCGGCGAGCAGGTCACCCTGTCCGGAAGGACCGGCGCAGGCAAGAGTACGATTTTTAAGCTGCTGCTGGGCCTCTACACCCCGGATTCCGGCAGCGTCACCATCCGCGGCATGCAGGCGGACCGCATTCCCGAGGAAGAAAAGCGGACGCTCTTCGGCTATGTGGAGCAGTCGTTCCATATGGTTCCGGGCACCATCAAGGACCAAATTACCCTGTTTGATGACCGGATCACCATGGAGCAGGTGCAAAACGCCGCCCGCCTCACCGGATTGGAGGAAACCATTCTCTCCCTCCCCCAGGGCTATGACACCCCCTGCACACAGGATATCTTCTCCCAGGGCCAGTGGCAGCTTCTATCCATCGCCCGAGCCGCCGCCGCACAACCGGAGCTCCTGCTGCTGGACGAAATCACCGCAAATCTGGATGCCGAAACCGAACAGGCCGTCCTCCGTGCCCTGAAACGAGTTTCTGAGCATCGCACCGTGGTTTCCATCTCCCACCGCGTTACCGCAGAAACCGGCAGAATCATCCCCATCGGTTCCGCCGTCTAACCCCATAATGCAAAAACACCACGCTGTATCCAAGTCGATGCAGCGTGGTGTTTTCGTATTATGTTAGTCCATCGCGGTTAGAATTCGATCATTATCCAGGTTTTTCCCTGCGCTGACGGAGAACTTCTCCAGCAGATCCTCCACGGTCATGTGGGCCCGTTCCTCACCGGATACGTCCAACACAATATGACCGGAGTCCATCATCAGCGTGCGGTTGCCAAGGCTCAGCGCCTGGGACATGTTATGGGTGACCATCAGGCAGGTAATTTTTCGCTCGGATACCACGTTTTTCGTGATTTCCAGCACCTTTTCTGCGGTACCAGGGTCCAGTGCGGCGGTGTGCTCGTCCAGCAAAAGCAGTTTAGGCGTGACCATGGTTGCCATCAACAGGGTAAGCGCCTGACGCTGACCGCCGGAAAGCAGGCCCACGGGATTCTTCATCCGATCCTCCAGGCCCATGCCCAGCAGGGACAGCTGCTCCCGGAACATCTCCCGTTCCTTCTTCGATACCCGGCTAAAGAACGCAAACCGGTGCCGGGATTGACGGAGATAGGCAATGGCCAAATTTTCTTCAATGGTCATATGGGGCGCGGTACCCTTGAGCGGGTCCTGGAACAGATGGCCAATCATTTCGCTGCGGCGATATTCCCGCAGAAACGTGATATCCGCTCCGTCCAGTTCAATGGTACCCTGATCCACATAGAAATTACCGGCAATGGCGCCGAACATGGTAGACTTGCCCGCGCCGTTGGAGCCGACAATGGTGGCAAACTCCCCTGCATCCAGGTGCAGGCTCAGGTTATCCAGGGCCGTCTTCTCGTTGACGGTACCGGCGTTAAAGGTCTTGGTAATATTGGTCAGTGTCAGCATTTTGCACCTCCACGGCGAGCGGCCTTCTGCTTCTGGAATGCGGCATAGCGCTTGAGGGCAGGAGACGCAATGGCAACCGCAACAATCAGCGCGGAAACCAGCTTCATGCACTCCGCTGGCACATTCAGCCGCAGTGCCACGGCCACAAACAGCCGATACAAGCAGGAGCCGATGATTGCGCCCAGAGCCCGACGGAACATGCCGCCCTTCCCTACCAGGGTTTCACCGATAATCAGAGACGCCAGCGCGATGGTCACCATGCCGGTGCCCAGGTTGATGTCGCAGCTCTTCTGATACTGGGCCAGCACCGCACCGGACAGCGCCGTCAGGCTGCCGGAAATGCACAGACCAACGGTAATGGTAAATGCGGGATTCACGGAGGAAGCCTTAATCATGTCAGGGCTGTCGCCGGTGGCCCGAATGGAAAGGCCCAGCCGCGTTTTCAGGAACAGCGCCAGCAGCCCAGCCACCACCAATACAATCACCAACGCCACCGCCAGCTTATACCAGCCGCCCAATACACCGCCCAGGGCGCTCTTTGCCATGGTGAAGATATTGTCGCACTTGAAAATGCTCAGGGTGGACGAGAAGCCCATCACCGCCAGATTCACGGTATACAGGCCCGTATTGACGATGATACCGGCCAGAATGCTCTCCACGCCCAGTCTGGTCTGGAGGAATGCGGTGATATAGCCGGACAGTACGCCCGCCAGCATGGCAGCAAACAGCGCCAGGATCGGATGTCCCAGCAGCGTAACCTGACAGCAGACCGCGCAGCCCAGGGTAAAGCAGCTATCGGTACTCAGATCGGCGATATTCAGGATCGAATAGCTGAGAAACAGCGCCAATGCAACCAGGGCATAAATGCAGCCCAGCTCCATGGCAGTCTGTGCCGTGCTCAGCGTAAAAATCGAAGCAATAGACATGAAAGTGATCTCCCTCTCAAAAGAGGGCGGGTTATGGCACCCGCCCTGCTTGATTTACATGATTTGAATTAGTCGAAGCTCTCCTGGGTAACCGTCTCCTTTACTTCCTCGCAGAGGTCGTTAAAGGCGGAGTAGTCAAGGCCAATGGCTTCGGCGGTTTCGGTGTTGACCATTGCGATGCCGCTGGACATGATCTGTACCGGGGTGGCAGCGGGATCTGCGCCGTTTACCAGAACGTCTACCACGATATCAGCGGTAGCAGTGCCCAGGGTAACATAGTTGACGCCATAGCCGCAGAAGGCACCGTTCAGTGCAAAGGAGTCAGCGCCGGCATAGTGGGGAATCTTTGCATCCACGAACTTCTCATAGATGGCCAGCTCAGCAGTCATAACAGTGTTGTCGGTGGGAGTGAACACAGCGTCTACACCGGCGGCAATCAGCGCATCGGCGGCCAGAGCAACCTCATCATTGGTGGTGCCGGTCTTCTCTACGGTTTCAATGCCCTTCTCCTTGCAGTAAGCCTCGGCGGACTCAATGGCGCTCTTGGAAGAATCCTGGCCCTGGTCATACAGCAGGCCCAGCTTCTTGAGGTCGGGGTTTGCAGCCAGCATCAGGTCGATGACGGCTTCCACGTTCAGGGCATCGGAGGTACCGGTGACATTGGAGCCGGGTGCGTCCAGGCTCTCAACCAGGCCTGCGCTGACGGGATCGGAAACAGCAGAGAATACAACGGGAATCTGATTTTCCTCGGTAGCAGCCTGCATAATCAGCGCTGCGGGAGTTGCGATGGGAATAATGACGTCTACATCGTCGGCAATCAGATCGGAAGCAATCTGGTTCAGGGTCGTGGAATCGGCCTGACCGTTCTTGGTGTAGTCGGCATAATCAAAGGTTACGCCCAGCTCCTGACCCTTAGCGTCCAGCTCAGCCTGAATGGCGGCTTCGATCTGGTCCAGGGAAGCATCGTCTACATACTTGACAATGCCGACCTTATAAACGGTGCCTTCCGCAGTAGCGGGGGTATCGATGGCAGAGAAATCAACCTGATCGTCCGTTTCCTCCGCGGCAGGTGCGGCAGTAGCAGGCGTAGAATCGGCAGCAGATGCAGCAGCGGAAGCACTGGAAGCAGCGCCGGAGCCGCAAGCGGCAAGGCTGAGACTCATGGCAGCAGCCAGAACCACGGCAAGTGCCTTCTTCACAAATTTCACGTTTTTCATTGGGGTAGTCCTCCTAAAAATATAGATTCGACTGAAAACGCGGATTTTGATGCCGGGGAAGGTATAAAAAACGCCCTTATCCCCACATAAGGGACAAGAGCTAACTCCTGCGGTACCACCCTAATTGATGCAATGCATCCGCTCTGCGCACAGTCATGCGCTCCGCTGCTGTAACGGGTCGGAACCCCCGTTGCCATCTACTGGGACAAATCCGTTCAAGGCACCCTCACAGGTCCATTCACCTTCGGCTCCCCTGCTGTGATTTCACCGGCCACAGCTCTCTTTGAGGTTCTGCCTGAGCTACTCTTCCTGCTCATCAGTTTTGATATGCTCAGATTATAACCCCGAGATTTCAATTTGTCAACAGGTTTTTTCAAAAAACTTTATCTCTGTAAATTGCTACAGCTTTGGCCGGGTAAATTGCCGTTATTTCTGGTCAATCTGTTGGTTTTCCGGCCTGCAAACACAGCACGTTAACCAATTGCACATATTTCCTTCATATGGTATACTATTTATGAGGATTTATGACGAAAAGAGGAACATTTATGAATCAGGAAGAACCGTGCTTGGTGCCAACCTGGTGCAAAGCCGTGATCGTGATACTGCTTGCCCTATGCGTTGTGCTGGTTTGCCAGGCCTATCGCGCTACCGCCACCGCAAACGAACTGGAAACCTCCGTTTCCAGCATCTGCTCCGGCTCCATGCAGGATATCGAGCTGGAACTGCGGAGCGGTGATCCACAGCTGGGCAAAAATCTCTATCAGTTCTACACCATCACCCGGGTCTACCCCACCACCTCCTACGCCGAGCTGGCAGAGCATCTTCTGGTGCTGGAGGACCCCGAAAAGCTTGCGGCGCTGACCCCGGACGAGCGCGCTTACATCGCCGACGGTCTTCGGGCATTCATGCAGGACGATCAGCTTCCGGAGCGCGAGGAATATCTCACCGGAATTGAAAATATCGCGTTGGAGCTGAAGCATCTATCATAACGCCAAAAACCGGACACAAGGATTTCCCTGTGCCCGGTTCTTTTTTGCATTGTTATGCCTGCTCCATGGGAACGTCCCCCAGGTTTACGTCTTTTTCCGTGGAAATTCCGTCAAAATGCAGCGGCTGGAACCCTGGCGCAGTGATGGTCAGGTCATAGGTACCGACTTTCAGATTCTTAAACCAGAAATCGCCGTAGCTGTCCGTCTCCTGGGTCCAGGTTTGCACGCCGTCGGTCAGCGTACAGGTGCCGCCGATGATAACCTCCTTCTCGATGGGGTCATAGACGGTAGCTGCAATGAACTTGCCGGGGATGTTCTTATAATACACCCGTGTGCCAACGCCCTCGGTCAGGGGCTTTGCATCCCCCACCTCCGACTCGTCCACCCACTGCATGGCGTCGGTGGGACATGCATCTACGCAGCGGGGCATTTTGTCGCCATGATCCAGCAGATGGGCGCAGCCGGTACACTTTTGGGCAATGCCGGACTGCTTATTGAAATAGATTACATCGTCGTAATAGCAGGCTTCCTTACACTTGCCGCAGCCGGTGCATTTGTCCGGGTCGATGAGCACCAGCCCATCCGGACGGCGATAAATCGCCTGTTGGGGACATACGTCCATACAGGGCGCCTTCTCGCAGTGGTTGCACATCCCCGCAATGTAGTGAATCTTCACCTTGGGGATGGTGCCGCACACATGCTCATGGACCTTGCACCAGAACTGCCCGGTCATATCCTGCGGGGCAGCATAGGGCCGCCAATCGTTGCCGCAGTTTTCGTCCTTGCAGGCAAGCTGGCAGTTAAAGCAGCCGGAGCACCGGGCCACGTTGATCAAAAATACCTTTCCCATTACTCTGCCTCCTTTTCATCCACCAGCCAACCGGCCAGGCATACGCCCGCATCCGGATCGATTTTCCGTGCAAATGCCTCGGGGTAATCCCGCTTCCACTGCTCCATTTCCTCGTCCGTCACCTTCTCCACCTGGGCCAGGAAGCCGGAGACAGCCATACCCGTGGCGTTCTTCGAGGTAGTAGAGGTGGGGGTGATGGTGTTGATCGCGCCGCCGCGGTCCAAATAGCCCGGGATAATGGGGTCCAGACGAGAACCGTGATCCACATAGCATACGCTTGGCATCACGCGCTCGGTAACATATGCGCCGCAGAGCACCACGCCCCGCTCGTTATAGACCTTGACAATATCCCCGTGCTTGATGCCGCGCTTTTCCGCCTCACTGGTATGGAGCCAGCAGGGCTCATACTGATAGCCGTCCTTGCCCCGGATTTTCATCGTCTCCACTTCCCGGTTCCAGATGATATCGTCGCACTGGGCATGCATTCGCCAACGGCCATGGTTAGACATACACAGCAGCGGATATTTCTCCGCCCGAGTGCTGGACAACCGCTCGTCATGGCATTCGCTCTTCTCCACCCAATGGGGTACGGGCATACGCTCGGGGTCGTCGGGGGTGTATTTGGCGATTTCCGTGGAGTAGTATTCCAGCTTGCCCGTGGGTGTGGACAAGGGATTGTTCTCCGGGTCCTTATAGAAGTTATAGAGGCCCGCCGGAATCTGATCCAGCTCCTCCTGCTCTTTACAGGGCACCACGAAGATTTTCCGCTTCTGGAATTCCTCCCAGGTCATATAATCCTCACAGCCGGTAGCCTTATAAAAGAACCGCACCCGGTCCTCCTCACTCATATGGTCGGTATAGGCATCATAATACTCCGGACCCAGCTTTTCGGCCACCTTGGCGCAAACGTCAAAGTCGGAAAGACTCTCCCCTACCGGCGGGCAGCAGGGATGCTCCAGATAGATGGAGGTAAATGCGCCGGAGGACATATCGTTGCCCAGGTCGTTCATCTCATGCTTGGTGACCACCGGGAAAATGATATCCGCAAAATAGCAGTCGTTTTCCAGCCAGGGATGCTGCGCCACAATGCACTCGATGGAGGGGTCCTGATAGGCCCGCATGGTCAGGTTGCCGTCGTTCCAGCAGGTTACCTGGCAGGGCGCGTCGGTCCAGATCATGTGTACCCGGCTCATGCCGTCTCTGGGATATTTCATCTCTTCAAACTGATATTGCTGGGTGGGCTTTCGATAGTTATTGGCATCGGGCTGCTGGGACGAGGAGAAGCACTGGAGTCCCCGCCATTCCGCATGGCCCTCGATAATCGCCTTATGGATGCAGCACCGGGGGATAAACTGCTTGGGTGCCGGAAGCTGGGTAAAAAGCTTAATGAGCTCCGGGGCGCGCTGCTTCTGGGCATCGGTGAGCACATAGCGGCCCATATTGATACTGGGGTCTACATCGCCGTCTACCGGGCGCAGCGGGTCACCAATGACCGTGATCTTCGGCACAAACTTGCCCTGGAACGGCACGGGATAATCCCGGTTCCAAAGGCTCCATTCAATCATCTTGGCCTGATGAACGCCGGGCTTGCCAACGCCCCGCATGCCCAGCAGCATGACCTCCAGCCGGGCAGGCTCAGAGGAATAGGGGCCGCGGATATAGCAGCCGCCGTTGCCGTGAATAATGGACGCGGTCTTTTTCGCCCAATCCCTTGCCAGGGCCTTGATGGTCCATTCCTTTACGCCGCATTTTTCGCTGGCCCAAGCGGGCGTTTTGGGCACGCCGTCTTCCCGGCCAAGCACATAGTCTTCAAACTTGTCGAAGCCATAGGCGTGCTTATCGATATATTCCTTATCATAGGTGCCCTCGGTAATCCAGATGTAGGCGATGGCCAATTGCAGCGCCGCATCGGTGTTGGGCAGGATGGGGATCCACTTGTCTGCGTGCACTGCCGCGCCATAATTGAGGTCCGGGCAGACGTAAACGCTCTTCAGTCCGATTTCCGTCAGCCAATAGCAAAGCCGCGACGGCATATGGCTCACCACGCCCAGCGGCGTTGTCTCCGGGTCGCAGCCCCAGAACAGCAGCAGATCCGCATGCTTGGCAATATCCGGATAAAGGTTGGACTGAGGGGCCATTTCGCCCACGGGTTCGCAGCCCCAGACGTATTTTGCGCCCCAGAACCAGCCTTCCCAGGAGTCCATGTTGCGCATCTGTAGGGTATAGCCGCCCATCAGGCTCAGCAGCCGGTTGGGGCAGCCATGGCTGGGCGCTACATTTTTGCCCTCACCGTGCATGTCTGCCTGACATAGCACTGCCTCCGGGCCGTATTTCTCCTTTTGACGCTTTAGCTCCTTGGCCACAATCTCTGCGGCTTCATCCCAGGAAATACGGACATATTTGCTCTTTCCACGGGTTTCGGGATGTCGCTCGCCGTCCGGGTCCCAGTCCACGCGCTTCAAGGGATATTTCACCCGGTTGGGCGAATAAACCCGAGCCTTATAGCCCAAGCCGAAGGGCGTAATGGTAACCCGATCAGGGGCCGAAAATGTGCTGCCCCGGGCTTCGATTTTCCAGGGGTTGCAGTATTTGTCCGTATATTCCTTGTCATAGTGATAAGGACGAATCCGGGTGATCTTGCCATCGTTGGAGTCCACCAAACAGGGGCCGCCGCTCTCCGGGCCCATCAGGCTAAAGCTGATGATGTTTTGATCGTCCGGAATGAATTTATTTTTCATCGTCAGGAATTGCTCCTTCCCTGTATTTCGTTCACATTGCCAGAAATTCATACATTTTTACGAGTCCATTATATACAATCTGCGGCATAATATCAAACACTGAAAAAGGAAAGCGGTTACAACTTATTGCTGTAACCGCTTTATCTTATACAACGATTTGATGCATTCCGTCAACCGGAAATGTTAACGCGGACCACGCACTCAAAGTCGTCGTCGCCCACGGAGGTGGTGATCTTGCAGGTGCCGTTGGCCACTGCGGTGACCACGCCCTTGCTGTCAACGGTGGCTACCTTGGTGTCGCTGGAGGTCCAGGTGAAGGCCGGCATCTCATCGCCCACCACGGATTTCAGGGTCAGCTGGAAATACTCGCCCTTCCGGGTCAGGGTAACATCCTCATAGTTGATGACATATTCCGACTCGCTGCTGTTGACGCCCTTGTAGCCGGTTACGTTGACGCACCGGATAATGCAGGAGGCCGTATAATCGCCAATGGACGCGCTGATTACTGCCGTACCGTCTGCCACTGCGGTAACGTTGCCCTTGGTATCAACCGTGGCAACCGTCTCGTCGGAGGACTCCCAAACGGTGCTCTTCACCTGCTCGTCGGTGAGCTCGTAGTCAATGTCCAGTGCGATGGTCTGCCCCTCATGGTTCAGCGTCACATCTTCATAGTTCATATCCAGCACCGTGCTGGGAACCGTAAAGTCGCAGGTGACATAAACCGTAATGGAGGCATCACCGCAGGTGCCGGTAACGGTGCAGGTACCGCCCCGGCGCGCAGAAATAACGCCGTAATCGCTGACAGTTGCAATGGTTTCGTCCGAGCTCTTCCACTCAATATTGCGCTTTGCATCGGAAGGATCGATCACATAAACAACCTCAGTGGTTTCGCCCCGGGAATACAGGGTGATGTACTCTGCACCTGTGACCTTAAACTTGCTCACCTGGATCTCTTCGCCAGCTGCAACGGGCGTATTCTCGTCCTCAGCGGAGCCACCGGGGAATACTGTCTCTGCCTCGTTGGTGGAAGCCTCCAGTGCAGGCGCTTCTGTCACATCCGGGCTCGGAGTCGGCGTCTGTGCGACTGCCTCGGTGGCTGCGGTGCCCAGCAGCTCTTCGTCGCTCATGGATTCAAAGAAGCCCAGCTTATAGAGCATGCCAAATGCAGCGCCCACAACCACCAGCAGCACGACGACCAGTCCGATCACAATGCCGATCATGGTTTTGCTGCTGTCTTTCTTCTTTTTCTTCTTTTTCTTCTTTTTCTTTTTGCCGCTGGAATGACTGTCGGAATTCTTCTTCGGCGCACTCTGGGCATCTGCCGGGTGCTTCTTTTTCTTTGGAGGTACACCGTTTGCACCCTGGGGTCTGGGCTGCTTGGGCTTTGCCTGCTTTACCGGAGCGCGCTCCGGCTTTTCAGGCTGAGCCATAGGCTCGGCTGTATGCTCCAGCGCCTTGCTCACCTGGTCAGCATCGAAAAGAATGGTATCATCCTGCTCAGTCTCGTCCTGCTGCGGTGCATCTTCGGCCTTGGGAGGCTCGTTTTCCAGAACCGCATGGTTGCTCTCGTCCGCAATCTGCTGCATGGCTGCCGCAATGGCACTGTTGAGATCGTCTGCGGAATTGCTGCTGTCTGCCTGCGTGGCCTGCTTCTCTGCATCTTTGATCTCCTCAGGCCGGAACAGAATGGTATCGTCCTCTACCACGGAACTCTCGGCAGGCGCAGCAGGCTCTTTCGGTGCGGGCTCGGATACGCCCAAGTCCGCAAAGGCCTTGCTCAGATCATTCATCACCGCTTCAATGGCAGCGTCGTCTTCCCTGCCGCAATTGGGACAAACATCTACCCCGTCTGGGATCATGTTCCCGCACTTTTCGCATATCTTACTCATAGTAAGTCCTCCAACCTAACATTCATTCGAAATTCTATGTACAAGCCGCCAAAAGCACCGTTCTTCCGCCGACATTCGTGTACTGCTTAACATGATACCACAGATTTCTCAAAATTCCAACAGTTTATGTGCCCGGGCTGTTGCTTTTTTCTCTGAAATAACGTAAAATAAAATGGAGTGTATGTAGGCAATTTGTCCGCAGCACGCAGTTCGAAGAAATCAATTTCCCCTATGGGAGGTATTACATTGATCGATCCAAAGAAAATCACGCCGCTTCTCAGTAATATGACGGTAGACACCAAACTCGCAAAGGGTCCATCCAGCGATGTCTATGTGGTTTCCCGGCGCATTGATGGGAAAAAGATGGCGCTCAAGCATATCTCCATCCCCACCAGCGACGCCGAAACCAAGGCGCTTATCTATGCCGGTGCGGTGAAGAACGAGGCCGCGGCTCAGCGGTATTACACCAGTCAGGTAAAGGACCTGAAAAATGAGCTGCTTCTCCTCAACGGCGTAAAAAATGCCACGAACCTGCTCAAGTTCCGCGGCTATCAGGTAGACCAAAAGTACATCGGCGTTGGATATGACGTTTATCTATTGTCGGACTACTATCCCAGCCTGCCGGAGCAGCAAAAGGCCGCCCCGCTGACTAAGCTTCAAGCCGTCAACCTTGCCATCGACCTGTGTTCCGCGCTGGAGCAGCTGCGCAGTGCCGGACTGATTCATAAGGACGTCCACCCGCGCAACGTATTTTATGGTGCAGGCGGTCACTTTATGCTGGGTGGCCTGGGGCTTGCGCAGATTTCCGATCTGCCCTATAGCTCCATGCCCGACGCTATGATTACGCCCTATTCCGCCCCTGAGGTCCGTTCCGGCGACGCAGTGCTCACCGAAACCATGGACATCTACAGCGTGGGCGTTATTCTCTATGAGGTATATAACGACGGCGTGCTTCCGCTGGACGAGCAGAACAAGCTGATCCAGTCTGCTAAGTCGCCCCTCGCTCCCCCGAAGTATGCGGATGTTGCGCTGTCTGAGATCATCCTCAAGGCATGTGCCCGCCGTCAGGAGGACCGTTATGCCACACCTGCCGAGATGAAGCAGGCACTGGTGCTGTATATGCAGCGCAGCAATGTCACAAATGAGCTGTTGGTTCCTGCCCCGGTGGTAGAAAAGCCCGAGCAGTCTCCCGACGACGCTTCCGTGGACGTAGCCGAGATCGCCGCCACCATCGAGGCCGGTCAGGCCGCCGAGCATCCCGCGCCGGAAGGTGCGGCAGCCGAAGAGGCAGCGCCCAAGGTTGAGGAGGTTACGCCCAAAGCGCCGCCTAAGCCGAAGCGCGTAATCGGCGCCGATGATTTGCTGATCCCCGACTGCGAGGATATGAGCGTGGAAACCTTTATGGCCTCGCTGCGCTCCTCTGCCGGCCTTGAAGTTTATAGCATGGACGAGCAGGGCCACATGGCCACGGTCCCCGGCTATGAGACGGAAGAAACGCTGCCCGACGATACCCAGTTTGTAGACTCTGCGGATAATCATTTCGCCGTTCTGCAAAATCTCGGCAAGATCGACGATGCAGAGGATGCGGAAGCTCCCGAGGGCGCCGAAGCCGCCGAGCTTGACCAGCAGTCCGACACAGAAACTGAGCCGGAGATTCTGCTGGATGACGCAGATTTGTGCGGCGATCCCCTGCCGCAAGACCGTCAGGACGATTCCGATGGGGCTGTTCAAGATGACGAGCCGGAAGCGGAAGAGCCCGCCGAGGTTCCCGTGCATCGTGAGCCTCGCCGCCGTCATCATCGCCGCAACGACGACATCAACACCTATGACAGCGGCACGGATGAAGAGGACACGGAGGACGAGGAAGAACGTACCGGTCTTTCCACCTGGAAAAAGGTGCTCATCACCGTTATCGTACTCATCATCCTGGCTGGCGGCGGATTTGCAGCTTATATGCTCAAAACCGATACAGTAAGTAATATGCATTCCCAGGTGCTCTCCTCCACATCCGTCTCTATTACAGCGGATTTGAAGAACGACACCGCAATGGATGTAGTCGCCACCAACACCAGCGGTGAAGAGGTTACGCGGGTTCCCTTCGACGAGGCCGGCACTACGGTAACTGGCCTGAGCCCCAACACCACCTATTCCTTCACTATGGCTTCCACTGACGGTAAGCTGCTGCTGGGAAATAAGAAGGTTTCTGCAAAGACCCAGGAGATGACCAACATCACCGCCTTTACCCCCACCGCGTTGGGCGCCGTTTCGGCAACCCTGGCCTTGGGCGGCACCGGAACTCAGCCGAACGCATGGGTGATTACCCTGACCTCTGATTCCGGCGAGAATCTCACCTTTACCGAGACTTCCATCCCCGAAAGCGGCATTGTGCTGGACGGCCTGACCCCCAACACCCACTATACCGCCACTGTCTCCACCGATACAGACGACATGTTGGGCGGCGTCACCACCTGTGACTTTACCACCATGGATTACACCGAGCTTTCCAGCTTCGAGCAGTCCGGTATCACCACCGACAGTGTATCCCTGAAATGGAGCTACTCCGGCACCGTTCCGGACGTTTGGACCGTCACCTGTGACGGCACCGACGGAAGCTCTACCTCTCAGGATGTAACCGGTACGGACTGCACCATCAGCGGTCTGACCTCTGGCGTTACCTACACCTTCACCCTGTCTACTCCTTCGCTGAAGGCAACGGATGCCGCTACCCTGTCCATTGGTATCCCCTCCATTACGGTATCCAGCATCACCAGCAGCCTGGACGACGACGGCAACGTGGTGGTCAATTGGGACTTCACCGGTGATACCACGCCTGCGGAATGGCGGATTTCCTATGCTTACGCCACCACCGACGGTTCTGAGGTCACGCCTACCACCGTTACCTCCGATACCACCTCTGCAACCCTTACCGGTCTGATTCCCGACACCGCATATACCATCACCGTGGTTGGTGCCGATGATCTGAGCGTCGGCGGTGATGCATCTACCACCTGCCAGACCGGCGCTGCCAAGCAGTTCGACAAATACGGCTGCACCGATGTCTCCATGGAGCTCTTCGTCAAGGAGAACAACCCCGATCAGCTCACCGATCCCTCCACCACCTTCACTACTTCTGAGCATATTTCCTTCATCGTATATGCCAGCTATGAGGCTTCGGAGGAGGACAAGGCTGTGGCAACCACCTATGTGGTCCGGGATTCCAGCGGCAACCCCTTCCTGGTCTACACCAGCAGCCGAACCTGGAGCGGCTCCTGGACCAAAGCCCGGCATACCGGCGATATGCCCAATCCCATCACCACCCCCGGTTCCTACACCCTGGAGGTCTACTTCGACGGCGAGTTCATGGCATCCTCTGAATTCACAGTCACCGAATAATTGTAAAAATCCCTGTCGCAATTTCTCTTGCGGCAGGGATTTCTTTTACTTCTTTTCGAAGCTCATGCAGTCGGTGCACTGATCCACGGTGGGATTGGCCTCGTGGGTGCCCACATGGATCTGACTCAGAGAACAGTAGTTCTCGGTGTCGCAATGATGGGCGCACTGGTTGACGGTACATGCAATTGCCTTGTTTGCATTGCAGCTACAGCTCATAATATGACTCCTCCTTTTTTGTTGTAGGGGTAGTATGAGCAGGATATCGAAAAGTATACGTTGTTCCACATTTTGATTGCGCCGAGCGGAAGTATATGGTATATTATAAGAAAATTCAGTAACTCGAAAGGTGGGATATGGATGCACTATGACCTTGTACAAAATTATGCGATGAAATGCAGACTGTATCCAACCAAGGCACAAGCTCAGGCAATCGACGACGCATTATATGGCTTACGGGTATTCCACAACTGCCTTGTTTATGATATGTGGCACAACCATATCAATGTTAGGGAGAAACCGAGCAAAAACCAGGATGGCTCTTTCAGTAATGACTTGGTTCACTTTCCAAATCTCAAGCCAGCGCTAAAAGCAGACTATAAAGAACAGCTGAAAGTAGATCATCCAATCATAGGAAAGTGTCCGCAAGCTGCGTTGACCACTAAGGTTGGCCTGGAAGCAGATTTGAAAAAAGAGTTTGGGACAAATCCAATAGAGCGTCAAAAGCCAAAATACTACAATGATCTTCATCCAAGACGTTCCTATACATACCAGGAATCATTATCCAAAATACAGGTTGGTGAAAATCCCAACGTATTCCGCATAAAGCTCACGGCAATAGGCTCTGTTAAAGTTCGCGGTTGGAACAAGAAACTCCGATTTGGAAATGAAAGTACCGATTTCCTGGAATGGTCAAGTGCAAATCCTAAGGCCAAAATTACTGTAACGATAATCAAAGACACTGTTGGTGATTATTTTATCGTGTTCAAAATTCAAGAGTGCTTAAAACCATTTCCGAAACGCACCGAAAGCGAAGTTGGTGTTGACGTTGGCATCAAAGATATTGCAATATGCTCCGATGGTGTCAAATACGCAAATCACAAATACAAAAAGCAGGAAAAGCGTCACCAGAAGCTGCTCAATCGAAAACTCTCTCGGCGTTGGGGCCCATCGAATGAAGTATACCGAAAAGCCAGAAAAGCAAACCGGTTGGAGCGAAAGGCTTTTGATGAACATCCGATAGACGGCCAAAACCCACCGGAACCGATTGCGCCTTCCCAAAGATATCAAAAGACCCGAGAAAAGCACGCAAGACTTAATCGAAAAATTGCGCGAAAACGTGACTTATGGAACCATATTATCAGTAAACAAATTGTTGCAAGCAACTCTGTCATTGCAGTGGAAACATTGAACATTTCGGGAATGGGAAAAAATAAGCGTTTGAGCTTTGCGTTGTCCGATGCTGCATTCAGAACACTGCTTACCAACGTTCAGTATAAGTCAGCATGGCATGGACGAACCGTAATTGAAATCGGAAAATGGACCCCCTCCAGCAAAAGATGTTCCTGTTGCGGATACATATACAACAGTCACGATCAATACCACTTGAAGCCCTGGTCGCTTAGTATCCGTCAATGGAAGTGTCCTGTATGTAAAACCCAGCACGACAGAGATATCAACGCAGCAAAAAACATTTTATATTACGCAAAAGAAGAAAACCATTCTCACCTGTAACATAAACCATCAAATGTAACTTTCAAAATTATATGGGGTGGAGGCACAACCCGTCCCGGTGCGAACATAAAGTTCTCATAGAACGCTATAATGATTCGCGCCAAAGAAGGTATAAGAATCCGGTAGTGGAATGTCAAAACATTTTGACATACGCAGAGTAGGAATTGCTTATATCATCATACTTGAGTATAAATTGCATAGATTGCACAAATCATTTGTGCTTGAATTGCACCTATTTGAGGGATGCAATTTGTACACTGGTGTGAATTGTGAGGACGGGCAGACCTACGACAACGACCGGGCGGAAGGATGCAATTTGTACACTGGTGTGAATTGTGAGAACTGCGAATCATGCCGGTATCAGGGTGCATGAGATGCAATTTGTACACTGGTGTGAATTGTGAGAAGATAAACAGTTCACCGGGCATCATGCCGGAGTGATGCAATTTGTACACTGGTGTGAATTGTGAGGACATAGTGGTAGTGCTTGTTGTCCACATACCGAGATGCAATTTGTACACTGGTGTGAATTGTGAGGGGACCTGCGCGGAGAACCGATTTTGGGGACACCGATGCAATTTGTACACTGGTGTGAATTGTGAGCAGGCGATTTCATAGGCTGTCTGCTTGGACTTACGATGTAATTTGTACGCTGGTATGAATTGTGAGCACTGGTACACCTGAAGGGACTCGAACCCCCAACAGTGCAACCTGTGCACTAGTATAAATTGCAAGAGCAGGCATTATAGTAACAAATCCATAATATCCAACACAAAAGCCGGCCTTATAAAAGGCCGGCTCAGTTTGTCAAAGAACTCCGGTTTTCAACTCAAGAAAACCGGAGTTCTTGCTGA
>CAVJLG010000085.1:0-28634 GCA_963650135.1 Barnesiella intestinihominis | reverse complement strand
TCCTTTATTGAATCGCTTTGACCTCGATGTTCAATGTGTGTTTTGCTCATCTCTACAGTATACCAGATGTGCTTGCAAGAAACCAGAAAAGTTTTTTCAGATAACCGGGAGTTATGGACTATGAAAAGGTGGAATTTGTGCAAAAGTCGGGGGGCAGGTATGATAGTCCCATCAGAAATACTCGAAAGGAGAAATGACAATGAAACAATGCACCCGACTTGCTGCGCTGATGATGGCAGCGGCAATGCTGCTGTCCTGCATGTCCGGCTGCGGCAAGGATGATGCAGTAAGTTCCGCACCGGCTTCCGAAACGGCATCGGAACAGGCACCGACCCAGCCTTCCGAAGCAGCACCTGCACCGGAGGAAGAAAACAGCGCCGTGGAAGTAGCGTCTGTGGAAGAAGAAACCGTGGAGCTTGGCACTGTGACCTATCCGCTGGAGGCAAACGGCGCAACCCTGACCTATTGGCTGCCCTGGATGCCTGCCCTGAGCCAGTGCTATTCCAACTATTCCGAGCATCCGGCCTATGCCGCAGCGGAGGAATATACCGGCGTGCCTGTGGAGTATATTTCCTGCTCCATGGAAAGCGCAGCTACAGAGTTTAACCTGATGATCGCCTCCGGCAGCAGCTATGATATCCTCTCCAGTGCCGCAACCTATTATAATGGCGGCGTGGCTGCCGGCGTACGGGACGGCGTTCTGCTGGATCTTACCGATCTCATGGCGGAGTATGTGCCGGACTACTATAAAGAGTTCATCACCAACGACAAGTGGGTGAAATATGCCACCACCGACGACGAGACCATCGGCGCCATCTACAGCTTTAACGCTGTGGAGCTGGGCCTGTCCGAGGGCAACTTCATTCGTCAGGACTGGCTGGAGGATCTGGGACTGGATACCCCTGTCACCGTGGACGACTACCACGATGTTCTGACTGCGTTCAAGTCCAATTACAACATCAGCGATCCCTTTATGCTCAGCTCCAACCTGTCCTCTGACCTGTCCTATGCCTTTGGTTCCGGCAACTTCAATGTGGACGATGCCAGCAACCTGAGCTTCTATCTGGAAGACGGCAAGGTGGTTTGCTGCTTTACCTCGGATCACTATAAGGAATACATTGGAACTCTGGCCCAGTGGTTCAAGGAAGGCCTCATTGGCGGCGACTTCTTCAATCGTTCCAGCGAGATGGCAGACAGTGCCAATACCTCTGTGGTGCTGGGCGGTCAGGCCGGTATCTGGACCACCGTTATGAACAATCTGGAGGACTATCCCAAGCAGGCTGCCGATCCCAATTTTAAGTGCGTGGCTCTGGCTGATGCCCTGGGCAACGACGGCGAAAAGCTCACCTTCTATGACGATGATCCCGGCTCCGCAGGCAACGCCAGCATCAGTGCCGACAGCGACAACTGGGAGCTGGCACTGAATTGGCTGAACTTCTGGAGCACCAAGCAAGGCCTGATGCTGGCCCGCTATGGCGTGGAGGGTGTCAGCTATACCATGGAGAACGGCGAGCCCGTTTACACCGACGTGATCTATAACAACCCCGACGGCTTCATCTTCCAGCTGGCTCGGATCATGTACTGCGCCGCCAGCGTTCCCACCTTTGGCGATCCCAGAATCATTCGGGATAACGTCTATTCCGACAATGTAATCGCTTGCACCGAGGTTTGGGAGTCCGCTTACGGCAGCAGCGAGAGCAATATTTCCGACGCTGTAACCATGACCACCGAGGAGAGCAACGAGTTCTACGGCAAGTATACCGACATCGGTACCTATGCCCAGACCGAGCTGCTGCGGTTTGTGGTAGGCGATAACGCTATGGATCAGTGGGATACCTTCGTGGATACCTGCAAGTCCATGGGCATTGATGACTGCGTGGAGATTTACCAGGCGGCGTACGATCGCTACGAAGCCCGGTAATTCTGCAAAAATCATCGAAGCATCTATGAAAACAGCGCTGTAGCGATTTCGGTGCGGCGCTGTTTTTCTGTGAGACGGATTCCGTGCAAATGCAGGGATGCAAGAGGTGAGAATTGTAAAATGTCGGAGAATCCTGGGCCGGGAAGCAGGAATTCCATCGAAATATGCATAATTCCGGAGGGAAAGGTGCAAAGATTCTATAGCTTACGCCGGTTTTTACTTGACCTTTCTTGCGGAAAACGTTATAATCACTTCATACGATACGGAGGAGCTGAAAGAAATTTCGGTTCCTCTTGCATAGTTCTGAAAGGAATGATTGATTATGAAAAAAGGTTTGTCTTTGCTGCTGTCCGGCTGCCTGATGCTGGGCATGCTGGCTGGCTGCGGCTCCAGCGATGCAGCTTCTTCTGCTCCTGCTGACACTGCAGCTCCTGCTTCCGAGGCAACGACTGCGCCTGCTGCAACCGAGACTGAGGCTTCTACTCCCGAGACTGCAACCGGTACTTCCAACTCCGATAAGACTTGGGTCATTGCAACCGACACCGTCTTTAAGCCCTTTGAGTACACCGACGAGAGCGGCAACTTTGTGGGCATCGACGTTGATATCGTGGCTGCCGTTGCTGAGGATCAGGGCTTTAACTATGAGCTCAAGAGCCTGGGCTGGGATGCTTCCATTGCTGCTTGCCAGGCCGGTCAGGCTGACGGCATGATCGCTGGCGCTTCCATTACCGACGAGCGGAAGGAAAGCGGCTGGATCTTCTCCGACGGTTACTACACCGCTACCCAGTGCATGGCTGTTGCTGAGAACTCCGACATCAAGGGCTTTGAGGACCTGAAGGATAAGCAGGTTGCTGTAAAGACCGGCACCCAGGGCGCTTCCTATGCCGAGAGCCTGAAGGATGAGTACGGCTTCACCCTGAACTACTTCGAGGATAGCCCCACCATGTATCAGGCTGTTGCCGGCGGCCAGGCTGTTGCATGCTTTGAGGATACCCCCATTATGGCTGCTTCCATTAAGGACGGCGGCCTGGGCCTGAAGATCGTTGAGGGCAGCGAGAACGACGGCGCCGACTATGGCTTCGCAGTCTTCAACAGCGACGAGCAGGAGCTGCTGGATATGTTCAATGCCGGTCTTGCCAACATCAAGGCCAATGGCAAATACGACGAGATCATTGCCAAGTACCTCGGCTGATTTTCTAAGGTGAAACCAAGCGGGGCACCACAACGGTGCCCCGCTGTCTTTTGAAAGGAGCAAACGCCCCATGATTCAGATTCTGTCTAGCTATGGCGACCTGTTGCTGCGCGCCATGGGTCAGACACTGCTGCTGGCCCTTTGCGGCTTGCTGTTCGGCACGCTGCTGGGCATGATTTTCGGCATCCTCAGCGTGGTGAAGAGCAAGGTCTGCAATGTCGTCGCAATGATTTTTGTCGATGTGGTTCGCGGCGTGCCTATGATTGTCCTTGCGTTCTTCGTGTTCTTTGGCGTGCCCTACTGCCTCAATAATATGATGGGCTTCAGTGCAACCCTCACCGCATTGCAGGCTGGCACCATCTGCCTGGCCCTGAACTGCGGCGCTTATATGGCAGAGATTATCCGCGCAGGCATCCAGTCTGTGGATAAGGGACAGATGGAGGCAGCCCGGAGCCTGGGCCTGCCTTATTGGCGCGCGATGCAGCGGGTGGTTCTGCCCCAGGCAATCCGAACCATGGTGCCCAGCATCATCAACCAGTTCATCATTACATTGAAGGATACCTCCATCCTGTCGGTCATCGGCTTCCCGGAGCTGGTGAATACCGCGAAAAATGTGGTGGCCAACACCTTTAAGTCCTTCCAGGTATGGACGATTGTTGGCATTATGTATCTGATTATTATCCTGATTCTGTCGAAGGCTGCCAAGCGCCTGGAGAGGAGTTGGTCCCGTGGCCGTCAATAAGAATAACGTAAAGATCCATGTTTCCCACCTGAAAAAGAGCTTTGGAAAACTGGAGGTCCTGCGGGATATCTCTACGGATATCTACGAAGGCGAAGTGGTGGTTATTATCGGGCCCTCGGGTTCCGGTAAGTCTACGTTCCTGCGCTGCATGAATCGGCTGGAGGAAATCACCGACGGGCAGATTGTGGTGGACGGACACGACATTTCCGACAAGAAGGTGGACATTAACAAGGTCCGGGAAAATGTCGGCATGGTGTTCCAGCACTTCAATCTCTTCAACAACCTCAGCGTGGTGAAAAACCTGATGCTGGCTCCGGTAGATCTGAAAAAGGCCTCGAAGGAGGAAGCACGGCAGCAGGCGGAGAAGATGCTGGATAAGGTTGGTCTGCTGGATAAGATTGAAAATTACCCGGCGCAGCTGTCCGGCGGCCAGAAGCAGCGTGTGGCCATTGCCCGGGCGCTGTGTATGAATCCCGATATCATGCTGTTTGACGAGCCCACTTCCGCGTTGGACCCCGAAATGGTCGGCGAGGTGCTGACGGTTATGAAGCAACTGGCAGCAGACGGCATGACCATGGTAATCGTGACTCATGAGATGGGCTTTGCCAGAGAGGTGGCGGACCGCGTGATTTTCATGGACGGCGGCTATATTGTGGAAGAGGGTACCCCCCAGGAGGTACTGCTGCATCCCCAGGAGCCCCGTACCATTGACTTCCTGAATAAAGTGCTGTAAGCCAAAACCGGTGGATGAAATGTCCGCCGGTTTTTTCTGCCTGTGTGGGATTTTACGGGGGTGGAGCGGCATATTCTGTAATGGGATGCTGCGAAGAAAAGAAATGTCCCATTTTGTCGAATTGCAGTTGACAGTTTTGTTAGCGCGTGCTAACATATGGGCGGAATCAAAACGGCACAGAGAAAACGGGAGGGAGCACAATGACGCTGGACGGGCTAAAACCGGGGCAGGACGCCTATATTGCGGCGGTGGCATGTCAGGAGCCGTCGCTGCGGAAGCATATTCTGGATATGGGACTGACCCCGGGCACCGAGGTGACCATGGTAAAAGCGGCGCCGCTGGGGGACCCGTTGGAGCTGCGGCTTCGCGGCTATGAGCTAACGCTGCGTAAGGCGGATGCAGCTATGGTGCAGCTGTCAGATGTGCATCCGGCCCATGCCCAGGCGGAGAGGACGAGCCGACGTTGGGCCATTCCTCATCCCGGCGTGGGCGAAACGGTGACTTATCGGGGCGGAAAGGCCCAGGAGAAGATTCGCCCCGGAGCGCCCATTCGATTTGCGCTGGCAGGCAATCAGAACTGCGGGAAAACCACGTTGTTTAATCAGCTCACCGGATCCAATCAGCATGTGGGCAATTTTCCCGGGGTCACAGTAGACCGGAAGGACGGCGTAATTCGGGGCCATAAGGAGGCTACGGTGACGGATTTGCCGGGCATCTATTCGCTGTCGCCCTATACTAGCGAGGAGATTGTCACCCGGGAGTTCCTGCTGGAGGAGCATCCCGACGGCATCATCAATATCTTGGACGCCACAAACATTGAGCGAAACCTCTATTTGACCATCCAGCTCATCGAACTTGGAATTCCCATGGTGCTGGCGCTGAACATGATGGATGAGGTGCGGGTCAATGGCGGCACCATCCAGATCAATGCCCTGGAGGCGGCGCTGGGGGTGCCAGTGGTGCCAATTTCTGCGGCGAAGAACGAGGGTATTGATGAGCTCATCGAGCACTGTATTCATGTGGCACGGTTTGGCGAGGTCCCGGCGCGCAGAGATTTTTGCGACGGCAACAGCAAAGACGGCGGCGCGGTGCATCGGTGCATCCATGCAGTCACCCATCTCATCGAAGATCATGCCCAGCGGGAGCATTTGCCGGTAAAATTCTGCGCCACCAAGCTTATTGAAGGGGACGAGCCCATTTTAAACGCGCTGAATTTAGACCAAAACGAGATTGAAACCCTGGAGCATATCATTACCCAAATGGAGCAGGAGCGGGGGCTGGATCGGATGGCAGCGCTGGCAGACATGCGCTTTCAGTTCATCACGGCTTTGTGCCGGGAGACGGTGGTGCATCCCGGAGAAAGCCGGGAACGCATCCGGAGTAAGCAGATTGACAAGGTGCTCACGGGAAAATATACGGCAATCCCGGCGTTTATCGGGATTATGGCCCTGGTATTTTTCCTGACCTTTGGGGTATTTGGGGCGTGGCTCTCGGATATGATGGAGCTGGGCATTGACTGGTTCACCGGAATCTGCGACCAGGGGCTCACGGCCTATGGGATTAACCCGGTGGTGCATTCGCTGCTGATTGACGGCGTATTTGCGGGAGTGGGCAGTGTACTTAGCTTTTTGCCCATTATTGTGGTGCTGTTTTTCTTCCTGTCGATTTTGGAGGACAGCGGCTATATGGCCCGGGTGGCCTTTGTGATGGACAAGCTGCTGCGGAAAATCGGCCTGTCCGGCAGAAGCTTTGTGCCCATGCTCATTGGCTTCGGCTGCTCGGTGCCTGCAATTATGGCAACCAGAACGCTGCCCTCGGACCGGGACCGAAAGATGACGATTTTGCTGACCCCTTATATGAGCTGCTCGGCCAAGCTGCCCATTTATGCGCTGTTTACGGCGGCGTTTTTCCCGGAGCATGGGGCACTGGTGATGGTTGGACTGTACTTTACCGGAATTGTGGTGGGCATTCTCTATGCACTGCTACTGAAAAAGACGGCGTTTCAGGGAGAGCCGGTGCCCTTTGTGATGGAGCTGCCCAACTACCGGATGCCGGGGCTAAAAAATGTGATGCAGCTGATTGGTGAAAAGGCAAAGGACTTTGTGACCAAGGCGTTTACGGTGATTTTCCTGGCGTCGGTGGTGATTTGGTTCCTTCAGACCTTTGATACCCGGCTGAATGTGGTGACGGATTCGGCGGATAGTCTGCTGGCCCTGGTGGGCAGCTGGATTTCGCCCATTTTCGGCCCTTTGGGGCTGGGGGACTGGCGGATTTCCACGGCGCTCATTACGGGCTTTACAGCCAAGGAGAGCGTGGTCAGTACGTTGACGGTGCTGCTGGGCGGTTCTACGGCGGCGCTGGGACAACTGTTTGACGTACATACGGCGGTGAGCTTTTTGGTATTTTCTCTGCTCTATACCCCTTGTGTGGCGGCGATTGCATCGGTAAAACGGGAGCTTGGCGGCAAATGGGCAGTGATTGTGGTGATATCTCAGTGTGCAGTGGCGTGGCTGGTGGCCTGCGGGGTATATCAGCTCATGCTGCTGCTGTAAGGAGCGGGAACCATGAACATTGCGAGTTATATTCTGCTGGCGCTGGTGATTGCCTGGGCGATTTTTTCGGTATGGCATATTCTGCGCCACGGTACCTGCGGCAGGAAAAAGTCCTGCGGGAAATCGTGCAGCGGATGCTGTCAAAACTGTCATAAATAACGAAGAAAGCTGGTACGGAAAATTCTGTGCCAGTTTTTTCGGATTTTTGGGAACTTTTCTGAAACCGGCGCGTCAAAGCATACAGAAACGGAACGGTACCACTCCGAGATAGAAAGGAACGATATATATGAAAATGAGAAATCGAATTGCAGCACTGCTGCTGTGCTTCGGCATGGGAACTGTCCTGGTGGCCTTTGGAGAAAATAATACGGTGGACACTGCGTCCGGTACGCAGAGTAATACTCCGGCAGCAATGGCGGACAGCACATCCAGCGCACAGCAAAGCACCTCGGAAATAGCGACTGACGGCGAAAACGGCGAACAACAGAGCGTTTCAGAATTGGAGATTGCTGATATGGTCAACCCCTGGGTGGATGCTGAGACGCAGGAGGATGCTCAGAAGCAGGCAGAATTTACGATTCAGCTGCCTATCTCGCTTCCGGACGAATATGGAAATCCCAGCTTTCGGGTCATTCCCGGGGATATTCTGGAGGCGGACTATGCTGGAACCGGAGGTGGACAAATTGCGATCCGCAAGGCTGTTGGTACGGAAGACCCCAGCGGCGATTATAGCCAGTATTCCCACAGCCAGCTGGTCAAAACCGGGGGAGTAACGGTTACAATGAAGGGGAATGACGGCGCGGTATGCCTTGCCGTTTGGCAGGATGGCGAATATGCTTATTCGATTGACATTTACGAAGCAGCGGGAATTCCTGCAGAAGAAATGACACGGATGGTTTCGGAGATGATGAAAGAATAATTGCTTGTGCAAATGACACCGAAACTTGTTTTAATCGGGTGCGTCAAAGAGAGCAAAAACGGAACAATAGAGTTTTAATTATAGAAAGGATTTACACAAAATGAAAATGAGAAATCGAATTGCAGCGCTGCTGCTGTGCCTTAGCATGGGGGCAGCCCTGGTGGCTTGCGGAGAGAATCATACGGCTGACAGTGCGTCCGGTACGCAGAGCAACACCCCGGCGGCTACGGCGGACAGTACATCCAGCGCACAACAGCGTGCTCCGGAGTCGGAAAATGATGATATGGTCAACCCATGGGTGGACGCTGAGAACCAGGACGACGCCCAGCAGCAGGCCGGGTTTACCCTTCAGCTGCCCAGCTCCCTGCCGGCGGAATATGGCGCGCCGACCTTTCGGGTAATTCCCGACGATATCTTGGAGGCGAATTATGCGGGAAACGGAGATGCGGAAATCTGCATCCGGAAGGCGGTTGGAACCGAGGATCCCAGCGGTGACTATAACCAGTATTCCGGCAGCCAGCAGGTGAAGGTAGGGGATATGGAAGTCACCATGAAGGGAAACGACGGCGGCGTGAGCCTTGCGGTATGGCAGGACGGAAGCAATGCCTATTCCATTGGTATTTATGATGCGGCGGGCATCACTGTGGAAGAGATGACCCAGATGGTTTCGGAGATGCTGGAATAACAAAGTGGACTTGTGCAAACTGCACTGGATCTTGCAGAAAGCCGTGCGGATCTGACGAAATTGCAGAAAAAACCTGCCAAGTACGGCCAAAAAAGCAAAAAAACTGCACCGAAAAGAGCAAACTGTGCTATAATAGTCCCCAAGATCCTTCCGCGGAACCGAATTTTTGCACGGAAGGCAGAAAGGACATAACCATGAACCAACGCAATCTTTCCATGCTCTGCGATTTTTATGAGCTGACCATGGGCAACGGCTATTTCAAAGAGGGCTTCGGCAAGAAGATCGCCTATTTTGACGTATTTTTCCGGAATGTGCCAGATGGCGGCGGCTTTGCCATCGCAGCCGGTTTGGAGCAGGTGGTGGAGTATATCCAGCAGCTGCATTTTGACGAGGAAGACATTGAATTCCTCCGGGAAAAGAACATCTTCGACGAGGGCTTCCTGACCTATCTCCGGAACTTCCACTTCTCCGGCGACATTTATGCAGTGCCGGAAGGAACCCCGGTATTCCCCGGCGAGCCCATTCTGACGGTTCGCGCCCCCGCCATTGAGGCGCAGCTGGTAGAGACTTATGTGCTGCTGGCCCTGAACCATCAGACCATGATTGCCACCAAGGCCTGCCGGATTGTCCGGGCAGCCCAGGGACGCGCCGTGTTGGAGTTTGGCTCCCGCCGTGCCCAGGGCGCAGATGCGGCGATTATTGGTGCAAGAGCGGCATATATTGGCGGCTGCGCCGGTACGGCCTGCACGCTCACCGATCAGATGTACGGCGTTCCCGCTGGCGGCACCATGGCCCATGCTTGGGTGCAGATGTTCGACAGCGAGTATGAGGCCTTCAAGGCATACTGCGAGGTCTATCCCGATAATGCTACCCTGCTGGTGGACACCTATAACACCCTGAAGAGCGGCGTGCCCAATGCCATCCGGGTGTTCAAAGAGATGCTGGTGCCCAAGGGTATTACCAACTTTGCCATTCGTCTGGATTCCGGCGATATCTCCTACCTGTCCAAGCGGGCGAGAAAGATGCTGGACGATGCGGGGCTGCCCAACTGCAAGATTACCGCATCCAACGCGCTGGACGAGCACCTGATCCGTGACCTGGTGATGCAGGGCGCACAGATCGATACCTTTGGCGTTGGCGAGCGGCTGATTACTTCCAAGAGCGAGCCGGTGTTCGGCGGCGTTTATAAGCTGGCTGCTGTGGAGGGGGATAACGGAGAAATCATCCCCAAGATCAAGGTCAGCGAGAACACCGAGAAGATCACCAACCCTGGCTTTAAGCGGGTATATCGCTACTATGACAAGGACAGCGGTAAGGCACTGGCCGATGAGCTGTGCCTGCGGGATGAGGAGATCGACTTCACAAAGCCCCACGATATCTTCGACCCCAACGCCACCTGGAAGGTGAAGACCCTGGAGAACTACACCGTCCGGGATCTGCTGGAGCCTATTTTCAAGGGCGGCGAGCTGGTCTATCAGCTGCCGGAGCTGAAGGACATTCAGGCCTACTGCAAGGCCCAGCAGGAAACCCTTTGGGACGAGGTCAAGCGCTTTGAGAATCCCCACAAGTATTATGTGGATCTGAGCTGGAACCTCTGGACCCTGAAACGGGACCTCCTGGCGGCAGCAAAGAAGTGATAAAAATGGCGGAGAGCAGTGCAATACTGCCCTCCGCTTTTTTAGTCCTTTTTGATTTGCTTATACACCTGGTGAACGCCGGTGGCGGCAAATCCGGACACAGCCCCCACTGCGGCAGCAGTGATGGGGTCGGATGCGGGGAAATCCGCAATCAGCTTCCACCCCAGAATGCCCAGTCCGCAGCCAGCAGCACCGCAAATTACCGGAATCCAGCGGCAGAGCTTCCCGGTGGCTTTTACGGCCTGTCCCAGCAAAAAGCACAGCACCGTAATGGCGGCAACGCCGGTGATACCAAAATCCAATGTGGTCACCTCCCGCTCCAGTGTATGCATAGGCAGGGGAGAATGTGCTGGAAATGATACCGGAGCACAGAAACTGCTAATTGCCCGGGCATGCGGTGTGTGCTAAAATATGTAGGAATGAAACGATTGAAATGGGAGGATAACAGTTATGGTCAAAAAGCAGTGCGATCTTGTGGTCATTGGCGGCGGCGGAAGCGGATTGATTGCCGGATGCCGGGCAGCAACCCTGGGCAAACAGGTAGTTGTGCTGGAAAAGGATAAGCGGCTGGGCGGCGGCATGGTCATGGCGTCTACCATGCGTACCTTCGGCAGCCAGTGGCAGAAGGAGCGGAATCTGCCGGATACCACGGCGCTTTATATGCGCAATCGGATGGACGAAACCTATTGGCGGTTGGACCGGAAGCTGGCGGCTTCGATGATCCAGGGCACCGGGCAGTTCTTCGACTGGTTTACATCCATTGCCCCCAAGGAGGAGATCGACAAGTTCTCCGTGGGCCGGTATGTATTTGATGAGGACGACGGTCCGCTGGGGCCCCAGTATGGCGGGCCTGGCCGCGGCTCGGGCAAGATGTTTGTAGAGGTCACGTCCCAAAAGCTGCGGGAGCTGGGCGGCGAGATTCTCACGGAGACAGTCACCGATGAAATCCTTACCCAGGGCAGCAAGGTCATCGGCGTAAAGGCCCATAATGCCCAGGAGGAAATGGAGATTTCCTGCCAGGCAGTGATTCTTGCATGCGGCGCATGGATTCGCAACGAGGAATTCGTCAAGAAATACTATCCCCAGCTGGCGGCAGCGCAGCCCTATATGGGAGAGAGCCCCCATATGAACCGGAACTACACCGGCGACGGCCTGGTGCTGGCAGAGAAGGCCGGGGCTAAGATGGACACCACCAACCTGACCATTCGCATGATGGGCCCCATGACCATGTGCCGCAGCCGGGTGATGAGCGATATGGCGGGTTCTGCGTATTCGATTTATGTCAACCTGAATGGCGAGCGGTTTGTCAGCGAAGCGTCGCAGCTGCGCATGGGTGTGTTTGACTCCGGCTCTGTGCTGGTGGAGCAGCCTGAGGGCAAGGCCTTTGTGATTTTCGATGAAAACAGCCTGCGTCATACCATTGAGGCCGGGGACAATCAGCCCCAGCCCCAGCTGACCATGCCCTTTGGGGCCAGCCAGTTCCCCAAGACCATGGAGGAGGCTAAGGCCGATATGCTTCCGGCGCTGGAGAAGAACGACGGCGTGATCGTTGCGGCGGATACCGTGGAAGAACTGGCGGAGAAGATCGGTGTTCCTGCGGACAAGCTGGCTGAGACGATTGCCACTTACAACCATGCGGCGGAAACCGGCATGGACTGGGATTGCTATAAACCTGCCGACTGGATGGTGCCCATGAACGAAGCGCCTTACTATGCGGTGAAGGCGTCCTTGGGTACCGACGGTGCGTTCGGCGGCGTGGAGATCGATGAGCATATGCAGGCCAAGGCTGCCGATGGCGGCGTGGTTTCGGGCCTGTTTGTGGTGGGCGATTTGGCTTCCGGCCGATTCCTCAATATGGCGGGAATCAAAAAGCAGATTCTCAATGATATGTCCTTTGCAGTGTCCAGCGGCTATGTGGCGGGCACCTATGTGGGCGAGCACTGCTAAGGCAACACCGCGCAAATGTGTCGTCGGGCTACAGCCAATCTTTTCCGCCGGAAATGCGTTATTTTTTCTTGACATACACAAAGTATGCCTGCGAAAAACTGCCTTTTTCCGGCGCAAAATCCCAGGCTGAATCCTCGCCGCCAATTTGTACGGTATTGCCCTAAAATCTTGATTATAACCCCGGTACAGAACCTTCCTGTACCGGGGCTTTTGCATATTCTGCGGAAATTGCCGAAGAAAACACACAAATTGGGCCCCGGGCATAGACTGCACTGGAAGCGATCCAAATTCGGATGTGAGGAGGCAAACAGCAATGCAAGATTGCATGAACACGGTTTCTGACTTTGGCAATGTCAGAGAAGCGGTATGCGTCAGCACCCAGAAGATCATGGATGCCTGCCGGGACCAGGACTGCGTGGAGGATTTGACCGTCTATTTGACTCAGGAGAGCCAGGAGACGTTGGAGTGCGCCACCAGTGTGAAGGCCCGGTCGGCGGAGCTGCTTTATGCGGAGGTGGGGGTAGAGCCCATCAATTATCAGGACGACTACTACTGCGTCAGCGTACAGTATTACTATCGGATTATTGCCGATGCAGTGCTCTGCGCCGTGCGTCCTGCCGCCATCTATGGTCTGGCCACCTTTAACAAGCGGGTGACCCTGTTCGGCGGCGACGAGGGGGCCAGAGTGTTTACCAGCACGGGCCAGACGGTGTCCGGCGAGCTGCCTGAGGCGGTGGTAGAGGCCATTGATCCGGTGATTCTGCGGGCGAGAATCCAGGAAGTGTGCCAGTGCAACCGCCCGACGTGCAGTTGCCAGGGAACCTCGCTGCCCGAGCCGGTGGCAGAGGCATTTGACGATGAGCTGGTGCTCACCGGGCAGAATCGTCTGTTGACGGTGACGCTGGGACAGTTTAGTCTGATTCGCCTGGAGCGGCAGACCCAGCTGCTGATTCCCAGCTATGATTATTGTATGCCGGAGAAGGCGTGCAGCGATCAGGGCTGCGGCGTACCGGAGAATCCCTGCGAGGCATTTTCCAGAATGCAGTTCCCGGTGCAGGCGTTCTTCCCCCAGTCGGACCGGGAGCGGGTCTGCGGCAGCGGAAACAGCGGCTGCGGCTGCCAGAGACGGCGCGGCAGTCAGACCGAAGCCCAGGAAATCCGTACGGAGCGGGAGGAAAACCGCCGCGGTGAGGACCGGGGCAGACTGCCTGCACTGCCGGGACCCGGTAATGGCCGGGGCACTGGCTGCGGCGGACGGCAGAATCCCTAATTTTTGCACCTTTGAAACTGGGAAATTTCGTCAAAGTTCTGAATTGCACCGGAGCGCTTGACAGGGATGCAGGATAGTGCTATGATACCGTTATAATCAATCTGCGAATAGAGGCGCGGCAAACATCAGTACCCAGAGTCAAGGACAGGTATCCGACCTTGGGGAAAGGGAATGCCGCCGAAGGGACAGTTTCGTACCTGCGTGCTGTTGCCTGGGGCGTCGGAGAAGATCCGCCGGACTGCCACAATCCTGTGGAGCGCTATGAGCATGGTTTTGTTTTCTGCTATGTACAGTTATCAGCCATGGATGCGCCCGTATCCATGGCTGATTTATTTTGGATTCCGAAAGCATTGGAATCCCGAGAAAAATGGAGGATGATCCCTATGAAAAAAATCATTGCACTGCTGCTGTCTGCCGCCATGGTGCTGAGCATGGCCGCATGCGGCAGCTCCAGCAGCTCGTCCGCTGCATCCCAGAATGATACGGCTTCTACCGCTGCTTCCACTGGTGCAGCAGAGGGCTCGGATGCAACCGCTGCCATTCCCGGCCTGGAGGATGGCGTGTTTACCGTGGCAATGGAGTGCGCCTATGCTCCTTACAACTGGAGCCAGACCGACGACAGCAACGGCGCTGTTCCCATCAAGGACTCCAATGAGTACGCCAACGGCTATGACATCATGATTGCCAAGAAGATCTGCGAGGCCAACGGCTGGCAGCTGGAGGTCATTCGTTCCGACTGGGATTCCCTGGTGCCCTCCGTACAGGCTGGTACCATTGATGCTGCCATTGCCGGTCAGTCCATGACCGCTGAGCGCAGCGAGCAGGTGGATTTCGCCGGTCCTTACTTCTATGCAACCATCGTTTGCGTTACCAAGTCCGACAGCAAGTATGCTGATGCAACCTCCATTGCCGATCTGGCTGGCGGCACCTGCACCGCCCAGATTGCAACCATCTGGTATGACAAGTGCCTGCCTCAGATTGAGAATGCCAACATTCTCACCGCTTCCGAGACTGCTCCCGCAATGCTGATGGCACTGGAGAGCAACCAGGTTGACTTTATCTGCACCGATATGCCCACTGCACAGGGTGCCGTTGCGGCTTATCCCGACATGAAGATTCTGGACTTCTCTGGCACTGACGGCGACTTCCAGTTCACCGAGGAAGAGCGCGCCGAGAACGTGAACATCGGCATTTCCGTCCAGAAGGGCAACACCGCACTGGTGAACGCCATCAACAGCGCACTGGACGGCATGACGGCTGACGACTTCAATGAGATCATGGCCGAGGCCATTGCCATTCAGCCGGTGGGCGAAGACTAATTCATCATTCCAAAGGGCAGGGCGAGGGGAACGAATCTCCTCGCCTCCCGCTGTTTTAAAATGAGAAGGGAAGTGAAACGCCATGGAACAGCTGGTTAAGCTGGGTTCCGATATTGGAAAGCTCTGGAGCAAATACGGAAGCTCCTATCTCAACGGCGTAAAAAATACCCTGGTGCTGGCCCTGGTGGCAACGCTCATTGGCTGCATCATCGGGTTTATCTGCGGCATCTTACAGACCATCCCCCATGCAAAGACCGACCATCCGGTGAAGCGCTTTTTCCTGGCGCTGATTCGTGTCATTGTCCGGATTTATGTGGAAGTGTTCCGCGGCACCCCCATGGTGCTGCAGGCGGTATTTGTCTACTACGGCTTGCCCTATTTCACCAATCAGCAGGTGCAGTTTTCCAATGTATGGGTGGCGGCCATTTTGGTGGTATCCATTAACACCGGCGCGTATATGGCGGAAACCGTTCGCGGCGGCATCCTCTCCATTGATCCCGGGCAGACCGAGGGCGCAAAGGCGATTGGCATGAACCATGTGCAGACCATGCTCTATGTGATTTTGCCCCAGGCGCTGAGAAATATCATGCCTCAGATCGGCAACAACTTTATTATCAACGTAAAGGATACCTCCGTGATGTTCATTATCTCCTTTACGGACTTCTTTGCAGTCCATCGCGGCGTGGTGGGCGCAACCTATCTCTATTTCCCCTCTGCGGCGCTGGAGATGGTGGGCTATCTGTGCATGACCCTGATTGCCTCCCTGCTGCTCCGGATGTGGGAGAAAAAGCTGGACGGAAACGACAGCTATGCGCTGGCCACCGGCGATCAGCTGGCCCCCACTGCCGGTATGCTGAACCATCCCGGCAAGGGCAGCAACTTTGATGAGCGCAACCCGGAACATGACGAAATTCAGATGAAGAGGGGGCGGTAAGTATGTCAGATGTGATTTTAAAGGTAGAGCACCTGTCCAAGTCCTTCGGCGCCAATGCGGTACTCAAGGACATTGATTTTACCGTGTCCAAGGGCGATGTTACCTGTATCATCGGCGCTTCCGGTTCCGGTAAATCCACACTGCTCCGGTGTATCAATTTGTTGGAGACGCCCACCAGCGGCGAAATCCTGTTCCATGATAAAAAAATCAACGGAAAAGGCGTTAAGGCAGCGGATTACCGCACCAAGGTTGGTATGGTGTTCCAGTCCTTTAACCTGTTTGCCAATATGACCGTGCTGGAAAACTGCATGGTGGGCCAGACCCGGGTGCTGAAAAAGAACAAGGAAGAGGCCCGGAAGAATGCCATGCGCTACCTTGAAAAGGTTGGCATGGCGCCCTATATCAATGCGCGGCCCCGGCAGATGTCCGGCGGTCAGAAGCAGCGCGTTGCCATTGCCCGTGCTCTGGCCATGGAGCCGGAGCTGCTGCTGTTTGACGAGCCAACCTCTGCACTGGACCCGGAAATGGTCGGCGAAGTGCTGGCAGTCATGCGGGACCTGGCGGCGGAGGGAATGACTATGCTGGTGGTTACCCATGAGATGGCCTTTGCCCGTGACGTTTGCAGCCATGTGGTGTTTATGTCCGAGGGCGTGATTTGCGAGCAGGGCAATCCCAAGGAGGTCTTTGAACATCCCACCCAGGCGAGAACCCGCGAGTTCCTGAGCCGCTTCCTGAATAGCTAAGTCAATGTGTTTTATGCCGGAGATGGGAATGATTCCTGTCTCCGGCATCTCTTTGCGCCTTTCGGGAAAAGAAATAGACAAGACAGTGAAAATATGCTAAAATATCATGAAAACTTGTGTGTATCTCAAGGAGAGTCAACTATGCGTGTGGAAATTATGGGAATTCCTTTTGATAATGTAACCATGGACGAGGCGCTGGATGCAGCAATGCGTCTGCTGGACCAGCCCGGTGCGTCCTATGGCGTAACCCCCAATTCTGAAATTGTCTATGAAACCCTCAGCGACAACGCCCTGCGGGAAATCATCTGTCAGGCGGACCTGATTTTGCCCGACGGCGCAGGCGTGGTGCTGGGCGCAAAGATTTTGGGTACGCCCCTGAAGGAAAAGGTGGCGGGCATTGATTTTTGCCAGAACCTGATGGCGAAGCTGGAGCATACGGATAAAAGCTTTTATTTCTTTGGCAGTAAGCCGGGCGTGGCAGAGGCGGCAGCGGATAAGCTCCATGAGAAGTATCCGGCGCTCACCATCTGCGGCATGCACGACGGCTATTTCCAGGACGAAGGGCCGATTCTTGCGGATATCAATGAGAAAAAGCCGGACGTGCTGCTGGTTTGCCTGGGCTCGCCCAAACAGGAGCAGTTTATGTGGAACCACCGGAAGGACTTGAACGTGGGCCTGATGCTGGGCCTGGGCGGTAGTCTCGACGGCTTTGCGGGCAATGTCAAGCGTGCCCCCAAATGGATGATCCGGTGCAATCTGGAGTGGCTGTATCGATTGATTCAGGAGCCCAGCCGACTGGGACGCATGATGCGGCTGCCGAAATTCCTCTGGCGGGTCATTGTTCGCCGGATGAAAGGGTGATACCATGGGAAAGCTGATTGTACTGGAGGGAACCGACGGCTCCGGAAAGGCAACCCAGACTGCGGCACTGCTGGAGCGGCTTCAGCGCGAGGGCGTGGATTGCCGGAAGATCGAGTTCCCACGGTATCAGGAGGAGTCCTCGGCACTGATTCGGGAATATCTCCGGGGGGATTTTGGTGAAAAGCCCTCGGATGTCAACGCATTTGCAGCGTCCACATTTTACGCGGTAGACCGCTATGCCTCCTACCGGCAGGATTGGGGCGCATATTTTCAGCAGGGCGGCCTGGTGATTGCGGACCGCTATACCACCTCGAATGCCGTCCATCAGGGCAGCAAGCTCCAGGGAGCAGAGCGGACAGATTTTTTTGATTGGCTCTTTGACTATGAATATCGACTCCTGGAATTGCCGAAGCCGGACCTTGTGATTTATTTGGACGTACCGGTGGACCTTACCGAGCGAAATATGCACCGCAGAGAGGCCCAGACCGGCACCACCGCAGACATTCACGAGCGGGACGACGGCTATCTCCGGGAATGCCGAACGGCGGCAGGCGAGGCGGCGGATCGGTTTGGCTGGAAGCGAATTGCCTGCACAAAGGACGGCGTGATGCGCTCCATCGACGAAATTCATGAGGATGTTTACCGTACCGTAAAGGAGGTACTCGGATGATCTATTTACTGTTGGGCGAGGGCTTTGAAGAAGTGGAAGCCGTTGCAACCTGCGATGTACTGCGCCGGGCGAGACTGCCGGTGGAGCTGGTGGGCATTGGCGGAACGCTGATTCCCGGCGCTCATGGAATCTCTGTGGCGGCGGATATTACCGTAGAAGATATGAAGCTTGATGAGATGGATATGATTGTATTGCCCGGCGGACTGGGCGGCGTTGCATCCATCGAAGGAAGCGATACAGCCATGGCGGCGGTGGAATATGCGCTGAACCATGACCGATATGTGGCAGCCATTTGCGCTGCACCGACGATCCTCGGAAAGCGGGGGTGGCTGGACGGACGGCATGCAGTCTGTTATCCCGGCTGCGAGGAAGGCATGGGCAAGGCGATTATGCATCCCGACAAAGAGGCTGTGGTGGACGGAAAGATCATCACAGGCCGTGCGCCCGGTGCTGCCATTGAATTTGGCCTGACGCTGGCGGGAATGCTGCCGGGCGGCGAATTTGACCCTGATACCGTGGCACAGTATATGGTCTATGACAGAAAGTAAGAAGGAATTCCGGCGGCGAGTTCGGGCGCTGCCACGCAAGGTGGACGACGGAGCATTATGCCGCTATGTGCTGGAATCGGAATGGTTTTTGCAGGCGGATACGGTGATGGCCTATGCTGCAATCCCGCCGGAGGTGGATCTTTTGCCTGTGCTGGAAGCAATTCTGGCGACAGGGAAAACGCTGGTCCTGCCCCGGTGCGAGGAAGACGGCATCATGACGGCCCGGCGCATTGACGATTTGGGACAGCTGGTATCCGGCGCTTATGGCATACCGGAGCCAACCCCGGATGCATCGGTGATATCGGCCAAGGAAATTGCACTGATTTTGGTGCCGGGGCTTGCCTTTGATGCAGCGGGCAGGCGGCTTGGCAGGGGGAAGGGCTATTATGACCGCTTCCTTGCCGACTTTTGCGGAAAAACCATGGGAATCTGCGGGCAATTGATGCAGGAGATTCCGGTGGAGCCGCACGATATTACCATGGATGCCATTGCAACGGACCATGGAATCATTTTTTGTGGAATGGAGGGCGAGGCATGAAGAAAAAAGAAAGTGCACAGGAGCCCGAGAAAAAAGATGCCCTTGACTATGCCGAGGAGTCGCTTCCCTATGAGGACGATCAGTCCCAGACGAATGGGGACGAATACGATGGGGAAGAGTATTCCAACGACGAATACTATGACGGCGAATATGACGGCGAATATGACGGCGAGTATTACGATGACGAGGAATACTACGACGATGAAGCGTATGACGAGGACTATGATGGGGAATACGATCAGGCGCCTGCGGAAAAGAAGCCCAGAAGCCTGAAGCATACCATCATCTATATGCTGGTGGTGCTGGGCCTGTCTTTGACGTTGGCAGTGGCCATGTGGTTTGCGGCTGACGATGTGTTGGCGCTGACCAAGGCGGACAATGTTATCACCATCACCGTTCAGGACGACGATACCCTGGAGGATGTGGCGCAGAACCTGAAGGATCACGGTCTGGTGCGCTATAAGTTCCTGTTTGTGCTCTATGGCAAGTTCAGCCACGCCGAGGAGAAATTCAGCGCCGGTACCTTTGAGCTGAATCAGCTGTTTGACTACCATGCGCTGGTGAACGGCTTGGCGGCGTCCAGCGAGGTCAGAAAGACCGTTACCCTGACCTTCCCCGAGGGCTATTCCAGCAACCAGATTTTCTCTATGCTGGCGGATAACGACGTCTGCACCCTGGAGGATCTGGAGGATACTGCGGCAAATTATGAGTTTGACTTTGATTTCCTGCAGGATCTTTCCTATGGAGATTCCAACCGGCTGGAGGGCTATCTGTTCCCGGATACCTATGATTTCTATGTGGACGATAATCCCGTAAGAGTCATCAATAAGATGCTGTCGAACTTTGACAGCAAGTTTACCGAGGCCATGAAGGCGGATATTGAGACGCTTAACGAGTCCATCCGTACCCGCATGGAGTCTGAGGGCAGCTTCTCGGATGAAGAGATCGACAATGCTATGATGGATGTTCGGAAGATTCTCACCGTGGCGTCGCTGATTGAGAAGGAAGCGGGCAGCGATCAGGAGCGGAGCCTGATTTCCTCCGTTATCTACAACCGTCTGAACACCCGGGTGCATGAGCTGCTGCAGATTGATGCAACGGTGGAATATGCCCTGGGCGAGCATAAGACCGAGCTGACGGCCAACGATCTGGCGGTAGACAACCCCTATAACACCTATAAGAATAAGGGCCTGCCCCCCGGACCCATTGCCAACCCCGGCCTTTCCAGTATTATGGCGGCCATTCATCCGGATAACACCGACTACTACTTCTATGCCCTCAACGATACAGGCAGCCACACCTTCTTTGAGACGTATATGGATCAGCAGGACTTCCTCAACGGCGTTACCAGCGATACGGAGAATGACGATACCAATACCGCACAGACCGGCGAGGACGCCACCGCCGCTACGGATGATACCACAGGGGAAGAACCCTACTATCAAGAGACGATTATAAACGAGGACGGCGAGGAGGAGACAGTCAATGCCCAATAAACCAGAGCTGCTTTCCCCGGCGGGTGATCCCGAGCGGCTGCAAATGGCGGTGCGCTATGGGGCGGACGCGGTATATCTGGCAGGCAAATCCTATGGCATGCGCGCCAAGTGCGGCAATTTCAGCGACCAGGAGCTCACCGAGGCGGTGAAGTTCTGCCATGAAAACGGCGTGAAGGTCTATGTCACGGCCAATGTGCTGGCGCGTACCGGAGAGATTCGGCAGATGCCCCCGTTTTTCGAGCTGTGCCAGGATATCGGCGTGGATGCCTTTATCCTGGGGGACTTGGGCGTGTTCAAGGCAGCAGAGCGGTATGCCCCCAAGGTGGAGCGGCACATCAGCACCCAGATGGGTGTGGTGTCAGCCGATACCGCACGGGCCTGGTATGACCTAGGGGCAACCCGGGTGGTGCTGGCAAGAGAGCTGACGTTCCCGGAAATTCGGGAGATTCGGGAGAATATCCCCAAGGAGCTGGAGATTGAAGCCTTTGTTCATGGGGCAATGTGCGTGAGCTTTTCCGGCAGATGCCTGCTGAGCAATTATCTGGCGGGCCGGGATGCCAACCACGGCGCGTGTGCCCAGCCCTGCCGTTGGAAGTATGCGCTGATGGAAGAGCGCCGCCCCGGGGAGTATTTCCCCATTGAAGAGGACGACGACGGTACCTATATCATGAACTCCCGGGATCTCAACATGATTGACCATATCCCTGAGCTGATGGAAGCGGGCATCGACTCCTTTAAGATTGAGGGCCGCGCAAAATCTGCCTACTATGCTGCATGCGTGACCAATGCCTATCGGCATGGAATTGACGCAGCGGTAGCTGGTCAGCCTCTGGACCCCATCTGGCGGGCTGAGGTGGATAAAATCTCTCATCGGCACTATTACCAGGGCTTTTACTATGGCCAGCCGGAGAAGGGGCAGTTTTATGACGACGCCCGGTATATCCGAGACTGGGACGTGGCGGCCTATGTGGTGTCCTGTGACAGCGATGGGAATGCTGTGCTCACCCAGCGGGGCAGAATCTGGACCGGCGATACCCTGGAGCTGCTGGTGCCCGGAGAAAAGCCCATGGAGTTCCAGGTGGGGGAAATGCGGAACGCAGACGGCGAGGTCGTGACCTACTGTCCCCATCCGGAGATGGAAATCCACATGAAGCTGCCCATGCAGGTGCCGCCCTATTCCATCCTGCGGCGGCAGGTGGATGAGAAGACAGCAAAATGAATAATTATACGGCGGGGAGCCTGGCCTATCAGGCTTGGCTCCCTGTTTTATACAAAAAATGAATGTGTACAACAATATTATGCGGGATTTATGCCGATTCGTGCAAAATGCACCCTTGCCTTTTCGGGTCGAATCAGGTATGATACAAAGAAGAATTCGTAAGATCAGCAGCAACATGTAAGAGAAAGGCAGCGTGTCCAAATGAAAGCAACTTTGATTTTGGAAAACGGAATGGTCTTCCGTGGTACCAGCATGGGCGCCACCGCAGATTGTATCTGTGAGATGGTATTTAACACGTCTATGGTTGGCTATCAGGAGATTCTTACCGACCCTTCCTATGCAGGGCAGGGCGTGGTGATGACCTATCCCCTGATTGGCAACTATGGTGTCAATGATGAAGATGAGGAGTCCAGAAATCCCTGGGCTGCAGCAATGATCGTCCGGCGTCTTAGCCCCCGTGGAAGCAATTTCCGTAATGAGGGTACGCTGGACGATTATTTGAAGCGGAACCGGATCACCGGCATCTGCGGCGTGGATACCCGCGCCATTACCCGGCTGCTGCGGGATCAGGGCACCATGAACGGTATGATTACCGTGGAAGAGAATCCGGATGTAGAGGCAAAGCTGAAGCTGATTCGGGCCTATCGGGTCCAGGGCACGGTGGAAAAGACCTCCCGTTCCCAGATGCAGATTTATCCCGGCAATGGGCCCAAGGTAGCGCTGCTGGATCTGGGCGTCAAGGAGAATATGATTCGCAGTCTGCAAAAGCGCGGATGTGAGGTGACGGTATTCCCGGCTCATACTCCGGCGGAAGTGATTCTCGAGGGTGGTTTTGACGGCCTGATGCTGTCCAACGGCCCCGGCGACCCGGCAGATAATGTGCAGATCATTGCAGAGCTGAAGAAGATTTATGATTCCGACATGGTTGTGTTCGCGGTGTGTCTTGGGCATCAGCTCATGGCCCTTGCCACTGGTGCCACCACGGAGAAGCTGAAATACGGTCATCGCGGCGCCAATCACCCGGTGCGTGACATCGACGAGGGCAGAGTGTACATCACCTCTCAGAACCACGGCTATGTGGTCAAGGCGGAGAGCGTCAATCCTGAGATTGCCACCGTCAGCCATATCAATGTCAACGACGGCACGGTAGAGGGCCTCAAATATAATAACGGCAGAATCTTTACTGTGCAGTTCCATCCGGAGGCGTCCCCCGGACCCAGAGATACCGGATATCTGTTCGATCGTTTTGTTGAGAAGATGGAGGCGAAGAAACATGCCGAAGAATGAAAGCATTAAGAAGGTAATGGTCCTTGGCTCCGGCCCCATTATCATTGGTCAGGCGGCGGAGTTTGACTATGCAGGCACCCAGGCATGCCGCAGCCTGCGGGAAGAGGGCATTGAGGTTGTGCTGGTAAACTCCAACCCGGCCACCATTATGACCGATAAGGACATTGCCGATCATGTATACATTGAGCCCCTGAACACGGCCTCCGTGACCCAGATCATCGAAATGGAGCGCCCGGACTCCATCCTGCCCACCCTGGGCGGGCAGACGGGCCTGAACCTGGCCATGGCATTGGCAGAGGACGGCACCCTGGAGAAGTATGGGGTTCGCCTGCTGGGCACCAGCGCTGAGTCCATCCGCAAGGCAGAGGATCGTCAGGGCTTTAAGGACACCATGGAGGCCATTGGTCAGCCCTGTGTCACCTCTAAAGTGGTAGAAAGTGTTGAGGACGCTATGGCGTTTGCCAAGGAAATCGGCCTGCCTGTGATTGTCCGGCCTGCGTACACCCTGGGCGGCACCGGCGGCGGTATTGCCTATACCATGAAGGACCTCCACGAGATTGCCACCAACGGCATTCGCCTCAGCCGCGTAGGCCAGGTGCTCATTGAGCGCTGCATCTCCGGCTGGAAGGAAATCGAGTATGAGGTCATCCGCGACGGCGCAGGCAATGTTATCACCGTTTGTAACATGGAGAACATCGACCCCGTGGGCGTGCATACCGGTGACTCCGTGGTGGTTGCGCCTTCTCAGACCTTGGCGGATAAGGAGTATCAGATGCTCCGTACCGCTGCACTGGATATTATCTCTGCGCTGAAAATTGAGGGCGGCTGCAATGTACAGTTTGCATTGAAGCCCGATAGCTTTGAGTATGCGGTCATCGAGGTCAACCCCCGTGTGTCCCGCTCTTCTGCACTGGCTTCCAAGGCAACCGGCTATCCCATTGCCAAGGTAGCGGCAAAAATCGCCCTGGGCTATACCCTGGACGAGATCAAGAACAGCGTTACCGGCAAGACCTGCGCTTGCTTTGAACCCGCCCTGGACTACTGCGTGGTCAAGATTCCCAAGTGGCCCTTTGATAAGTTTGTTACCGCCAGCCGGAAGCTGGGCACCCAGATGAAGGCAACCGGCGAGGTTATGGCCATTGACAATAGCTTCGAGGGCGCGCTGATGAAGGCGGTTCGTTCCCTGGAGCAGCATGTAAACTCCCTCCAGTTGGATAGCCTGAAGGAGCTCTCTGACGAGGAGATTCGCAGCCGCCTGGAGCTGGTAGACGATCAGCGGCTGTTTGTGATGGTAGAGGCCCTGCGCCGCGGTGTGACCCCGGAGGAGATCAATGCCATCACCAAGGTGGATATCTGGTTCTTGGACCGGTTCCTGGACATTGTAAAGATGGAGCGCCGGATTGCTTCCGAGCCGCTGGACTATGCACTGCTGCGGAGCGCCAAGGAATACGGCTTTACCGATGCGTATATCGGTGAGCTTTGCGGCAAGACCCACTTTGAAATCAAGGCGCTGCGGGATGAGCTGAACATCCATGCGTCCTTTAAGATGGTGGATACCTGCGCGGCGGAGTTCGACGCAGCAACTCCCTATTACTATTCCACTTACGATGATGAAAACGAGGCCGAGGGCACCGATGTTCCCAAGAAGGTGCTGGTGCTGGGCTCCGGTCCCATTCGGATCGGCCAGGGCATTGAGTTCGACTTCTGCTCGGTTCATTCGGTTTGGAGCCTCAAGAAGTTGGGATGCTATACCATCATCGTCAACAACAACCCCGAAACGGTTTCCACCGACTTTGATGTGGCGGATAAGCTGTATTTTGAGCCCCTGACCCCCGAGGATGTGCAGAACATTGTAGAGCTGGAGAAGCCTTGGGGCGCTGTGGTGCAGTTCGGCGGGCAGACTGCCATTAAGCTGACCCAGGACCTTACCAACATGGGCGTTCGCATCCTGGGCACCGATGCTGAGGGCGTGGATGCTGCCGAGGACCGGGAGAAATTCGACGAAATTCTGAAAATTACCCATATCGAGAAGGCGGAAGCGGGCACCTGCTTCACGGCGGAAGAGGGCAAGGAGATTGCCAACCGCATTGGCTATCCCGTTCTGGTTCGGCCCTCCTATGTATTGGGCGGCCAGGGCATGCAGATCGCCTATAACGATAAGGACATCGAAGACTTTATGGCGATCATCAACATGTACTCCCAGGAGCATCCCATCCTGGTAGATAAGTACCTGATGGGCCGGGAGCTGGAGGTGGACGCAGTTTGCGACGGCGAGGATATCCTGATCCCCGGCATTATGGAGCACATCGAGCGGGCCGGTATTCACTCCGGCGACTCTATCTCCGTCTATCCGCCCATTAAGATCGAAAAGCGCCACCAGGAGATCATTGCGGACTATTCCCGTCGGCTGGCAACGGCTCTCCATGTGGTTGGTCTGGTCAATATCCAGTTTGTGATCTATGATGATAAGGTCTATGTTATCGAGGTAAACCCCCGTTCCTCCCGTACCATTCCCTATATCACCAAGGTCACCGGTGTGCCGATCATTGAGCTGGCAACCCGGGTGATGCTGGGCGAAAAGCTGAAGGATCTGGGCTATGGCACAGGGCTGTATCCCGAGGCGCCCTATTACGCAGTAAAGATGCCGGTGTTCTCCTTCTCCAAGCTGACGGACGTAGATACCGCACTTGGGCCGGAGATGAAGTCCACCGGTGAGGTTCTGGGCATCGATCAGGACTTCAACCAGGCGCTGCTGAAAGCGTTCAAGGGCGTTGGCATGCAGATACCCAAGAAGGACAGCAACATTCTGCTGACGGTCAAGGATGCGGACAAGCCGGAAATTCTGCCCATTGCCCGCAGCATGGAGGAACTGGGCATGCATCTGTACGCCACCTCCGGCACCTATGCATACCTGAGAGAGCATGATGTAACCTGCCAGAAGGTCAACCGGATTTCTGAGGGCAGCCCCTCGATCCTGGATATGCTGGAGATCGGCATGTTCGACATGGTTATCAATACCCCGGCCAACGACCGGAAGCACAATACCGATGGATTCACCATCCGCCGTTCCGCAACCGAGCGCTCGATTCCTGTGATTACCGCAGTGGATACCGCCCGGGCTGTGATCCAGGCGAGAGTGATGGGCCGCGCCAACGAGCTAAAGGCAGTGGACGTGACGAAAATCGGAACAAAACGTGTATAAGAACCCAAAGTATGCGGCATCATTTTGGTGCCGCATCGGGTGTTTTCATCAGCCGAAAGGAGAAATGACAATATGAATCATCAGATGGTCATTGTTCTGGACTTTGGCGGTCAGTATAATCAGCTGATTGCCCGCCGTGTCCGGGAATGCAATGTCTACTGCGAGGTAAAGCCCTATACCACTTCCATTGAAGAGCTGAAGGCGATGAATCCCATCGGCATTATCTTCACCGGTGGCCCCGGCAGCGTTTATGAGGAGAATGCGCCCCATTACGATCCTGAGATTTTCCGTCTGGGCGTGCCGATTCTGGGCATCTGCTATGGCTGCCAGCTGATGGCCCATACTCTGGGCGGCCAGGTTACCGCTGCGCAAGAAGATACCGCCCGGGAGTATGGCAAAACCAAGACCTATTATGATACCAGCTGCAAGCTGTTCCAGGGCCTGCCCCAGGAGGGAATTTCCTGGATGAGCCACGGCGATTATATGGCAAAGGTGCCCGAGGGCTTCTCTCTGGTGGCCCATACCGATGCCTGCCCCAATGTTGCCATCTGCGATGAGAGTCGGGGCTTCTATGGCGTACAGTATCACCCCGAGGTCAACCACACCGAAAATGGCGTGAAGATGATCCGGAACTTCCTGTACGAAGTCTGCCATGCGGCCGGTGACTGGACCATGGGCGACTACTGCAAGACCGCCATTGCCTCTATCCGGGAGAAGGTCGGCGACGGTAAGGTGCTGCTGGCACTGTCCGGCGGCGTGGATTCTTCCGTCGCAGCGGCTCTGCTGGCCGAGGCAGTGGGCAATCAGCTGACCTGCGTATTTGTAGACCACGGCCTGATGCGGAAGAATGAGGGCGACGAGGTAGAAGCAGCCTTTGCAAAGTGGGACATCAACTTTGTACGCGTGGATGCGGAGCAGCGGTTCCTGGGCAAGCTGGCTGGCGTCACCGAGCCCGAGCATAAGCGCAAGATCATCGGCGAGGAGTTTATCCGCGTATTCGAGGAAGAGGGCAAGAAGATCGGCTCCGTGGACTATTTGGTTCAGGGCACCATCTATCCCGACGTTATCGAGTCCGGCACCGGCGATGCTGCTGTGATCAAGAGCCACCATAATGTCGGCGGTCTGCCGGATTATGTAGATTTCAAGGAGATCATTGAGCCCCTGCGGATGCTCTTTAAGGATGAGGTACGCGCACTGGGACGAGAGCTGGGTCTGCCCAAGTATCTGGTCCAGCGTCAGCCCTTCCCCGGCCCCGGCCTGGCCATCCGTATCATCGGCGAGATCACCAAGGAGAAGGCGGATACCCTCCGGGATGCAGACGCGATCTTCCGTGAGGAGATTGCCAATGCCGGACTGGATACGCAGATCAGCCAGTATTTTGCCGTGCTGACCAATATGCGCTCTGTGGGCGTAATGGGCGACGGCAGAACTTACGACTATACTCTGGCACTCCGCGGCGTTACCACCTCTGACTTTATGACCGCTGACTGGGCACGGATTCCCTATGAGGTGCTGGATAAAATCAGCGTCAGAATTGTCAATGAGGTTAAGGGGATTAACCGGATCGTGTATGATATTACGTCAAAGCCGCCGGCAACGATTGAGTGGGAATGAGAAAAAAGTGAACATGAGGGGCTGCGAAGCCTTGAAAACACGCACTTTTTGAAAATCTCATTTCCTGTTTGATAGCAAAATGATAGCAGATACCCAAACCGTTTTGTTTATTCTTGTTTCAAGGGACAAGCGGTTTGCAGGTTGAGTTATTACCAATCCTATATTGAGAGCGAAAAAGGCTCTGCTGACTTTCTGTGCAAGAAGGTCGGCAGAGCCTTTTGTTATTCTTCTGTGTGTTCTTTGAGATCGGCAAGGAGCAGATCGCTCAATTCCTGTGACGGCGTGATCTTGTGCCACTGACCAGAGGTATCGTATTTCGGATAGTAATAGCGCCAGCGGTCGTATTCTTCTTCGGTGATCTCGCCTGCTTTCAGTTTGGCGGCAACTGCGCCCCACGCGGAAAGCATCCTGTGAAGCGCCGCTGCGTCGCGTCCTTTGTGGATATGGACGCGCAAATGCACCTCGTCCTCACACTCGCAGACCTCAAGCCCATACCGGTCTTCCAGCGTAAACAGTGTGTGCATCAGCCCGATATCGGAGTCAATATCCGGTACATCCAGCGCCTTGGGCGAAACGTCCAGCACCTTTGCCAGCGCAGCGGTCAC
>CAVJLG010000084.1:0-29224 GCA_963650135.1 Barnesiella intestinihominis | reverse complement strand
GCCATCTTTACCCATTGCCGATTCTATCTGTTTGGTGACACGAACACGCGGCTCTACCTGCACAAATCGAACGCTGCGAATAGGAAGATGGCTGACTGACTTTTTTGCGGGCGTAAAAGCCCTTGGAGGGATGGGGCAGACCATTACATTCCCATTCTAACAGCTTAGGCAACGAGATGTCTCGGCTCGTTGCTGGCTGCAACTTTTCCGAGGCAAATATATTGTAACAGGAGGGATGAGTGAAATGAGAAAGAACAGAATAAGGAAAATCATCGCACTGCTTATGGCAGTGACCATGCTTCTTGCACTGTGTGCCTGCGGCGAATCCAAGCAGCAGGGGAATAAGGCAGCTCCCGAAGTGGGCTACTTTGTGTTTGAATCTATGGAAGAAGACGGCGAGAGCATCACCATGGAAGACCTGGAGGAATATGGCATTGATGCTGATTCGTTCTATCTGGTCATGGAAGCGGACGGTACCGGCTATATTGTGATACCGGATGAAGATGCCGAGGCATTCACCTGGGCTGACAGCAAAATAAAGAGCGGAGACGATGAACTTCCCTATACCATTGATGGTGATACGCTGACCATTGAAGAGGACGGAACCAAAATGGTCTTTACCCGCAGCAGCGATGAACCTCCGGCAAAGCCCTCGCTGACTTACAGAGATGAAGAGGAGGCAGAAAGCCTGGAAACACCGGAAGAGGTTACACCGCTGGACGGCGATGGTATGACAAACGATTCCACTCCTACAGCCAGCTCCGAATCGGTTTCGGCTGATCTGGGCGACTATCATATCACAATTCTTTCGGCAGAGCAGTTTACTGACAGTGATGATAAGGATTCCATTCGGTTCTACTTTGATTTCACCAACAATTCTGACGAAGCTGAGTCCTTCTTCTATGCCTGCAATACGGAGGCCCATCAGGAAGGCTATGAGCTGGTGGAAACCTACTCATATTTTGACGAGGTGCCGGAGGAGGGAAACTACAGTCTGGATATTCTCCCCGGAGTGACCATCCGCTGCGTTGCTGAGTATAACTTCAAGCCTGACGGGGGAGAGGTTGAGTTCACAATTACCGAAGGCTACGATGGTGACAGTGTAACCATGACCTTTGATCCTGCTGCGCTGCCAGGTCGTCCGGCGGAAGATTATACAATTGAACCATGCAGCAGTGATGCGCTGGTGGAGAACTTCCCCTCGGAGGGCGTTTGTGGTGAGAATTATTACGTCAGTCTCACGAAAAGTGAAGTAGTGGATAGCGATGAGGATGGGGAAAAGGCCATTCGGGTTTATTTTGACTTTACAAATAATTCCGAGGAGGTAAACTCCTTCTCCAACCTGTTTTCGCTGGTTGCGATGCAGGACGGAATCCAGCTGACAACCACCTGGGCCGATACTTCTGTACCGGAGGATGATAACCTTTTTTCGGATGTCCAGCCGGGAGAAACCATTACCATAGCCGAGTGCTATACCCTGCATGACACCGGCTCGTCGGTGGCCATCCAGATAGTGGACTACCAGAGCGACAACGACCTTGGCACGACCTTTGATGTGCAGTAACTTAAAGACCGGCCGGGGAGCCGATGGGATTGGACAATGATATAAGCTCCTGTACCTACTCGTCCAGTGTAGTGGAAGGAAACGGTTGAAAATAGCTCCCGCTCCCGTGTTCGGGACGGGAGCTATTTGAATACAGGCAGGCGATAGGCTGCGCTGAAAGGTCTCTGTTTAACGCTGTTCGCCAAAGGAGGGGAAGCTTTGATGAAAGATCCGGCAAAAAAGGATAGGATAAAAAACAAGATATATGAAGCGGCGGGGCTGCTGTTGGCTGTCGCTCTGTTTGCGGCCGGCGTTTATGGTGTTGTCTCCAGCAGAATGGCAAGCAGAGAGTACAAAAATTCTGATGATATTCGCAGGGTTACAGCTGTCGTTCAATATGCCAAAGACACCAGCAACGATGACGCAGACTATTATAAGTACTGGGCAAAGCTCTCTTTTGCTGTTGACGGAAGAACCTATAAGGGGGCACAGACCTTCTACTGTAAACTGCATGCGGGAGATGAGGTCACTGTCGAGGTATACCGGACATCCAACGGGCGGTACAAACTCACCCCGGAGGGCAACCCAATACATTTTCTCTTTTATTGCATAGCAATCCCTGTTGGAGGATTTATAACAGTGGCAATGGCTTCTGTTGTCTTTACAAAGGATACGGGAAAACAGGCGGCAGAGCGCAGCAAGCGCCGAAGCAATGAATAAGGAGGTGTTCTGATGAGCTTATCGGAGGCTTTTTGGATCGCGGCGGCGGTCACCGTGCTCTGTGCGTGGTTTATCGGCGAAAAGCTGCTGGATTTCGATTTGTCCGGGCTTATACCGGAAAATCTGAAAAGAGCGAAGCTCAAAAGACTGCTTGCCGAGCGTAACACTCCGCTTCAAGGAGCAGGACTTTACGGCAATATGAAAGAGGAATTTGAGAAAGTATTGCTCCCGCTTGGCAAAGCGGACAAAGACCTGCTTCCGGCACGAATGGATATGACATTCCGGCGGGAGCTGGAGCGTCAGCTTGATTGTCTCAAACGGCGGCAGGTCTGCCGGGATATTCGGCTGACGGATGTTGTCCCGCTGCCGAAAAATGCCTTCAAAAGATGGAGTGACGACGGCAGAGAATGGCGCGAATCTGTTTTGTGCTGCAGCACCTTGGAACGCCTTGTATCCGAACGGGATAGTACGCCCATATATAAGATCTACCGCAAGAACGCTTATGTCCGACTCCTTCAGTCAAGGCATGTCCGCAACTCGGACCGTATGGGGAAAAAGCAAAACTACTACACTGACCAGGCGAAAATTCTCTGCCCTTCCTGTGGCGCGGAGGTGGAACTGAAAAGCCAGCAGACAGTTTGCCTGTATTGCGGGGGTCTGATCCAAAGTGATTTTTACGACTGGCAAACCGAGGCTTTTGAGATATACGAGAAGATCGGTACGAATCTGCAAAGAGCTCTGCAGCTGCTGACATCGTCGGTGATCCTGTTTATCTGTGTATTTCTTTGCCTTTGGCTTATCAAGGATACAGAAGTATCCCTTGCGGCAGGTGTGGGTGCAGCGTTTCTTATATTGGCGGCAACATTCGTTTTTTCCGTCAGAAGAAGAGAAAAGCAGGAAGCGCTTGTCGGAGAGATTGTCCGATATTCCGAAAACTACCTTCGTTCCTGCATCAATGAGACTCTGTATAACAAAGCAGATATTGCGGATCTGATGGATCACAGCGTCGGCACGGTCGTTTTGAAAAAAGTCGTCAATACGGAGGATACGACAGAAATAACGGTTCGGGTGTATATAAGCGAAACCTATCTTCCCGATGGCAAAAAGCCGTATACGAAAAAGTTCAAAAAAATACTCACTCTGCAAAGGGCGCGGTATCCCGAAAGGAGAAAAGCAGACGGCAGCTTTTTTCAGAGAAGGCATGCCCATCCTGTGGAGCAAATTTTATCCCGGACGAGAAGTACTGCTGTTCATTTTGCGGATACGGTCTGAAAGTCAACAATGCGAAATGGATCGTAAAACCAACTTGAGTGTAAGATGAATACGAGGTTCTTTTATGAAAAGCAAAAAACCAAAATCAAAAAGGGGAAATAAAATCTTTTTTCTTGTTCTTGAGATTGTTCTTGTACTTGCCGGACTTTACGGTATTTTCGTAAGCTTGACGGGCGGAATGGAATATGTAAATTCACCGGATAAACGAATCGTAAATGCCGAGGTCATAAGTGTAAAGCATACATATGAAAGAGACGATGACGGTGACATTGCGAGAGAAAAGTGGGCGGCGACTCTGCGATACACCGTTGACGGCAAAGAATATACAACGAAGAAAACATACTCAACTGAAACATACAGCGGCGAAACCGTGCAGATTGAGGTGTATAAAACCTCAAAAGGCGAGTATAAAGTCTCTGGTACGAGTACATTCGGCTTTGTTATTTCCGCGTCGGTCTTGCTTTATGGCACAATTGGTTTGATCACAGAAAACAAGAACAGAAAAAAGGGCAAAGCAACTACTGCAAAACAGAATAAAAAACAGAACGTGAAATCAGCCGAATAAAAAAGAGAGGAGTCTTTGCATGCAGACCTTGCAAGAATACAAATGTCCCTGCTGCGGCGGTGCGATAGCCTTTGACAGTACGCTCCAGAAACTGAAGTGCCCTTATTGTGACACCGAATTCGAGCTGGACGCGCTCAAGGGGTATGACAACGAGCTGCAAGGCGATCAGGCAGACAAAATGGAATGGGAGACTGCCGCAGGCGGAGACTGGCAGGATGGCGAGACCGAGGGGCTTCGCTCCTATGTGTGCAAGTCCTGCGGCGGCGAGATCGTAGGCGATGAAAACATGGCGGCAACTTCCTGCCCGTTCTGCGGAAATCCTGTCGTGATGATGGGACAGTTCTCAGGAGTGTTAAAGCCTGATTTCGTGATTCCGTTCAAGCTGGATAAGAAGGCGGCAAAGGCAGGGCTTCAGAAGCATCTGGCCGGGAAGCGCCTGCTTCCGAAGATATTTAAGGACCAGAACCACATTGATGAGATCAAGGGGATCTACGTTCCGTTCTGGCTCTTTGATACCGATGTGGACGCACAGGTGCGCTACCGTGCCACTAAAGTGCGCACATGGAGCGACAGCGATTATAACTATACCGAAACAAGTCACTTCATGATTCATCGGAGCGGCAGTGTCAGCTTTGAGCATGTGCCGGTGGACGGTTCTTCCAAGATGGCAGACGATCTGATGGAATCCATTGAGCCATTTGAATTTTCCGCGGCAGTGGATTTCCAGACGGCATATCTTGCCGGATATCTGGCGGATAAGTACGATGTGACCGCCGAGGAGAGCATTGAGCGTGCCAACGAGCGCGTCAAACGTTCCACCGAGGAAGCATTCGCCGGAACGGTCAAGGGCTATGCCACCGTTAGAGCGGAAAACAGCAGTGTGAAATTCCACGGTGGGAAAGCCCGGTATGCGCTTTATCCCGTGTGGCTTCTCAACACCACATGGAACGGGAATCAATATACCTTTGCCATGAACGGACAGACCGGAAAATTTGTCGGTGATCTGCCGGTGGACAAATCGGCGGCGACCCGCTGGACACTGATGCTGTCGGCAATCTTCGCAGTCGCAGCCTATGGCGGTGCATGGCTGTTACACCTGCTCGGAATAATTTGAGGAGAAGATGACGATGAAGATGAAAAAAAGAATATCCGTTTTTCTGACCGTGATCCTCCTGTGCCTTTTTTCCGTTGTCCCGGTATTCGCGGAGGAGGGCTTTGTCCACGAATACTATCGGCTGATGGATACGGCTTATCTCTTGTCCGAGGCAGAGCTTGAATCGCTGACGGAAAAGCTCGACGAGGTCAGCGTGCGGCAGAAGATGGAGGTTGCCATTGTCACGACGGATACTCTGGATGGTGAAAGCATTGTGGAATATGCCGATGGACTGTATGAGTATTGCGAATACGGCTATGGGAAAAACAGGGACGGCCTGCTCCTTCTCATCAGCATTGAGGACAACGATTGGTACATATCAACTCACGGCTACGGCATTACCGCGTTTACAGATGCAGGAATTCAATATATCGGCAGCCAGATGAAAGAAAGCCTATCTGACGGAGATTTTGCCGCCGCATTCAATACCTTTGCGGAGCTTTGCGACGACTTCATCACCAAGGCAAGAGCCGGCACACCGTATGATACATCCGATCTCCCTAAGGAGCCACTTTCGCTGATCTGGATTCCAATCTCGATCGCGGTCGGCGTACTTGTAGCCCTTATCGCAGTCGGAACAATGAAGGCTAAGCTGAAAACAGTAAGGTTTCAGGCGGCGGCAGGCAGTTATATGAAGGACGGCAGTCTGAAAATCACCGAGAGCCGGGATCTGTTCCTGTATAACTCTGTGTCCCGCACGGAAAAACCGAAAAACAACAGCTCCGGAGGAAGCAGTACCCATACTTCTTCTTCGGGCTCGACCCACGGCGGCGGGGGCGGCAAATTTTAATGCGCCGTACAGAAATGAGGAGACAATGAGACGAATACCCACAGCTTTTCTGGTCGCATTTATCCTGATGGTCTCCATAGTCATACCGGTATTTGCGACAGCAGAAATTGAAATCACGCGCCAGCCACAGAATTCGGTATTTCCGGAAAATGCTTCGGCATACTGGACAGTTGAGGCGACAGGAGACGACCTTGTTTATGACTGGTTCATTGTGTACGAAGGCGTTGCCTATAACACAATAATGCCGTTCCGTCTCCGCTGACGATTGCGTTGAGCGCCGCAGGAGGTGTAGCGGTTGTCGGCATCGGAATATGCTATTCTTGGGACTTTACGGATTATCAGCACAGTGCGGCGGAAGGTTTGGAAGCATGGCTTTATGACGGCTGGCTTGGGCCGACAGCGCTCGGATTGACTGGAAGCGAGGATTGGGGCACAACATGGTCTGCATCCGGCACAGCATGGGACACGGATCGCTATGCGCACTTCATGCTGACCTTCTATCCTGGAGACGAGACAGGCGGTGTAGTCAATCTGGACTGGCAGTACGACGGCGAGGAAGAATTTGAAGAACAGTGGAGCGGTTTCTGGACGATTGAAACCGAACTGGCTACAGGCAGCGCTGGAGAACATTGTGTTTATCCGTGACAATATCGTGCCCAAGCTGCTGGCCTATGACAATCACGATTTGAGACTGTGCTGCGAGATTCGAAGCATTGTGCTCCACCTGGAGATGAAGCTCCGGGCGTCCATGTTCCGAAAGGAGAGCCGCTGGTATCATTATCGGGAGGACTATCCGCTGCGGGATGACGAAAACTGGATTTGCTGGATTAAGATTCAGGACAAGAATGGCGAAATGACCTTTACCAAGGTCCCCATCCCCGAGGAGTGGCTTCCGGGCCTATTTGCAGCTGTGCGGCGACTGCTTGGACACGCCTGTGGCCTCCGGCGGTATGTCGATGTCCGGCGGTCAGAGCCAGAGATTGGTCCTGACCCGTGAAGTGCTGCGGGGCGGCGACTATCTGCTGCTGGACGAGGCGACCAGTAATCTGGATGTGGTCAGCGAAGCCATGGTCACCGAGACCATGGACCGTCTGATGCAGAATAAGGCCCCCATTATGATTGCCCACAACTATGCGGCAACGAAAAACGCCGATTACATCATCGTCATGAGAGACGGCACCGTGGAGGCTGCCGGTACCCCCGAGGAATTGCGGGAAACCAACGAATATTACCGGATGTTCTGCAAGAATTTATAACGAAAACGGCGTGCTGCAAAGGAGATGCGGCGCGCCGTTTGTCTATATGGAGCGGTTTAGAGAAAACGGAAAATTTCCTGATTTCTGAACGGAAAAAATAGAAGAAAAACTGTTGACTAATTCAAACCTTAGTGTATAATTGGAGCAGTTCAGATTCGTGAACTAATTTGAATAAAGGAGAGTAAATGATGAAACGACGTGTTTTGAGCGTACTGTTGTGCGCTGCACTGCTGGTGGGGCTGCTTCCCGCAGCGGCCTTTGCGGCGGACACCGGTGATACGTTCCAGTATCAGTTTGTCGCAGAAAACGGCGACACTGCCACGAAGATTTCTCATCCCGCAGTGGCACCCAATGCAAACGGTACGGATGTGCGTACCAATGATGGCGTGGTCGATTACGTTGGAAACGGCGTACTCAGCGACGAAATTGGCAGCGACAGCACTTCCGGCGCCCGGGGCGAGTCTTATTCCTGGTCTGCGCTGGGCCATGGCGACTGGGTTTATACCTGCCTTCTGTATAACGCAATGGGCAACACCATTGACCAGATGAAGGGCAGCCTTGGCTACGAATTTGACCGGGATCAGATGAACGCTGCACTGAACGTGCTGTACAACGGTGACTTCTACCTTGGCGAAGAGGATGAAGGCAATCCCGGCGGCGCACTGGTGAAAATCAACGTTAAGACCGGTGAGGTCAAGATCTTGATGTCTGAAGCTGCCGGTGAATATCGTCACAGCACCCTGTTCCGGAATGCGGTGGAGTACAACGGAAAGTTCTATTTCTGCGGCTCTGTGGACAAAGCGCCTCAGATTTGGCAGGTTGACCCGGAGACTGACGAGTGCAAAATGGTTTATGGCATGTCTGTGCAGGATTTCTATGCCAGCTATAAGCAGGGCATTTCCTCCGGCATTCGCGGTCTGTGCGTTTACAACGATGAGCTGGTTATTAGCTGCGTCATGAAAAACGAGCAGAACGGCAAAATTGAGCCCCAGATTTGCTCCACGAAGGACCCGGAAAAGGGCTTTACTGTGATTGCAACTCAGGACGATCTGTTTGATTATCCGGCTTACCACTTTGAAGACAGCATTTACGGCGGCTCCATCTGGGAGATCGTTGAGTTCCAGAATAAGCTTTATGTTTCCATCTGCACCGGAACACCGGAGAATATGCCGGATGAAAACACCATGCAGTCCTTTGCTATTGTCCGTGGTGAGAAGGGCGAAGACGGCAAATGGACCTGGACTCCCGTAGTAGGCGACAAGGCAGACGGCGCAAAGTATACTTTCGGCATTGATCCGGAGCGTACCTGCTCTGGTGCCGGCGTGCTGATGGTGTATGATGACCATCTGTATATTGCGGAGTATAACGATGAAGAGATTGCACTGATTAACGTCCTGTTTAATCTCGATCTTGAATTCATGAACAAGAATCTGAAGCAGTCTGTCAATCTCTACAGAATGGATGCAGACGAGAACATGGAGCTGGTGGTGGGCGATCCCACAGAGATGTTCCCTGAGGGCGGCACATCCGACCTGGGCTCCGGCTTCGGACATAACGAAAATCAGTATATCTGGCGTATGACTGTCCACAACGGCAAGCTTTATTGCGGCACCTTTGATACCAGCAGTCTGCTGGAGCCCATTGGTCAGTTCGCGAATGGTGATCTTACGACCTGGACTGAGGACCAGTGGCATCAACTGTTCGAGTACATTCGGGTTCTCCTGAAGCTGACCAAGGGGGATGACGATGCATCCGAGGCGGCACTTTCTGCGGCAGAGCAGAATCGTGAGGATATCCGTGAGCTGGTGGAGATCTTTGATGCAGTATCCGCTGCAAACACCCCCAACGCCGGTGAGGCCGATCAGGACCTGCTGGCCCAGGTATTTAGCCAGCTGCCTGCAGCGTGCTTTGACGATACCGATGCAGCGGAGGCTGATGCTGAGGTTACCGGCAGCCTGGCAAATGTGCTGGGCGGCGAAGCTGTAACCTATGCCCTGGATGGCGATGATGATGGCAGCAGCTCTGACATCAATAGCTGGGAAGACCTTGCCCAGGCTATGAAGAAGATGATTAACATTGCTAAAAAAGTGGTTGTAACCGCTGGCTATATGGCAAAGGCTGACCGCGGCTGTGACGTATATGTCACCAGTGACGGCGTGAATTTCGAAACTCTGACCACCAACGGCTTTGGTGATCCCTTTAACCACGGCCTGCGTGTATTTGCAGAAACCGATGAGGGCCTTGCCTGCGGTACTGCGAACCCCTTCTATGGCACCCAGTGGTGGTACATGGAGGATCCCACTTACACTGTAACGGTTAATACCAACGGCAACGGTACTGCTTCCGCAGATTATACGACTGCCGCAGCCGGAACGGAAGTCACCCTGACTGCAACGCCCGATTCCCGCTATCGCTTCATGGGCTGGAAGGTAGTCAGCGGCGACGTTACCATCGAGGACAACAAGTTCACCATGCCCGCAGGCAATGTGGAAATCCAGGCGACCTTTGCACTGAAGTATCCCTTTACCGACGTCGTTGAGGGCTCGTACTATGAGGATGCCGTCATCTGGGGCGTGGACAACGGAATCATCGAGGGCACCAGCGCAACCACCTTTGAGCCGGACAATGTTTGCACCCGTGCACAGATTGTCACGTTCCTGTGGCGCGCAGCAGGCAGACCCGCACCCAAGACCACGGAGATGCCGTTTACCGATGTGAAGTTCGGCAGCTACTATTACAATGCCGTGCTGTGGGCAGTGGAGAACGGTGTTACCAAGGGCACCTCGGAAACGACCTTTAGCCCCTGCGATACCTGCAACCGTGCCCAGGCAGTTACGATGCTGTGGCGGTATCAGGGCGGCCCTGAGGTAACGGGTAAGAATCCCTTTACCGATGTCACCGAGAATGAATACTATAGCGACGCTGTCCTCTGGGCTGCACAGGAGGGCGTTGCCAAGGGTATCACGGAAACCACCTTCGAACCCTTTACCGGCTGCACCCGTGCGCAGATTGTGACCTTTATCTGGAGAGCACTGAGCGAGTAAGCCAAAACCCATAGCAAACAAAACCCCGAAGCAGTATGAAAGCTGCTTCGGGGGCATTTTTATGGATATGACTAAACCAGATGAAGAACCTCAATCAGGAAAATCCAGGTGAGGCCATAGTATACCACCACGGCGATCAGGTCGTTGACGGTGGTAATCAGGGGGCCGGACGCCACGGCGGGGTCAATCCCGATTTTCTTGAAGAGCATGGGGATTACAGTGCCGAACAGCGCCGAGGCCGCCATGGCAACCATCAGCGCAATGCCGATGCAGCCGGAAATGGAGAAGGACATGGGAACAGTCTGCCCCTTGGCGGCCAGGAGATACAGGCCAATGCACACAAAGCTCAGAATGCCCAACAGGGTACCATTGAGCAGGCCAACCTTGGTCTCCCGGGGAATCAGTCGCAGCCGATCCCGAACGGGAATTGTCTCATCGGTGAGCACACGGATGGTAACGGCCAGAGACTGGGTGCCCACGTTACCTGCCATGTCCAGCACCAGGGACTGGAAGCAGATAATCAGCGGGAGCTGTGCTACAACGTCCTCGAAAATGCCTACCACGGAGCTGACCACCAGACCCAGGGCCAGCAGGATAATCAGCCAGGGAAGGCGCTTTCGGGTACTTTGCAGCACGGATTCTTTCAGGTCGTTTTCTGCGGTCAGACCTGCCAGCTTTGCATAATCCTCGCCCATCTCCTGGTCGGAAACCTCGATCAGGTCTTGGGCGGTGACGATGCCCAGCACGCGGTTCTGCGCGTCCAATACGGGGATAGAGTCCTCGGAGTAGTCCTTCAGGGTTTCCATACAGTCGTCCAACTGCTCTCTGCCGTAGACATAGGGATAAGAGGTCTGACAGAGGTCCTGAACCTTCGAGGCTTTGGGGGCGATAATCAGGTCCCGCAGGGGGAGTGCACCGAAGAACGTGCCGTCCGGGGCCAGTACATAGAGGGTGGAGATGTTCTCTGTGTCTTTTGCCTGCTCCGACAGCGCGGCCATGGCAGTCTCGGCGGTGTCGGTCAGGGGGACCTGGATAAAGTCAGTGGTCATGTAGCTGCCGATCTCGTCCTCGTCGTAGGATGCGACCAGCAGAATGTCTTTTTTCTGCTCTGCGGGCATGATGTCCAGCAGGGCGTCGCGCTTTTCCTTGCTGAGTTGGCGGAGCACATCAACGGCATCATCCGCCTCCATGCCGGAGACGATGTCTACGGCCTTGCGGATGTCCAGCGACTCCAGCAGCGGGGCGGGCTCATCGGCGTAGGAAAATACGGTGGATAGCGTTTCGGGATTCAGCACCCGCAGCAGCTTTTTCCGCTGTGCGTCACTGAGCAGCGGGAGAACCGCCGCAATGTCATTTTCGTGGAACTGCTCCAGCTGATGGGCCATCAGCGCCGGGGAGGTGCTGCTTTGCAGTACCTTTACAATGGCATCCTGATTGTCCGTCATGCTGTAGTTCCGACCAAGCTTTGTCATACACATAACCTCCTTGAAATTTGGGTTCACGGGAGGCTGACCTGCATGCAGGCGCAAAAAGCCCCTGATCTCACCAAAGCGGGCAGATCAGCACTCTGCGGCTGTGTATGGGGAAACCAGGGCGAATGACAAGTCTATCCAAACAGATGTGCGGCAAACCATGCCGGCACCCGTATGGGAACGTCAGACTCCCGCCTTCGCCCAATACTGTCACAGTCGTACATGGTGTTCACCTCACAATAAAAGTCTGCTCTTTCAGAGCCAAACTATTATGACACTTTTCCGCCGAAATTGCAAGGAAAAAATGCCGGAAAAAGCAACAAAAAGGACTGCCCGAAATTGGGCAGTCCTTGGTGAATCGGAGCTTACTGCTGCTGCTTCTTTGCCATTTCCTTCAGCGCATCCCGGCGGGAGAGGTTCACGCGGCCCTTTTCGTCGATGTCGGTGACCTTAACCCAGGTCATGTCGCCAACGTTCAGCACGTCCTCGACCTTCTCGACCCGGTGATTCTCCAGCTTGGAGATGTGGATCATGCCGTCTTTTCCGGGCACCAGCTCAACAAATGCGCCGATGGGGATAATCCGGACAACCTTGCCGTAGTACAGCTTGCCAACCTCGGGAACAAAGCAGATGTTGTCGATGGCAGCCTTGGCAGCCTTGCAGGAGGAAGCGTCCACTGCGGAGATGAAGATGGAGCCGTCGTCGTCAATGTCGATCTTGGCGCCAGTCTCAGCGGTGATCTTCTGAATGGTCTTGCCGCCGGAGCCGATGACCTCGCGGATCTTCTCCACGGGGATCTTCATGGAGATCATCTTGGGGGCATACTCGCTGACTTCCTTCCGGGGCTCAGCGATGCAGGGCAGCATGATCTGGTCAAGAATCTCCAGACGGGCCTTGCGGCAGTTCTCCAGTGCGTCGGCGATGATTTCCATGGTCAGGCCGTCGTTCTTCAGGTCCATCTGAATGGCGGTAACGCCGCGGACGGTACCGGCAACCTTGAAGTCCATCTCGCCGTGGAAGTCCTCCACGCCCTGGATGTCGATGAAGGTGCGGAACTTGTCGCCCTCGGAGATCAGGCCGCAGGAGATACCGGCAACGGGCCGCTTAATGGGAACACCAGCGTCCATCAGTGCCAGGGTGGTGCCGCAGATGGAGCCCTGAGAGGTGGAGCCGTTGGAGGACAGCACGTCAGAGACAACGCGGATGGCATAGGGGAACTCCTCTACAGAGGGAAGCACAGGCGCCAGAGCCTTTTCGACCAGTGCGCCGTGACCGTATTCACGGCGGGAGGTGGAGCGGCTGCCCCGGGCCTCGCCGGTGGAGAATGCGGGCATGTTGTAGTGATGCATCCAGCGCTTAGACTCCTCGGGGAAGATGGTGTCCAGCTTCTGCATCATGGAAAGGGAAGCTAGGGTGCACACGGAGAGCACCTGGGTCTGGCCGCGGGTGAACAGGCCGGAGCCGTGGACTCTGGGCAGTACGCCAACCTCGGCAGCCAGGGGACGAATCTCGTCGGTACGGCGGCCGTCTACGCGCTTGCCGGCCATGAGCCACTTCTTGACAACCTTCTTCTGCATCTTGTAGAGGCAAACCTCGATGTGCTGGTCATAGTCCTCATACTTGTCCTTGAACTTCTCGGCGAAGTCCAGACGGATGGCAGCCAGGCGCTCTTCCCGAACGTTCTTGTCGTCGGTGTCCAGGGCATACTCGATCTGGGGGAGGCCATACTCCATCAGGTCGTTCAGCAGATCATAGTTGACGGCAGCCTTCTCGAAGGAGAACTTGGGCTTGCCGATTTCAGCAACGATCTCATTGATGAAGGCAACGATCTTCTGGTTCGTCTCGTGCGCCAGCTTGATGCCGCCCAGGAGGATGTCCTCGGGAATCTCGTTGGCCTCAGTCTCGATCATAACCACCTTCTCGGCGGTGGAAGCGATGGTGACGAACATGTCAGCACGCTGGTGCTGGTCATAGCTGGGGTTGACCACATACTCGCCGTCTACATAGGCAACCTGGGTGGTAGCCATGGGGCCGTTCCAGGGCACATCGGAGTAAGCGGTGGCAATGAAGGCGCCCAGAGAAGCAACGACTTCAATGGAGTTGTCCTTGTCGTTGGACAGGGAGGTGCAGGTGACGACCACATCGTTGCGGAGATCGTCGTCGAAGAAGGGGCGCATGGGGCGGTCAATCAGACGGCTGACCAGAACGCCGCGCTCGGAGGGACGGCCCTCACGGCGGAGATAAGCGCCGGGGATGCGGCCCACGGAATACATCCGCTCCTCAAAATCGATGGTGAGGGGGAAGTAGTCGATGCCGGACTTGGGGGCAGAGGAAGCAACAACGGTGGTGAGCACCACGGTGTCGCCGTAGCGGCAGATGCACTCGCCGTTGCACAGCTCGGCTACCTGGCCGGTGATGACGGTGAAGGGACGGCCGCCGATTTCCGTCTGGAATACATGACGGTTGGGGAATTCCTTTTTGGTTACCATGAAAAAACCTCCTGTATTTTGTGATAGGGCGGCACAGGAAGTTTAGCACTTGAAACAGCAGCTGGGCAGGGCCCGGACACTCTTTCAACTGCTAAAGCTATTCCTGCGCCAGGGTGAATGACCGGTTGCAAAGGGGCGGCTCAAATCAATGAGCCGCCCTTCGTGACGCAGTATAAGATCACGCGCACCGGACGGGCAAGCGGCTTACTTACGCAGGCCCAGCTTTGCGATCAGGGCACGATAGCGGTTGATGTCCTTCTTTGCCAGATAGTCCAGCAGGTTGCGGCGCTTACCAACCATCTTCAGCAGACCGCGGCGGCTGTGATCGTCATGAATGTGAGTACGCAGATGCTCGGTGAGCTCATTGATGCGGTAGGTGAGGACAGCGATCTGTACCTCGGGAGAACCGGTGTCGCCCTCGTGGGTAGCGTACTGGGCGATAACCTGATCTTTTACTTCTTTGCGGATCATAAATAATTCCACCTTTCTTTATTTTACCCCAACGCCAAGTGCCGGGCGGGTGAATACCGCGTGGCGCGGCTATATCCCGGGACTGAGCAATAGGGCATACCGTTAGAATTATACCACGTTTTTTCCGTTTGTAAAGCGTAAATTAAAAAATTTTCGGCATCACCACATAAATGTGTCATCGGGCTACAGCCGATCTTTTCCGCCGGAAATGCGTTATTTTTTCTTGACATACACAAAGTATGCCTGCGAAAAACTGCCTTTTTCCGACGCAAAATCTCTGGCTGAATCCTCGCCGCCAATTTATGTGGTGACACCTGGCGTTCTATCTTAGAACGTGCAACCATTTCCTGGATGAATCGGCGTCCTGTTTTGAACTTTATGATTGTTCGGCTTCAGGTTTTGGCTCGTAGGCGATATATTCCACATTCTCGTGACTCTGGGAGACAGACACCATAAAATCATAGACCTGATCCCGGAGCTTCTGCTGGGCCTCCCGGGGCGAAAGGGCTTTGTCGGGATAAAAGGGCTCAGACAGGGTAAGGGTCATGCCCGGGCGGCGCAACAGCCGAAACAGCCCACGCCGTTTCCGATAGGTGGTCACCATGGCCACCACCGGCGCGTCCAGCTTTTCCGGATAGCGGAAGGAGGTGTCGGAAAAGGGGCGAATCCCGGTGTAAAAGGGCCAAATATGGGCCTCCGGGAAAATCGCCAGCACATTGCCCTCCTGATACCGCTGATTCACCGAGGAGAGAAACTGCCGCATGCCCGAGAACTTGGTGGGAATCGGGATCACCCCCAGCATGGTCACCAGCGTCTGGAGAAACGGCAGGCTCACCGCATCGGGATTGGACACCACATAGGCTTTTTTCGGGAATGCGGTCATGGCCGGGAGAAAGGCGTCCAGCATCCGGGTATGGTTGCCATAGAGAAAGTAGCCCGTGCCCCGCAGCTGCCGGAGGACCCTGCGGTTTTCGTATTTCAGCCCCAAATAGACCTTGGAGATCACAAAGACAATGGGAACGGCGATACAATAATAAACGCACTGGGCCAGAATGTTCCACAGGACGCTCATGTGGATAAACGGGAAATCTGCGCCCACCTCTTTGGCGTGAATGTTGGTGCTGGCAAAGTCGTCGTTTAAGGGATCGGTGTAGTAGACGGTACGTTTAGGCTCCATGATGCTTGGCCTCCGCGGCGTCCTTCAGCATCTGCTCCATGGCGTCCATGCAGGTGTCGAAATCAAACTGATGGGCATAGCCCAAATAGTCCTGGGCGCACTGCTGCCGCTCCTGGGGATGCTCCAGCCACCAGTCCATCTTTTCGGCCAAATCAGTGGGATGATTATAATGAAACAGATTCTTGTCCGTCAGGGCAAAATACCGGGTGGCACTCCGGGGCGAATCGGCAATCAGCGGCACTCTGCCGCAGGCGATGGCTTCCAGGCAGGAAATGGCCTCGATCTCGATCTCCGCCGGGTGTACATAGAGGTCGGCCATGTTGATGGTATTTACCAGCTCCTGCCGGGAATAGAACTGCATGATTGGCATGGGAATCCCCAGCTTCTCTGCATGCTGGCGAAGATGCACCTCCTGGGGACCTGCTCCGGCGAATACCAGCTGAATCTTATCCCGGTTCCGGCTCTGGGCCACCGCGTCCAGCAGCACCTTATGGGATTTCTCCCGGCTGTAGCGCCCGGTAAACAGCACCACATATTTCCCCTCCAGCTCCGGGGAACGGGTGACGGAAATGGGGTGGAAATCCGAGCTGACGCCGTTGGAGATCACACGTCCCTCCGTGGGCCCCACAATGGCCTCAAAGGTATCCCGGATAAACTGGGTGGGGTAGTGGATGAGGTCGCAGAACTGATAGAGCCGCTCATATAAAATGTGGTAGACCGTGGTGTTGGCCCGGGGGCTGTTTTGCAGGAAAATATGGTTGGTGATGTTCTCGGCCTGGCAGTGGAAGCCTGCGGTCAGGGCAATGCCGTGGTTGTGGGCATAGTGGGCCGCAGCCTTTCCCAGGGCGAAGGGAATCATCACATGGATCACGTCCACATCGTGAATGGCGGATTCCAGCACCTGGGTATCCAGCTTGGCAGGGGCTACGCCGTTTTTCTCCACATAGTCGTTGAACATATGAAAATCATACTTGGGGACGATATAATACCCCGGCTCACCGGCGCGCTCGGCGTCCGGGCAGACCACACGAACCTCATGGCCTTTTTCCCGCAGGGTACGGATCAGATTCAGCGCGGCGATGGTAGTGCCGTTGTTGGCCTGACCCAATACGTCACAGATGACAGCTGCTTTCACAATACTTCTCTCCCGTATCTTTTACTCGCTCAAATGTCCTATTCGTGTTGGAAAGGGTAACATATTTTCGGGAAAAATACAAGTCGCACCGGCTGCAAAATGACAAAAAATCTGCAAATCGGCTCTTGAAAAAAGGGCAGAATGCTAAAAATGACGGAAACGATGAAAATGCCATTGACAAATGGAAACGGCTTTTGTATCATGGAGAAAATAAATCGAAACAAGCAATGAAAAGGAACAGTACCTGAATCCCACTGGCGCAGAGAGGACACGGTTGGTGCGAGTGTCTGCTACGAATTCAGCGAATCTCACCTTGGAGCTCCGTACTGAAAACCCTTGCGATGAGTAGGCAACGGCGGATTCCTCCGTTAAAGGGAAATTCCATATATGTGGAACTGAGCGCCCGAAGAATTTCGGGAATTTAGGTGGTAACGCGGAGGCAGCTTCGTCCTATGAGATAGGATGCGGCTGCTTTTTGTCATTTCAAAGCTGCTTTGAGAAAAGATAGAAGGGAAGAGAATCATGACGACTGGTGCAGAGGCTCTGATTGAGAGCCTGAAGCGGGAAAACGTAACAGAGATCTTCGGCTATGCAGGCGCAACCATCTGCCCTGCGGCGGATGCGCTGAAACACTCGGATATTCATTATACCTTGGTACGCACCGAGCAGAATGCCGGACATATGGCCTCGGGCTATTCCCGGATCAGCGGCAAGGTTGGCGTATGCATGGTCACTTCCGGCCCGGGGGCAACGAACCTTATTACCGGCATTGCCACCGCCTATATGGACTCCATTCCCATGGTGGCCATTACCGGTCAGGTGGAGAGCTATCTGCTGGGGCGGGATATTTTCCAGGAGGTGGACATCACCGGCGCGGTGGCCCCCTTCATTAAACATAGCTACCTGGTGAAGGATGTAAAGAGCATCCCCAGAGTGGTGAAGGAGGCCTTCCACATTGCCTCCACCGGACGGCCCGGCCCCGTGCTCATTGATATTCCCATTGATGTGCAGAAGGCAAAGTTCGAGCCGGTCTATCCCGAAACCGTGGACATTCGCGGCTATAAGCCCTCGGTCAAGGGCAACATCAAGCAGGTACATCGTGCTGCCGAGGCCATTCGTCAGGCGAAAAAGCCGGTATTGTGCCTGGGCGGCGGCGTAATCAGCGCAGGGGCCCAGAAAGAGGCACTGGAATTTGCGGAAAAGTCCCAGATTCCCATTGTCAACACCATGATGGGCCTTGGCATTGTGCCCACCGACCATCCGCTCTATGTGGGTATGATTGGCTCCTTCGGCACCCCCACCGCCAACCGCACCCTGGCCCACTCCGATCTGCTGATTCTGGTGGGTGCAAGAGTGGCGAACCGCGCCATCCTCCAGCCCTCGGAGATCGGGCGGCGGATGAAGACCATCCATATTGATGTGGACCCCGCCGAGATCGGCAAGAATGTAGACACCACCATTCCTGTGGTGGGCGATGTGAAGGAAGTGCTGCTCCAGCTGATGGAGCAGGACACCACCGCCCAGACCCAGGACATTGAGGCCCTGCAAAAGAGCCGCCAGGCAGAGCTGGTGCGGGAGCTTCCCACCAAGCCGGGCTATGCCCATCCTGCCCGGGTGATTCGCACCCTGGGCCATCTCATGGACGACGACGCGATCCTCTGCGTGGATGTGGGCCAGAACCAGATTTGGACCTGCAAGCATATGACCATCAAGCATGGCCGGTTCCTGACTACCGGCGGCCTGGGCACCATGGGCTATTCGCTGCCCGCTGCCCTGGGCGCAAAGGTAGCCGCTCCCGACAAGCAGACCGTTGTGGTTTGCGGCGACGGCAGCTTCCAGATGTTTGAGAATGAGCTCAGCACCCTGCGGAACCTCGGCGCAGACGTGAAGCTTGTGATGATGGAAAACAGCGTGCTGGGCCTGGTCAACGAGATTCAGCACAGCACCTATAGCGGCCCCTTCGGCGTGGCATTGGATCACTCACCGGACTTCGGCAAGCTGGCTGATGCATACGGAATCCCCCACGGCGAGATTCGGGAGGACGACGAGATCGAAGAAAAGCTGAAGGCGATGCTGGCGGCGCCGGGCCCCTATATTATGGTGTGCCATGTTGACCCGGACGCCAAAGCCGGAGACTAAGGAGGATTGCCATGAAACAGACGATTTCAGTGCTGGTAGAAAACCAGGCGGGCGTTCTGAATAAGATCACAGGTCTATTCTCCAGAAGAGCCTTTAATATTGAGTCCCTGGCGGTGGGCGTGACCGATGATCCCACCATTTCCCGGATTACGATTATTGTAGACAGCGGCAACAGCGTGGTGGAGCAGGTGGAAAAGCAGCTCAACAAGCTGGTGGACGTGATTAAGGTGCGCACCCTGGACGAGGACTGTCTCATTGGGCGGGAGCTGATGATCGTTAAGGTGTCCTGCACCACCAAAACAAGAGTGGACATTATGAATCTATGCCAGATCATGGGGGCGAAGATTGCGGACGTTTCCGCTACCTCCATGACCCTGGAACTCAGCGATACCACGGAGCGGCTGGAGCTGTTCCAGAGCCTGCTGCGCCCCTTCTCGATTTTGGAGGTCGCGCGGACCGGGTTGATTGCGGTACAAAAGGGCAGTGGTAAGATATAGGAGGGTGACCAATGAAGGTTAAAGCTACAACAGCAATTCTGGAGTGCCTGCTGGAGCAGGGGGTGGATACCATCTTCGGCTATCCCGGCGGCACGATCCTGAATATTTACGACGAACTGTATCACTATCAGGGGAAGCTGCGGCACATTCTCACCGCCCATGAGCAGGGCGCTGCCCATGCAGCCGACGGTTATGCCCGTTCCACCGGCAAGGTTGGCGTATGCTTTGCCACCTCCGGCCCCGGTGCAACCAACCTGACCACCGGCATTGCTACCGCTTATTACGATTCCTCTCCGGTGGTGTTCATCACCTGCAACGTCACCGAGAATCTCCTGGGGAAGGATGCCTTCCAGGAGGTGGATATCACCGGTATTGCAATGCCCATCACCAAGGCCACCTATCTGGTGCGGGACCCGCAGACCATTCCCGACATTATGCGTGAGGCCTTTGCGGTAGCGGCCACCGGACGGCCCGGACCGGTGCTCATTGACTTCCTGAAAAACGTTACCGCTCCCAACGAGCTCATTGACTACGAGCCTATGGAGCGGAAGGAGCACATCAAGCATGGCCGTCTCCAGGCGTTGACCCGCCGCATCGGCTGGGATATCCGCACCCCGGAGCCCAACCATGAGGATGTGGACAAGCTGGCAGAGATGATTGCAAAGGCGGAAAAGCCTCTGCTGATCTGCGGCGGCGGCGTGGTACGCGGTCGGGCACACAAGCAGTTTAAAGAGTTTGCCGAGAAGATCGATTCTCCCGTTGCCATCACCGTCATGGGCGGCGGCGGTTTCCCGGGCGGCAATCCACTGACCACCGGCATGATCGGCATGCACGGCACCCAGGCCTCCAACATTGCCTGCGCCAACTGCGATTTGCTCATTGCTGTGGGCTGCCGATTCTCGGACCGTGTGGCCCTGGACCCTGAGAGCTTTGCCGGCCAGGCGAAAATCGTCCAGATCGACATTGACCGGGCGGAAATCGACAAAAACGTCAAGACCGACCACCATATCATCGGCGATGCAGGCCGGGTGCTGGAGCTCCTGAACGAAAGAGTAGAGCAGAAGCACAACGACCGGTGGAAGGAGTTTGTATTCTCCTATGCCACCCGCACCGAGTATCAGGACAAGCCCGGCGAGCTGACCCCCCAGCAGGTGCTGGAGACGATCCGCAACCTGGTGCCCCAGGATACCATTGTTGCAACGGATGTGGGCCAGCATCAGATGTGGACCATTCAGCATTTCCATTTCGACTATCCCGGCCAGCTTTTGACCTCCGGCGGCTTTGGCACCATGGGCTTTGGCCTGGGCGCGGCCCTGGGCGCAAAGCTGGGCAATCCCGATAAAACCGTCATCCACATCACCGGCGACGGCTGCTTCCGGATGAACGGTCAGGAGATGGCAACCGAGAGCCATTATGATATCCCGGTCATCACCTTTGTATTCGACAACCGGACCCTGGGCATGGTGCGTCAGTGGCAGAACCTGATCTATGAAAAGCGCTTTTCTCAGACGGATCTGGGCTTTGCGCCGGACTTTGTAAAGCTGGCGGAGGCTTATGGCCTGAAGGGCGCGCATGTTTCCACGGTGGAAGAGCTCAAGGCTGCCATTGAAGAGGCCAAGGAATGGGGCCACGGCTATGTGGTGGACTGCCTGATTGATACCGACGAAATGGTTCGTCCCATGGTTGGCGGCGGTCAGCCCATCACCAACTTCATGCTGATCTAAGGAGGTGCGCCCATGAGTAGCGAAAAGAAAGCATACACCCTGTCGGTGCTGGTGGAGGATACCCCAGGCGTCCTGAGCCAGGTTGCCCGACTGTTTTCCCGGAAGGGCTACAACATCGAGTCCATCTGCTCCGGCCCCGGGCTGGGGGAGGGAACCACGAGAATTTCCGTGGTGACCATTGTGGACGAGGTGACCGTGCATCAGATTGCCACCCAGCTGAGCAAGCTGCTGCTGGTGATCTCCGTGGACGTGCTGGAGGGCGAGGAATCCATTCAGCGCGAGCTGGTTCTGATTAAGGTGAAAGCCGAAACCAGAGACGCCCGGGAAGATATCATTCAAATTACCAATGTGTTCCGCGGAAATATCGTGGACTTTGGACAATCTACGCTGATCATTGCCGTCGTCGGCGCAGCGGAAAAGATCAAGGCCATCCTGAAGCTTTTGGATGACTACAGAATCTTGGAAACGGCTCGAACCGGCATGGTTGCCCTTGAAAGAGGACAGAAAACAATATATGACCAGAACAAACTCAAGGAGGAATATAATTATGGCAAAAATGTATTATGAGAAGGACTGTGACCTCAGCGTCCTGAATGGTAAGAAAATCGCTGTCATCGGCTACGGCTCTCAGGGCCATGCGCATGCACAGAACCTCAGAGATTCCGGCTGCGATGTGATCGTTGGTCTGCGTCACGGCAAGTCCTGGGACAAGGCAACCGAGGACGGCTTTACCGTGATGTCCGTTGCCGACGCCACCAAGGCTGCTGATATCATCATGATCCTGGTAAACGACGAGCGCGCTGCCGACATCTATAAGGAGCACATCGGCCCCAATCTGACCGCTGGCAAGGCCATTGCATTTGCTCATGGCTTCAACATCCGCTACAAGCAGATCGTACCTCCCGCAGATGTAGACGTGTTCATGGCTGCTCCTAAGGGCCCCGGCCACACCGTTCGCGGCACCTATGTAGCTGGCAAGGGCGTTCCCTGCCTGGTTGCTGTGGAGCAGGACGCTACCGGCAACTGCCTCCAGATCGCCCTGGCTTACATCGCTGGTATCGGCGGCGCCCGTGCCGGTGTGATGGAGACGACCATGCATGACGAGACGGAGACTGACCTGTTCGGCGAGCAGACCGTTCTGTGCGGCGGCGTAGTTGACCTGATGCAGTGCGGCTTTGAGACCCTGGTAGAGGCCGGCTATGAGCCCGAGAACGCTTACTTCGAGTGCATCCACGAGATGAAGCTGATCGTTGACCTCATCAACAAGGGCGGCGTGGCAGCTATGAACTACTCCATCTCCGACACCGCTGAGTTCGGCGAGTATGTTTCCGGCCCCCGTGTGCTGCCTCATGACCTCATTAAGGCCAACATGCGCGCAGTTCTGTCCGACATTCAGGACGGCACCTTCGCAAGCAAGTGGATCGCCGAGAACAAGAACGGCCGTTCCTTCTTCAACTCCAAGCGTGACCAGCTGGCCAAGCATCCCATGGAGATCGTGGGCGCTGAGCTGCGGAACAACATGCTCTGGAAAGACGGCGACAACGGCGATAAGGGCCTGGATTCCGCTTCTAACTAATTTGCGACAACACCATGAAATTTGCAGCACACATCTGGCTTGATCTTTTTCCGCCATTCTGCGCCGCAATCCCTTGAAATACACAAAGTATTCCCTGCGGGCTTTTGGCTTGACTGACGAAAAAATCTCTGCGCCAGCTGCGCACTGAAATTCCCTGGTATTGTCGATAGACGATAAACAGGAGATTGTGCGTAAATTGTGTGAAGCAGAATTTTGATATGGGTTCTCCTCTGAATGCTCCCGGCAGCAGACAGAAATCCTTGGGGGAGGCAGAGTTCTGCCTTCCCCTTTTTCACTTTATTAAAGGAGGATATCCTATGAAACTTTCCGCCAACGTTACCCAGGGCGTGGATCGTGCTCCCAACCGGTCCCTGTTTGCAGCGCTGGGTTATACCAAGGAGGAGACGGACCGCCCGCTGGTTGGCATTGTCTGCTCCTATAACGAGATCGTTCCCGGCCACATGAACCTGGACAAGATTGCCGATGCCGTCAAGGCAGGCGTTCGGATGGCAGGCGGTACCCCCATTGAGTTCCCCGCCATTGCAGTCTGTGACGGCATTGCCATGGGCCACATCGGCATGAAATACTCTCTGGTGACCCGTGACCTGATCTGCGATTCCACCGAGGCTATGGCCATTGCCCATCAGTTCGATGCGCTGGTGATGATCCCCAACTGCGATAAAAACGTGCCCGGCCTGCTGATGGCTGCGGCAAGAATCAACGTCCCCACCATCTTCGTTTCCGGCGGCCCCATGCTGGCCGGTCATATGTCCGACGGCAGAAGAACCTGCCTGAGCGATATGTTTGAGGCCGTGGGCGCTTATCATGCGGGCACACTGGATGAGGACGGCGTGGAGGAATATGTGATGAACGCATGCCCCTCCTGCGGCTCCTGCTCCGGTATGTACACCGCCAACTCCATGAACTGTCTCACCGAGGCCATCGGCATGGGCCTGCGGGGCAACGGCACCATTCCTGCCGTGTATTCCGCCCGTCTGCGCCTGGCTAAGCAGGCCGGTATGCAGGTGATGGAGCTGTACCGGAAGAACATTCGCCCCCGGGATATCATGACCGAGGACGCCTTCAACAATGCCGAGATCGTGGATATGGCCCTGGGCTGCTCCACCAACACCATGCTGCATCTGCCCGCCATTGCCCATGAGTGCGGCATCGACATTGACCTTGCCCATGTGAATGAGTTCAATGCCCGGACCCCCAACCTGTGTCATCTGGCCCCCGCAGGCCCCACCTTTATGGAGGACCTGGAACGGGCAGGCGGCGTGTATGCGGTCATGAAGGAGCTGGCAGACGCCGGACTCATCAAGACCGACCTCATCACCTGCACCGGCAAGACCGTGGCGGAGAACATCAAGGATGCGGAGAATCTGGATCATGAGACGATCCGCCCCATCGACAACCCCTATCTGGCCACCGGCGGCATTGCGGTGCTGTTCGGCAATCTGGCTCCCGACGGCTGCGTGGTAAAGCAGTCTGCGGTAGCGCCGGAGATGATGAAGCATTCCGGCCCTGCCCGGGTGTTCAACTCCGAGGAAGAGGCCATTGCCGTGATCTATGCCGGGGGCATCAAGCCCGGTGACGTGGTGGTCATCCGCTATGAGGGACCCAAGGGCGGCCCCGGTATGCGCGAGATGCTGAACCCCACCTCTGCTATCTGCGGCATGGGCCTGGGCGAGAGCGTGGCGCTGATTACCGACGGTCGGTTCTCCGGCGCAACCCGCGGTGCTGCCATTGGTCATGTGTCCCCTGAGGCTGCTTCCGGCGGCACCATCGGCCTGGTGGAGGAGGGAGATATCATCTCCATCGATATCCCCGAACACAAGATCACCCTGGAGGTTTCCGAGGACGTTCTGGCAGAGCGCAAGAAGAATCTTGTAATGCCCGAGCCCAAGGTGAAGACCGGCTATCTGGCCCGCTATGCCAAGATGGTCACTTCTGCGGATAAGGGCGCAGTGCTTAGTCTGTGATTTTTTGGGCAATACCGCACAAATGTGTCGCTGGGCTTCAGCTGATCTTTTGCACTGGAAATACGTTATTTTTTCTTGAAATACACAAAGTATTCCTACGAAAAACTGCCTTTTTCCAGCGCAAAACCTCTGGCTGAATCCTCACCGCCAATTTATGCGGTATTGCCCTATTATTCATTTATTACTACGCCGCCTGTATTTGAGGGCGGCGTTTGTGCGTGCAGATAAGGATTGCCAGAAGGCCCGGGATGATGTATAATGGTGGAAGTTTAGTGGAACAAAACGTTCGCAATTGAGGTGAAACGCGGATGGAAACAAGCCGCAAAAGGCTGTGTATCGGAATTTCCCTGCTGGCCGGTGCCGTGGGCGCTGTGCTGGGTATGGTGCTGGCGCTGAATGGTCTGGCGGCGACGCTGGGGCAGAAAATGGCGCTGCTGCTGTGCATCCTAGTCATTTGGGGTGCAGGGGCGGCGGTGCTGCTGAAATGGGACCTGATGGGCAGGGGGGAGTATACCGCCATGGGCCTGCTGGCCCTGCTGCTGGGCCTGTGCCTGCGCATAACGCTGCTGGACTATATGTCGCCGGATTACAATACGTTTTTGTCCCAGTGGGTGGCGACTATGAAGGGCATGACCGTCCGGAAAGCCTTGACCACCCCCATTGGCGACTATAATATGCCCTATCTCTATCTGCTGCTGCTGATTTCCCGGCTGCCCATTCGGGATTTATACGGCATTAAGCTGGTGTCGATTCTGGCGGACGCTGCATCGGCGCTGGCAGTGGCGGCACTGGTGCGTTTTCTCACAAAAAAGGACGGCCTGGTGCTGCTGGCATTCCTGGCGGCGCTGTTTTGCCCCACCACCTGGCTCAACAGCGGCTATTGGGGGCAGTGCGATAGCGTATATGGTGCGCTGGCCCTATGGGCGCTGTATGCGGGGCTGCAAAAACGCTCAAAAACCTGCTATCTGCTGTTTGCACTGAGCCTCAGCTTTAAGCTCCAGGCGGTGTTCCTGCTGCCCATGGCGGCGGTGCTGCTGGGATGCGGGAAAATTCGCCTCAAGGATATTTGGGTATTTCCTGCGGGATTTGTGGGGGCAAGCCTGCCTGCACTATTGGCGGGCCGGAGCATTTCCGACACATTCTCCATCTATCTCAGCCAGACCCAGGCATATCCTTATCTCAGTTTGAACGCCCCGTCCTTCTGGAGCCTCATTGACAACGGCTACTTTAGCAATATGGCCGGTGCGCCGGTATTGATCGCCATGAGCTTGAGCCTGAGCCTACTGCTCCTGGCCCTGTGGCAAGGGGAGCGGCTGAATTCCCGAAGCCTGGTGGAGCTGGGGCTGATCTTCTCGCTGATGATTCCCTGGCTGCTGCCCCGGATGCATGAGCGGTATTTTTACCTGGCGGAGCTGCTGTCGCTGGCGTATGGGGCCATGTATCCCCGGCGGATTGCAGTACCGGCAATTCTCATGACCGGCGGATTTTTGGTGTACAGCCAGTATTTATTCGGAGGTGCGCCGATTTTGTCCCTCCGGCTGGTGGCGGCCATCTATGGGGCGCTGCTATTGTACCTGCTCTGGCAGCTAATGATGCACTTAAAAATGAAAACCCAAATGGGAGGAATAGAAGATGGAATATCTATGGAATGACCGCCGGAGAAGACTGGGCCTGCCCCTGTCCTTTACCCGGTATGCCCTCAGCGAGGACCGGATGTTTGTGGAAACGGGTCTTTTGACCACCCAGTGCGAGGAAATTTTGCTGTATCGCATCCGGGATTTATCCATGCGGATTACCCTCGGCCAGCGGATTTTCGGCGTGGGCACCATTACCATTCAGTCCTCGGACAGCTCCTGCCCGGTGTTGGAGCTGAAAAACGTCAAGCATCCCCGGGAAACCAAGGAGATCATCCATCAGGCCGTGGAGAAAATGAAGATCCAGCGGCGGATGCGTGTGGGCGAGGTCATGGGGGATGAGCATTACCATGACGACGAGGATTATGACGATGACGATTGGGACGACGAACCGTAAATTCGGGAGAAAAATCCGGATTTCTAGTTGACAAGCCCAGGCAAAGGTGGTATAATCGATAAGCCGCATTGAAGAGGTCTAAGTATGCCCATTTTCAGGCGTCACCTCAAAAGCGAGTCTAATGTAAAGGCAGGTGCAAAGCACATGCAGGCAATCATTGTTACCGGTGGCAAGCAGTACAACGTGACTGAGGGTCAGCTGGTCTATATCGAAAAGCTGAACGCCGAGGCTGGTGAGGCTGTTGTGTTCGACCAGGTTCTGGCGATCGTTGACGGCGAGAACAGCAAGTTCGGTACCCCCGCAATCGAGGGCGCTAAGGTTGAGGCTAAGGTCGTTCGTAACGGCAAGGGCAAGAAGATCACTGTCTTCAAGTACCGTCCTAAGAAGGGCTCCGCTTCCAAGAAGGGTCATCGTCAGCCCTACACCGCAGTCCAGATCGAGAAGATCTCCGTCTAATGACTACTATTCGGTTTGATCGCAGAGCAGGCAGGATTCTGGGATTTACCTGCCAGGGGCACAGCGGCTATGCCGCGGCTGGGGAAGACATCGTCTGTGCCGCAGTCACTTCGGCGGTGCGTTTTGCGGAATGCACCATCAACGACGTGCTTCATGCCGGGGCGGAGGTTTCCGTCCACGAGAAAACCGCAACCATCACGCTGCGGCTTCCGTCCCACTGTGAAAACGAGCAGAGCTGTCAGGCTGTGCTTGTGGGAATGGAAACGTTTCTGCGTGAGCTTTCCAGTGAAAATCCCCACCATTTAACGGTTTTGGAGGTGTAATTCATGCTTAAGATTGGTATTCAGTTCTTCGCTCACCATAAGGGCGGCGGCTCCACCAAGAACGGCCGTGACTCTGAGTCTAAGCGTCTGGGCGTAAAGCGCGCCGACGGTCAGAAGGTCGAGGCTGGCAACATCCTGGTTCGCCAGAGAGGTACCCATATCCACCCCGGTCAGGGCGTGGGCATCGGCAGCGACGACACCATCTACGCTCGCGTTGACGGCGTGGTTCGGTTCGAGCGTCTGGGCAGAGATCGCAAGAAGGTTTCTGTTTACGAGGTAGCCGAGCAGTAATCTGCTGAAGAGAATTGAGAGGGTGCTGTCTGCACCCTCTTTTTCCGCTTTTATGTCGATTCCCGCGTTTTGCGGCATAAGGCGTCAAAATCCGGGAGTCTCACACAAAAGGAGAATGACAATGGCACAATTTGTCGATAAGGTAAAGATCTTTGTCCAGGCGGGGCACGGCGGCAACGGCTGCATGTCCTTCCGGCGGGAGAAATATATCGCTGCGGGCGGGCCGGACGGCGGCGACGGCGGTCATGGCGGCAGCGTGGTGCTGCGGGTGGATACCGGCATGACCACGCTGATGGATTTCCGTTACAAGCGGAAGTATACGGCGCAGCCCGGCGGCAACGGCCAGGGCAGCAACATGAAGGGCCGCAACGGCGACAACCTGATTATCTCTGTGCCCCTGGGCACGGTGGTAAGGGACGCAGAAACCGGCGAGGTCATCCACGATATGTCCGAACAGGAGGATTTTGTCCTGGCCAAGGGCGGCAGAGGCGGCTGGGGAAACCAGCGGTTTGCTACCCCCACCCGGCAGGCGCCCCGGTTTGCCAAGGCAGGTCTGCCCGGCGAGAGCCATGAGGTGATTCTGGAGCTGAAGCTGCTGGCGGATGTGGGCCTGGTGGGCTTCCCCAATGTGGGAAAATCCACGCTGCTTTCCGTGGTGTCCGGTGCGCATCCGAAAATTGCGAATTACCATTTTACCACGCTGTTCCCCAACCTGGGCGTTGTGTACCTGGGCGAAGGGGAGAGCTTTGTGATGGCGGATATCCCCGGCATCATTGAGGGCGCATCCGAGGGCGTGGGCCTGGGCCATGACTTCCTGCGGCATATTGACCGGTGCCGGCTGATTGTCCACATTGTGGATGTGTCCGGCAGCGAGGGGAGAGATCCCGTGGAGGATTTGGTGACCATCAACGGCGAGCTGGAGCAGTATTCGCCCGAGCTGGCTAAGCGGCCCATGATCGTGGTGGCCAATAAGATGGACATCCTTCAGGAGCCGGAGAATCTGGAGCGGCTGCGGGCCTATACCAAGGAGCATGACCTGCCCCTGTATGAGATGTCCGCCGCCATTCACAAGGGCACCATGGAGCTCATGCGGGAGATTTATAACCGCCTTCAGG
>CAVJLG010000083.1:0-29702 GCA_963650135.1 Barnesiella intestinihominis | reverse complement strand
TTCTCATCTGCCGGATTTCGGCATAAAACATAGCACTCACCCCAGCTCCAGAATACCACATTTTCCGCAAGAAAACTGTCGAAAGGTGGGTACGGCGGTAGAATTTACGCTTACTTTGATGCCCAGACGGTTCGGGATTCCGGACGGGAGTAAGTGAATCGGATGTGATATGAAAAATCGCCGTAAGCAGTGATTGCTTACGGCGATTTTTGCTGAGATGATCTTTGGAAATAGAACATTACCTATGTGCGGTCATTGCCAATCGCATGCACAAGCCACTCAATATACTCCCGAACTGCCCCGCGTCCGCCATTGTGCTTACAGACATAATCCACCTGCTCCAGCACCAGCGAAACCGCATCCGCCGGACAGGCCGTTACGCCGCAATACCGAATACACGGCAAATCGTTGAGATCATCCCCAATATAGGCGATTTTCTCCGCAGAAACATCGTACTTTGCAGCAATCTCCCGAAGCATTTTCAGCTTATCGGAAACGCCCTGATGCAGCTCTGCAATCCCCAGCTCTTTCGCCCGGTTCGACACGATCTCAGAGGACCGGCCCGTTATAATCACCGGCACAATTCCGTACTCCGGCAGAATATGGGCAATGGCATACCCATCCCGCACGTCAAAAGCCTTCATAAGCTCGCCCTGCGCGCCCACATAAATGCGTCCGTCCGTCAGCGTGCCGTCCACATCCATTACAAGTAGTTTTATCATCCGATGATCCCCGCTTTATAAATGTCCTGCATCAGGATGGAGCCAATTACGCACTCCGTGTCGTCCAGAACCGGCATACCCGTAATGCGGAAATCGCTCATCTTTTGCAAGGCATTCACTGCCATATCCCGACTGTCGATGAATTTGGGAGACTTGGTCATAACGTTGTCCACGATTTCGTTATAAACATCCACACCGCGCTCCAGCATCCGCCGAAGATCACCGTCTGTGATGATTCCCTTCAGCTTCTTCTCCTGGTCCACCACAGTAACCATGCTCAGCCCCTTGCCGCTCATTTCCACAATGGCACTGCGCAGTGTGCTCCCCTGCATCACCACTGCATTTTCATCGCCGGTGTGCATGATGTTCTCCACTTTGACCAGCAGCTTTTTGCCCAGAGCTCCGGCCGGATGGTGCAGCGCGAAATCATTTTTCGTGTAATTGCGCAGCTTTGACGCTACCACTGCAATGGCATCCCCCAGCACCAACAGTGCCGTGGTACTGCTGGTCGGCGCAAGATGCATATAGCAAGCTTCCTCGAAATGCGGGAAGAAGAAATGATATTGGCAGCCCTTTGCAAGGGTGGATTTGGGATTGCCGGTGATCGCCACAGTTACACAGCCAATTTCATGCAGCGTCGGCAGCAGGCGAACGATCTCGTCGCTCTCCCCACTGTAGCTCATGAGAATGACCACATCGTTCTCCGCCACCATGCCCAAATCGCCGTGCATGGCCTCACCGGGATGCATAAAGAACGACGGCGTTCCCAGGCTTGCCAAAGATGCGGCAATTTTTGTTCCGATGTGTCCCGGCTTTCCCATGCCGGTGATGATCACCTTGCCGGTGCAGTTCACCACCAGTCGTACAATCGTCTCAAAATCCTCGCCCAGGCTGTCCTTGGTCGCCTGCAAGGCTGTAATTTCCGTATCAAATACCCAACGGGCTTCTTTTACAATGTCCATGTTACATCTCCGTATGTACCGCTTGATCCACCAGAATCAGCTTTTTCAGCAGCGTCTCCATCTCATCCAGCGGCACCATATTCGGGCCGTCCGACTTGGCGTGATCCGGATCCGGGTGGGTTTCCATAAACAGTCCGTCCACCCCGACCGCCACCGCAGCCTTGGCCAGGTACTCCACATATTCCCGATTTCCGCCGGTGCTGGTGCCGTTTCCGCCGGGCTTCTGCACGCTGTGGGTCGCATCAAAGATCACAGGAACACCAAATTCCTTCATTACGCGCAGGCCGGTCATATCCACCACCAGCGTGTTATACCCGAAGCTCGTCCCGCGCTCGCACAGCATCACATTGTGATTGCCCGACTGGCGCACCTTCTCCACGCAGTTTTTCATGTCCCAGGGCGCAAGGAACTGTGCCTTCTTGATGTTAATGCACCGTCCGGTCTTCGCCGCAGCCACCAGCAGATCCGTCTGCCGGCATAGGAACGCCGGGATTTGCAGGATATCCGCAACCTCTGCTGCCGGTGCCGCCTGCCACGGCTCGTGAATGTCCGTGCAAATGGGCAGGCCATATGTAGTTTTCACCTTTTCGAGGATGCGCAGCCCCTCCTCCAGCCCCGGGCCCCGGAAGCTGTGCAGCGACGTGCGGTTTGCTTTGTCAAAGGATGCCTTAAAGGTGTAGGGAATCCCCAGCCGCTCCGTAATGCCCTTCATCCGCTCTGCAATCGAGAGCACCACTTCTTCCGATTCGATGACACAGGGGCCTGCGATTAGTTGAAACATGGTATTCTTCTCCTTATACCAAACCGTTCTCGGTCATATACCGCTCCACCTGTACGCGATCCTTCGGCGTATCCACTGAGAGGGTCTTGCAGTGGGCGTTGATGTAGTAGCAGTCCTTCCGATTCTCGATAAACCGGAACGAATCATTCTCCTCGATCTTCTCCACCGGACCACGGGGCGTATTGTGATAATACTCCAGTGCGCCATGGGTAAACGCGCCCACGCCCACAAACTTCTGATAGGCGTAGTTCATCTCGCCCTTGGGGAACGGAATGGGCGCCCGTGAGATAAACAGGCAAATACCATCCTTGTTGGTGACAATTTTCAGGTTTGTGGGGTCCACCACCTCAACCGGATTGGAAAAATCGGTCATCAGGTTGGAAACATAAAATCCATCCGACGGAATCGTTTCCGGAATGCACTTGACAATGTCCTTGGCCTGCACCAACGGCTCATCGCCATTGACCATAACATAAAGGTCGGCCTCGATCTTGTGGGACACCTCATACAGCCGCTCCGTGGCGGTTTCGCAGTCCGGAGAGGTCATAATCACCTTGGCGCCAAAGCCCTCAGCAACGGCCCGGATTTCCTCATTATCAGTGGCTACATAGACCTCCTCAAAGCAGTCCACCTCTTTTGCGTGTTTCCAGACCCAGTACAGCATGGGCTTTCCGCAGATCTGTGCCAGCGGCTTCATATGAAAGCGGGACGAACCGCCCCGCGCAGGGATCATTCCGATGATTTTCATTGTGTGTTCCTCCAGTCGTTATCGCCTAAAGAATTTTCCTTTAATTTTTGCGCCGAGTGTATAGAGATATGCAATGTAATAGTTACCGCGCCCTAACAGCCTTAAATAACGCTCATTCTCTTTTCCAGCAGTATAGTTTTGCAGGCAACTCTTAAACTCCTGTGTTTGAATTACTTGTTGATTGTATTTCAATTTTTGAAAGAATGCAAATGTACTGCGTTTATCAAAGGTGTTTTCAATGGAATTAAGAAACCAATACATATATGCATTTGCCGCCTTGGTTTGATATTCACCACGCCTGTCTGCCGCCACACACTCGCTAATATAATTCTGAATGGCTGCATACTTTTCTCTATATTTTCGGAACCCGTCCTGATGGTACTTCCGAGATAAAGTCTGCGCGCCCCTTTGCACATAGTAATATCCCGCATGTCCACAATAAAACAGTGACTTTACATATTTTAGGTATTCAATACAAAATGGAAGATCTTCTATAATAACATCCATTCTAAAGCAAATTGCAAACTGATGTATTATTGCAGCCTCAAACAGGACATTACATGCGTACCCAGCGGCAGCACATATATGCATATCAATGAACGCTGATTTCTCATACACTTTTTCCTCTAAATTTACCGTATTCGTTACGATATGCGGATTGGCTTCATCTACTCGATTTATTCCGCCAAAGATAAAACTATCGCTGTGTTCTTTTGCTGCAACATACAGCGTCTCACACCAATAGGGACTAACATAATCATCGCTATCACAGAATAAATAGTATTTTCCGCTGGCAACTGCCATTCCGGCATTTCTTGCAGAGGAAAGACCACCATTCTCCTTATGGACGACTTTAACTCTCTCATCTTTTTCAACATACTCGTCACAAATAGCAGGACAATTATCCGGGCTACCGTCATCCACGAGAATCAGTTCAAAGTCCGTAAAGGTCTGCGCGAGGATACTGTCCACACAGCGGCGAAGATATGGCTCCACTTTATAAACAGGTACAATAACGCTAATTTCCGGCAAAGTGATCACCTCTTCTTCAGCTTACGCTTCAACTGCTCGTATATATCATTGCCCAACACAGCGCGCCCCAAGCGGTTCGGGAAATGGATCAACCGATCCATTGCTGCATCTCTTCGGATTTTAGCGACATTCTTCTTATGTTTTTCTCGTTGTTGAGATGTCTGCCAAGATGCCTGAAACCAATGGATAGAAATTGTATCCCGACCGATACGTTTCTTGCCGTCACTGTAGGAAATCGGGCACAGAAATCGCGATGGTAGTACGAGGACCCCGTCATCAAGTATCTGCTCGCTATCATTCTGGGCAAGTCCGTGCCGAAGAAGGATTTGTGTGTTCCGCACAGGGCATGTTATTGTATCAAACGAGCCGTCCTCACGAATAAAAGGGGTTTCTGCATAGTCATCCATGAGTTCCTGTAGAAGATGCAACTCCTTTTCTGCCCCGAAGCCCAGTCCGGTTGCAACATGAATGCCGTCTTCAAATCCGAGGTAGCCCGGATACTCCAAAAGCGTATCCAGTGGTTTTTTCAATTCCACATCGGTATCCAGATATATCCCGCCATGACGATACACAACATCCAAGCGGACATAATCCGTCACAAATGCCCATTTTTTTGCTTCATATGCCTGCCTGACATAGAGTGGGCAAGCGGAAATATCATAGTTTTCCTCATTCCACTCGATGATCTGATAATCCGGACAATACTTCTTCCAGCTTTTCATGCATCTTTCCGCCAGTGCAGACTTAGGATTTCTGCCGAACCAACAGTAATGTATGATTTTAGGGATACTCATGACTTTACTCCTTACTGGTATAGTCGATAGATTATTCGTAAACCCAATATCCGTAACGCAAACGTCAGAGGTGCCACATGCAAATCTTTACAAATCTCAATATATGAATACTCTTTTCTGAGCTTATAGAAATAGTCGGCAAATTGATTCCATTTACCCAACCCACTGATTTTTCCAAATTTGCTGCACTGATATAAGTATAAACTGTATCCTTTCGGATTTTTAAAAAGGAGATCATTTCCCTGCGAAGTTAATCCGTCAGGCAGATATTTACAGATCGCGGCAATTTCATTATAAAAACGTAGTTTTAGGCCATCAAATGCAATTCTGTCCCAAACAACGCACTCTGTTACAAATTTTTCGCCGTTGAATTCGGGAAATGGATATCTTTTAAGCACTTTCGTGTAGAAAATTTCCGCTTTATCACCCCAAATACCATATGAGGGCCGCTCCAGCATCGTTATATCTAAAGCCTTGCCTGTAAATGTCTTTCCAATAGCTGAGTTCGTATCATGTCCTTTTTGCCCACAAACGCCTGCAAATTTATCTTTTTCTTCATTTGGAATGGATTTCTCAACTTGATCTGCCGTTTCTAATGCATCATCAGTGAGATAATCATCTGAGTCAACGATAAAAAACAGCTCTCCAGAAGCTTCCCTTACCCCAATATTGATAGCTCTATGCTTACCTCCGTTTTCTGTTTTTATGTAACGGATTGGAAACGCAGTACACTCTTGCTGTATTGCTCGAAACGATTCCTCTGTCCCATCAGTAGAACCGTCGTCAACTACAAGCCATTCAAAATCCTTAAAAGTTTGCCTTTGAAGTGAATGATACAGATTCTCAATTATGTATTTTCTGTTATAAGTAGGCGTAAAAACCGTAAATCGCATGTTACCACCTCACGAAAACCGAACATCTTGCAAAATCATGTCATCAAATCTAACATGTCCCCAATATTGGTGTAACCAAACAAGATCATCATTCCCGCCTTTGATTTCAAAACTCATGGCTGGTGCGACACGGTCAACACCAACTTGGTTGCCATATTGATCTCGTTCATAAGCGAGAGCGACCGCCATATATTTTCCCGGAGCAAGGTTATTCGTCGGCATTGAAAATGCTAACTCTACATGTTGTCCTTTCTGTGCTGCGATAAGCTTATTTGAAAAAATCGTACCTGCAATCGTATCGTCTAAGTAGAATATTTCGAAGCGAAAACCTATGCCATCTACATCTGCGTTTGCAACTCCATAAAACTCAAACTTCAGTGGCGTTCCTCTCTCTATGCAATTTTCGGTTCTTTCAAGTATTTTTGCTCCAAGAAGCTGAAATTTCCGAGTCTCATTCAGCGACCTTGAAACATTGGAATAATCATAATAAATCCTGGTGTCATCGTTATGTTTCATATACACCCCGATTGCTTCCTCCACATCTCCGTCAAACACAATTCTACCCTTATCCAGCACAACGCAACGATCGCAGAGTTGACGAATGGTGTTCATATTATGAGATACATAAAGGACAGTACGCCCTTCTCCTTTGGCCGCGTCGCGCATTTTTTCCAGGCACTTTTTCTGGAAAGCCATGTCGCCTACCGCCAACACCTCGTCCATAATCATGATCTCGGAATCAAGATGTGCTGCCACTGAGAACGCCAGCTTCACATACATACCGGAGGAATAGCGCTTGACCGGTGTATCAATAAAATCACGCACCTCGGAAAACTCAATGATATCCTCCATTTTTGCGTCAATTTCTGCCTTGGTCATTCCCAAAATTGCGCCATTCATATAAATATTTTCCCGTCCAGTCATTTCGCCATTGAATCCAGTTCCTACCTCCAGCATCGAGGCAATACGACCGTAAATGTCGATTTCTCCCGCTGTAGGAGCTGTGACACGGCTGAGAAGCTTGAGCATGGTGCTCTTTCCCGCACCATTTCCTCCAATAATTCCAAGCGCCTCTCCCTGATACACCGTCAGATCAATTCCATTAAGTGCCATAAAGGTCTGCCCAACCAAGCGCTGCTCTGTGCCGATTTGGGTATTGGGATCTTCTTTTCCACGAATTCGCGCCCACCAGCTCTGCAAGTCACCCTGTAGGGTGCCGCCGCCGATCTGTCCCAGCTTGTACATTTTCTTTACACCGGAGAGTTGAATGGCAATCTCTCTATTATTCATTACCGATTCCCTCCTTACACAGTATCCATGAAGTTCCGTTCCACCTTGTTGAAAATCATGATTCCAACAATAACCACCAGCAATGTCACAATCCAACTCAGCACGAGATAGAAAGGCATAATCGTACCTTGCCCCAATATTGCATAACGGAACACTTCAACCGGAGCCGTAACCGGGTTCAAGAGGAGTATCGTTTTCATTAAACCGTCCCCCAGCTGCGATAACGGATATACGATTGGTGTTGCATACATCCAAAGTTGTACCCCAAATGTAACAAGAATCGATAAATCCCGATATTTTGTAGTCAAGCTAGAAATGATGATTCCAAACCCCAACCCTAACAGCCCCAGGTGCAATAATACAACAGGTAATAACAGCCAACTCTCCCAATGCGGAAACACTTGCTTTGTCAGAGCATAATAGAATAGAAGCAGTATCACCATCAACATTTGTACACCCAGCTGCACAATAGATGATAGCACATTAGAAACCGGGATCGTTAAACGAGGAAAATAAACCTTGCCGAATACATTTGCATTTGCGGTAAATGTGCTGGCATTCTTCGTCACACAAGTTGAAAAGAAAATCCAAATCGCATTGCTGCATAAGTAAAACAGAAACTGTGGCACCCCATCAGTACCGATACCTGCAATGCCGCCAAATACAAACGCGTAGATAAAGCTGCTGATCAACGGGTTCAAAAATATCCACGCAGGTCCAAGAATCGTCTGCTTATAGGTCAATGCAAAGCTCCGCTTTGTGAACAGCACGATTAAATCTCGATATTGCCAAACTTCTTTTAACTTCAGATCGAGCAAGCGCTGCTGCGCGGAAATATGAGTATGATAAACTGGCTTTGGTGTTTCAGACATACGTGAACCTCACTTTTCAAATAACTTGTCAAACCCCACCCGTGGGAACACTTCCAGCTTTCCGCCGCGGGTTGCATTGTACACCCGGATGCCGCGCGCATCACAGTGCTGCCGCATGGCGACATAGGTCAGGGTGCTGCGCTCCGTATTGGGGATATAGAGCTTCTCCTTATCCTCGTTGTATTTGTCCGTAAAATAGTCCTTGACGGAATTGTCCACCACGATCTCGCCCTGATTGTTCTGGCTGATGTGGAAATGGTGGTCCACGCCGATGAGATAAATCTCCTTGAAGCCCATGTAGGCCGCAAGCTGTGCCGCAGTATACATGCAAGTGCTGGAATTGTAGATCCGCTGCGGGATGTCGTCAGAGAAGCCAAACTGCTGCGGGTCCTCCGTCTGCTGCGGCACGATGCTGAAATATGTCGCGCCGTCGATGGTGATGTCGTTCCACCATTTCAGCTGAATCGGAATGAACTTTGCATCGGCTTTCAGGCCGCATACCGTATCCGCACAGCCCGCCAGCATTTTCTCGTCCTGGGAGATGTAAAAGGTTGGCCTCCACGGTGTCTGCTCGAAGATGTTGTAGATGCGGTTGAAAGCAAAGGTGATTTCTCCAGCCTCGTGCAATCTGGTCAGATCTTCCGGGCGAAGGCTGGGGCCATTGCCGATGAGGAAGCAGCGGCGGCCAGAATAGCGGTTTTGGTAGGCTGACAGACGCTTTCCGTATTTTGTTTTGTCGAAGTGCGCCTGCTGGTGGGGGATCAGGTAGCGGGATTGTAGGCTGGCACGCACATGCGTTACTATATTCATATCACGTTCATCCTCTATTTTCTATGGAATCGTTTGTCTAAAGAATGCTTCACCTGGTACAGCTTGTCCGTAAACATTACACTGCGGTAATTTCCCGAGCGATATGCCGCCAAATAAGCCGGATGAACAAAACAGGTCCTCATACGGAGAACCTCCTTGAATTCTTCACTCTGCATCAAAGCATTGTTCCACGCAATCTTCTCACGCCTTCCCTGCCCGCTATTCCGCATTGTATTGCTCAGAACTTTTTCATACATATAAAACCGGCTATTATAGAACTTCTCCATTTGATCTGTGTCCAGGTTCCACTTGCGGAGATAGGACAGGCACGCCGAACACAGTCGCCGGTAAATCTCCAAGAGGTCCCCGCGATACTTGGAGTCTAGGCTCTCATTATTACCACGCACATAATTATACAACGGCTTTGTTACAACCGCAATCTGGTCACTAGGCGAAGCATCTAAATACGCAAGGTTAAAGAGCCAATCCTCTCCCAGAGACAAATCCGCCGGAAAGCGGAGATTGGAAGTCCGAATAATCTCAGTTCGATACAGTTTATTCCACGGGCCGGTGTCGAGCCACAGCTCGTGCAATGTCATGAACTCTTGCTGTGTATAATATAGAATTTGTTTATCCGATGTCATGTTGGGCACCGCATTTTCTTTTTGATCCCCTGTAACAGTCTGAAAACCGCACCAGATATGTCCGCACGCTGAATTGTCATTCGCCGCAAGCAGCAACAGCTCAAGATAATCCGGTTCAAGATAATCATCGCTGTCGCAAAATGTGATGTACTCCCCAGTCGCTGCATCAATGCCCGCGTTTCGTGCCGAGGATACGCCGCCGTTGGGCTTATGAATCACACGGATACGAGTATCCTTTTCCGCAAAGCTGTCGCACAGAGCGCCTGAATGATCTGTTGCCCCATCGTCTACCAGGATCAATTCAAAAGCGGTGTAGGTCTGCTGTAGGACAGCGTTTACACAATGTGCTAGGGAATTGATGCAATTGTAAACTGGAATAATAACTGATACCATACTCCGCCTCGCTTGAATTGTTCTTAAACATAGCCAAATGTTGTATCAAGTTTCTCTTTCATCTTCTGCTGTTCTTCCTTTGAAACATTCACCCACTCATCCCACCGATGTTCGCAGAAATAAGGCTTGGTTTCAAGGTTCTTATTATGTTTTTGAAGAAATGCATCATAAGAGCATACAAATTTCGCCGGATTTCCCGCATAAACACTGTTTGAAGGAATATCATGCGTTACCACTGAGCCAGCTCCTACAATAACATTATCTCCAATTCTAGTATTACAAAGTACAATGCTATCCGCACCAATAAATACATTGTTTCCAATTTTCACAATTCCGATTTTAGTATGTGCTCCAGCCTTTACCGTACTGGCGTCATGTGCAAGAATTCGCACATTGCTAGATAGCGTCACATCATCGCCAACCGAAATCAGCCACGGCCAATTGGCATCAATCGGGTATCCACTATTATACTGAAAGTTCTTTCCAGCCGTAAACCCGTGGGCAAAACAATACTCTATTGCAGCTTGTTCAGGAGACGTCCCCCCCCCCCGCGCACAATTCGTCTCAAAATGTCTTTCAATTTCATATGATCCACCTTCACCGGTCATAAGCCGACCTTTAATACATTACGAATCTGGCATGTTTTTCGCAAATTGATGTTTGCCAGAAAAATCCACATGTTATCTTTTCCGCTTCCATTGTAAGACGGAATTGGGTTATCCTTTAGCACATGGTGCAAATACGCAATCGTTTTTTCTCCTGAATCTGCATCTAATTCTTTCAGCGCCAACTGCCCCTGATAAATACAAGTAAACCACAGATTTTTCAGGCAAAGATCATAGAATTGAGGAAAATGCTCTTTCATGTATTCGCACCGCTGCACCTTCGCCTCAACCGCATCCAATCGTTTCAGCGAATAGCCTTCCCCCATAATACTGCCGCCGCGCTGACGATAGAAATACCCAACCCGGTCAGATACCGACACCCGGTTAGCACTTCCCACCGCCTGATAGCTCCAGAACACATCCTCGTGATATTTCCCAACCGGAAACAAAATATCACGAATCAGCGCCGTTTTGTACAGCTTATACCACACCGGCTGCTTGAGCCAGGATTCTTCGATGCTGGCACGCATTGCATCCTCACGGTTCAATATGCAGCTTCCTTGACAGGTCAGCATGCGCGGCGGCGTACCATCCTCCCATACCATTTGCACACCGCAAGCCGAAATGTCGCTCTCATCTTGCAACATGCACTGATATAGATGCTCATACATATCCGGCGCAAGGTAATCATCACTGTCCACAAATGCCATCAGCTCCCCGGTTGCAGCCGCCATTCCGGCATTACGTGCATCGGAAAGGCCGCCGTTGGGCTTATGAATCACCCGAATCCGCTGATCCTTCTCCGCCCATGTGTCGCACATCGCCGGGCAGTTGTCCGGCGAACCGTCATCCACCAGAATAATCTCAAGATTCGGATAGGTCTGATTCACAATGGAGGAAATACACTGATCCAGATAAGCTTCGACCTTGTATACGGGGACTATTACACTGATTTTGGGTGTGCTCATCGTGTTACCTTCCAGCCTCTAAAATACATTCTACAATCTTTTTCGGTTCAAAATCATCCAGCGCCGCATTCCGAGTCACGCCAAGCGCTCCCGCCTCGATCTGACGGATTGCCCGGGCAATGTCATCCGTGGTGTTCTGGCAGAACACATACCGGTTGAACTTTCCAAAGAACGCCTTCAACACAGTCTGTTCTTCCTCTGTTCCGTCCAAGATGAAGAGGATCGTCTTGTTTGTTGCCGAATACTGATAGATTTTTCCCGGAATTTGTCCGCCCTTTCGGTTGCACAGGAATACCAACACGTTCGTACAATCCTCGATTGGCTTTAGTTCCGCCAACGGCAATCGAGGATGGATATGAATCTGCTCGGTTGCACAGAAAAGATTGCAGGGATTTCCGCAAATGTTGACCTCAACGCCCGTCTCTTTCGCCGCTGAATAAAATGGCGCTAAATTTCGTGCAGCCGGGGCATAGTCGCCAAAATAGCCATAGACATTTTTCTGGAAGTACTTTTGTTCGCCCTCATCATTTTTATAATAAGAAGGCAGCGGCATCCAGAACATCTTCTCCGCTGACTCCGGGAACAGGCGCTTTTGATTTTCCAGCGTCAAGGGGCTGACATAGCAGACTTTTTCCGCAAACGACAGCAGCCGTTTTTCCTCTTTCCGAATCTTCTCTTTCCCGTTGAAGCCATAGGCATCGGAATACCAGGGATCTTCCCAGATTTGAATCCAGTGGGCTGCTCTTACTTGCTTTGATTTTAACAGTCTATACGCAAGAAGATGACTGGATGGTGGTGTGGAAAGCGATATAACATAGTCAAATTTCTCATCAGACTTGAATTTATCCGCTCTCTTTACAAATGTAGCATAAATTCCATGGGGACCATATAGTGAAAGTGCCACTCTTTTCATCCTTCTGACAGACTTATGTAAAAAGCCCTCTTTGTCAGCGGCATTTCCATCATATGCTTGTGTATTTTCAGTAATTACTTGGGACTTTCGAGCCGATACCTTCTGATAAAAGGATACCCCATTGAATGTAACTTGCACAACCTGATTTGGCACTACAATAGCTGGGTCAGTTTTATACTCAGCACCGCACGCACTTATCAACGTTACATCTACATCGTTATCTATTAGCCCTTGGATGTACGACAAATGGCACAGATTCGCAGAACTATTTGTTTGAATGCAGTCTCCATTAATAACTAGAACTTTCATATTCATTGCTCCTGTAAATGCAATAGATGCTCAAATGCGAATAATAATTTCACCGCCATCAATCGATATACCCAATCTTTCCGCTCAATTCTTCCTTCTGTTTCAGGCGCAATTCCATCGGAACGGCTTGGCGCAAGGTATACTCCTCGCCATAACAAGGAGCCTCTGCCATCCGGTTCCGCTCTTTATTGAGATATTCCTCCAGGGAGCAGGCAACTCGCGCCGGGTTCCCCATGGCTACCGTTCCGTCCGGAATGTCATGGGTCACGATACTCCCCGCTCCGATTACCACGTTATTGCCGATGGTAACTCCCGGCAGCACAATGCTGCCTGCGCCAATGAAAACATTATTACCAATTGTCACCCGGCCGATTTTTGTGTAGTTCAGGAACGTTTTTGTGCTTGCGTCATGGCATAGAATGTGTACTCTGGGGGCCATCGTTACGTTGTCGCCGATTTCAATCAGCCAGCAGTGAGACGGATCGAGAATCACCCCGTTCAGCCGTCCAAAGTTTTTTCCGACCTTCATTCCCATTGAAATGAGTTTTTCCGTGGTATACTCTCCGCGAAGCCGGTAAACGAATTCCTTCAATGCTCTTTTTATGCCCATGCTCACAACCCCATCAACATATCTTCCACCGCGCGAACCGTCTCCTCCGTGCGGAAGGACTTCCCTCTTTCGATTGCCTGCTGCTTATAATGCGCCAGTTTGTCCGGATGCTCCAGCAGATCCTTGACGCCCCGATACAGCGCTTCTTCGTTGTTTTCGGTTACAACGCCCCACTCGTTGTGCGCCCCCAGCATTTCCTTCATGCCGGAAACTTCAACGGTACAGACCGGGGTTCCGACAATCAGCGCCTCGGTTGCAGCGGTGGAGAAGCCCTCGGCAAAGCTGGCGCAGACGAATAGGTCGCACTTGGAGACGTACTTGTAGGGATTCGTCTGGTACCCAAGCAACGTAACCGTATCTTGCAGTTCGTTTTTCTGAATAAAGCGCTCCATTTCCTGTTGAAGTGGTCCAATTCCAAGGATATAAAGATGCATCGGATACGCCCCATCTTTCAGGCGCTTGACGATAGAAAGCAGCCGTATGTAGCCCTTCGTTTCCTTCAGTGTTCCAACTGCAACCAAGCGGATTTTTCCATCGCTCAAAAGCTCCGGCGCATTTTCTCCGGCGCTCTCCAGAATCTTATCCGATTCCACCGTGTTATACAGCACGCGGCATGGCTTCTGAAAGTTCAGGATGCCGCAAAAATCGTCGTGGACATACTGTGAAACACATACCGTCTGATTGAATCGCTCATAGCAGTTCCGCGCTTCCCGCTCACCCCGGAACGAGGCGGCCAGCTGCTTCATGGTATGCTGCTCCACATGAATCCAGGATACCAACTTTGTGTTCGGATCCTGGCAGCCGCTAATCACCCGTGCAGAAGGCCCCTCCAGATAGGAAACCTCGGTATCATAACGTTCCCTTACGCACAGGTTGTGCAGCTGTTTCGGTGTCAGCAGTTTCATGAGCTTGCTGTTCCCCGGCACCTCTTTGGGAAATACTGCATGGAAATGGATGTCGGGCGCAAGAAATTGCTCGTTCACGCCGCCGCCAAACAGCGCGGTCACAGAAATATCAAATTTAGAGCGATCCATGTTGTTGACCAGATTGACCAGCACCTTTTCGGCACCGCCCTGACCGAGGTCATGGATGAGAAAGAGGATATTCTTCAAGCGACTTCCTCCTAATTGTTTAAATCAGCTCTTTACGGGTCATTTATCTACGCCACAGGTGAGGCATACATTTTGATGACTTGTTCAACCATGTACTCCGTGCTGAATTTTTCTAGCTTATCTGCATCAAGTTTTTTCACCACTCTCCCCGTGGCAATCGAATCAATCGTTTCAGCCCAAGCATCTGGTGACTCATCTAACGATAAAAATGTGCAGAGTCCACAGTCTACTTCTCGTGGAACGGTATCTGAAATCACACAAGGTAATCCTGCTGCCTGCGCTTCAAGAGTTGCAATAGAAAAACCTTCTGAAATGCTTGGCAGCAAAAATACACTCGCAGTTTGTAAAAGTTCGCTAACGTCTTTGCGTACACCAAGCATAGCGATGCATTGTGTCAGCTCACTTTCTTCTATCTCCTTGCGGATTTGGGCTTCGAGTGCACCACCGCCAACCCATTCGAGCGTATATCCCTTTTTCTTCAGGACACCCATTATTTTTATAATAAGCTCTGGGTTTTTAATTGCTGCCAGTCTTCCAACCGTAATCACTGACTTCGGTGAACGCTTTTTAGTCTCAGATTCTGCAAACAACTTAATATCTATTCCATTGTGAATTATCGATACGTTTTTTGCTTGTCCATATCCACTTTCCGCGGCTGGATAAGAAACTGCACACTTTCTATTTGCAAAAAGAAGCACTAATAATCGCATAATTATTTTATAAAGCTTTTGTGCTATAGCGGCTTTGCCGTTGTTCGGCTTTTCACTCCCGACACTATGTATATGCGCAACACGAATTTTAACTCCAGCAAACCATGCCACCGCCAAATTCACGCCATTAAACATGTTCATATTTGAATGAACAACATCGAATCTATTCTGCTTTAGGTATTTATATAAACGATGCATATGAGTAAACCATTTGGAAACCTTATCAAGATCATTGGTCCGAAATATCTCAACATTTGCGTTTTTTATTTCTTGCTCTCTAAACTGCGGGATACCATTGTCATCAACAGATGTAACCAGTTTTACATCAAAGCCTTTATTCTTTAGACCAGTCGCAAGCGAAACAATAAACGTCTCAACTCCGCCGCTACCTAAACCGTGGGCAATTAGGCATACTTTCAATGCATCTCCACGAGTGCTTTTCACTATATCTCATCCCCTCCGAATCGCTCTCTTGTGGAGCTTCATATACAACTTCTCTGGCATAACCCCTTTGATGAAGTGCATCAAAAAATCAACTGCAACATATCCATACATGTACCACGGGAACTGAAACAGCTTAAATCCAACATAGGTTACATACACGCCATTCATACGCGACTTCAGGCTCCTACGGTTTGCCGCCGCGTGGTCATCTCTCATTTTGTAGAGTGGCTCGTCCAGATTATAGCCGGTATACCCCTTGGCGTAGAGCTTGTACCAGAGATTAACGTCCTCAAAGCGGAGCATCCGCTTATCCTCGGTGTAGCCTCCTACCGCCAGGTAGGCCTCCCTGCGGATCATGCAGGGTGCATGACAATGAACCGGGCTATGCTTGATAAAGTCACGCTTTGTCGGCTTCTCAATGGCATAACTTCGCCCCCAATCGCCGCTTTCGTCGAAGAAAATCATAGGGGTGCTGACGATGGCATATTCAGGATGCGCATCCAGAAATGCGACTTCCTTTTCAAGGCGAGTCGGAAGGGAGATATCGTCTCCGTCCATTCGCGCCACATACTCGCCATCAGCCGCCTGTAGACAGCGGTTCAGCGTATGATTCAGGCCCATATTTCGTTCATTTTTTAACAGGACAATCTGATCCGGATATTCCTTCTGATAACGTTCCGCCACCGCATAAGTCTGATCCTTGGAGCCATCATCGCACAGGATCAGCTGCCAGTCCGAATAGGTCTGCGCAAGGATGGAGTCGATGGCCTCCGGCAACGTTGGGGCGCAATTATAGATGCCCATTATGATTGATACTTTTGGCATGATGCGCCTCCTTATGCGGACATTCTAGACCTTAGATAATTCATAATCTGCAGTAGCTGCGCCAGAAAAAACGTCCAACGCTTTTTGCACAGCCAGAAAAACAGCTTCCACTTTCCATCAAAATACGATGTGTCAAGCTGACTGAATGCCGCCTGATATAACGGCTTCTCCAAAATCGCCCGCAATTTTTTTGATTTTTCAAATAGGCTTTCCGGCCCGCTAATTTCATTAAGCCCTAAACCAATCATACCGCAGGCAACACGATTCAGGAATGGTGTTTGGTACGTTTCTGCCCTGTCGGAATCTCTTATATACTCCTGCATAATGTCGTACATAACATCCCATTTTTCAGCAAGGGCAGGTTTATACTGTGTTGTAATCGACTGCGTATTCGTCTTTCTATAGTGATAAAAGCACTTGTTGACATAGCTGATTTTGCAGCCATCCAGCGCATATAAATTGAAAATTGTGTCCTCTGAGGTACCAACAACTCGTTCGCTGACGATTCTCCCGTTTCTGCAAACAGAGGTTCGATACAGTTTCATGCAGATTGAAGAAAGGCTATCAATCTGTTGCGGCGCAGCTAGTTCAGTCCCTATCTGGCCAATTATGCGCCGATGAACCAGTTTTTCAGAATCACTTAATTCATACGAAAAGTCCTGGTTGAAAAGTGAAGTAAAAACACTTCTTCCGGCAAACTCTCTCACATATCCAAACATTACACAATCTGCGTTATGCCGAAGTGCAACATCAATACAAGCAGCTATTGATTCAGCATCTATCCAGTCATCACTATCAACAGCCATAAGATAGTCTCCAGTTGCTCTTTTAATACCAGCTTCACGTGCAGAAGAAGGTCCCCCGTTTTCTTTATGAATCACTTGAATACGCTTATCTCCGGATGCATATGTATCGCAAATCTCCGGGCACCGATCCGGGCTTCCATCATCCACCAGAATCACTTCAAGATTTGAATATGTCTGATTTAGGATGCTCTCAACGCACTGCTCCAGATATAGTTCCGTCTTATATACCGGCACAATTACCGACACAACCGGATTTTCATCCACAATACCGCCTCCAAATAACCTGCTTACAGAATTCCCCACGCCACATGCGTCTGATAAAAGAAAAACCCGCAATAAGCCACCACCACAACTGCCCGCAGCAGCCCATAAGACTTCTCCGTAAACATATGTCTAAGCTCCCAAGGCAGCAGGATATAGTTATACAGCGACACATAAATCGGCAGCCGTCCCATAAAAATTCCGCTGGTCATGGTGCTCAGCATATAAAGGCCCGTGGATACAATGGACATATTGGTACACAGATCCACCAGCGGATCCTCCGCCTGGCGAATATACCGCAGCCCCACTAGCGACAGCAGCGTAGGCATAGCATACACAAGCACGCGAACGGGGTTGGTGCCGTTGTCGCTCCAGGAGGTCCAGTCGGACACCATATTGGAATACTGGGTCTCCTGCATCATTCGATCCAGGATATCCGTAAACCGGTCGATGAACGCCATCGCCGCAAGCACTGCCACCAGGAACGCCATGGTGCGCTTACTCCAGGCTTTTCCCTGGGCCACAAACAGAAACGGGATCATCATGAGCGCCGACTGGTGCATGGTCGATGCCAGCAGGATCAGCAAAATCGCGGGAATATATCGTCTTTTCAGGATAAACGGCGTAGCCAGCAGGACGATCACCACTGCGGTGAACTGTCGCATGCCGTTGAACACCCAGGAAAGGTAGTCTGTTGAGGCGATAAACAGGAAAATACTCAGCCAATAGTCCGGCGAATACTTCCGATACAGCCACGCAAGCACCCCCATCTGGAGCAGGGCGAATGCCAGGAAATACACCACATCGCTGCTTCCAACGACATTCTTCCACACCGCCCCCAGGAAATAAAAGCCCTTATCCTTGGTGATGGTCTCCATGTAGGCGCTGAGCTCACCGAAGCCCACCGGAATTGCGTTGAACGTTGAACGGTAGGCTCCCGTATCGCCAAAATAGTCCGTCCGGAAGCCGCCCCAGATGATAAAGGGCAGCACAATCAACAGCGCCGAAAGCACCGTCAAGCCTGACCGCGCTTTCTCATAGCGAATGCCGGCCATGCTCTGGCGATAAGTGCTCATCATCGCAATCAGCAGCCCGCCGGTAAACATCCAAATCAGCAGCCACCAGTAGTTTGTCAGGGTCATGTCGTGCTCCTCACTGTGTTTTGCATCATTGCCGCAACCGTCTGGGCGACTACCTGCTTCTTGTCAAAGCGCTGCTCCACCAGCTGCCGTCCCCGGCAGCCCATGTCCGACTGCTGCCGGAAGGACTGTTCCGCGAACGTCCGCATGGCCTGGGTCAGCCGCTCTGCATCCTGAATCGGGCACAGATAACCGCTGACCCCGTCCTCCACCGCCTCCCGACAGCCGGGAATATCGCTGGTAATCAGTGCTCGACCCGTTGCCGCCCCCTCCAAAAGGACATTGGACATGCCCTCATGATAGGACGGCAGCACCACGCAGTCCGCCGCCGCATAATATGGGTGAACCTCCGTCTGGAAGCCGTGGAACGTCACAACGCCCTCCGCCACCAGTTGATCCACCAGCTCCTTATAAGCATCCTCGTAAAAGCCCACCACATCAAAGGCAACCTGATCGCCCAATTCGGCCTTCAGCGTTTTGGCAGCAGCAAAAAACTCGTCCACGCCCTTTTCCTTCATAATCCGTCCCACGAACAGGAAGCGGCACACGCTGTCCTCCACCATGGGCACCTCCGGATATTCCTCCAGATTGATGCCTGCACCGGGGAGCACCGTGATCTGCCGAGGCAAAACGATCTTCTTCTCCCGGAAAAATACCGCGTTCTCCTGATTTTCAAAGAACACCGTCCTGGCCCGCCGCAGTGCGCTCCGGTACATCACCGACACCACAGTGGACAGCATCGGCTTTTCAAAAGCAGTGCCCAGGCCCTGAACGTTGGTCACATAGGGGATGTGCTGCTTTTTGCACAGGCCGCCCAAATAGACGTTGGGCTTGATGGAATAGGTCATTACCAGATCCGGCTTGACCTCCGCAAGAATTTTGCGGTATTCCCCGATGAGGTGCAGATCCTTCACGGGATTGATGCTTCTCCGGTCCAAATCCGTCCGGATGCAGCGCAGCCCCATGGCCTGAAAATCCTCCTCGTGGCCCACAAAGGGCATGCTGAGGATCACCTCATGCTCCTGCATCAGCGTCTGGATCAGCTCCCGGCGGAACCGGTAGAGCATATAGGAATGATTGGTTGCAATGAGTATCTTCATTTTCTCTGCTCCATCCGATGGATTTCTCCGGTGCCGCCCTCTACCACGCCGTCTCCCCGCAGTGCGGAAATGGCCGTTCCGAAAAAGCAGCGGCAGTCGAACCGGAAGGAGCATTTCTGCACATATTCTCCGTCCAGCCGTGCCTTGTCTGCAATCTCCAGCTCATCCCGGCCGCAAATCTGCGCCCAGCCGGACAGGCCGGGGCGAATGTCGTTGGCGCCGTACTGATCCCGCTCCGCCAACAGATCCTCCTGGTTCCATAGGGCGGGCCGGGGGCCGATGACGCTCATGTCCCCTCTTAAAATGTTCCACAGCTGAGGGATCTCGTCCAGAGAGGTCTTGCGCAGGAACTTCCCCACCCGGGTGATGTACTGCTCCGGATTCTCCAGCAGATGGGTGGGCATATCGTGGGGCGTGGATGTTTTCATGCTGCGGAATTTATAGAGCTGAAAGTATTTTTTGTGGTTTCCTACCCGCTTCTGGCTGAAAAACACCGGCCCGGGATCGTCGATCTCGATGGCAAGGATGATCAGCAGGAACAGCCATGACGCCAAAATCAGGCCCGCCAGCGAAAGCAGGATATCCATGGCCCGCTTGATGTAGTTTCGATACATTGGTATGTCCTCGTCCTTTTACTCCGCCGTCCCCAAATATATGCGAGATATCATGTTTTTACCATCCATTTCCCTGCACCTAGGTCACGGCATTTATATAAGATTGTATCACTTTTTCCTCTATTCTTCAAGAATTTTTGGGAATTGTATGGAAATGGGACGGGATGATGGGACTTTGTGTGACAATAATCGTTCAAAAAGCCGGAAAAGACCCGAACTCCGAAGATTTCAGGTCTTTGATTGGACTTTGCGGAGGGGCGCTCTACAGTTCCACCGCCATGTTTACCTCATGAACGCCATTTTCCTCCACCACATCTTTCTCCCAAAATCCGACCTTTTCATAGACGTACTTCGCGTGGTCATTTCCAAAGGTATATGTGGTGGTGACGACCTTGGCGCGGTGCTCCTGTTTGAGCATCGCCAGCAATTCCCGCAGCGCCCGCTGGCCATAATGCTGATTCTGATAGGCGCTGTCGATGGCAAAGTTCCAGAGGAAAAAGCTGTTTCCCTCAAAGGGACAGAGCATGGCAAAGCCGACCCGCGCGTCATCGTCCCAGATGTCATAGGAGAAAATATTCGGGTCAGTGAGTGCCTGTTTGATGCGTGACATGGAGGAAATCTGCCTTTGGTCTGCTTCGGACAGCGATAATTGAAATTTCGTTGTGGGGATAAATTTCATGTTCAGATTCCTTTCCGTTCATTCTCTCCGTGTTATTCCCCCGCTTGATAATCCATCATCAAATCAAACTCCCCGCTTCCCTCTCCTCCGACGATCACATAAACCGGCAGCAGATACGCAGAATACGCATCACAATAATACGCCCCATAGCCCTTCGTGGCAACAAACTCAGCACTCGCGGGATTCTCCCCGGGATTCAGGGAATAGTCTTGATTTGCAACGGCTTCCCGGATCTCCGTCTCGGTTTTCACCGGGACGTCGGCCACATACTCCGCGGGATTCGCCTGCTTCCGAACGCCGACGATCTCGCCCCCAGTGCCGATGTCCACGGAGATCCGGTACAGCCCATAGACCGGCGTGCCATCCAAATCCGGGAGGCAGGTCACGGTCTTCCGGATCACCTGCTCCGTGCCCTGGAGCTTGTCCCCGGTGGTGGTGTACTGGACGGTCAGGTCGTCCGGGTCTACCTCGTTCAGCAGCTGGTGCTCCAGAATGAACGCCCTAGCCAGCTCCTTTGCGGCAGCGTCGTCGGGCGGGTCCTCGGGCGGGGAAAAATCCAGCTCCCGGGTGTAGGACCAGAAGCCGACGGTGCGGTTTATCATCACCGTCCGCCCGTCAGCAAAGGAATAATACCGTTCGTCCCCGGTCACCCAGGTTTCCGACGCATCCTCCAGCCTTGCCACCGACGCGATCTGCGCCTCCAGTTCCGCCTTGGTGGGGATGAGCATCCGGTAGACCGGGGCCGTCTTTGCGGCGGTATCCAGTTCCGCTTCCTCCAGAGACACCGCCGCCGTAATTTCCTCCCCGGGCATGGCGATTACCGGATGAGGAATGGTGGATTTCTGTCCGCAGGCGGTGAACAGGAGCAGGAGAACGAGGGTCAGGGCGAATAAGATTGAGGGATGAGATTTTCGCATGTGGTGGTCTCCTTTTCTATCCAGTTCATTTTTCCGAAGCAATCCGCTCAAACGCAGCAATCGGTGCCTCAAACCGCCCGCATACATAATCCGGCGCGGTTCCGGACTCCGCATTGCACGTCCCGTCCGGGTTCTCCCCGGCTTGCGCGGAAAACCGGACCAAGATCCCCGTGTTGGGGAGATCAAACATAACCGGCGTCGCCCCAAGGCCGTCCCCGTCCGTAGCCGTGCCCACCAGTGTGGCCCAGCCCGTTTCCTTGCAGAAGTACGCGAACGACTCCGCCGCAGAATAAACCGCATCATCGATCAGCACCCACCGTTTCGCACCCAGCAGATTGTCCGGCAGCGTTGCATCCGAATTCAAGCACTCGGTATGATGGCAAAAATCGGTCAGCCCCAGTTCGGACACAAAATCCGGGGTCGGATGCTCCTCCGGGAGATCGTCAACGGGCTGATACTCCTGCTCGATGGGGAAAAAGCACCGGGTCAGCGCCGTATCCCGGACATAGAGCCAGATGTCCCAGGTGTAGCTGCCGCCAAATGGTGCAACGATGTTCTCGTTCCAATACAGCGTGCTGCCACCGCGATTATGGGTGATGTCAAACACAATGTCGCTTACCTCATCCTCAGCATGGGACTGGAAAAAGTCCTGCAAATACTGCCGGTCCTGCTGGAGCTTTTCCTGGGCGAAGGAGCGGATGGTGATAATCATGGCCTTTCGCTGGTCGTCATATTCGGCGTGGATCGTCTCCGAGGCCGCAGAATTGGGGGCGGTCAGCTCGGACGCATTCGCCGGGGCATTCTCATAGAACTGCCGGACGTTCTCCTTCTCCAACGCGTCCTTCCATCCGCTGTCCTCCTGGCCCTCCGCGCAATAATAGCGTGCCATGCTGTCGTACACGTCCTTTGACACCACGTTCAGATGGGCAAAGTAATTGCATTTTAGGAACATTTGACTGAGTGCCTGGTAAAATGCCGAAACATCCGGCTCCTGATTTTGAATCGAATTGCGGGTATCCGCCTGGATAGCGGCTATGTCGATGCCCTGCCGCTCCAAAATCGGGAAGAACACATAGTTCTCCTCCAGGGCCGTCCAGAGGAAATCGTAATCCTCCAAGAGCTGCTCTGTGGTGATTGAGGCATCCTCCGCCTGGGCTTGGGATTCCGCCGCTAAGACGGACGATACCGCAAGCTCGGAATCGGAAACAGCAGGCGCAGCGGTTGCCTGACAGGCGCAGAGGAGTGAAACCACAAGCATAAGGGAGATGCCGCAGCGGATGATTTTGTTCATAGGCAGTGGTCTCCTTCCGCACACAACCGGCTTCCATGCAAAGTGCAGCAGGCCATTAGAATTTCACTGACTACATCATCGACGCTTTTCCGATCCGTATTGATTGTGATTCCGGGAATATCGTCCCGAAGGGCAGCAACACATCGCAGAATCTGACGATAACACCAGCAGGTTTTGTCCTCCTTCCGCGCAAGGATTCTCTCGCCAATCGTTTCCGGGGCCGCCTCCAGAATAAAGTGGTGTACCTGGATCCCGTCTTTTCTAAGACGGTCTATCACCTCGGCACAATAACCGGGATTCAGAATTGTCATAGGGACGATAACGGTTCCGGCGTACATCTCGTGGAGCTCTTTGAGAAGCAAATACGTCATCTGCCGCCATGAGGGATAGTCCTGAAAATCATCCCGCCACAGGCTGTCCGGCTTTGTCTCTCTTACGCAGTTTCCGACCATTTCCGGGTCAAATATAAAACTGTCTGCAATGCGTTTGTGAAGCGCTTCGGCGGTGGTCGATTTTCCAACACCATAGGCACCGTTAATCCAAACTATGATGTGCTTATCTTGAACCATATTCTTCTCCTCCCCGGGTATGTTTTCCCCCGGAACTCATATACTTTCCTGGGTGATATCATGAAAAAATTTCGCGTTTACGCATGCTGGATCGTCTTCACCGAGGCCGTTGGGGCGCTTTCCGGCTGGCTGATTCGGAACAGCATCGGCCTGTACCGGGACGCCGTTCTGAAGCCGCCGCTCTCCCCGCCGGGGATCGTATTCCCCATCGTCTGGGGGATTTTGTACGCGCTGATGGGCGTCGGCGCGGCAAGCATCTACCGCTCCCCTGCCTCGGAGCAGCGTACAAGCAGTTTGCAGCTGTATCTGCTCCAGCTGACAACGAACTTCCTCTGGCCCATCTTCTTTTTCCGGATGCAGAGCTTCGGGGGTGCGCTGATTCTGCTGGGGATTCTGTGGGGGCTGGTGCTGTGGATGATCCTGTCCTTCCGAAAGGTCAGTCCCCTGGCCGCAAAGCTGCAAATTCCGTACCTGATTTGGCTCACGTTCGCGGCGTATCTCAATACCGGGGTGTGGGTGCTGAATCGGTGAATTCGTTTTGAAACAGGACTATCATACCATAGTGGGCCAAAAACTGTCAATCAGAAGTGGTCAGGCCGCAGTTCCCATAAAATTTATCACCAAATTTGCTGTTGAATTTTACAGCAGATTGGGATAGACTACATTCGAAGGGAGCTGAACGATATATTGATATTGGAGCCGGGAACGTAAATCAGTAATCCATCAGATAGCAGTCCCCTTCCGAATGCCATAGAACGTTCCCGGTTTCGCTGCTGACCACCTGGGTGCGAATATAGTAGTGCATATAGTCCGCATCCTTGCACCCGCAGGTCTCCCAATTGGAATGATATTCCATATAGGTGCAGATCCAGTGATCCCCCACTGCATTCAAAAGCCCATGGTAGACGCCCTTGGTAGTCCGCAAAACGATGCGCTCATTCATCAGGACGGAATCATCAAAGCGCTCGATCTGCTCGCCCGCGCGATAAAGGTATTCCCCATTCTCCACAGGATAAACCGTGCCCCCGCCATAGCCCAAGCGTGTCCATTTTTCCTCCGGCAGGGACAGGGCGTATACTGCTTTGCCGGTCCGGTCCCGGAAGAACACCTGTCCGCCTGTGTGGCTGCCGTATTCGTAGGTATCCGGAACATCGACCTTCTGCGGCTCACCCGCAAAGTCATAGCGCCAGAGGTCCACAAAGCCAAAGCGTTCCGGATCGTCTTCCGACTGCACCGTGGTAAAATAGAGCACCGTGCCGTCCGTCCACAACATCTCCTCCACCTTTTTTCCCGCAATGGTCAGCGGCTGTGCCTCCGTGCGGCGGCCATCCAGCGGAACAAACTTCGTTCCGACTTCCCCCTCGATCAGGAGATAGTCCCCGACCACCGTGCGGTTCCAGCCCTCCAGATAGGTAGCCAGCCGGGAGGACAAGACCCGCTGGTTGGTTCCGTCCAGGTCCGCGGCAATCCACTTCCCGCTGAGGCCGCTGTCTCCCTTGCGCAGGAAATAGAGCGTATCCCCTAAAATCTGCACATTTCCGTCGCAGTCCCCGCAGACCAGCTCCGGGAGCGCCAGCCGGGCGTTGATGCGGTAAACGCTGCGCATGTCCGCCACATAGAAATACGTCCAGTCATCGACATCGGTTTGGGGCGTAAAATCGCAGATTTCGCCTTGCTGCTGTAGTAAGCTGCATAGGTCCTCGGAGGTGAATTCCGTGGGCGCGGTTCGGTAGGCTTTTACCGCCAGCCGGAGGGCAAAGAGCGCAAGGAGCGTAAATAGCGCAAATATAACATACTTTCGTTTGGACAAGGGGCCCTCCTATCGATTCGTTGTGGGGATAAATTTCATAGCTGCACCTGCCGGACATACTTCTCCCATATCCACGGAAACTTCTCCCGCACAAACCGGGCATAGGAGCATTCCGGCGTTTCGATCATGCGTTTCTCCGTAATATACCGCAGAACCGCATCATACCACCAATTCAAGGAACGTTCCGTCTTCTCCTCAAATCGGCTGACAGCAAACAAGCCCTTCTTTTCCTGCTCCATCAGCCACCGGTAGCAGTCCGGAATATATAATGTATCTTGAACCTTCAGCGGCACGGTTCCAAGCCTTGCATTGGGGTTGTTCGGGAACGGGATAACCGCGTTTTCGTCCGCCTCCACCGTGTAAATGCAGCCGCTTTTCCCCTCCGCCGCTTCTCTCAGCGCATCGGGAAACAGCTCATGGTACTCCACAACGCCGTCCTGCCGATAGCCGTAAGGGAACCAGTAATACGGACGCTCCACTGCATTGGAGAGATAGAGCGCCGCCACCACCGGGTTCACCGTCAGGTAGATGTAGGGCCTGTCATGGTCTGCAAGACGCGGCTCCAGCGAATCTATGCCTAGGGTGTTGCTGCCGTGGTAGAGTAGCATCGCAGTTCCTCCTTGAATAGTGTGAACCAACATATTTTCATCATCATAGCATAGAGTTGGAAATTCTGTCAATCAGAACATAGTACAGTATTCCAATACAGCCACAGAGCGTATATGCGCGGTGCATATACGCTCTGTCTCAATCCATCATTTTTAGTTGCTCATAAACATCCTCTACGGACTGCGCGGCCCCATTTAGTTTCGGCCAAGCGTCAACTCCATCCTGCCGCTTTCGTGGAATGATGTGAATATGCAGGTGCGGCACAGACTGTCCGGCGCATTCGCCGCTGGCATTCAGCAGATTCACGCCTTCATAGCCGCAGTTGGCAACCAAGTGCTTTGACACTTTTTGCACAGTGGACATAACACGGCTTAATGTGATTTCGTCTGCATCCAGGATGCTTTTCGTGTGCTTTTTCGGAACCACGAGGATATGCCCGGCCACATCCCCGGCAATATCCATAAATGCCGCGGTGAAATCGTCCTCGTAAACCAGCTTTGCGGTATGGTCATTTAATAGCTTGCAAAAAATGCAATGATCCATGTTGTGGATTCTCCTCTGCAATTATTATTTCGGTTTTCTTTCTCTCCACCACTGCTCCAAAATCTCCATCTCAATCCAGTCATGCCACTGCCCGTGCAGACGATAGGATTCATGTCTGCGACCATACTCCCGAAAGCCGATTTTCTTGTAGCTGGCGATTGCCCGCTCATTGAAATCCAGCACACTAAGGGTAATGCTGTGCATATTGAGATAATCGAAGCCAAAGCCCACCAGCAATGCCATGGCCTCGGTCCCATAGCCCTTGCCTTGATTCTTTGTGTCACCGATAAAGATTCCAACTCTGGCAGACTGATATAGCCTGTTGAAATCCCGGATTCCGCAATAGCCCAGCATCGTATCGTCTTCTAATGAGAAAATGCCAAAGTGATGTTCTTCCCCGCTGTTGTACTGCCGAATTCGCTCCACTTCGGATTCTACACTGGAAAGCTGTGTAGGGCTTCCAAGCTGCTGGGTCAGGGACAGGTCATTTCTCCAGTAGCAAAGCTGCTCGGCATCTTCTGCTTGCAGCGGGGATAGGTATATTTTCTGACCAATCAGTTTTTTGATGTGTTTCATGGTAACGTCCCTCCAATACAAGCTGTGACTGGGTTATGACGAAGCCGGACTTCTTTCGACTTCATCATATCATAGGAAAGAAAAATCTGTCAATCATAATCCAACCGCCAACGCGGATGCAGTGCTGTAAATAAAGAAAAGACCCGAAATCCTACGATTTCAGGTCTTAAAGATGGTGGAGATAAGCGGGATCGAACCGCTGACCTCTTGAATGCCATGGAGCCCAAATATAAAAATAGGTAGAAATAGTTCGAAATAATATACAATTTGATTGTTTTGACCAGCTTTTTCGTTCCAAAAAATCTAATGATTTTATGGTGTTTTGATATGTTTCGCTGTCATTCTGGTCAAAATTCTGGTCAAATTCGTATTCGCTGTTTCGGATGATTCTGCCTGTCATCGTATCGAAAGGAACAGGAGGTTTTACATGAACACACAGCAATCCAGTGCATCCCCCGGAATCTGGGGGATGCGGCATGAAGCGTTTCTCCGGCAGTATCGGCATAGTACTTATGTGACACTGCTGACGTCTGGGGAGCTGGATGATTATCTTGCAGGAATCGACCAGTGCGCCGCAGAGATGACGGAGAAGCTCACAGAGCGCCTCATAGCAGAACGCGGAATTACGGAGGCGCTCAAACGGGATGATCCGGTTCGTTGGGTGCAGGAAATGAATTCTGTGAAGGCAGCCGTCCGGGAGATCGTTTGCGCAGAGATAATTGACGTGGGATAATGTGTGGGGGCATTCCAGCAAAAGTCGGGATGCCCCCACACAATCTGTTACCCTTTTCAGCCTCTTATATCAGATTTCCTTCATGAATATGGTATCGGTATCTCCAATGTAATTTGTGAGGGTATCAATAGGCGTGAACCCACATTTTTCATAGAAGCCGCTCATATCTGAAGGAATGTACACCTTGGAAAAACCGCAGGATTTTGCGTATGTGATCACGCTGTCGATCATGCGGTGGCTGAGCCTGTATCCACGGAACGTTTCATCCACAAATATGGTGCTGATCCATGGCGAATAGCGGTTTTCTGGGTAAAAATCTTCCTTCAAGAAGGTACAAAAGCCAGCAATCTCGCCGCCTACAAGGCAAACAAACACAGACTCCCACTCCGTGAATATATCCCGTCGCATAATATCCGCTAGATGTGGGCCAACAAATTCCCACGAGCAGTTTTGCGCATACTGAATCAGCTCGTTCCAGTATGCGCCGCAGGGAGTAAGCCGCTGTACGCACACAGAGAGTCCAAAATGCAGGGCCAGCTTTTTCGCGGTTTCGCAGCGAGTATCAGCTTCCGTATCTTCACGAACAAGCGTAAAGAATCCGGATCTTTTCATGGCATCATACTGTTCCGGGCTGTTGACTCTGGCAATGCACTCCCTAAAATTGCTCATGGTTTGCTCTGGATTGACGGATTCCTGAATCTGCGAAAGAAGAAACTGCTTTTCGGGATCAGCGCGGTCAAAGAAGCTGTCAACAGACATTTTCTGCGGGGATAGCATAACCGCAACCTGATGATACCCCGCAATATTCCGCAGTATGTCCAAAGGAATATTTGTGTCAACAATGACTTTCTGGTGTTCCGAGATACGAACCAGCTCTGCAATTTCAAAGCTGGTGATCTCGCGGGCGTTTCCGTTGATCCAATTTGCATATTCCTCTGGGGTTCGGTTCAAATACTCCTGCCAATCCCGCTTAGTGAGAAAATAGCTGAGATTGGGCTGCTCATCCGGTGTCACAAGTTTCAAGGCTTCATCCAGCATGTAGTTTTCGCAGCAGTGAATCAGTCCATATTGCTCTGCCAGCATTTTGCACATAGTCGACTTCCCGGCATATGCGGTTCCAGTGATGAACAGGCAGTTTCTAAGGTAATGTTTTATAACAGAATTGTTGAGTTCCATATGATTTTTCCTTTCAATGTGCATAACAAATTTGGCTCAGTATTACTGAGCCTCCCACAGCATAATGTTGCCGTGTTAGCGGATGCGATTGCTATTGCACAGATAACGGAAAGAAATCATTGCAGAACCTCCATGTGGGATAAGCTGACAATAACATAGAAAGGGGGATAAGTCAAGATGTATAGTACAAACGTATAACGTTCAACACTTCCTCCGGATTTTTACGATTCAACTCATTGACCATACTTATAAACGCCCACCTACTACATTACGTAGTAAGTGGGCGTTTGTTTTAAGTAGGGGATGCATTGTCATATTCCGATGCGAGGTAAGCGTAAATTCTACCGCCGTACCCACCTTTCGACAGTTTTCTTGCGGAGAATGTGATATTCTGGAGCTGGGGTGAGTGCTATGTTTTATGCCGAAATCCGGCAGATGAGAA
>CAVJLG010000082.1:0-34201 GCA_963650135.1 Barnesiella intestinihominis | reverse complement strand
TCACATCGGTCACCCGCTGGATGAGCTCCTCATCGGTGAATTCCTTTTTCACTGCATATTTCATTGTGTCGACCTCCTTTCTTAAAGTCCGTAGGTAAAGGTGTCCGCAAAGCTATGATAGGGCTGGGGAACACCGGGGAAATCTACATTCTTCCGGCGGTCATGCCAGTGCTCATAGACCTCTGCGGGGACGTTCGGCTCGGGGAACTTGAAGTCCGCGATTGCCGCATACTCGGGCAGCACGGGCAGAGGCTCGGCCTTCTCCACCCAGGTGGTGCCTGCCCGGAAGTTCAGATCCTCAGCGTTGATGAGATGCCAGATCTTCCAGGCACCGTCCTCATAGATGAAGTCGATGCCCATCCAGCCCCACTGATGATAGGTGGCAATGCCGGTTTCATCGTAGTTAGTGTTGCCCCGCATGAAATACCAGAGGCCCTTTGCGGTCTGCATATCCTCAGCCAGCTCCACAATGGGAGTGGTGAAGTTGTTGACGTCCAGAGAACCAGCGCCGAAAATCTCCTCCACGGTCTTGCCTGCAAACTTGTCGGGGTTAGCGGCCTTGACCACCTCGGTGCGGAGCTTCATCAGCTCGGCGCTTGCCTTATAATAGCCCTGAATTGCTTCAGCGCCCTTGTAATATCCGATGTTAAAGCCCAGGGTGATGTCCTCAGCCTTCTTGGCCCACATCTCGTCCCATATTCTCTCGTCCCAGCAGTGAATACCGTAGTAGGTCATCTTGCCCACCAGGTTCTCAATGGCCCGGATGTGCTCCCAACGGGTCACCTGCTCCTCCGGGGTCAGTTGTTTCTTGCCCATGGTGTTACCTCCATTCGTGATTCGATGTTTGCAGGGAAATTCCACCTGCTAAATATCTCTGATTAGATGATACCCCAGCTTCTTTATAAAATCCAATGCCAATGCGGTATGTGTTCATACCGTAGATGTAATGGTCTTCCCATAAAAAGTGGCCCTGCGTCAATTCCACCGCAGGGCCACATGGTATTCTTTATGCTTCCAGATACCGGTCATAGGCTGCCTGCTCAATGGCAATGCAGTCCTCAATGCCCATGTCCTTGAGCTGCTGTACAAAGCTGTCGAACTGATCCAAAGACAGGTCGCCCACCACAAACTTGGAGATGGTCTCGTCCATGTAGGTGTCGATGTCGCTGTAGATGCTGTTGTACTCCTCCTGCTCCTTGGTGGTCATGTTGACGCCATGGCGGGGGATGTTATACAGGCCGTCGCTGGCTTCATTCCATACGGCAATGGCACTGCTCTGATCCTCGGAGTAGTCGTTCCGGGCTTTCTGCTCGTCAATGATGAACGGAACGGGGGTCTGGCGATCACAGGTGAAGATGTTCAGAGCCAGATTATAGCTGTAGTCCGGGTTGTTGGTGACCAGTTCAGTGAGAACGGGCTTGCCGTCCACATAGTTAAAAGTTTCGCCCTCTACGCCATAGTTGGCCAGCAGAACGCCGGCATCCGAGTAGAGATAGTCCACATATTGGGCAATGGCAGCGGGGTCGCTGCACTCGGTAGTAATGGACCACATGATAGAATCAAGGATCTGGCTCTCGGTACCAACATGGGCGGTTTCGCCGTCCTTGGTGACGTTGGTCATGCCGGTGATGCGCATATCGGGCTGGCTTTCCTCTGCCATGCTGAGAAGCTGGGTGATGGACTGGGTGCCGCTGCCGCACCATACGCCGGTGTCACCGCTCAAGATGGTGGAAAAGTCCATGAGCACTTCCGCCTGAGAGGTCAGGAAGCTGTCGGACAGCAGCCCCTCGTTATACCACTGGTTCATCATGGTCAGGTATTCCTTAAACTCCGGCTGCAAGGGGCCAAAGCGCACCTCGCCGTCCACCTGATAGTAGTTATCAATGTTGTAGCCGTAGAGCAGATTCCCCTGAACGCCAGTGTTCACTGGGATCACCAAGGGAGCGGAGGCATTTTTCTTCTCCTTGAACTGGGTCAGTACGTTGTGGAGCTCGTCATAGGTCTTGGGGGAATCCAGGCCCAGGTCCTCCAGCCAGTCCTGCCGGATGAGGGCCCCCTCGTTGACGTCGCTGGGCTCCTGATAGAACTTGGGGAAGCCGCCGATGTTGCCCTCCACCGTGGTCATCTGCTTCCGGAGCTCCGGGTACTTGTCGAACCAATCCAGCAGATTGGGCATATTCTCGTCAATGAGATCGCTGACGTCAATCAGGAATTCCTCCTCGATGGCCTGGTCAGTGCCGCCGGTGTAGCTGTCGATGGCACGGCAGACCACATCCGTGTAGTTCTGAGACGCCACCATCAGCTGAAACTGCTCGTCAGAAGAAAAGAAGGATACCAGGGTTGCATCCCAGCGGATGTTGGTTTCTTTCTCCAGCTGAGAGAACACCAGATATTCATTGAGGTCGGAGATGATTTCGGACAGGTCCGGAGAGTTGGACGTCCACAGGGTAAAGGTGGTCACATCGTCAAACAGCGGATAGCTGACCACCGGGCGCTGCACCTCGGGCTCAGCCGCAGATTCCTGAACGGATATGGGCTCTGCTTCCGATACTGCCGCAGGGGTATCCTTGGGTGCTTCTGGGGTGGTTTCCGCTGCACTGGAAGCGGGTGTCGCCGGTGCCGAAGATACCGCTTTTTCGCCGCCGCAGGCCGTCATGCCGATCACCAGCATTGCCGCCAGCAGCAGGGATAACATTCTTTTCCTTCGTTTCATTGGTATTTCCTCCTTGTTCAGATTATTTAAAGGATAGCATAGATAATCGGGAGAAACCAATGCCAATGCGGTATGGGTACATATCTTTCATGTAATGAGAAAGGCGGCAGCCCGTTTGGACTGCCGCCTCTTGTTTCGATATAAAATCAGGCTGCGTGGTTCTCCATGTAGCGGTCGTAAGCCTGCTGATACAGTTCAACGCAGCGCTCGACATTCATGCTCTCCAGCTTGCCAATAAAGTCGGAGTCATAGGAATCGAAGCTGTAGTCGCCGATGATGTACTTGGCAATGGCCTCCTTCAGGAAGGTTTCCACATCGGAGTAGATGGAAGCGTATTCTGCCTTCTCGTCCATGTTCAGCATCTCAGTGCTGGGCAGGGCTCTGGAATAGTCCAGGTTGGCGTCCATCCAGTCATCGAAGGCGGCCAGCTGGAGCTCGGTGTAGTTGGAAGCACCGCGAAGCGCATCATAGATGGTGCCCATGCCGTCAATGACATGCAGTGCCACGGAGTCACGATAGGAATAGCCGTCGGGGTTGTTCATAATGAGATCGGTGAACTCGAGCTTGCCGTCTGCATTGTAGGAGAAGGTCACATCCTCCACGCCATAGTTGGCCAGCAGAATGCCGTCGGTGGTATACATATAATCACACAGCTGAACGGCCAGTTCAGGATCGGGGCAGGTGGTGGTAATGCTCCAGCGGGGGTTATCTACGGGCGTGTAGTGGAACTCGGTGGGGTAGATCTTTCCGCCCTCCTCCTGAGACACGGGTGCAATGGCGCGAACCAGGAAATTGGGGTCGTTGCTGTACTCGGCATAGGCAGTCATGGTGCCAACCTCGTTGTAGTACAGGGCAACCTGGTCGTCGCCGATCATATCGGTGCCGTCAAACATGATCTCATTGGCATAGTTGTAGTAGTCGGCATAAATCAGGCCCTCGGAATACCACTTTGCCATGAGCTCCAGGTAATCCTGGTAGCCCTGCTCCAGAGGACCAAACTTAATGGTGCCGTCCTCCACATAGAAGGTGCTGCCAATGCCAAAGCCGCCGGTGACAAAATCGTTCATGCCGGAAACAGGCAGAACAAAGGCAGAATCTGCGCCCTTCTCAGTCTTGAAGGCAGTCAGCACATCATGGAGCTGATCGTAGGTCTTGGGCATATCCAGGCCCAGATCGTCCAGCCAGTCCTGACGAATGAAATAGCCCTTGTCGCCGCGTCCGCCGTACTTTTTGTAGTCATACAGGCTGTAGAACGCCACCAGGTTACCCTCGGGTGTGGACACTTCGTTGAAGGTGGTGGGATCAGAGTGGATGATGGCGGAGTAGTGGGGCATCAGATCCTCATAGTCGAGAAGGTTTACGAAAATCTCCTCATCCAGCGCTGCATCGGGGCCTGCATTATAGAGGGTCGCCGCGCCGTTCATAATACCCGGGAAATCACCGGAGGCAGCCATCAGATTGAACTGGTCCATCTGGGTGAAGAAGTTCGCCATCTGGAAGTGGATGCCCACACCGGTGCGGGCCTGGAGCTCCGCATAGGTCTCGTTGGCGTTTGCCAGATCCTCCACCTGGGATACGGTGCCGGGGGCTGCCATCCACACATCAAAGGTGGTGGAGCCGTCGGACAGAGGCAGCTCGGTGGGCTCCATGTCCTTTACAATGTCGGAAATCGGCACATCCTCGCCATAGGTACCGGCGGGAGCTGCTGCCGTCTCGTCCGCAGAGCCTTCCTCGGCGGAATCCGCAGGCGTTGTGGTTGCATTCTGTGCGGGAGCTGCCTCCGTTGCCTCGGGCGCTGCGCTTCCGGCAGAGACTGCACTGGATGCCGCACTGCCGCTGTTGCCGCAGGCCGCCATGGAACATACCATAGCAAACGCCAGCAGCATGGTTATGATTTTTTTCTTCATTTCTTTCATTAACCTCCTAGTCAGGATACATAATCTATTGCCTTCTCGGCTGCCAGGAATCCACTGCACATGGCATAGGTCATGGCGGAGAGATAGGTTTCAATATACTGTACGCCCACGTCGCCGGGAAGCATAATACCGCGGGTATTATCGCCGCAGGCATACAGGCCAGGAATGGGAGTGCCGTCGGGACGGACGACATTGGTGTTCTCGTCGATGGTCATGCCGCCTACCGCATTTTCCTGGAACATCTTCATGATGACCGCATAGAAGGGGCCCTTTTCAAAGGGATGGGGCTTGGGCATCTCGCCCATGGGGAACATCATATCGTCATCATCATCGCCGCCGGGAGGGGGAGGCATAGCACCCTCATCGTCGCCGCCGGGAGGAGGGCCAAAGGGATTCGAGATTCTCCCGGCCTTTACATCATTGTTATACTGCATGATATAGGTCAGGAAGTCCGCCTTATTGAAGTTCAGCTTGTCCGCCAGCTCTTCCAGGGTATCGGCCTTGACGGTGGAGCCGTCCCGGAGCTCGTTGGCAAGATCCCGCTCCCAATGGCGGAACGCACGCTGCTCGTCGGGGTCGGAGCTGGTGAGACCCTTCTTGACCGCCTCGTCAAAGGACTGCTGATCGGTGATGCTCCAGGCAATCCAGCCGGGCTGATCCGCCAGACCGCCGATTTCGTGCATTCCCATCTCCATGGGCATCTCCTGGCCGTACTTGTTCACCTGGACGGAGGTGCCGCCCCGGAGCATACTCAGCACTCCATAGCTGAAGGGATGGTGCATGGGGCCAAACATGGCGGCACGCTTGTTGACATAATCAATATTTGCGCCAATATCCTCGCACATGGTGATGCCGTCGCCGGTACAGGTAGCGCAGGCATAGATATGAACCGGCTCCTTGCCCTCGTTCTGATAGAAGATGGGCTGCATCTTGTTCATGATCTCTTTGTTCCGACTGTAGGAACCGGCACAGACCAGGGTGGCCTTGGCATGCACCTCTACCTCACCGCCGGGGTCCTTGGCCAGCGCGCCGATTACTGCGCCCTTGTCGTCGGTGAGCAGCTTCACTGCCTGGGTATTCAGCAGGATTTCGCCGCCGTATTCCTTGATGGCATCGGTGAGGATATTACAGATAGCCCAGCCGCTTTCGCCGGGACCGCAGGAGGGATCAGAGCGCAGGCTGTCAATGGGATAGGGATAGTTTTTCAGGAAGTCGTCCTGAATGTCGGGCTTACCCGAGCGATTGACGCCCCACTTAAAGCCCTTTTCCATGTTGCCGGAGTCAATGAGCCAGTTGGCAAGATCCACGTTGGCATCCAGCAGCCGCCGGGCCAGCTCTTCATTACATTTGCCCTGGGTCATGCGCTGGAACTTTTTGAACATCTTCTCCCGCTTGTCGGGCAGACCGGCCGCCTCGTGCCATTTGGAGTAATGAACCCGCATCATGTGGCCAAAATAAGCGCTGCCGCCCGTCTCAAAATTCTTCTCCATGACGACGACCTTTTTCCCGGCATGGGCCGCCTTTGCCGCCGCAGTCAGACCGGATGCGCCGCCGCCAATCACAAGAATGTCGCAGCTGAGCTCCGTTTTCTCATGGGCAATAGGTGCTTCGGGCTTCTTCTCCATATCATAGATGGCCGCGTTATGACAGTGCCGGGCACAGGTGCCGCAGGACACGCACTTGTCCGCGTCAATCTGGTATGTGGAAAAGTTCATGCGGATGGCCCCAGCTGGACAGTACAGCTCGCAGGTATGACATCCGGAACAGATGTCCTGGTTAATATGATACGCCATTTGTGTTTCACCCTTTCCGTTTGTTACAAATGTATTATACAGCAGGAACAAATGGATGACCAATGCCATTTGTGCAGTCACTAATACCTGTGAGAACATACCCCCCGCCTTGCGCAGCCTGCAAAATTGTGTTAAAATGGAGTCATATTGTATCGGAAAGTGGGGATTTCTCTTGGATTTGACGCAGCTTCACCAGTTTATTACTGTGGCGGAATGTCAGAATGTGAGCCAGGCCGCCCATAAGCTCTATATCACCCAGCCCGCCCTGAGCCGTTCCATCAGCCGACTGGAATCGGAGCTGGAGGTTCGGCTCTTTGACCGGAAGTCCAACTCCCTGATTCTCAACGAAAGCGGCAAGATCTTTTTGCAGCACGTCTCCGCGGGCCTGGATGCCATCAACGCGGGCGTTCATGCCGTGCGCCAGAAGAACAATAACCGCCGGGTACTGGTAAGCAATTATATTTTCCTGGACGACTTTGCCTCCTTCTGTGACCGATGTCTTTCTGCCTTCCCGGATGTGGATCTCACCTGCTTTGACGGTACCCGGACGGTTTCTGATTATCCCACCGACACGGCCCCGGATCTGGTGATTATCCCCCAACAGGACTTCCGGGGCTACACGATAGCCAAAGCCTATACAGAGCCTTGGTGCGTGATGTTCCACGAGAACTACCAGTTCCGGTCAGACTGCGATGGCACCGGCATTACCCGGGAGCAGCTATGTCAGGAGTCTATTATCTTCGACAATTCCCCCTATGATCGGCAGATCTTGTCCTATCTCTTTGAAAAGCTGCCTGCTGGGCTCCATTTCGCCACCCAGCCCGATGAATCCCGAATCTCCATCAACCGATGTCGGAATATTGGCATCACTCCGGTAACTGCCTACCGATCCCTAAAGCGTCGGGTGCCGGATACCCCCATCCGAGCCATGGCGCTGAAGGGTGCCAAGGTAGAGCGGCCCGTCTACCTAAGCCACCGGCCCAATTTTCTTGCCAGCGCCGAGGATTATGCAATTCTGGAGCTGCTGGATCAGCACATTGACCGGGAGCTGAAAGCCACAGCAGAGTTTATGCAGGGCGGGTTTGAATGTCCATAAAAAGCAAAAAGCCGTGTGCAGCAAATTGACGCTGCATACGGCTTTCTTATTCTTCTGCTGTATCTATTCCAAAGTAGCTTTCAAAAAACGCGTCTGTCTCTGCGTACTCCTTGGACAGGAAGTTCTTGATGGACTCCAGAACACGATATTCGTCGGCGTTGGACAAAAACCTTGGACTTCTGCCCAGATAAAGCATTCTCTGGCAGGGGTGATCCGACACCATGGCTGCCGCAATGGGAATGCTGTCAATGCTCTTGATGAGGCTTCGGAAGTTGCTTACCGGCACCAGACCGATTCCCTTACATCGGTTAATCTGCGCGCTGGAGTCGGCTAAAGAGGAGCAGGGCAGTATCTTCGGCACTAACCCCACTGATGAAAACATCCCTTCCACAAACTCCCGATCCAGCTTAGAACCCGATAAAACAAGCGGCTCCTGTGCCAGCTGCTCCAGCGTCAAATGCGTACCGTCCGTTGGCGTATGAAACTGATATTTGCAATTATAGATGACACACCAGCGCTCCATATAGCTCATTGGAAACACATAATTACGAAAATCCTTGGTGGGCAGCATTACAATGTCCGGTTTTTCCTGAAGCATGGAAGCATCGTCCGCATTATCCCCAATATTTTTGACAGTAAAGGCAATGTCCGGTAGCTCCGCCTGGCATCGTTCCACAATGGATTTGAACAGATCGGTAGTCAAATAATTGTGGATCACAATTTCCCGGCTGCCCAGTGCATCAATAACTGCGTGAACACCGGTATTGATCGACTCCAGTGCCGGTTCCACATGACGAAGGAACGCTTTTCCATGCTCGTTGAGGGTCACTCGGCCTCCGTGCCGGTCAAACAACGGCGTGCCCAGCTCCTGCTCCAGTCGCAGGATCACTCGGCTCAAAGCCGGTTGGGAAATAAACAATTCCTTCGCAGCTTTGGTAATGTTCTCGCAGTGTGCCACCGCTACAAAGTAATGCAGCTGATTGAGTTCCATACAGCTCCTCCTTCTTCCGGTATTCTCCTTCCTTATTTTATCATATTTCCTTCATTCGTCAATCTGCATTACTATATCTTTTGCGTAATACCCCCATACCTGTTTTGCATTGGTCAATGGTCATTCCAAATGATAAGATAAAGAAAATCGTTTGGCAACAAACATTCTAGAAACGGAGGCAAATAGATATGCAAGAACAGGATCTGGCCACTATGGCCCATGACGCATCCAAAAACGGTGCTCCCGTGGGCGGCCCTCCCCCGGAGGCCCCCCCCGCAGCAGTTGCACCCCACGATCCCATTCAGCTGGACTGCGACATCGTGGTCTTAGGCGGCGGCGGTTCCGGACTGGTAGCAGCAGCCCGGATTTCGGAAACCACCGACAAGAAGGTGGTCGTGGTGGAAAAGCGTCGGAACTTCGGCGGCGGTGCAATGGGCGCCGCAGACTGGCGGGTTTACGGCAGCCGCTGGCAGAAGGATCACGGCATTCCCGACAACACCCTTCCCGCGCTGCGGCAGGTGATGGACGAAACCTATTGGGAGCTGAATCCCGCCCTGGCATACAACACCTTCAAGGCCACCGGTGAATTCTTCGACTTTCTCTGCGACACCGGCGAGGGGGTGGAGGAGCTGTATAAAGAGGGCACCTATATCTTCGACGGCCCCGATGGCCCCAAGGTTCCCGCTTTCCATAAGGAGCGTCAGGGCGGCGCTTATGTCATGAAACGGATGATCGCCCTGTGCGAGAAAAACGGCGTGACCATGCTGAAAAACACCGCTGTCACGGACATTGACCACGAAAACGGCACCTATACCGTTACCGCCAAGGACCCCGGCGGCGAAACCACCATTACCGCAAAGGCATGCATTCTCGCCACGGGCAGCTGGATTCGCAATCATGCGCTGGTAGAAAAATATGTGCCGAAAATTGCGGATTATCCCATGATGAACGGCGGACATACCCATCCTTCCTACACCGGCGACGCGGTTACTCTGGCCGAAAAGCTGGGCGCTTACATCGACTATGACAGCTTTGAGATTCGTCTGATGGGCCCCTTGGGTATGTGCCCCAGCCCGACGCTGATGTCCATGACCGCCGAGCTGTCCACCATCTGGGTCAACAAAAACGGCAAGCGCTGGATCAACGAATCCACCCAGAAGCGCCGCGGCATTTTTGAAACCGGCAACCGTCTGGCCGAGCAGCCGGATTATCAGTCCTTCTATCTCTTCGATCAGGGCATGCTGGAGGCCTGCGTCAAGGCTTATCAGGACGGCAAGCGGCAGCCCTGGTGCTTCCCCGCTCCCCCGTCCTACAGTGAAAACTGGCAGGAGGATGTGGAGAACGCCTTCTCTCCCAAAAAGGGCGGCGGCATGCCTCCCATGCCCGGCATGGGCAAATCCATTGCCAGAGCCGACACCCTGGAAGAATTGGCGGAGCAACTGGGCATCAACGCCGAGAATCTCAAGGCTACGGTAGCCCATTACAATGAAATGTGCAAGGTCGGCCTGGACACCGAATATTTCAAGGACCCCGGTGAAATGATTCCCTTCACCAAAGCCCCCTACTATGCGGTTACCGGCTCCATGGGTACCGACGGTGCCTTCGGCGGCGTATTGGTGGACGAGAACATTCAGGCCACCGCTAAGGACGGCGGGCTCATCGACGGGCTCTATGTCCCCGGTGATTTCTCCTCCGGCCGGTTCCTGAACATTCGCAACAACAAGGTGCAGATCACCAATGACCTTTCCTGGGCCTTCGCCAGCGGATGGATCGCAGGCGGAAGCGCTGTGAAATTCTTAGAGAAGTAATCCATTTGGGAGCAGGCAGCGATGTCTGCTCCCTTTTTACGCAAGTTATTACAATAGTATTACGCAAATGTTATGGTATATGCCGTTCCGGCATTGGTCAGCAGGGAACTTTCATGGTAAGATGGTAATAGATACGGCGAACCTGACCAACTTGCCGCTGTCCGTTCCACTGATGCGGCATACTCGCCACAGAAAACAACGATTGGAGGAACCAAAATGAAAAAGAAGCTGTTATCCATGCTGCTGGCTGCTTCCATGCTGTCAGCACTATGCGCCTGCGGAACGCCCGCTGCATCCAGTGCCGCTCCCGCCGATTCCGCCGCCGAACCGAAAACAGAATCCGCCGCTGCCCCTGCGTCCGAGGCTCCTGCACCCGAGGCATCTCAGGCAGACGCTTCCGCTGCCGAGGCCAGTGTCGAGCCTGAGGAGGTCACGCCCACCGTCACCATTCAGTATCCCATTCCCGGCGAGCATACCTTCACCATGGTATCCGTGCTCCGTATGAACGCCGCCGAGGCTATGGGCGACAAGACCTATTCCGATACGCCGCCTCACGAAGCCATGAAGGAAGCCACCGGCGTTTCCATCGACTTTAACCTTCTGGGCGAATCCACTTATTCTGAGAAGATGAACCTGATGATGGCTTCCGGCGACCTGCCCGACATGTTCGGTCAGACCGTTTCCCAGTACGATTCCAACCTGCTGGGCGCCATTGAGGACAACATTCTTCTGGACATGGAGCCCCTGCTGGCGGAAAACGCCCCGGATTACAAGGCTCTGTTGGATTCCGATCCCAACTTTGCCGCAGGCGTTTATAACACCGACGGCAGCATTTGCCAGTTTGCAGGCCGCTCCATTGACCGGGTATCCCAGGGTCTGCTGATTCGTGGCGACTGGCTGGAGGATCTGGGCCTGGAAGCTCCCAAGAACTTTGACGAGCTCACCGACGTACTCCGGGCATTTAAAACCGAAAAGGGTGCCACCAATGCCCTGCTGGTAAACTTTGAGTGTGACAGCGGCCTTGCTCCCTTCTTTAACACCAGCTTTATGGGCTTCCGCGGCGTTGGCTATCAGCGCGTTGCGCCGGACAGCGATGAACTCGTTTGCAGCTATGCCAGTGAGGGCTTTATTGACTACCTGAACTATCTCCATTCCCTGTTTGCTGAGGGCATCATCACCGATGACTTCATGACCACCGGCAAGGAATATGGCAACTGGGAGTCCTCCTACTACTCCGGCAAGTGCGGCGTATGGCAGGACGACTGCAAGTACACCGACCCCGCATTCCGCGAAAACGGCAACGATCCCAATTGGAAGGCCGTTCCCTTTGCACTCAGTGATATCGACGTGCATGTTACCATGTCCAATGTGGTTGCTATGAACGGCAAGCTGTTCATCACCACCGCCTGCCAGGAGCCCGAGGTTGCCATGCAGTATGTGAACTACTGCTACACCGCGCCCGGCAAGGACCTGGTTGCCTTCGGTGTCGAGGATCTCACCTACACCAAGGACGCAGACGGCAAAATTGCCTACACCGATCTCATGACCAACAATCCTGACGGCATGAGCTTTGATATCGCCAATGTTTTCTATACTGCCGCTCAGTGGCTGCCCACCGATCAGCAGCAGCAGTTCCTGAATCTCCAGTACTGCCCCGAGGCCACCGCTGCGTATCAGCTGTGGACCGAGGAATACGGCGACAACTCCATGCTGATTCCCTCCGCCTGCACCCTGGACGCAGAGGAAATGACCGAGTATTTCAACCTGGCTGGCGATGTACTGACTGCATTCACGGAAGCAGCTTCCCGTGTGGTCACCGGCGACCTGACCGAGGCTGATTACCGTCAGACCATTGCGGATCTCGAATCTTCCGGTCTGGGTCAGATGGACGAAATCTATGCCGGTGCTTATGCCCGGTATCTGGACGCTGAAGGCTGATCTTCATCAATAATTTTTCAGGGCAGGCGCACTCCGCGCCTGCCCCTTTTTATGCGCTTAAAAGCAGCCCCGTTCCATGCTCGGAACGGGGCTACTTCATATCATGAAAGCTGCTTCAGAAAATCCACCGCCGCATGACCCGCGGTATAGCCGCTGGACACCGCCCAGCCCAAATCGTTGATGACCTGCTCCTTCACATCTCCGCTGTTGATAAACCGTCCGGATGCAAAATCACCGGGAACAAACAGGTTGTCGATGACAGTTTTATCCGGGCGATAGGCTCTCGTCTCCGGGTCAATCAGCACACCGCCGAACGCACCGTCGTGGTTCAGATGGCCCTGTACTGCATAATAAGGGCCGCCGGTGAAGGGTACCAGCTGATCGGCGGACTTAAACAGCTCCGTATCCGCGCCGCCAGCACACATAGCGTTGTACGCCGCGATGGTGGCTTTCAGATTTTCGGCGTTGATTCCGGCATTCTTCGCCAGTTCTTCGATGGTTTCGCCCCGGACGAACACACCGCCGTTGGGGCGGGAAGCCGTCTCGTCCATCTCCTGGAGGTAGTTTTCCGGCACCTTCATGGGACCAAAGAAGCTGGCCGGTGCATCGCCGGAATCCATTTTTGCCTTGATTTTCTCCGCCATGCCCTTGTCGAAAATGGTATAGTTCAGGCCCCCGGGCTGGAGGCTCAGCTGCGTGCCCATGGCAAAGCTGACACTGCCGCTCATACCCGCCCGGGCCATATTGCCCTCGTTCATCCAGCGCTTGCCGTCAGTGTTTACCCAAATGCACAGTGGGCTGGAGCTGATGGCGGACGCCGACATGCTGGGCACCATGCCCAGTGGGCCCATGCAGCGAAGTACGAAGCTGTCATAGTCGATGTACGCCCCGGCCTGCTCCGCCAGATGGATGCCGTCGCCGGTGTAGGCCACGTTGGCGTGCTGGCTGGGCTCCATTTTCGGAAGCAGCTTGTAGAACTCCGGGAACTTCTGCTCCATGATTTTCTTGTTGCGAATCCAACTTCCGCTGGCCAAAACGCAGGCCTTGCAGGTCACTCTTGTAATACCGCCGGGATCCTTTGCCACCACGGCACTGACCCGGCCATTTTCCATCTCAATATCCGTCACCTGATGGCGGTAGAGCAGAGGGATGTTCCGCTTCTGACATTCCTTCTCCAACGTCTCCACGCAGAACGTGCCGTTGGGGCTTCTGCCGTTGACGGGCTTCACAAAGGGCACCTTCTGGGCCTGGGGGTCGCCCCGATCCATGGCATAAATGCCCTCCACGAACTCATAATCCGGCACCAGGGTCTGGAACCAGTCGAAGAAATGGCCGGTATTCCGCAGGGCGTTGTAGACCAACTTTGGATCAAGGGACCACTGGGTCTCGTCCATGCCTTTGAGCAGCATCCGGTTCAGCTCATCGGGAACGCCTCGTTCCTTCTGCCACTTGCTCTCGAAAATACGCCAGTCTGCGGCAAATTTCGCGCCGCCGCCCGCAAAGGATGCCTTTTCCAGAATGACCACCTTTTTACCCTGCATGGCTGCGTACACGCCTGCAATCAAGCCGGTGCAGCCGCCGCCGATGACGCAGAGGTCGGTGTCCAGTTCGATGGGGTCGTGGGACTCCCATTTTAATGTATCGTCCTGACGGATAATCGCCCCCACCGGGCAGGTCGCCACGCAGGCCGCGCAGCCCTCGCACTTATCCGGCTCAATCCGGTACTTCTTCCCGTCCTTCTGGATGGGCTTATCCTCGGGCCGGGCGGGTCTGGGTGCCACCGGGCCGCCGGGAGGAATGGAGCCCACCCGGCACGCCTGCTGACAGGTGCCGCAGCCAATACAGTTCTCCGCAATCTTGAATGTCATAGAATCTCCTTCTTTCTTACGTTCTAAAATGGACAGCGTCCGTGACGGAATTTCTCCCGTCACGGAGCTTTTTTTATTTTAAATATTCCGCTGCCTGCTCTCCAGCGATGAAACCGCTGGAGAAGGCCCAGGCCAGATCGTTGATGATCTGTCGTTTCAGGCCGCCGTCGTTGATGAAGCGGCTGGAGGAAAAGTCGCCGGGAACCCACAGGCCCTCTACCAAACCGCCGTTTTTCGCTTTGGCCTGGATGTTTTCGTTTACCTGCACGCCGCCGAATGCACCGTCGGTGTTCAGGGCGGTCATGAATCCATAGAAGGGGCCGGTCATGGGAATCAGGTATTCCGCCTCCTTGAAGCAGTCGCTGTCAAAGCCATTCTTGCAGGATTCGTTGTAAATCCGGACGGTTTCCGTCAGGTTTTCCGCCGGAACGCCCAGTTGTTCGGCCAGTTCTTCCACGGTTTCGCCCTTGCACATGAACTTCTCCCGCTCCAGATCCGCCTGCACCTGATCCGGCTCCAGATTGACCCGCGCCGGGCCGCCCATGCCGCCTTCCCGGCCCATGTTCTGTTTCTTTGCCTGCTGGGCCGTGTATTTGGCGGTGTTCAGGTCAAAGACCACATAGGGAGTGGTGGAACCGTGGAGCAGCACCAGATGGGCGCTGTCCTCCGCCGGAAATCGGCTGCCGGATGGCTCGCAGGTATACCGCCGCCCCTGCTCGTCAATCTGAATGGCATAAGGGCTTCGGGCCATGGCATCGGCCATCTGACCCCGGGGAAAAATCGGTGCGCCGTCCTTCCCAACCAGTCCCGGGCCCATGGCGCGGATGCAGAAGCTCTGGTAATCCACCAGCGCCCCAGCCTTTTCCGCAATGGGGATGCCGTCGCCGGTATAGTTGCAGTTCCGGTGGCCCGATGGAACGGGTTTGCCGGGGTCCATCTTTGCAAACAGCGGCGAGGCCATCTCCAGATACTTCGGATTGCTGATCCAGCTACCGGTGGCCAATATGACGGCGCGGCAGGAAATCCCGATGGTTCCGTCCGGCCCTTCCGCCGTGGCTCCGGTGATTTTTCCGTTTTCCACGGTTACATCGGTGATTCTGGTCTTCGTCAGGATCTCCACGCCGTCTTTTTTACAGGTCTCCCGCATGAGCTTCATGAGGTAGGTGCCGGTGCGCATCCCCGGCATGGGCATTCCCGCCGGCATACCGTCCTTCTCATCCTCACCGTCCGGGGGCGGCATCATGGGCATCTCCGGCTGCTTTTTCCGCTCTTCGGGAAGACCTGCATACACCGGAATCTCCGGGCCCTTATCCGGGCGGTCAAATACATACCTTCCCGGTACAAACCGATCCGCACAATCCGGGCTCAGGGTACAGCACCAGTCAAAGAACCGTCCTGTCCCCAGAAATGCATTCAGTGCCAGCTTCCGGTCAATGCGCCAGAAGGTTTCGTCCATGCGCTTCCGCAGGTCGGCTGCCAGATTGTCGTTCAATCCCCGCTCCTTCTGCCACTGACTGCCGTATACCCGGAAATCTCCGGCCTGACAAGCTCCGCCGCCGGTGGCATTTCCCTTTTCCACCACGAGGATGCGGAGATCGTGATGGAGCTCTGCGGCCCGGGCTGCGGCTACCAATCCCGCGCCGCCTCCGCCCATGACCAGAAGGTCACAATGCTTTGTTTCCATGGTTTTGTCCTTTCTTATGCGGCGCTGCGGCTGAGATACCGCTCATAGGCGTTCTGGGTGGCGTCGATGCAGTCCTGAAGACCCAGGCTCCAGACCTTTTCCACATATTCGTCCCAGGTTGCGTCAATATCCGCGTCTCCGGTGATGCAGGTGAGAATGTACTGGTTGGCATAGGTTTCTACATCCGAAATTTTTGTGGCATAAACGGTGGATTCATCGGTGGTGTAGAACAGCGCAGAGGGCAAATCATATGCCTTGTCGTTGTCCGCGTTCATCCACAGATCCGCCGCCGCATAGGCGGCCTCGTCATAGATTTCCGACCAGTAGCGCTCCTCGTCCCAGATGGAGGGCAGACCGGTCATGGTGTAGGTTACCAGTGCCATGCGGAAGGTTGTATCCGGATTCTCCGTTACGTTGGTACTCCAGACTGCGTTTCCGCTGTCATCCATATCATAGCTGCTCCCCTCGATGCCATAGTTGCAGAGGTTGATACCCGGCTCCGTAAAGCACCAGTCCAGAGTTTTAATGAGCAGGTCGGGATCCTGGCAGGCAGTGGTGATGGAGATTCCATCGCCCACGGTATTGCCCGTGCCCAGAGAGAAGTGCAGCGTCTGCCCTTCCTCCCGGAGCGTCGCGGGGATTCCGGCAGCCAGGAAGCCCTGTGCCGCAAGCTCCTCGTCCCGGTTTGCCTCAGTGATGTAATCGGCATTGTCCCAGCAGATGGCACATTCTCCGCCCCGGAACGCATCCTTCACGTCCGAGCTCAGACGCGAGAAAAAGTCCTTGCTAATAAGACCGTCGGCATACCAGTCATGGAGATAGGTCAGGTAGTCCTTCATATTGTCCGACACCAGGCAGCTTTTGACTGCTCCATTCTCCTGATAGAGATGAGAACCGGAAGTGCCGATGTCGAAGCCGGGCATATCAAACCCTGCGGAGAAGGTAACGCCAGGATTCACCAGGGAACTAATGAAGAAGGCATAGTTCAGGTCATAGGCAGACTGAAGTTTTTTGCCCACCTCTGTCAGTTCGTCATAGGTTGCTGGGGCTTCCAGATCCTGCGCCTCCATCCAGTCCTGACGGATCATGGGACCACGGTTGACCACATCCTCGCTGCTCAGGGAATAGACTGCCAGGGTCTTGCCTTCGTCTGTCTTGATTTCCTTCCAGACATCTGCCTGATCCACGGCCTGATGATAGGCGGGCATATCGTTTTCCACATAATCCGTTAAATCAATGATCACATCATCATCCAGTGCCTTGGCAATACCGCCGCCATAGCTGTCCATGCCGGAGAGCATATCCGGATAAGAACCAGAGGCGATCATCAGGTTGAAATTCTGGGTGTAGGAGAACATGTCAATCTCGATGTAGTCAATTTTTACACCGGTCTGCTCCTGAAAATAGCAGGTGGATTCCGCAGTGTTGTAGCTGCCGTCTGTGCCGATGAAAGGGCTCATAAAGGGCGGCGCCGAGGTCGTATAGAGGGAAAAGGTTGTGGGTGTATCCGTCAGGGGAAGCTCATAGACAACAAGCTCCGGGGCTTCCTGCACATCGGATACAGGTTCGGAGTCAGAGACCTCCTGTTCCTCTGCGGGGGCGGATGCTTCTGTGAAAGGTGCTGAGGGCTGCAATTCCTCCGCCTTATCCGAAGATACGGGAGTGCTGGCGGAAGCCGCGGTATTTCTGCCGCAGGCAGTCAGCGATGCAGTCAGTGCCAGTACTGCCAGCAGCGCAATCATTCTTCTTTTCATATCTGCTCCAATTCTGATGGGGCGTTCCCCCCATCTTTTCCATATTGCTTAGGCTTCCATATACCGATCATAAGCGGTCTGATAGATCTCGGTGATCCGCTCCAGACCCATGCCCATGGCGTCGTCAATGACTGCACGGTAGCCGGTCTCATCCAGATCGCCGAGAATCACCTTTGCGGCATTCTGGCTGAACAGGCTCAGGCAGTCAGCCATCAGGGTGAACACCTCAGTCTGTTCATCTGCGGACAGGGTACAGTCCAGCGGAATGGTCATGGAATCGTCGCCGGCATAGGCATTGGTCCAAGTGTCATAGGCTGCCAGCACATCCTCGGTGTAGGCCATCTCAAAGACTTCCTCCAGCTGACGGGTGGGCATCCACGCATCGGTCAGATAGAGATAGGTGGCCTGAGAGGAGGTCCAGCCATCGGGGTTGTTGATGATAACGTCGTCATAGACCAGCTTTCCGTTTGAATCCTTGGTGTAAGTAACGCCTTCCTCACCGGCCTGTACCAGCAGCGCGCCCTCATCGGTATAAGCATAGTTCACGAACTGCAATGCCAGTTCCGGATTCTCGCAGTTTGCAGAGATATAAAGCTGGGTCAGACCAATACCGCCGGAGGTGGAAGACTGGTTCATATGATAGTCGGTTTTATCAAACACAAAGGGGATGGCCTCCCAGTTCGGGTCACTTTCCTGGGCAGAAATTGCATTGTTATAGGTATACTTGGCATCATCCTTCCAGACACCGGCGTTGCCATCGATATAGCAGGCCTCCAGATTACCGGCGTTCTTGCTGATGTTCAGGAAGTCCGAGGTGATAAGTCCCTTGTTCAGGTACTCATTCAAGGTCAGCAGATAGTTGATGTACTCATCGGTGCAGAGGGAGCAGATAACCTTGCCGGAGTTGGGTGCATCCTGCTGGAAACTGAATGAATTAAATCCCATAGACTGCATATTGAAGCACTGATCCAGCACAGAACCCAGGTCAGAATCCAGCAGCAGGGGCATGGAGCAGTTATACTCGCTCTTAAACGCTTCCAGCACATTGGTCAGACTGTCAAGATCCGTGGGGGCGTCCAGTCCCAGATTGTCCAGCCAATCCTTACGGATGAAGGGACCGTCTGTGGTCTTGGGCAGGGTATAAGATGCAATCTTGCAGATGGTGCCGTCGGAGTTGGTGAGCTTTGTCTTCCAATCCGGATCCTTTTCCATCAGGGCATAGAGATCGGGGGCATTTTCTTCCACCAGAGGCAGAATGTCAATGACCACTTCCTCCTCTACTGCTGCCTGGAGCTTGGAATCATAGGAACCAAGGCTTCTGCCGTAGAAGTCCGGGGTATCGCCGCTGGCGATAATCAGGTCGATCTGGGTGGAGAAACTGGCTTCTGCCAGCATCTTAAACTCGATGTTGACACCGGTCTTTTCTGCCAGGGTTTGATAGGTCAGCGCAGTAGAATAGTCTCCTTCGTTTCCATAGACAGCGCTGGCGTTGGGGTTATAGACCTGGAGCATCCGGAAGGTTTCTTCGCCATCTCCCACCGGATAGGACAGGGTGGGGTGCTCCGGTTCTGCTGCCTCAACGGCGCTTTCTTCCTCGGCAGTTGAAGCAGCTTCCGCTTGCGTCTGCTCCGGTGCAGCTGCGTTGGAAGCGGCGGACGGTTCCTGTTCCGGCGCGGCGGATGTGCTGGATGCTGCCGACGATGTGCCACCGCCACCACAGCCTGCCAGCAGACCAAATAGCATGCTGATACTGAGCAGTGCCGTAACAATTCTTTTCCGTTTCATGGGTTTACCTCCTCAATGAAGTTTATTTCCGGCATTTTGCCATATTGCAATCATACCAGCTTGGGCCCATTTAGTACAAATGCCAATTCGGTATGGTTTCATACCTTTCGTGTAATAGCAGGCCATAACGTAGAGGTAATAATTCCATGCGGGTTTGGCATTTGTTTTTTGCGTCATACGCTGTTATGATGTAACCATAAGCTGTATCCCTTCGCATTTTTTCGCGGACCCAGCTTTTCGTTCTGATGAAGTTCTAATGCTCATTCTTCTTTCTGAACCTCATATCCTTCTTCCAATAAGTTTCATCAGAATGATTTTCCATTGGTTGGTGCATAGGCGGCAATCGGTCAGGCAGCCTATGCACCCATTCCAGACTGTTTATTTAAAGGAGTGTTTTCCATGAATCCCTACTATCCCAATCTGCTCTCTCCCATCAAAATCGGCAATGTGACCCTGAAAAACCGCATCTGCGTGGCCCCCATGAACCTCCGGGAGGTGGATCACAACGGCGGCTATACTGCCCGGACCATTGCCTTTAACGAGAAATTTGCCAAGGGCGGTGTGGCCCTCATCACCATGGGTGAGGCCTGCGTCTCCCCGAAAACCGGCTCTTCCGAGTCCTTTATGCTGCGGATTACCAATCCCGGCGCGTATTTCTCCCTGTGTGATTTGGCAGAAACCGTTCACCGTTGGGGCGCAAAGATTTCTATGGAGATGAGCCATGCAGGCGCCCTATGTATTCCCGAAAACAACTTTGGCAACCAGCCCATGGGCCCCATCGACTATGTAAAGCCCAGCGGTGTTGCCGTTCGTGCTATGACCATCGAGGACATGGAGGAGGTGGCCGAGGACTTCGGCAATGCTGCTCTGACCCTCAAGAACGCTGGCTTTGATATGGTGCAGTTCCATGCCGGTCACGGCTGGCTGATTCACCAGTTCCTCTCTCCCCGCACCAACAAGCGTACCGACGAGTTTGGCGGCTCTTTGGAGAACCGCTGCCGGTTCCCGATCATGTGCCTGAAAAAGATCCGCGAGAAGGTGGGCAAAAACTTCCCCATCGACATGCGCATGACCGGCGACGAGATCGTAGAGGACGGCTATCACATCGACGAGGGCAAGCGGATCGCCCAGATGCTCTCCCCCTATGTGGACATGATCCAGGTGTCTACGGGCGGCATTTTCCATCCCGACGCCACCGCGAGAATGTCCCCCGGCGTGTTCATGGAAAAGGGCTGCAATGTGGATTTCGCCACCGAGATCAAGTCCGTGGTGAATATCCCCGTTTCCACCGTTGCCGGTATCAACGAGCCGGACATGATGGAGGAAGTGATTAAGGATAGTCGCGCCGACCTGATCCTCATGGGCCGCGGCCTGATCTGCGAGCCGGAGATGCCTAATAAGCTGGCTGCCGGACGTTATGCCGACTGCAACCGCTGCCTCCGCTGCAACGAGTGCCATAACCGCCTGTTTGCAAAGAACTGGTTCCTGTGTACCCTGAACCCCGAAGTGGGTTTCGAGGGCCGTATGCCCATGCCCGCCGCACCGGAGAAGAAAAAGAAGGTGCTGATCGTAGGCGCTGGCCCCGGCGGCATGATGGCGGCTTGGACGGCAGCAAAGCGCGGACACCAGGTCATTCTCTGCGACAAGGGCGCGGAACTGGGCGGCGCGATTCGCTTCGCCGATCATGTATACTTCAAGCGGGATATGGCCTACTGGCGGCATCAGATGGAGAACCGTCTGGCCGATTCCAACGTAGATGTCCGGCTGAATACCGCCGTAGATGCAGATTATGTTAATCAGATTCGCCCTGACGTACTGATTATTGCGGTGGGTGCAGACCCCGCCCGTCCTCCCATTCCCGGCCTGGACAACCCCAAGGTCATTGTGGGCGCCACCATGCACTATGCGCCCCAGAATTACGGCGATAAGGTTGTAGTCATCGGCGGCGGCCTGATCGGCTGCGAATCCGCCGCAGAGCTCCATGCCGATGGTCGTGACGTGACTGTTGTGGAGATGCTGCCCGGTATTGCCCCCGGCTGCGGTCAGGCCCAGTCCAACGCCCTGCGGGTTGGTATGATCGGTGTCAAGGTCATGACCTCCACCGCCTGCAAGCGCATCACTGACGAGGGCGTTTGGGTTCAGACCGAGGGTAAGGAAGAAGAACTGCTTCCCGCCGACAGCGTGATTCTCTCCGCCGGTATGCGGCCCAGAACTGCGATTGTGGAAGAACTCCAGAAGGCCGTTGTCCCCGAGACTTACACCATCGGTGACTGCGCCGCTGCCAGAAAAATGGGCGATGCAATCCGCGAGGGTTACTACACTGCAATAAATCTGTAAGACATCCGATAAATGCCGCCGGAACGTTTTCCGTCCCGGCGGTATTTTTTCATGAGGAAATGATATGAAACAGGAAAGAACTCTAATACACGATTTTACAGAGGGTCCGATTCTCTCACAGCTATTTCGCTTTGGCGCGCCATTCATTCTTTCTAATCTGCTGCAAACGGTATATAATTTGGTGGATATGGTCGTAGTCGGGCAGGTGCTGGGCAGCAGCGGACTTTCAGCAGTAGCCACTGGCGGAGAACTGCTCAATATGTTCACCTTTGTTTGTATGGGCCTTACCACCGCAGGACAAGTGGTAATTGCACAGCTGATTGGTAGAAAGCAAACAGAGCAGCTTCAGCATTTTATTGGCACCATGTTTTCGGCACTGGCTGTAGCTGCCATCGCATTCAGTGCAGCGGGAATGCTTCTGTCCGATTGGTTCATGCGACTGCTGAATGTACCTCCGGAAGCGAAAGTCTATGCACAGCAGTATATTCTCGTTTGCTTCATCGGTCTGATTTTTATCTATGGTTATAACACGGTAAGTGCCATTCTCCGTGGAATGGGAGATAGTCATCATCCGCTTTTGTTTATTGCGGTGGCATCCATTACGAACCTGATTCTGGACATTTTATTCGTTGTGGGATTCCGCATGGGAGCAATGGGGGCCGCATTGGCTACCATTATGGGGCAGGGGCTCAGCTTCCTGCTTTCCATGTGGTTTCTCTACCGAAATCGCAGGGCAATGGGCTTCGACTTTAAGCCGAATCGCTTTTTGATCCATCGGGAACCCCTGTGGATGCTGTTAAAGCTCGGCATTCCCATGAGCCTTCAATTTGCGGCGATCAACGTTTCCAATCTTTACATCAACTCAGCGGTAAATTCCTTTGGGGTTGTGTGCTCTGCCGTCAGCGGTGTGGGCACAAAGCTCAATTCCATTATGTCCATTGTAGCAGCGGCACTGATTTCCGCTGGCGCTACAATGGTTGGGCAGAATTTTGGTGCAGGGAAGCTGGATCGAATTCGGCGGGTGTTCTACAGCATTATGGCGGTTACCGTCAGCTTTTCGCTGATTTTGGGCACCGTGATTTTGCTGTTTCCACATCAGGTATTTGGGCTGTTCAGCCAGGATGCCGATGTTCTTGCAATGGCCGCCAGCTATGCACCGGTAGCTGCACTCTGTTTCCTTGGAGCTGGCCTGCGAAGTCCTGCTATTGCCTTTGTAAACGGAATCGGAGCCACCTCCATGAACTATATTATGGGAATCATGGACGGCGTGGTCATGCGGATTGGCCTTGCGTGGCTACTGGGCAATGCCTTGAACCTCGGCATTACCGGTTACTGGTATGGAAGTGCCATCGCGGGTTTTACCTTCTTCGTGGTAGGAGCACCGTATTATTGGAGCGGCATCTGGAAAAAGCGGTTACCCTCTCATCCGGTATAACAAATGAATGGAGCGTCAGCATTTTCGCTGACGCTCCATTATCATACGTTAGGATATCAAAGGGTTGTTCCGTGATCCACTACCAGAACCTGTCCATTGACTGCCTTAGACTCATCGCTGGCAAAGAACAAAATTGCGTTAGCCTGATCCACCACATTGGCCTCCGGCAGAGAAAGATCCATATGCTTTGCACACTCGTCGGCAAACCAGGTGGTAAAAGTCGCAACCTGCTCCGGTGCGTTGAGGGCAGTGGGAGTAGGTCCGGGGCATACGGCGTTGCAGCGGATGCCCTGACGCGCAAACTGGATCGCCACATTCTTGGTAAAGCCCAGAACGCCAGCCTTTGCGGTGGAGTAGGAAATGCCTGCGCTGCCGAACACGCCGCCAATGGAGGACACGTTGACAATGGAGCCACCCTCGCCCATATAGGGCAGTACGTCCTTCGTCAGATAGAACAGGGAAGTCTGGTCAATGGCAATGACCTCATCCCACCATTCGTCGGTGCACTCGGTAATAGGGCGGTGCTTATCGGCGATGCCTGCATTATTCACCAAAATATCTACCCGGCCAAAATGCTTGATGGTTTCCTCTACCACATGGGTGCAGTCCGCATGGATCGTGAGATCAGCCTTTACGGCAAGCGCTTCCACGCCGTAGGTTCTGCATTCTGCGGCGGCCTCCTCCAGCAGCTCATAGCGGCGGGCACACAGAACAATGGTAGCTCCCTCCTGGGCAAAACGGATGGCAGTGGCCTTGCCAATACCGGAGTTTGCCCCGGTCACAATGGCGACTTTATTTTCAAGACGTTTCATCAATCGCAACTCCTTATCATTTATTTGCATCCATTCTAGCAATAGATCGGCAGGAGCTCCATGGCGAGATGTGAAACGTCTTTTTCATATTCTGATACGAGTCATAGCTGCCGGAGAAACAGCTGTACCGCCGGGTTTGGATTGGCGCCATGCCACGCAATGCAGAACTCCGCCTTGGGAAGTCCCTCCAGCTGCCGTGCAATCAGATGCGGATTTTGCAGCGCCGTATGATTTTCATTGAGCACCATGACCCCCAGCCCGGTTTCCAGAGCAAACAGCTGAGCTGACAGATCCGGACACACAAACAGCTTTGGCACAAAGCCTGCCTTCTGGCAGCAGGCATTCATCATCTGCGAAATATGGTGGCACTCGCCCTCCTCCAGCTCCAGAAATGCGTCCGACGCAAAGTCACTGAGGGAAAGCACCCGTTTGTCTGCCAATGGGTGCTCTTTGGGGAGAATGATGTAGTTGTTCAGGCTCTGATAGGGATGGTAGCAGAGATCCTCATTGTCCTCTACTTCCATCTGCAGTGTAATGCCGAGATCCAGTTCTCCGCTTAATAGTTGATGCTCCAGCTGGCGGAAGGTGCATCGGTGCAGCCGCAGCTGGAGATCCGGATAGCTTTGCCGGAAGTAACGCAGGATATTCCGCAGCCGGTCATCCATGATCTGCCCTTCCAGCATGCCGATCATCAGCTGCCCCACCTCTCCGGCGTTGAGCCGCTTGGCCTCTGTTTGCAGCTGCTCAAACTGTTTTCGAAGCTCCTGAATGCCCTCATACATGATCTCTCCTGCAGCGGTCAGCCGTAGGTTTTTCCACCCACGCAGAAACAGCGGATAGCCCAGCTCCGTCTCCAAAGAGGAAATATACCGTCCAAAGGTTGGCGGCGTCATATAGACCTTCTCTGCCGCCTCGGAAAAGCTGCGGCTTTGTGCCGCTGTTAGGAAGCACTTTACTTGTATATCATTCACTGTGATACCCCATTTCATTTCTATTACGACTTTATCACAAGCATCCGAGAGAATCAATGAATTAGTCATTACATTTGTGTTATGAATCCATACCGGATTGGCATTGGTTTTCCATGGTTACTGGTGATAACATATAAAAAGTTGCTGCAAGCCTATCAAAAATTGCAGCGCAAACGGGTTCTGCCGCCGGATCTGGTCATTTCCCGCATCCCCGGCGCAGAGGTCACAAAGAATCAGGAGGTAAAACACGCATGAAGAAAAGAATTTTCGCATCCGCACTGGCAGCGGTGATGGCATTGTCCCTCTGCGCCTGCGGCGGAAATGCCGCGTCCAGCGCAGCAGCGTCTGTCAGTTCCGCTGCACCGGAGGAGACTAAGGCTGCACAGGAGGTCACCGCTCCCGCTGAGGCCGCTTCCGTCGAAGAAGCAAGTGCCGCTGAACCCACCACCGAGTACGAGTCCATTGAATATCCCATCGAGGGCGACCACAGCTTCACCATGACTTCCGTGAAGCGCATGAATGTAGCCGAAGCGCTAGGAGACAAGGACTACAGCGCTACCATTTCCTATGCGGCGCTGGAAGAGGCCACCGGCGTTCACATTGATTTCGAGATGCTGGCCGAGACCAGCTATGAGGAAACCCTGAACCTGCGCATGGCTTCTCAGGATTACCCCGACATCTTCTCTCAGTCCGTTGCCTCCTATCAGCAGAAGCTGGAGAAGGCCATTGACGAGGACATTCTCATTGACTTCAACGACTATCTGGAATATGCGCCTGACTGGGCAAACCTGCTGGAGCGCAACGAAACCTATCGGGAGAACATCACCAACTCTGACGGCTCCATTGCGCAGATTGTCAACTGTACCCTGGGCAAAACCACACAGATGGGCCTGATCCGCGGCGACTGGCTGGAAGAGCTGGGCATGGATACCCCCACCACCATCGATGAGATGACCGATGTGCTCCGCGCCTTTAAGGACAAGTTTGGCACCACCAACGCACTGCTCATCAACTCCGATCTGGACAGCGCCGCTGAGTTTGGCTTCAACTTCTCCGCCCAGGGCTTTAAGATGCTGTCCTTCCAGCTCACTGAGCCCGGCTCCACCGAGGTGGTTGCAGGCGTTGCCACCGAAGCCTATGTAGAATATCTGGAATATCTCCACAGCCTCTATGAGGAAGGCCTCATCACCGACGACTTCGTTTCCACCAGCAAGGAAAACGGCAACTGGGAATCTTCCTTCTACTCCGGCGCTTGCGGCGTATGGCAGGACGACTGCAAGTACGCCGACTCCTCCTATGCTGCCATGGCTGATGATCCCAACTGGGATGCGGTGCCCTTTGCCTTCACCGGCGAGGATTACCACATGGTATCCGTAAACCCCGTTGGCCTGACCACCACCTATGTCAGCACCACCTGTGACGAGCCTGAGATCGCCGTGGAGTTCCTGAACTATGGCTTTACCGAGGAGGGCCGCAAGCTGGTGAACTATGGCGTGGAAGGCGAGACCTATACCGTAGACGACAATGGCGATATTGCCTTCACCGATCTGCTGATGAACAACCCCGACGGCTACACCTTCGATCAGGCCCAGGTGCTGTATCTGGTTGCCAACTGGATGCCCACCGAGCAGGACGACAGCTATCTGAAGATCAACTACACCGACGACGCCATCGAGGCCATTGAGCTTTGGTCCTCCACCGGCGACAGTACCATGACCATTCCCCAGGCGGCTCAGCCCGGCGGCGACGACATGATGGAAATCTTCACCATGGCCTCCGACTCCCTAACCTACCTGAGCACCGTGGCACCCAAGGTCATCCTGGGTACCGCTACCGCAGATGATTACCGCGCAGCGGTACAGGAGTGCATGGATGGCATGAATCTGGACGTCATCACTGAGAAGTATCAGGCTGCTTACGACGAGTTTATGGGCAACTGATCTTAGCTGACCGGGAATCCCGAACAGAATATGTATGTGCCTCCAATGCTGGATAGCCAGTATTGGAGGCACTGTGCTATTTGAAGAACAGAGCGGTCAATATGATGCAAAGAGGTGTGGCTGCCGCGTTCCGCAGCAGCCACACCGTTGGGCACATGCAAAGCTTCGCTGTTATCTTGCCTGATAGCGGTCATAGGCGACCTGCTTGAGCTCGATGCACCGGTTAATACCCATGCTCTCCAGCTCTGCGATAAAGGCATCCCATTCCTCCATGGGCTTATCACCGTTGATGAACTTGCTGACGGTCTCGGCGGCCTTGGTGGCAAGGTCGCTGGCGATGGTGCCGTACTGCTCGCTCTCGGGAACGCTGAGGCTGCCGTAGTACTGCATCTCGTTGGAGGTGTTGGCTCTCCAGACCTCCTGAGCCTTGGCCTCGGCCTCGTTGGAGAAGGTTGCTGCCTTCCGCTCCATGGCGCAGTCAAAGGGCAGATCAAAGAATGCGATCTCACTGCAGGTGTTAAACATGGCGTTGAAGCCGTTGGGATTGTTGGTAATCAGGTCGGTGTACTGCACCTTGCCGTCTACCATGTTATAGGTCTCGCCCTCGATGCCGAAGTTCATGGCCTTGTAGCCGTCCTCGGTCCACATCCAGTTGATGACCTTTGCAGCCTCCTCGGGATATTCGCAGGCAGTGGTAATGGCCCATCCGCCGTTGCCGGTCTGACCCTTATTGGCATAGAGCTTGAAGGTGTCGCCCTTTTCCCGGACGATGGCCTGGATGGGCTCCATATCATAGGTGCCGCCTGCCTGCTGCTTGGAAGATTCAGACAGGGTGTCGGACTGGCCAAAGGCAAAGCCGCACTGATTGCTGAGGATGTACTCATTGATGGGGAACATATTCTGCATGTTCATGCTGGGCTCGCCCAGGATGCCCTCGGCAAACCAATCCCGAAGCATCTGCACATAGTCCTTATAGTTGTCGCTGAGGATACCCGCCTGCACCTTGCCGTCCTGCACAAAGTAAGCAAGGTCAGAGCTGGTGCCGTAGCCGGAGGTATCAAAGCCGCCCACAAAGCCGTTGTTGGAGTAATCCCAGTTCTGGGTCAGCAGCATGGGATAGTCGCAGCCGGGAATCTGATTCTTGAAGGCCACCAGCACGTCGTGGAGCTCGTCAAAGGTCTCCGGGGGCTCCAGGCCCAGCTGATCCAGCCAGTCCTGGCGGATGTACAGGCCCATGGTGGACTGGTTCTCATAGGACTTAATGGTGGTCATGTGGCCGGTATCGGAGATCAGGCCCTTGCGGTAGTCCTCGTTGGTGGAGAAAATACCGTTCTTAAAGTCCGACAGGCAGTCATCCAGCATGGGCATCAGGTCGATGCAGATATCCTGCTCCACCAGAGCGTCAATGCCGCCGGAAACCTGGGTGTCCGGTACGCCAAAATAGTCGGGATAGTCACCCGCTGCCAGGGTAATGGAGAATTTCTCTGCATAAGCGTCCTGGTCAATGAGCGTCCAGTTCAGGTGTACGCCCGTGGCTTCTTCCATCAACTGCACGCCGCGGTTGCCGTTGAGACCCTCGGTGGCCACATCGGGAATCACCATGGGCAGGAAGCCGGACATGGCCATATACACGTCCAGGGTAATTTCGCCGGGCTCACAGAGAGGATAGGATACAGGGGTATAATCCGGCTCTTGGGCCGATGCGGGTTCCGCCTCAGACGCAGAGGTCTCGGGGGCCGGTGCCGTATCCTGCTGGGCCGGGGTTTCTTCCGCGGGTGCCGAGTTGGTCAGGCTCTCTTTAGCAGAAGTCGATGCTTGGGCAGAGGGCTGCTTGCTGCCGCAGCCGGAAAGCATGCCAAGGAGCATGCACATGGCAAAGAACATGGCTCCAATCTTCTTTTTCATTTCAATTTGTCCTCCTTTATTTTATTTGTTGTGCCCAGTTCCACTATACTACCTTCACATAATCTACACAAATGCTTTTTCTGCATACATTATATCGTCAGTGTAATGGCATGTATATGGTGTTCCCAACACGAATTCCATCACCGAATGCTCTTTTTCCTGGCTTCACCGCTATATTTTCAGTCTTATTGTAACCTGGCTGTCGGCATTACATCGGTGATATGATTCCATGCAGTTCTGGCATTGGTCATAGCTGTTTTTTCATGCTAAGATAAAATTATCTAAATGGCGAATCTGACTCCTTTGCCGCGCTTCTGTTCTACCGGCAAAGTGTTCGCCGAATCAGAAATGGAGGAAAGCCAAAATGAAAAAGCGATTGTTATCTATGCTGCTGAGCGTTTCCCTGCTGCTGGCCCTATGTGCTTGCGGCGGAGGCGGTTCTTCCAGCGCCCCGGCCGCAGACAGCGGTTCTGCCCCTGCTTCTGAGACTGCCCAGGCATCCGAGAAAGCGCCGGAACCCCCTACTGCGCCTGTATCCGAGGCAGAGGACAGCACCATGCTTCCCGAAGACAGCGCTGCGGCAGAGCCCACCGATCCCACAAAGATCGATGCCAGCAGCCTTTATCCCGTATTTGACGAGCTGACCACCGTCACCGCATTCCTGAACATCGCCCCCTGGGCTTCTGCCTATATCGGCCCGGACGCGGAGTTTGAGAACGCCTATGCGATTCTGGCCGCCGAGGACTACACCAATGTCCATCTGGATGTAAGCTGGTCCGACCCCGATACCTACAACGAAAAGCTGAACCTGCTGGTAGCTGCCAACGATCTGCCCAACCTGACCCGGAGCCTGGGCCGCCTGTATTCCACCGGCGAGGATGGCCTGATCGAAGACGGCCTGTGTGAGGATCTGTATCCTTATTTTGAGGAGTATGCCCCCAACTATTATGCCATTCTGGAGTCCAACGCCAAGTTTAAGGAGGACACCACGGCTTCCAGCGGCGTGACCACCGCCATGTACAGCTATACCGAGATTCCCCTCTACACCCGCGGCCCCATCGTCCGGAAGGATATGCTGGATGCCGTAAACAAGGAGATCCCCACCACGGTAGATGATCTGCACGATGTAGCGCTGGCGCTGAAAAACGAGTATGGCGTCAAGTCCGCCGTTGTCTCCCCGAAAATGACCGCCGATGCCTACGCAGGTGCGGACTTCATCAGCTCCAACGATGTGCAGATGACCTGGTGGAACATCGACGGCACAGTGACCGCCGCCGTGACCCTGGACAGCAACTACGAGTGGGCCAAGGAAATGAAGCAGTGGAATGACGAGGGCCTGTTTGTGGAGAGCTGGTATAATCCCGCGCCCTTCTATGACTTCGACGTGCTGAATGATCAGCTGGCCATTGCTTACGGCCCCTATAACTTGACCTCCGATTCCTACCGCGCCTCCGCGGCCAGCCCCGACACCTGCGAGATTTACCCCATGGCAAACGTGGTTTTGAAGGAAGGCGACACCATCAAGACCCAGAACAATGCCTACGGAGGCAAGGGCGACGGCGACTGGACCATCACCACCGCCGATGAGGCCATCATCCCCCAGCTGGTTTCCTATGTCAACTGGTTCTTCACCGAAGAGGGCAGCATGATTTCCAACTTCGGCACCCTGGATGAGACTTATACCATCGACGAAAACGGAAATGTGCAGTTCACCGACCTGATTCTCAAGGATCCCAACGGCTACGGCTCCATGGCTGTCTATGCTATCTTCACCAACAACAATGATAACCCCTTCTACTTCCGTCTGGAGCGCACCGAGCTCACCTATGACAACAACGTAGAGGCCACCGTATACGACACCTGGCTGTCCAACATGACCTCTGAGTATGTCTGCAACTACCAGATGACCACCGAGGAGACCACCCGCTACAACGCCCTTTCCACCGACGTAATGACCGTGGTTCAGGAGCACATGACCAAGTTCATGACCGGCGATATGGATCTCACCGAGGACACTTGGCAAGCATTCCAGGATAAGCTAGAGTCCCTGGGCATTGACGAGATGCGCGAGATTGTGCAGACCGCATTTGACCGTACCAACGGCCAGTAATTCATCTCTTTCATATTGAATGAACACCTCTGCTATGGTACAAACATACCTGGCAGAGGTGTTTTCTTTCCTTCGTACAGCTACGGGTACCCTTTGCGTTGGAACGGCAATGGGTACCCGCGGTACGCTATAGATTCGTATTTGTATGTTTCAAATTATTAAGCATGCGCTGCGGCTTCGCCTGCAAGATAGCCCGATACCATAGCAAATGTCATGCCTGCGCCGCCTGGGCCATACAGCTCGGATACAAAGCCCGTGACATGATCGCCGGTGACATACATGCCCGGAATTACTGTGCCGTCCGGTTTTAGCGCCTGGAGCGTTGCGTTTACCGTGATGCCTCCCTGGGTGCTGTCCAGACTCCGGACTGCATAGAGCGCATAATAAGGCCCTTCTACTGGGATTAGATACTTTGCATTCTTTCGAAGCTGCGTATCAACGCCGTTTTTGCAATCCTGGTTAAATCGCTCCAAGGTGTTTTTCAGTACCTCCGGCTTTGCACCGAGGAAATCCGCCAGTTCTTCCAGGGTATCTGCCACCTTGAAGGCACCCTTGCGCAGATCCTGGGGGAATGCAGTCCGAATCTGGGAAAAAGGCACGTCCTCCATGGGCGGGAGCTTCATGGGTGGCATTTCGTCCATATCCGGGCCGGGTGCACCATCTCCCCCGGGAGGCGGTCCCATTGGCTCTTTGGGAGCAGTCCATGCGGTCTCCATAGATTTCTGCCCAAATACTGCATAATAGACTCGCCCGGGGAGATTCTTCACCAAATCCTGACCGAACCGGGTGGTTTCATCCACAAAGCGTTTGCCGTCCCTGCTGAGATAAATCGCATAGGGGCTGTCCATGCACTGGCCAAGCTTAGAATTTCGATTTCCCAAATATCCGGGGCCTAACAGGTGGATATTCATGTGCAGACCGACCTCAGCGCCCAGAGCCCGCGCCATCTCCACGCCGTCTCCCAGGCAGGTACCTACGCCATCCGGACGAATGTCATCCTCCGGAGAAACAACTTCCGGGAGATATTTGGCGAGGGATTTTGCGCTGCCGCCAACACCGCCGCAGGCCAATATCACCGTTTTTGCGTTCACTGCCACAAATCCATCTGCTGTCTGGATCAGTGCACCAGTCACCTTGCCGCTTTTATCCGTCAGCAATTCCTTTGCACGGGATTTTAGGTGTACTGTGATGTTGGGGTATTTGTCCAGCTCTGCAATAAGCAGCTTGATGACACCGTTTCCGATTCGCTCAGAACTGCGGGTTTCTTCTTCAAATTCAACATTTCTGGAGCAATTACTCTTAAAGGGGCCAAAGGTAACCGGGCGCCAGCGCTGGTTCAGTCCACGTTCCTCACACCATTTTGCAATGTCTCTTGTGTGATAAAGATAGCGGTAAATCAGCTCCGGATTGCCGGTGCCCTCCAGAGTGGTCATGGCGCGGCGGTAGAGCTTTTCTGCATTTTCGTCAGACTCGTAGTTCCCGTAGTCTGAAAAATCGGAGGAGACAAAGGTGCTTGCCATTCGTCCGTTGCCGCCCAGTGCCACACCGGCTTCGAAGATTCCGATGCTGCCAGCTCCACACTCTGCGGCGCGAACTGCCGCAAACAGGCCGGAAAGTCCTCCGCCGAGAATGAGAATATCGTAGTTCTTTGTTTCATTCATATGATCAAATCCCTTCTGTCGCATTATGTCTGTCGGTTCCCATAACGGGAATTTTCGCTTGCAGCAGAAATTCCCGTATCGCTGTAGAATTGACGTTTTCCCGGCTTAAATCTGCATGGCAATACCGTAGGCACTGCGCAGGGCCTTCTGCACGGAGCCTTCGCCATCACCTGCGCAGTCTCCGGCAATATAGAACTCCGGTGCGCTGCCGTAATACCGGAGGGCCGCCTCCGTCTGGGGGTGCACGCCTCCGCTGATAATCACACTGTCAAACTCCAGCGTTTTCTGGTCTCCGCGGAAATTGGTGTAATACAAAAGACCGTCTTCTACTTTGGTTGTGGTGCAGCAGAGCTTCTGACAAAGGCCATGGTAGCCCAGCGCCGGAAGTCCATAGTGGACCCGCTGCGCCGAGGGGGCCAGTTGATTCTGCCGGGTAAATACCGTGACCTGCCGTCCGGACTCGGCCACATACATTCCCGTCTCACAGCCAATCTCCGAGCCACCGATGATCGCCACACGTTGGCCCAGCTGATCCAGGTTTCCGTACACCGAAATTGGCGTAAACACGTTTTCTTCCAGAGTGCCGTCCGCTTTGGTCAGTCCGGGAATGTTCGGGATAAACGGCGCTCCGCCCAATGCTGCAACCACGGTATCGACCTTCTCAGCTTGCAGCTCCTCCACGGTTGGCTGACAGCCCAAACGGAATTCCACGCCCTTCTTCTGGCACTGACGAATCTCCCAGTCCTTGAAATGCTTGATGGTCCACTTAAAGCCCGCATAATCCGCATGGATCAGCTGACCGCCCAATGTCTCGTTTTTCTCAAACAGTACCACCTGATGTCCACGATCCCGGAGCAGCATAGCAGCGTACATACCGGCAGGCCCGCCGCCGATGACTGCAACCTTTTTGCTGCGATCCGGTGCCTTGAAGATACGATCCTTTACATGGTCTAGACCCAGCATCGGATTAACCGAGCAGGCAGTGAGCCAGGGGCCGTTCATCGACAGACCGTGGCATTTGTTGCAGCGGATGCAGGGGACGATATCCTCGCCCCGATTCTCATGGAGCTTCTTCACATAGTCAGGCTCACAGACAAAGGCACGACCTGCCGCCATCAAATCCATCTTGCCCTCAGCCAGCCACTGTTCCGCCAGATCCGGGTCTTCAAAGCCACCAATGGGAGCGACCACGATTTTCGCGCCACTTTTTTTGACCGCTTCTGCAACGGCCAGCGTCACCGGTGTACTGGTGGAATTGAAGGTGGTGGGGTGGGATTCGTCTCCATCGCCTCCGCGAATCTGGAGAATGTCTATGGTCCCTTCTGCCAGCTTTGCAAATGCAACGGTGTCCTCAACGGTGATGCCCCCCGGAGCCTCCTTGCCGCTCATGAGTACCTCTACCAGGAATTTGCTGCCGCAGGCATCCTTAATGGCTTTGCAGAGCATCAGCGGGAACCGGGCGCGATTTTCAATGGGGCCGCCGAATTCATCGGTGCGATGGTTGGTCAGCGGGCTGAGCATCTTGGCGCAGAAGGGAGCCTGATAGGCCATAAGGTTGAAACATCGTGATTTAAGCACCATTCCAAAATAGGGCGCACAAAAGCAAGCCCCCTAAAAGCGGGCTAAAAACTAAGATATGCTTGAAGGCTAAGATGCTGGTGGAGCAGTCACTAAGTAACCTTGT
>CAVJLG010000081.1:0-35559 GCA_963650135.1 Barnesiella intestinihominis | reverse complement strand
GTAATAGCCCCTTTTAGGGGCAGGTCAAACCACCAGTTTACTGGTGGTTATGATTACCAAGTCCGCGATATATGAAGGTGGATCCGCTGGATGTGTGCGGACAGGCCTTTACCAAGATCGTCACCGATAAGTATAATTTGGGTGAGATCCTGGTGAAAGCCACGCCCCTGATTTTCACTTCCCTGGCTTTCGCCTTTACCTACAACGCCAACCTCTTTAACATCGGCGCCCAGGGACAGTTTACCATGGGCGCGATCATCGCCGTGGCCCTGTCCCTGGGGCTGCAGGACCGTGTGCCCACTTGGCTGCTGCTGCTGATCGTGCTGCTGGGCTCCTTCGCCGGCGGCGCCGCTGTGGGCGGACTTATCGGCGGGGCCAAGGCCAAGTTCCACGCCAATGAATTCCTGGTGAGCATGATGAGCACCTATGTCATCACCAACTTTATGGACTACCTTCTGCGCACCTCCTTGCAGGAAACAAAGGCGGAGTATATGCAGACCGATGCTATTGCGGCCTCTGCCTACCTGCCCAATATCATTCCCGGCACCCGGGTGCACCTGGGCTTTCTCATTGCCGTGGCTGCCGCCGTGGCCGCCTGGGTGCTGCTGAATAAGACCCAGCTGGGCTTTCAGATCCGGGCCGTGGGCAAAAATGCCGATGCCTCCCGTCTGGGCGGTATCAGCTCCGGCAAGAGCTATGTTATCAGCTTTATGATCGCCGGCGGCCTGGCCGGTATGGCGGGCCTCACGGAGATCAACGGCGTGCAGCACATGCTGCTGCGGGATTTCAACGCCTCCATCGGCTCCTATGGCATCGGCATTGCCATCCTGGCAAACGGCAATCCCCGGGGCTGTATCTTCGCCTCTATTCTCTTTGGCTTCCTCAATGTCATGGGCACCACTATGGGCCGCTTGCCGGGGCTGAATATCCCTGCCAGCATCATCGAGCTTATTGAGGGTGTGGTCATGATCTGCGTTATCATCTCCTATGCCGTTCGCTATGCCATGGATACCAAGAAGAAAAAGACCATGATGAGAAAGGCGGGTGTGTAAGCTGTGGTAAATATTTTAACACGAGCCATTATGATGAGCACGCCCCTGCTGCTGGGCGCCTTGGCCGAGGTATACGCCGAGCGCACGGGCATGATGATCTGCGCTATTGAGGGCATTTTCCTCATCGGCGCCTGGGGCGGCTTTGTGGGCACCTATGTAAGCGGCAGTCTGCTGGTGGGACTTCTGCTGGCTATCGCGCTGGGCGGCCTGATGGCGCTGCTGTACGCCTTTGTCACCGTGACGCTGGGCCAGCAGCAGGTGGTCACCGGCACGGCTATAAACATTTTGGCCGTGGGTATCTGCTCCTATTTCCAGCGGGTCCTTTTCGGTGTGCCGACTACGCCCTTGCAGATCGATACCCTGCCGAAGCTGTCCGTTCCGCTGCTGAGCAAGATCCCCTTTATCGGGGAGATATTCTTTCAGCAGAATATCCTCACCTATCTCGCCTATATTCTCATTCCCGTGTCCATTTTTGTGCTGTATAAAACCTCCCTGGGTCTGGCCATCCGTTCCACAGGCGAGAATCCCGTGGCGGTGGATGTGGCGGGCCTGCCTGTCAACCGCATTCGCTTCCTCACGGTGCTGGTGGCCGGCTGCATCGGCGGCTTGGCTGGCTCCTTCTATACGGTCGGTTACCTGGGAATGTTCAGCAGTAATGTTATCGGTGGCCGCGGCTGGATCGCTTTCGCTATCTGCTTTTTGGGCAACTGGTCGCCCAAGGGCGCGGTGCTGGGCACTCTGGCCTTTGGCCTGGCAGATGCGCTGTCCATCTACTTCCGCACCGGCACCACGGCCATTCCTACGGAGCTTATCATTGCCCTGCCCTATATCCTGACCATTTTGCTGACCATCTTCCGCAGCAACTTCCGGGTGCCTGCCAAGCTGGGTATCCCGTATCGGAAGGAAAGCTGACCGGCCCGGTGCCGTTTAGTTTTTTACAGCGCTGAACAGGTGTGTTGCAAATATAGACGCGAAAAAAGACGAGTAAGTTTCCCTGAGAGGGTTGCTTACTCGTCTTTTTACTTTGCGAAGACAAAGTAACTATCGGCATATCTGATCAACGGGTATGTCGGTGGTTGTGCGCTTCATCAGAAGTTGTTCTCGATTTTTGAGGGAAGTAGTAGTGTGCCGTTTCCGCGTCCGTAACTCGATTTTCTTACACCATTTTTACACCATTTCGAGGTGGAACAGTATGGAAGTGCGTGAATTTCACCTCCTCCGTTCCACATTTCCGCAAAAAATTCGGCATTGCTGAATGCTGAAATATTTACAAGGACCTGCAATTGCGCTACAATATACTGGAAAACAGCCCAGCGTATGGTGTTCGCCTTCGGGCGGGCCTGTTTTTAGGGGGGCGTTATCTGCGCTTATGAATAGCGCGGGATCGGTATGAAAAAGGGGCGCGGCCCCGTTCATAAATACAAAAAGAAGAAAGGAACATGAAAATGCAGAAAGCAAACAGAAAACTCCTGTCCCTGCTGCTGGCACTGGTCATGACCGTGAGCCTCCTGGCCCCGGGTATGACCGTGGCTTGGGCAGCCGCGGACAAGACCATTGCCTCTGCGGAGGACTTTGCGGCTTTTGCTAAGGAAGTCACCGAGGGCAATGACTACAAGGGCAAGACCGTCGTTCTGGCAGGGGACATTGACCTCTCCTCCATCGCCGACTGGGCCCCTGTGGGCACCAAGGACAAGCCCTTCGCGGGCACCTTTGACGGCGCCGGGAAGAACATCACCGGCCTCACCATCACCGACATCACCGGCGGCTATCACGGCCTGTTCGGCTATGTCACCGGCACGCTGAAGGACTTCACCGTTTCCGGCAGCATCAGCGGCACCCAGAGCGTTGACTTCATCGGCGGCGTTGTGGGCTTCAACGCCGGTACCATCACCGGCGTGACCAACAAGGTCTCCATTGATGTCACCCAGGCTTACAATGTGGGCGGCATTGCCGGTCTGCACACCAGCGGCATTTGGATCGATGCCAACGCCAACGATAAGAAATATGTTATCGAAGAAGCCACCGGCCTCATTGAGAACTGCGCCAACCTGGCTCCCGTCACCGGTCTGCAGAAGGTGGGCGGCATCGTGGGCGAGAACGCCGGTACGGTGAACGCCTGCTACAACACCGGCAAGGTGGACGGCTATAACGCCGGCTCCAAGAACGGCGTGGGCGGTATCGCAGGCCGTAACGGCAACAACAACACCGCCGCCGAAGTGGGCATTATCTCCAACTGCTACAACACCGGCTCCGTTGGCCGCACCGGCCAAAAGTGGACCGGCGGCATCAACGGCTTCAACAACGCCAAGTCCTCCGTGATCAACTGCTACAACATCGGCCCCAACATGAGCACCACGGGCTATAACAACCCCATCGCAGGCAAACAGGAGGGCGGCAAGCTGGCCGAGAATAACTACTCCCTCAAGGGCCTGAGCTCCACCGGCAACACCGAGGCCGAGTGCGGCAAGATCAAGACCGCTGACGAAATGAAGGCCGCTTCCTTTATTGAGGCCCTGTGCGGCGATGGCCGCGCCTTTGTGGCCGACACCAATAAAATCAACGGCGGTTACCCCATCCTGCGCTGGCAGGCTGGCCCCGACACCGCTACCGTCACCGGCCTCACCATTGAGAGCGGCCCCACCAAGCTCACCTACGTCAAGGGCGAGAAGCTGGACACCACCGGCCTGAAGATCAAGGCCGCTTACAGTGACGGCACCAGCGAGTACATCAGCGACTACACCGTCAGCAATGCCGGTCCCTACACTGAAAGCTGCGCCATCACCATCACCGCCACCTACAGCGGTCAGAGCGACAGCAAGAGCTTTGACATCACCGTGCTCACCGCCACCAAGATCGCTGTCACCAAGGCTCCCACCACAACGGTATATGTGGCGGGTCAGACCTTTAGCACCAGCGGCATGATCGTTTCCGCGTTCTATTCCGACAACAGCTCCGAGGCTCTCTCCGGCACCAATTGGACTTATTCCCCCAAGACGGCGCTGACGGGCACCGAAACGGCTATCACCATCAGCTACACCTTGCCGGATAACACCGTGCTGACCACCGAGCAGCCCATCACCTTCGTTCCCAAGGCACTGACGAAGGTCGCCATTTCCAGCAAGCCCACGAACCTGGTCTACGCCGATGACGAGACCATCGACCTCACCGGCATGGTGGTGAAGGCTTTCTACAATGACTTCCCCACCAAGGGCATCACCCTGGAGGAGAAGTCCGACAAGAATCCCAACGGCTACACCTGGAGCCTGGGCGAGGACAAGAAGACCCTCACCGTCAGCTACACCGATAACGGCGTGACCCAGACCGCCAGCATTGAGATCACCCGCACCGGCGGTGCTGCTCCCAAGCAGGTGGACGGCGTTTACCAGATCGCCACCCAGAGCGATCTGATTTGGTTTGCCAACCAGGTCAACAAGATGGGCAAGGCCGATGCCAACGCCGTGCTCACCCAGGACATCACCATTACCTCCAAGGATGCTCTGAACCTCGGCAGCAGCTTCTCTGCGCCCTACACCGGCACCTTTGACGGCCAGGGCCACACCATTACCTTTGAGCTCGAGGGCAACCAATCCTCCAGCCTCTTCAACTACCTGGGCGGCACTCTGAAGAATCTGACCACCGCCGGGGAGATCACCTTCACCTCCGGCAGTAACAGCGGCATGGTCTCCACCGTCAAGGGCACGGCCACCGTGGAAAACTGCGTGAACAAGGCCAACATCACCGTGAAGTCCTCCTCCACCACCGCCTCCGTCCAGGGCAACATCGGCGGTATCGTGGGCTATGTGCAGGGCACCGGCTCTCTGACCATGAAGAACTGCGTGAACATCGGAGACATCTCCGGCGCCATCCAGTATGCCGGCGGCCTCGTGGGTAAGGCCTCCGCCAACAAGAACAACAAGACTGAGATCATCGACTGCGCCAACACCGGCGATATCACCAGCACCTTCGCCTCCAACGGCTATGGCCTGGGCGGCATCGTGGGCTACAGTGACGAGCCCGGCAACACCGGCGTCTACGGTCTCACCGTCTCCGGCAGCTATAACACCGGCGCCATCACCGGCAGCAACGCCGTGGGCGGCATCGTCGGCATGGCCTACAACGCCACCTCTGCTTCCGGCTGCTACAACCTGGGCGCCATCACCATGGACACCAACCCCGGCACCAATGGCCGCGGCGCGGGCGGTATCATCGGCAGCATCCTGTCCGGCGGCACCGAGAAGCTGGCCATGTCCAACTGCTACAATGCCGGCGCTGTGAAGTCCGCTAAGGAGGGCATGGAAGGCTTCCTGGGTGAGCTGATCGGCTATGTGAAAGTGACCGGCGGCACCGTGACCAACAGCTACTATCTCTCCGGCGGAAATGATAGCGCCATGAACCTCGCCTCCACCGTGACCGTGACCATGACGAATGTGTCCGCCAAGTCCGAGGCCGAGCTGAAGTCCCTGGCTGCCACCCTGGGCGAGAAGTTTGCCGACAACTCCCAGGGATACCCCGTGCTGAAGTGGCAGACCCCCACCGTGGTGGCCGGCGCTGACGCCTCCTATAAGAAGGGCTCCGGCGACCTGAGCTTCCGCTTCGACGGCGGCATGGCTGACCTGGTCAGCGTCTCCGTGGACGGCAAGGAGCTGGATGCCACCAAGAACTATGTCCTGGGCGAGAACGGCGCCATCGCCCTGACGGAGAAGTATCTGTCCAAGCTGGCCGAGGGCAAGCACACCCTCAGCGTCACCTATACCACCGGCACCGTGTCTACCCAGTTTACCGTCAGCCCCGCTGATGTGAAGAACGATAACACCGGCGTGAAGACCGGCGACATGGGCCTGTCCCTGTGGATCGCCGTGCTGCCCGCCGCTCTGCTGGGTATCTGCGTCGTGAGCAAGAAAAAGCGCGAAGCGTAAAATAAAAAAGCGCGGGCTGCGAACTGCATTCCGCTGCAGTTTGAACCTCCGGCGCATGCCGGAGGTTCAGCTGCTCAAAAAGCCTCGCAGAGTTTGCCGCTCGCAGCAGACTGCAAGCCCTTTGTCGGAAAAAACCGGAGTTTTTTCGACAGTTAAAACCTCCGGCGCACAGCCGGGGGTTTTGGCGCACTATTAAACACTGTAAAATAAAGAGAAACGGGGGCAGAAACGCCATGAAACAAACCGAAAAAGGCCAGGTCAAGTCGCTTATCAAGGCCCTGGAGCTGGTGGATATTCTCAGCAATAATCAGGCACCCATGACGCTGCGGGAGCTGTATGAGGCCTCCGGCTACCCCAAGAGCACCATTTATTCGCTGCTGTCCACCCTCCGGGCCTACGGCTGCATCCGGCAGGAGAGCGATGGCCGCTACTATCTGGGCACGAAGCTCTTCCGGTGGGGCTGCGGCGTCTCCGCCTCCTGGGACATTACCCGCCTGGCCCGGCCCTACCTGGAGCGTTTGGCCCAGGACACCGGGGCCACGGCCCTGCTGTCCCGGGTGGAGGGCAGCAGCATCACGGTCATTGACCAGTGCGTCAGCGGCACGGGCATACGGGTGGCCTCGGAGATCGGCAGCCATGTGTCCCTCTACGCCACCTCCCAGGGCAAGCTCCTCCTGGCGTCCCTGTCCGACTCCGCCGTGCGGCGGCTGCTCCCGGCGGGGAAAATGCAGGCCTTCACCCCCCACACCCTGGTGGAGCTTCCAGCCCTGCTGGCGGACCTGGCGCGCATCCGCTCCCAGGGCTACGCCATTGAAAACGGAGAATATAAGATCGGCTTGCGTTCTGTGTCCGCACCGGTGTATAATCGGGAGCGTGAGATCGAGTACATCATCAGCGCCGTGGGCCTGTTCCGCAAGGTGGAGTCCGACGAGTTCGACCTGGTGATCCGGCAGACCTGCGCCGATGCCCAGGCTCTGTCGCTGCAAAACGGCGGCCCGGGCGGCGCACCGAACCAGGGAGGACAGGACAAGTGAAACGCATAACAGCCGTTTTAGGGGTCCTGCTGGCGGCTCTGCTGCTGGCGGGCTGCGCCGCAGACATATCCGCCTACCAGGACCAAGAGATCCTTGTCACCGGCCTGACGGCGGAGGATTTTACCATTACGCCCAAGGAGCTTTCGGAGATGAAATGCACCTCCGAGACCGCCGTGGGCCAGTCGGCCAAGGCCGGGACCGTCACCGGCTACGGCCCCACTCTGGATACCTTTTTGGCCCACTACGGGCGGGATAAGTCGGAGTTTAAGTGCATCCGCTTTACGGCGGGCGACGGCTATGAGGTGGTGCTGGGCCCCGTGAGCTGGGACAAGTACCCGGTGATCTTCTCCATTGCCAACGGCTCCAAGCCCCTGGAGACGCACCAGCAGCCCATGCGCCTGGTGATCCCCGGCGGCAGCTCCGGCAACTGGATCCGCATGGTCACAAAAATGGAATTTGTTCCCCTGGAGGGCGAAAAATGAAGAAGCTGAAACACCTGCCTATCCTGCTGCTCCTGGGTCTGGTCCTGCTCCTGGCAGCCTGGCCCCGAGAGGCCCACGCCGAGGAAGCCACCACGGCCATAACCGTGAAAGTGGGCTACTTCGGCGGCCCCTACTACGAAAAGGCCGTGCTGACCCTGGACGACCTGGGCTCTCTGGAGGAGCAGCATTATCTATATACCTTTTTGGACAGGGGCTCGTTCCTGGCCTACGCCGACGCCGACGGCTACCTACTCACGGACATTTTGGAGCTGGCCGGGATCGATGTCAACTCCATCAATCGCTGCCATTTCAAAACCACCGATGTGGGCGAGGGCACCTACTTTGCCTCCATCGACTCCAAGACCCTTTTCGGCTCCACCCGCTACGCCTTTCCGAACCTGTCCCAGTATTACGGCACCCCCTCCGGCGAATACACGAACCAGGTCACGGACATGGAAGCCGTGTGGAGCAGCGCCACCCAAGTGCCCGCCATTCTGTCCTTCTACGACAATTATTCCCGGGTAGACACCTTCACAAAGTATAATCCTGACCGCTACGCCTACACACGGGACAAGGGCCTGCGGCTGTTTTTCGGCCAGACCGCGCCCAACACCGTCAACGCCAATCAGATGGCCAAGTGGATCTATGAAATTGATGTAGAGCTGGGCGGCACCCCCAAGCTGGTGGTGGACGACGACCAGCTGAAGCTCAAGGTGGGCAGCGACTACCGCGCCCGCATCTCCGTAGTCAGCGGCGACGACACCGTCAGCGAGGAGCTTCTGAAGAGCCTCCAATGGACCAGCAGCGACGAGAGCGTCGTAAAGGTGGACAGCACCGGCAAAATTACCGTGGTGGGGGAGGGCGAGGCCACCATCACGGCCTACCTCCCGGACTACGAGGGCCGGGTGTCCCCCGTGACCATCCACATCGTCACCGGCAAGGGTGAAAATCTCGACGGCGGCGGCACCGGCAGCAAGGGCTCCGGCACCACCAGCGGCCAAAACGGCACCGGGAAGACCCCGTCCTCCGGCAAGACCTCCGATAAGACCACTGGCGACAAGACCATCATCCCCGTCGGGGCCCTGGACGAAAAGCGCCTGGTCCTGCGGGCCCGCAAGCTCTCCGTGACAGCGGACGACATTCTCGGTAGCGCCGAAAACTGGGCCGAGACAGACGAAAAAGCAGGCGTCCAAAACTGGCGCGACAAGGCCATGGACGACGATTCCACCGCCCTGGGCCTTATTAAGCAGGGGAATCCCCTGGCGATTTTCGTGGCCGCCGCCTCCATTACGATCCTGCTGGCAGGCGGCGTATATATGTACCTGCGCTATAAACGGCAAATGAAGGAGTAAGCCATGATTTTTAGTACATCGAACTTGAATAATGTCCTGCGGGCGGTTTCCAGCGGCCTGCGCATCCCGGTCATCATCATTCTGATCCTCATAATGGCGGCCGCGCTTTTCCTGCTGGGCAGCCTGCTGGTGGAGATATGCACCGAGCGGCGGCACCTGAAGGTCTCCATGCCCAAGCTGGTGGACGAAATTCGCGCCGCCGGGGCCGATATGGACGAGACCATCCGTTCTTCGGGCCTGCTGCGGCGGCAAAAGGCGCTCTTAACGGAGCTGACCCAGCACCCGGACCTGACGCCGGATATGCGCCGGGCCCTGGCCGACCGTCTGCTGGAGGAGGAGCAGAGCCGTCTGGAGCGCATCGTGAAGTATTCGGACCTCCTTGCCAAGCTTGGCCCCATCTTCGGCCTGCTGGGCACGCTCATTCCCCTGGGCCCCGGCATCATCGCCCTGGGACAGGGCGACACCTACACCCTGTCCCAGTCCCTGCTCACCGCCTTTGACACCACTGTGGCGGGCCTTATCAGCGCCGCCGTGGCTATGGTCATTTCCGGCGTGCGCAAGGGCTGGTACGCCAACTATATGTCCATTCTGGACACCCTGGCCGACTGCGTTTTAGAGGAGGTGGAGGAGAGCTATGCGGAGAAGAAATAATCGCCGCCGTCCCATTTTTTCGGGCACGGAAAATGTAAACCCCATGAACTACCTCTCCAACCTCTCCGATGTGATGCTGGTGCTGGCGGTGGGCATGATGCTGGCCCTGGTGGTGGCCTGGAATGTGGACATCGTCAACAGCTCTCCCGACGCCGGGAAAATGACCGAGACCGAGGCCGGCCAGGTGGAGGAGCTGGACAGAAATAATGTAAACGACCTGCGCCCTGATGAAGCGGACGGCGACACCACCGCCGAGGACTTCGGCCTCACGGAGTTCGGCACCGTGTACCGGGATGCCGACGGCAATCTCTATGTGCTGGAGACCCAGTAAAAAATAAGAAAAACCACACGAACAGGAGGCAATCACCATGCGCACCCGGGAGGGCCGCCGGGCCCTGCTTTTCATCTGCATATTGTCGGCGGCACTGGTGGTGCTGTTTCTCCTGTCCTTTTGGCTGGGACGCTATGATGTGCCGCCTGCGGAGGTGATACGGATATTGCTCTCCCGCCTGTTCCCCATGACCCCCACCTGGACGGCGCAAATGGAGGCGGCGGTGGTCAACATCCGCCTGCCCCGCATTTTGCTTGCCTGCATGGTGGGCTGCTGCCTGGCTACCGCCGGCACGGCCTACCAGAGCGTGTTTCGCAACCCCATGGCGGCCCCGGACATTTTGGGCGCCTCCTCCGGAGCCTGCTTCGGCGCGGCGCTGGCGATCCTGCTGGGCTTTTCCCGCAGCGGCATCACGGCCCTGGCCTTTGTCAGCAGCCTCCTGTCCGTGGCGCTGGTGTACGCCGTGGCCCGGCGGGCCAAGGGAAACCCCGTGACCACCCTCCTGCTGGCGGGGGTGATGATCGGCTCCCTGTTCTCCGCCTGCACCTCCTATGTGAAGCTGGTGGCGGACCCGTCCAACCAGCTCCCGGCCATCACCTACTGGCTCATGGGCAGCCTCTCCGGCACCCGGATGGACGCAGTGGGCTTCGCCGCCATTCCCATGCTTATCGGCCTCGTGCCCCTGCTGGTCCTGCGCTGGCGGATCAACCTCCTGACCCTGGACGAGGAGGAGGCCCGCTCCATGGGCGTGAACACCGGGCGGCTGCGGCTGGTGGTGATCGTGTGCGCCACGGTGCTCACGGCGGCCAGCGTGTCCGTCAGCGGCATGATCGGCTGGGTGGGTCTGGTGATCCCCCACCTGAGCCGCAAGCTGGTGGGCAGCAACTGCCGCTATCTGCTCCCGGCCTCGGCCCTGTTCGGGGCCATATTCCTGCTGCTGGTGGATAACATTTCCCGCAATCTGCTGGCAACGGAAATTCCCATCGGCATCCTCACGGCCTTTGTGGGAGCCCCGTTCTTCCTCTATCTTATGACGCGAAAGGAGCAGCTGCTATGATCCTTTCGGTGCAAAATCTGACCTTTTCCTACGGCGCCCGCCCGGTGCTGCAAAATGTGACCTTCGATGTGGAAAAAGGAGAATTTCTCTCCCTCCTTGGCCCCAACGGCGTGGGAAAGAGCACCCTGTTTCGCTGCATGCTGGGTACACTGACGGACTATCAGGGCCGCGTCCTGGTGGAGGGGCAGGAGATACGCACCCTCTCTCAGCCGGAGCGGGCCCGGCGCATCGCCTACATCCCCCAGATCCACCGCCCCACCTTCGGCTACACGGTGCTGGACACCGTGCTCATGGGCACCACCCGCACCCTCACCCCCTTCGCCCCGCCCCGGCAGGCCCAGGTGGACATGGCCATGGACGCCCTGGGCCGGGTGGGCGTTTCGGACCTCTCGGAGCGGAACTTTGCCCAGCTCTCCGGCGGCGAGCAGCAGCTGGTGCTCATCGCCCGGGCCCTGGCCCAGCAGTCGGACATCCTCGTTATGGACGAACCCACCTCCGCCCTGGACTACGGCAACCAGCTCCGGGTCCTGCAGCAGGTGCGCACTCTGAGCCGGGAGGGCTACACGGTGCTTTTGAGCACCCACAACCCTCAACATGCCCTGACCTTTGCCGACCGGGTGCTGGCCCTGCACGGCGGCACCGTGGCCGCCCACGGCTCCGCCCGGGAGGTGCTGACCCCTGAGCTGATACGCCGGCTCTACCGAGTGGAGACCACCCTGGAGGCCACCCCCGGCGGCCCCGTCATCGTGCCGCTGATGGAGGTGGAAAAGTAATGTTTCAGTGGAATGAAGACCGGGTACGCTTCCTACGCGACGCCTCGGAATACAGCGACTACCACCGCCGCCTGGCGGGCTGGATGCAGCCCCACCTGCACCCCACGGATCACATCTGCGACGCCGGGTGCGGCCTGGGCTACCTAAGCCTGGCCCTGTCGCCCCATGTGGGCCGGGTAACGGCGGCGGACCGCAGCGGGGGGGCGCTGGCTGTCCTGCGGGAGAACTGCGCCCGCCGGTCCATTACGAACATCGACATTCTTTTAGGCAACATTCAGGCCGCCCCGCCCGCCGAGCCCTACGACGCCATGGCCTTCTGCTTTTTCGGCGCCATCGAGGAGGTGGCCGCCGTGGCCCGGGCCCAGTGCCGGGGCACGGTGTTTGTGTTCAAAAAGCACTACGCCACCCACCGCTTCTCCGTGGGGGCGCACCCCACCGGGCGCGACAGCTTCCATGTGGCGGCGGACTGGCTGGCAGAACGCGGTGTGCCCTTTGACGCGGCGGAGCTGGCGCTGGAAATGGGCCAGCCCCTGCGCTCCCTGGCCGATGCCCGACGGTTTTTCAGCCTTTACAGCCGGGACGCGGACAAGTCCGTCATCACCGACGAATTCCTCCGCGCCAAGCTCGTAGACACGGGCCGCACCGACTTTCCCCTGTACCTGCCCCAAAAGCGGGCCATAGGCTGCCTGCGCTTTTCCGCCGCAGACCTGAAATAAAAAGGAGAACCCCATGAAAGCAAAGAAATTTTTAGCTCTGCTGCTGGCCCTTGCGATGCTCTTCACCCTGGCCGCCTGCGGCGCTGCGCGGGAGGAGAATGCCGTCCCCACGCGCCTTTTCACCGATTCGGCGGGCCGCACCGTGGAGGTGCCCGCCCAGATCGACAAGGTGGCCCTCAGCGGCCCCCTGGCCCAGATCGTGCTGTTTTCCCTGTGCCCGGATAAGCTGGTGGGCGTCGCCAACGCCTGGAGCCAGTCGGCGGCGGAGTTTTTGGACGAGAAATACCTGGACCTGCCCCAGCTGGGCCAGCTCTACGGCGGCAAGGGCGAGCTGAACCTGGAGACCCTGCTGAAGTCCGGGGCCCAGGTGGTCATTGATGTGGGCGAGAGCAAGGACAGCATCAAGGAGGACATGGACGACCTGCAGCAGCAGACGGGCATCCCCTTCGTCCACATCTCCGCCGATATGCAGACCTATCCCCAGGCTTACCGCATGCTGGGGGACCTGCTGGGCATGAAGGCCGAGGCCGAGGCCCTGGCCGCCTATTGCGAGAAAATTTATGACCGCACCGTCGCCGTCGCCGCCGGGGTGGAGAAAGCCAATGTGCTCTATGTCACCGGCGACATGGGGCAAAATGTCATTGCCAAGGGTTCCTACCACGCGGAAATTCTGGACCTGCTGACCAATAACCTGGCCCAGGTGGATACTCCCTCCTCCAAGGGCACCGGCAACGAGGTCAGCATGGAGCAGATCCTCACCTGGAACCCGGAGGTGGTGCTGTTTGCCCCGGAGAGCATCTACTCCCTCGTGCAAAACGACCCCGCCTGGCAGAGCGTTGCCGCCATCCAAAACGGCACCTACTACGAGGTGCCCTGCGGCCCCTATAACTGGATGGGCTTCCCCCCCTCCGTCCAGCGCTATTTGGGCATGATGTGGCTGAGCAAGCTCCTCTACCCCGCCGCCACCGCCGACTGGGACCTGTTCACCGAAGTCCGGGAGTATTATAAACTCTTCTACCACTGCGACATCACCCGAGCCCAATATGACGCCATGGTGGCCAATTCCATCGGAAAATAAAAATCCCCGCCGACTGCCAAAAACAGCCGGCGGGTTTGCCATAGTGGAAAACTCACGACCACGGTAAGGAAGGGTGTGTGAGGGAAACCCAAGAGGGGCTTCCCTCACCATTCAAAACCATGGGTTCTGGCGGCGTTCTCCGGGTACTTTCTGTCGCTGGTGACAGAAAGTACTCCGCCGGAGGCATTGTCGGGCACAAGGGGGGCGGCTACCGCACCCCATGTAACGCTCCATCTTTCCCCTTTCATCTTTCCCCTGTCCCAAGCGTCACCGTAAAAGTCGCCCCCTCCCCGGGCCGGGAAAACACCTCCACCGTCCCGCCGCACAGCTCCACGGCCCGCCGCACGATGGAAAGCCCCAGCCCGTTCCCCCGGCTGTCCGGGCTCTGCTCGCCCCGGTAAAACTTGTCAAAAATGTGCCTCTGCGTCTCCGCATCCATGCCGATGCCCGTGTCCGACACCGCCACGCTCACCTGCCCCGGATCCCGCCGCAGCACTACCGTGATCTGCCCCCCGGCGGGTGTAAAGCGAATGGCGTTAGATATAAGGTTCGACCAAATATGCTCCACCAGCTCCTCGTTGCCGTAGTAGTCCGCCCGGTCCAGGTCCCCCTCCACGGTGAGCCCCTTTTGCAGCCAACTCCGCTCCTGCTGGTGGATGCACCGGCGCAGCTGCTCGTCCAGGCTGTACCAGGTCTTGCCGGACACGATCTCCGTGTTTTCGTACTGCGTCAGCTCCAAAATATGCGTGCTCATAGCTGCCAGCCGCTCCGACTCCCGGGCGATGGTCCCGGCGTAAGTTTCCCGCTGCTCCTGGGAGATGTCCGGGTTTTGCAGCAGCTTGGCAAACCCCCGAATGGAGATAAGCGGCGTCTTGAATTCGTGGGAAAAGGTGTTCACGAAGTCCGATTGCAGCATCTCCACGCTGCCCAGCTCCTCGGCCATTTTGTTGAAGCTGCGGATGTAGTCCGCCACCTCGCCCCGTGTGCCCCGCAGCTCCACCCGCACCGAGTAATCCCCGGCGGCCACCGCCTGGGTGGCCTGCATCAGCCGCGACAGCGGCGCCAGATACCTCCGGAAGATGAAGATAGCCAGCACCACGCCCAAAATGGCGCTCACCGCCAAAATGAGGATGGGCCACACCAGGGTGTAGTTGCTCTCGTCCAGCCGCACCAGCCGCTGCACCAGGGCATAGATGCCCAGCGCCAGGGTGGCGTAAACCACCACCAGCCCCAGCACCAGCAGGAACATCGTCCATAGGAGCCTGGCCGGCGGATTCTCTTTTTTTCCTTTATTTCTGCGCATTTTCGTCCTCCCTGGGCATGCCCATGTACCCGAACCCCCGAATGGTTCGCAGCTCGAAGTCGGGGATGCCCCGAAACCGCTCCCGCAGCCGGGAGATGTATACCTCCACCGTGTGCTCGTCCACCTCACTGTCCAGGTCCCAAATATCATCAATGAGCTGCCGCTTGGTAAATAATGTCCTGGGATAGGACAGCAATTTGAATAGCAGCATAAATTCCTTGGCCGTGAGTTGCTGCACGCCCTGGGCCGTGATGACCTGCATAGAGCTGCGATCCAAAACCGTCCCGCCCACCGTAAGCCGCCGCTCCGCCGTGCTGCGGTAGCGCCGCAGCAGGGCCTCAATGCGCCAAAGCATCTCATCCTCGTCCACGGGCTTGACCATGTAGTCGTCGCACCCGGCCCGAAACCCCCGCCGCTTGTCCTCCTGGGTCACCCGGGCCGTCACCATGAGCACCGGCAGGTCGCAGTTCCCCTCCCGCAGGGTTTGGGTAAAGGCAATGCCGTCCATCTGCGGCATCGTGATGTCCACCACCGCCAGATCGCACTGGTAGTGCTCCATCACCTCCAGCGCCTCCACCCCATTGCGCGCCGGACAAGGCTCATACCCCGCCCTCTGCAAAACCTCACACATCAGCAGCCGCGTACTGGCATCATCCTCCGCCACCAATATCCGAAACATAAAACCCTCTCCTTTATAAAATGATCTCCGTAGGGCCGATGATCCTGTTGCGGTGCCCAAAATTTCCACGCTGCCTTACGGCGGATGCTTGAAATTTTGGGCACCGCAACAGGGACATCCGTAACCCACGTCCCCAAAACCTCTTCACTCTTCACTTAAATCCTCCCCCCATCCTATCACACCTCCCCCGCAAAAAACACCCCCATTTTTGAGTTTCGCTTGAGCTTTCTCCCTTATAATGCTATACTGTAAAATAAGACATAGGAGGAACCTCACCGTGTCCAATCCCGTTTGCATCACATACGACAGCACCTGCGATCTCACCCCCGCACTCCTGAAGCGTTTCAAAATCCGCACCGTCCCCCTGACCATCCAGAGCGGACAGCGCACCTTCCCCGATGACGGCAGCTACACCGCCCTGGACCTGTATGCCGACTATCAAAAGGACGGCACCCTCCCCAAAACGGCGGCGGTAAGCCCCGAGGAATTTAAGAATTTCTTCGCCCCCATCCTGGCCGAGGGCTATGATATTGTCCACATCGACATCAGCTCCAACCTCTCCAGCACCTGCCAAAACGCCCTCCTCGCCGCCACGGAAATGGACGCCGCCGATCGCATCCATGTGGTGGATAGCCGCCAGCTCTCCACCGGCGGAGCCCTCCTGGCCCTCCAGGGCGCCAAGCTCCGTGACCGAGGCATGCCCGCCAAGGAAATTGCCCGGGAGCTGCGCCGTCTGGCCCCCCTCAGCGACACCAGCTTCGTCCTGGACACCCTGCAATTCATGTGGAAAGGTGGCCGCTGCAGCGGCGTCACCGCCCTGGGTGCCAATGTCTTGAAGCTGAAGCCCTGCCTGGAAATACGCCAGGGCAACCTGGTGGTCTGCAAGAAATATCGCGGCTCCATCGAAAAGGTCTACCGCCAGTATATCACCGAGCGCCTTTCCGGCAAGTCCGTGGTGGAGGACTGGGTGTTCATCACCCACTCCGGCCAGGTGCCGGAGGAGACGCTGCGGGAACTGACGGAGCAGGTCAAGGCCGAGGCCCCCTTCCGGGAGGTGTTCGTCACCCAGGCCGGGTGTACCGTCTCCTCTCACTGCGGCCCCAAGACCCTGGGCGTGCTGTTTTTAAGAAAGGAATGATCCCATGCCGCCGCTTCTGCAAGGCGTCCTCTATCTCCTGGCCCTGAGCCTCCTGGCCCACCCTCTGGGCCAGGCTTTGCCCCGCCGCTGGTTTTCCGGCGATAAATGGCCCTACGCCCCCGCCCCCTTTGAAAAGGAGGGCTGGTTTTGGCGCAAGCTGGGCGTCCACCGCTGGAAGGACAAGGTACCGGACATGAGCCGCCTGTTGGGCGACATGGTCAAAAAGAAGCTGGCCCCCGGCGGGAAAACCGACTATGCCCTCCTGGTCCAGGAGACCTGCGTGGCCGAGTGTGTCCATTTCTTCCTGGGCCTTTTGTCCCTGGGAGCCTTCGCCTTTTGCCGAAGCGGCTGGATGGTCTGCATCGTGGCCGTCTATATCCTTTTGGGCAATGTGCCCTTTCAAATCATCCAGCGGTATAACCGACCCCGTCTCATGCGCCTTGCGCGGAAAGCGAGGAAAAATCCATGAAAGTGACCATTTTCACCTGCGCCACCGGCGGCGGACACAACAGCACCGCCGCTGCCATCGGCCAGGAGCTCACGGCCCTGGGCCACACCCCTATTATCCGGGACGCCCTGGGCTTTCTCCCCAAGTCCTCGGCCAATTTCATCAGTAAAGGCCATAACTTTGCCTACCGCTACGCCCCCAAGCTCTACGGCGTGGGCTACCGCCTGGAGGAGCGCAGCCCCTCTCCGCTGCTGTATGAGCAGTCCATCAAGGGCGCGGACAATCTGTTTCACGCCCTGCGGACCGACAAGGCCGACGCGGTGATCTGCGTCCATGTGTTCCCGGCCATGATGGTCACGGAGCTGCGCCTGCGGGGCAAGCTCTCCATTCCCGCTTGGTTCGTGGCCACGGACTATACCTGCTCCCCCGGCGTGGGTGAGCTGAATATGGACGGCTACTGCATCCCCCACCCGGACCTGGTGGACGAATTTGCCGCCGCCGGGCTGGACCGCAGCCGCCTCCACCCCACGGGCATCCCCGTCTCCCCGGCCTTTTCCCAGCCCCTGGACCGGGACGCCGCCCGCCGCAGCCTGCACCTGCAAAACGCCCGCCATGTCATCGTCCTGGCCTGCGGCAGCATGGGCGCAGGCCCCATGCGCTCGGCAGCGGAGAAGATCGCCCGGGCCCTGTCCCCGGCGGAGGACAAGCTGGTCATGGTCTGCGGCAGCAACCGCCGGCTTTACCGCTCCAGCAAGCTGACCTTGGAGGAGTACCCGCAAATTCAGGTGGTGGGCTTCACCAAGCGTATGCCCCAGTACCTCCACGCCTGCGACGCCCTGGTCACCAAGGCCGGGGGCCTCACCACCGCCGAGTCCGTGACCGCCGGGGTCCCCCTGATCTACCTGGACGCCGTGCCCGGCTGCGAGACGAGGAACCTGAAATTTCTCTCCGCCCGAGGCTGCGCCCTGACCGCAGAAAACGAGGATGAATTACCCCCGCTGATCCGGGGCCTCCTCTCCGGCGCCATCGACCCCAACACCATGCTCCGCAACCGGGAAAAATCTTTCCCCCAAAATGCAGCCCAAGAAATTTGTCGCCTGATTTCCCCTCAGTGAAATTTGGAGACGCAAATTTCACCGTTTCCCTCACCATTTGCATCCCCAAAACTTCCCCGAATCTTCCCCGAAACTACACCGACCTTCACCGCTTTTGCACCGCGGTGAAGGTGTTTTTTTACGCAAAAAAGCGCCCGCCGAAGCGGGCGCTTTTTGATGGGGGAGCGGGGGTCAGACGCGGGTGTAAACGGTCTCGCCGCCGATGATGGTCTGGTCTACCTGGGCGGCGGAAACGTCGCTTACGGTGCCGTCTGCCTGAGGCTCGATGCCGGAGAGGACGACGAAGTCGGCGTATTTTCCGGCTCGGATGGAGCCCATGGTTTCTTCGTCGAAGGAGCCGATGGCATTGTGCAGAGTATAGCAGCGGACGGCCTCCTCAAAGGTGATGGCCTCGGCGGGGTTGAGAAGACGGCCACTGTTTTTGATCTCCCGGGTCATGGCCGTGTGGATGCCCAGCAGGGGGCTGGGATCGTCTACAGGGTAGTCTGTGCCGAAGCCCACCCGGATGCCCCGGTCCAGCAGGGTGCGCAGGGGCTGGATATGCATGGCCCGCTGGGGGCCGAGATTATTGAAATAGGTGGCGCCGAACTCCCGAATGAAGATGGGCTGGGTCATAATCAGCAGGTGGTTCAGGCGAATGGTTTCGATAAGCTGGTCATCCAGCAGCTCGGCGTGCTCGATGCGCAGGCGGGCGGTATCCTTGCCGGTGGAGGCGGCGTAGAGAGAAGCCACATACCCGGTGGCCCGGTCGCCGATGGCATGGACCGCCACCTGGTGGCCGCGGTCGGCCAGGTAGGTGGTGTAGGTGTCCAGACGGTGCCGGAGCAGCAGGCCGGTGTTTTCCGGCTGGCCCTGATAGTGCTCATTTACCGCGGCGGTGCGGCTGCCGAAGCTGCCGTCGGCAAAGAGCTTCACGGAGCCGATCTTCAGCCGTCCGGCGGGATGGCGGGCCTTCAGGCCCGTGAGCCAGCGATCAAATTCTTTGGCCGGCTCCCCGTCGCCGGGGCGGACCATCAGATAGGTGCGCAGGCGCAATGCGCCCCGGCGCTCCATCTCCTCATAGGCCTCCACATAGGCCCGGGGGAGCATCATGTCGGTGCCGGCATCGTGGATGGCGGTGATGCCGCAGCGCAGAAGCAGGTCCTGCTCCTGCAGCAGGCAGCGCTGCACCACCTCCGGGTCGGCCTCGGGCATGGAGTCCAGCACGTATTGCTGGGCACCCTCGGTGGCGAGGCCGGTGTAAGCGCCGGAGGCGTCCTTGACAAAAGCACCGCCCTGGATGGACTCCATTTTTTCCGGGTCAAGGCGGGCTATCACCTGGGAATTGACGATGCACATGTGGCCGCAGACCCGGATGATGGTCACGGGGACATCGGGAAACACCTTGTCGATGTCCCCGCACGTGACCATGCGGCCGTCGTCCAGATTTTCCTCGGAATAGCCGAAGACGCTGATCCAGGCCTCGCCACTGCCCTCCTTCTCCCGGCGGACATAGGCGAGCATATCCTCTACGGAGGCAAAGTGCCGGTCGGATATATCCAGCTTCAGGCGGTTCAGGGCGGCGGTGAGCATGTGCAGGTGGGAGTCAATGAAGCCGGGCAGCAGCATGCGGCCCCGGAGGTCGATGGACTGGACACCGGAGGAAAGGGCATCGGGCATATCACAGGCTCGGCCCACGGAAAGAATACGGCCATCCTCCGTGAGGACGTAATCCGCCCGGGGGCAGGCATCGTCCATGGTGAGTATGGTTCCGTTATAGTATAGCTTTTTGGACATGACGATTTTCTCCTCTTACAGCTGATTCAGAATGTTTTTTACGAACGTCCACAGGACGCCTACGGACTCGATGCCCATATATTCCCGGGGGGTATGCTCGTCATAGATAATGGGACCCATGGAGATGATGTCCATGCACGGCACGGCTTTTTTGAACAGGGAACACTCGGTGCTGGCGTGGGTCACCATGAAGCGGGGCCGGGCGCTGAACTCCCGGATATATTCCTGTTCCACCAGCTTGCGCACCGGGGAGCCGGGGTCATAATCCCAGCTGGGCAGTCGAAGCCCCTCATCTAAAACGGCACCGGACAGGGCCGCGGCGGCCCGCCACTTTCCGCACATATATTCCAAAAGGGATTCCTTGCAGCTGCGGGCCGAGAGATAGTATAGCACCTGATTGCCGTCTATTTCAACATTGCCGATATTGCAGGAGCACTCCGGTACGTCCGCAAAGGTGCGCTGCATGGAGATAACGCCGTTGGGAAGGATATGCAGCAGGCGGGAAAGGGCCTGCACACTGGCCTGCGACAGGGCCCGGGAAGAGCCGTCGGCAGCGGACAGGCGCAGACAGACACCGTCGTCCACATCCCGCAGCTCGTCCTGCAGGGCACTTTCAAACCGGCGCAGGGCCTCTGTGAGTCGGGGCAGGTCCGCCGGGTAGGCCAGGACCGTGCACTGGGCGGGGATGCCGTTTTTATTTTCCTGGGTGGTGTCGCCGCTGCTGAGGGAGAGGACCTGGGCATTTTCCTGCAGCAGAAGCGCCAGCAGGCGGCCCAGCAGCAGGCTGCTGTTGCCCCGGCCCTTCTGGATATCGCCGCCGGAGTGGCCGCCCCGGAGGCCTGTCAGGTCGATGCGCAGGGCCTGACGGACCCCACAGGGGTCAAAGGTGATGTGCTGGCGCAGCAGAGCCTTTTGATTGCCGGCGCAGCCCACATAGATGCGGCCCTCGGTGAAGCCGCCGGCGTCAAAATTGATCATGGTACGGCCCCGGAGCCGGTGGGCGTTAAAGTGGGAGGCACCCACCATGCCAATTTCCTCGGCAGTGGTGAACACGGCCTCGATGGCCGGGTGGACCAGGGTGTCATCGTCCAAGATGGCCAGCTGGTAGGCAACGCCGATGCCGTTGTCGGCACCCAGGGTGGTGCCCCTGGCCCGGATCTTATCGCCGTCTATGTAAAGCTCCAGGCCCTGGGTGTCGAAATCGTGCTCCACGCCCTCCTCCACGGCGCAGATCATGTCCATATGGGACTGCAGCACCAGGCCGGGACGATCCTCCCGGCCGGGGGAGGCGGGCTTGCGGATGAGAACATTGTGGTATTCGTCCTCCATACACTCCAGGTTCCGCTCCCGGGCAAACTGCATGAGGAAGGCCGACAGCTTCTCCTCCCGCAGGGAGGGGTGGGGGATGGAACAGACTGCCTCAAACCAGTGCATAACGGCTTGGGGGGCCAGATCTTTCAGCACATTCATGGGGATACTCCTTTCACGGTTGAGAGATAAAAACGGGAGATCCGCTCCGCGTTTTACAGCGACACGCCGGATCTCCCGATTGTTCCGCGCAGGCGGAGGATTATTTATGCAGTTCGCAGGCCACAAAGTGTCCCGGGCTGACCTCCACCAGGGACTTATCGGCGCCCTCGCAGGCGGCGGTGGCAAACTCGCAGCGCTTGCAGAAGCGGCAGCCGGGCTTGACGTTGATGGGGCTGCTGACCTCGCCCTTGATGGTCTTGAAGGGGATGTCCCGCTTGGACAGGTCCGGCTCGGGAATGGCGGCAAGCAGTGCCTGGGTATAGGGGTGCAGAGGGTTATTGAACAGCTCCTCGGAGGGGGCGATCTCCACCGCCTGACCCAGATACATGACCATAATCCGGTCGGAAATGTGCTTGACCACGCTGAGGTCGTGGGTGATGAAGAGATAGGTCAGGTTCAGTTCGTCGCCCAGGTCCATGAGAAGGTTCAGGATCTGCGCCTGGATGGACATGTCCAAAGCCGAAACAGGCTCGTCGCAGACGATGAACTTGGGACTCAGAGACAAGGCGCGGGCGATACCGATACGCTGGCGGCGGCCGCCGTCCAGCTCGTGGGGATACATGTTGGCATAGCGCCGGGCCAGACCCACCATGTCCATCAGCTCCGCGGCCCGGTTATAGATATCGGCCCGGTGGGCGTAGGTCTTATGGATGATCATGTACTCGGCAATGACCTCGATAACGGATTTGCGGGGGTCAATGCTGGCGTAGGGGTCCTGGAAGATGATCTGCAGATCCTGGCGCAGGGGACGGAACTTCCGCTGGCTGATCTTGGTGACATCCTGGCCCTTGTAGATGATCTGGCCGGAGGTGGGCTCCACCAGGCGGAGGATGCTTCGGCCCAGGGTGGACTTGCCGCAGCCGGACTCGCCCACAACGCCGATGGTCTCGCCCTCCAGGATATCCAGGTTGATGCCGTCCACCGCGTGGAGGGTGGCACCGCCGTTGAGCTTAAAGTAGGTTTTCAGATCCTTCAGCTGGATCAACGGAGTGGCGTTATCCATTCATATCCTCCTTCCTGCTGCCGTCGGGGTTAAACCGGTGGCAGCACAGCTGATGGGTGCCGGAAACGGAGACGCTGGGATGCTCCCGGCGGCAGAGGTCTGTGGCGTATTTGCATCGCTCGGCAAAGACGCAGCCTTCCGGCAGGTTGGTGGGATCGGGCATCAGGCCGGGAATGGCATTGAGGCGGCGGGACTTGGACTTCAAATCCGGGATGGAGCCGAACAGACCCTCGGTATAGGGGTGATGATCCTCGCCCTCGAAGATATCCTGCACCGTGCCGGACTCCACGATCTCGCCGGCGTACATGACACCCACGTCGTCGCAGATCTTGGCTACGATACCCAGGTCATGGGTGATCATCAGCATGGAGGTGCCCAGACGGTCGCGCAGATCCTTGATCATCATAAGCACCTGGGCCTGGATGGTCACATCCAGGGCGGTGGTGGGCTCGTCGGCGATGAGCAGATCCGGCTCACAGGCCAGGGCGATGGCGATGATGACCCGCTGCTTCATGCCGCCGGAGAACTGATGGGGGTACTCCACCTTGCGGGAGGGGAGGATGCCCACCATTTGCAGGGTGCTCTCCACCCGCCGCTCCACTTCCTCCTTGCTCAGGTGGGGGTTATGGATCTTAATGGTCTCTGCGATCTGGTCGCCCACGGACATGACGGGGTTCAGGCTGGTCATGGGGTCCTGGAAGACCATGGCGATCTTATCGCCCCGGTACTGGCGCATCTCGTCTTCGGGCATATGGAGAATGTCCTTGTCGTCGAAGGTGATGCTGCCGCTGGTAACGTGGCCCACAGCCGGAAGCAGGCGGATGATGGAGCGGGCCGTTGTGGTTTTGCCGGCGCCGGTCTCGCCCACCAGGCCGAAGGTGCTCCGGCGCTTGATGGCGATGCTGATGCCGCTGACGGCTTTTACCGTTTCCAGATCGGTTTTATAGATCACGGAAAGGTCCTTGATTTCCAAAATGTTATTGTTGTCATTCATGTAAGACACCTCGCTTCCTCCGTTAAGATTTCAGGTGCGGGTCCATGGCATCCCGGAGACCGTCGCCCACCAGGTTGACGGAGCAGGCGGTGATGACGATGGCCAGGGCGGGGAAGAGCAGCATATGAGGCGCTACACGCATATACTCGCGGGCATCGGAGATGATCTGGCCCCACTCGGGAGCGGGTGGCGGCATGCCCAGACCCAGGAAACCCAGGGTGGACTCATAGAGGATGATCTTGGCCACATTCAGAGTGGTGTTGACAATGATGACACCCATGGCGTTGGGGAATATATGGGTGAGGATGATGCGTGCGCTGCTGGCACCGCCGGCCTTGGCCGCCTCCACATATTCAAGGTCTGACAGACTGAGTATCTGGGAGCGGACCAGGCGCACATAGTTGGTGAAGTAGGCCAGGGTCAGGGCGATGACCAGGTTCACGGTGCTGGCACCCAGGGCGAACACCACGGCCATGGTGAACAGGATGTCCGGCACGGACATGAAGATGTCAAGGCCGCGCATGATGATGCTGTCCACCTTGCCACCGAAGTAACCGGCGATGGCGCCCAAGGCGCAGCCCACCACGCAGGAGGACAGGGTGGCCAGCACCGCGATGGCGATGGAGGTGCGGCCGCCGTAGAGCACACGGGCCAGCAGGTCACGGCCGTAGGAGTCCAGGCCGAAAATGTGCTCGGCGGAGGGGGTGGCCAGCTTCTGGGACAGATTCTGCGTGACGGCGGAATCATAGGTGGCGAAAAGGTTGGCAAAAATCAGGAAAAACGCAATGAGGCACAGCATCACAAGGCCAATCATGGAGCCGCGGTTTTTGCGGAAGCGCCGCCAGATCTCCTTGGCCTGGCTCTGCTTTTTGAACTTGATGGGCTCGGCAGCGGCAGCCGCGGTTGTTACTTTTTCACTCATACGGCTACCTCCTTATCCTTTAATGCGGGTATACTTGGCCTTGATGCGGGGGTCTACGAAGGCGTAGATGATATCCACCAGCAGCATGATCACGGTGAACGTAATGGAGATGACGATGGTGCCGGCGATGATGACCGGCTCGTCCTTGTAGGCGATACGGTCTACGATCAGCGCGCCGATGCCGGGGACGGAGAACAGTCGCTCGGCCACCACGGCACCCATGATTAGGCCGCCCATGTTCAGACCAATGTTGGTGATGACCGGCAGGAGGGCGTTTTTCAGAGCGTGCTTCCAGATGACGGTGCGCTCCTTGGCGCCCTTGGCCCGGGCGGTATCGATATAGTCGGCGCGGATGGACTCCAGCATGGAGGATTTGGTGAACCGGACATTAAATGCCGTTACGGGAATGGCCATGCACAGCGCCGGCATAATATAGCTTTTCCAGGTGGCTAAGCCATAGGATGGCAGCCAGTTCAGCTTCAGAGAGAAGATCAGCAGCAGCGACATACCCAGCACGAAGGACGGGATGGCCGCCAGCAGAAACGCCAAAACAGAGGGAACATAGTCCCAGACGGAGTATTGCTTTACCGCGGTGAGGATGCCCAGGGGCACACCCACCAGGGTGGAAATGATGATGCCGATGACGGACAGCTTCAGCGTGACGCCGAAGCGGGGCAGCACCTCGTCTGCCACGTCCTGTCCGGTAAAGTAAGAGGTGCCGAAGCTCTGGTCAACGACCAGATTTTTTACGTAGCGGGCGTATTTTACCAAAAGAGGATCATTATAGCCCAGCTCTTCATTCAACTGGTCCACCGCTTCCTGCGGAGCGGACACGCCGAGAATAGATCTACCGGGATTGCCGGGGGTAAGGTTCAGCACGAAGTAGATGATGAAGATAACACCCAGGATCGTCGGTATCAGGAACAAAATGCGTTTGAGTACATACCGATACACAGCATATCCTCCTTTCATTCAAATTGAGCGGCAGGACAGGCGTGCTGCCCTGCCGCTTGGTTAAGAGGGAATAGGGATTCGCGGGGTGGGGAGTTAGCTGGCGGAGACCCAGCTGAAGTTTCTGATCTTGTAGTACGTGGGAACGGGGGTACCTACATCCAGATCATCGGCCCAGACGATAGCCACGGGACGATTGATCAGGGGCAGGATGGTGGCGGTATCCATGATCATGGACCACAGCTCAGTGTAGTAGGTCATGCGCTCCTCCTGGTTGGCGGTGCCGGCGCCCAGGGCAACCAGCTCTTCCATGCGCTGCCAGTTGAACTTGTTACCGACGGTGTAGTTGATGACGTACATACCAACGGACTCGCTGTGGACCTGCTGACGGATGTTGTTGAAGTCGTAGTTGCCGGAGTCGCCGTAGACGCAGATATCATAATCCTGCGCGTTCCACTTTTCAACGGCCATGGACACGTCCAGCATCTCCACCTTGGCGTGAATGCCGACGGCTTCCAGATCGGCCTGGAGCACCTGGGCGGTCTTGGAGTTGTGGGCGGAGCTGGTGGTCAGGATGGTGCCCACATCCACACCGTCGGGATAGCCGGCCTCGGCCAGCAGGGACTTGGCCTTCTCGGGGTTATAGGCATAAGTCTCAAAGCCGGTGGTGGGCTGGGTGGGGCAGTACTCGGGAACCATGTAGGTATCGGTGGCCTTGCCGTAGCCCTCGGCCACAGCCAGATTCACATCCTCTTTGTTAATGGCATAGAACATGGCCTTGCGGACCAGGTCGTTATTGAGAACGGTGGCGTTCTTGCTGGCGTAGTTGATGCCCATCCAGATGACGTTGTTACCGGTGACCATGGCGCTGTGGGCGTCGCCGGCCTTCTTATACAGGGAGTCCCAATCGGACAGAGCCGCTTCCTCGTAGTAATCCAGCTCGCCGTTTTCGTAGGCGATGACGGCGGCGGCGGAGTCGGCGAACACGCGGTATTCCACCTTCTTGATGTTGGGAGCGCCCTGCCAGTAATTGTCATAGGCGGCCAGCTTTGCACCGGTGGAGACATTGTACTCGGTGACATAGTAGGCACCGGTGCCGGCGGTGTTGGGGATGGTGCCGAACTTATCGCCCTGCTGGGTCACTTCGTTCTCCTCCACGATCTTCACACGGAACAGGGTGTGGGCAATGGGAGCGTAAGCATACTTCATGTGGATAACGAAGGTCTGATCGTCGGGAGCTTCCACGCTGTCGATCATGGTGGTCAGGTAGTTCATGTTGGCGTTCTTGAAAGCTCTCTCATAGGTGAACACGCAGTCAGAAGCGGTGAGGGCCTCGCCGTTCTGGAAGGTGATGCCGTCCTTGAGGGTGATGGTGTAGGTCATGGAGTCATCGCTGACGACCACGTCCTTGGCCAGCTCATTATAATAGCCGCCCTCGGCTTCGTTCATGCCGTACAGGCCCTCATAGATCTGGTCATAGAGCTTGATATCGTGGGTGTTATTGCTGTTTGCGGGGTCAAGGGTAGTGAATGCGGTTTCGGCTCTGAGAACCAGAGTCTTTTCACTGGGATCGGTGTTGTCGTCGGTTTTCTTGCCGCAACCGGCCAGAAGACCCAGAGTCATAATGACTGCGAGGCAAAGCGCGATAATCTTTTTCATACTCTTACTCCTTTATTTTAGTGGGCGAGCAGACTGACATTTTTGTGCCGGTACACTCTGCGGCGGGGCCGCCCCTTACGGGTGAAATGAGGGATCAGTATTTTTTGCCTTCTTTATAGCTGGGGAGGTCTTTCTTTTTCTGGTAATTGGGCATCTTGCAGCGAAACGTGCACTTATCGTCACCCCGGGTGAGGATTTTCTCCTGCACCACTACGGTGTCCTCGTGGTAGGCGGTCCACATGGCGTGGTGGATCTCCTCGCAGTAGACAACGGCGGCATCCATCAGGTCGTACTTCTTCCACAGGTCGTACATATCACATTCGTCCAGATCGGAATAAAAGTCGTCCTTCTCGAAGATCTGGCGGCAGGTCTCCTGGTCATCGTCGCCGGGCAGGTCAGCGTAAATGTGGAGGTTCTGCATGTTCAGCTCCAGGCCGTAGTGCAGCTGGCGCTCCCGCTGGGCGGTGCCGCGAATCTTGCCGAAATCCCGCAGGGCCCGGCGGACCACCTGCTCGCCCTCGGCTCCGAAGGAATCAATCACACGCTGGGCAATGAAACCATAGATGAGGGTGTAGAAATCCTTCATAATGGCGACCTCGCTCTTGTTGTCATCCATCTTGAAGTCGGGTACTTCCTTTACATAGGCATTCTTTTGGAAGGACGCCATATCCACTTTCTTCTCTTTGCTGTCCATCTTCTCAACCTTCCTTTCTGCGCGGGCAGAGCCCTTTTCTCTGCCCGCCGCTTGGCTTTTGCTGTAGCTTCGCGGGGTACGATCTCGGCGCTTGGTGAAACCGTACAAGTTTCATCAAAACGGCCGTGTCGTTAACTGTCGATATTATACTGTCGACAATTTTCTTTAGTTTAATCAATTTTTTTTCATATGTCAATCTTATATTTGCCAAATAATTTTTTTGTTTTTTGTGTATTTCGCAGATTTTGAACACAGTTATAGCTCTCTAACTTGCGATGAGAAAATTTGCGAATTTCGTAATTATTGTTGCGAATATGCTGATTCTGATGTTTAGAAATGCGTTGATTTCTGTTTTTTTGTGATGCGAAACGCGAAAATTTTCAGCATGATAATTTTTCCTTTTTTAAAATAAACCACAGGCAATTAACGTTAAAAATCGATATTTTGCATATATGCGGTTTTTTAATATTTCCATGTATTTTCCTAATGAAAACAATACTTTTAACGACATCAGGGGATATGCGGTTATTCGGATTTGCAGAGAACAACAGACGAGATACAGACAACATAGCCGAAGGATAGCTGATTTTTGCGTTTATACCATCGATTAACAAGGGCAAACACGCCTGCCAGCGCGTCTTTGCGGCGCTTTTTGTCCTTCTCACCTTGGCGGGCGCCAGCCCGCCTGCGGCTCAAAAGCCAAAAATCGCTCGAAAATCCATCGCTGGCAGATGCGCAGCAGTTTTGTCGCGCAGAAATGTGTCCAGACAAGGAAAGACCCGCAGGGAATACTTGCCGTATTTCCAAGGGGCCCCACGCGGTACGGGCGCATTTCTGCCCGTCAAAACCGTGTCTGCCCTTGTCAATCGATGGTAAGTAAAAATCCCGCCAAAGGCGGGAAGAGCGGATAAGGATGGACCTGGCGTGGTCTTCGGTGGCTGCCGAAGATCCCACCGGGTCCAGGGGAGAGGAAGTAAGTGAGCAAAATTCAGTCCAGCACTGTGCCGCCGGCGAAGCGGATGGCTCCTTTGGCAAGCTCCAGTGTGGGGTCGATGGCCGCAAAATCTAGATGATACAGCTCCACGGCCAGGGGAAGCTCGGTGCAGCCCAGCACCATGGTTTCAGCGCCCTGCTGCCGCAGACGGGCTACGGCAGCCTCTACGGCAGCGGCGTTATAGACGGCGGCGCCGGCCTTTACACCCCGGTAGATCATGTCCATGACCGCCTGCTGGCCTGCCTCGTCCGGGGTGAGCAGGGTGAGGCCAAATTTCTCGGCTGCGGCTGCGTATACACCGGTCTGCACGGTGCCGTTGGTGGCCAGAAGACCCGCCTTGCGGATGCCCCGGCGCTGCATCTCCTGACACGTCAGCTCCAGCATATTCAGCAGGGGAATATGCACGGAGGACTGCACCTGGGTGTGGAAGCAGTGGGCCGTATTGCAGGGCATGATGAGGCAATCGGCCCCGTCAAGCTCCAACATCCGGGCGCTTTTCCGCATCTGGGGCAGGGGATCCTCCCCGCCCTGGAGCAGGGCGGCGGTACGGTCGGGGATGGCGGTGTTGTTGTCAATGATCACATGCAGATGATCCTGATCACAGGTAGCCTGGGTATGGGTGACGATCTTGTGGAACAGGTCCGCCGTAGCCAAAGGCCCCATGCCGCCGATGATGCCGATGGTTTTCTTATGCATAGGCATGACTCCTCCAAAGGCTCAGTGCAGAGCGGCCAGGGCCTGGGCAATGCGGTCAAAGCCCCGCTGGATCTCGGACAGGGAATTGGTATAGGCGATGCGGATGGCACCGGGGGCCATGAAAGCACCGCCGGGTACTACCGCCACATGATACTGCTGCAGCAGATACTCGCTCATGGCGAAAGAATCGGTGATGATGTGGGTGCCGTCGGTTTTTCCATAGTACCAGCTGACATCCGGCATCAGGTAAAAGGCACCGTCGGGCTTGGTGCAGGTGACGTGGGGCAGCTGGCAGGCCCGCCGGTAGGCATAGTCGCGCCGGGCCACGAACTCAGAGACCATCTGCTGCACCTCCGGCTCACCGTGCTCCAGAGCCTCCAGGGCGGCCCACTGCACAAAGGTGGTGCTGTTGGAGGTGACGTGGCTCTGCAGGGCGCTGATGCCCTTGGCCAGGGCCAGGGGAGCGGCGGAGTAACCGATGCGCCAGCCGGTCATGCGGTAGGCCTTGGACATACCGTTGATGACGATGGTGCGCCGGTAGATCTCCGGGGACAGGGAGGCGATGGAGATATGGCGGGCCTGGCCGTAAAGGAGCTTTTCATAGATCTCATCGGCGATGACGTACAGGTCCTTCTCCACGGCCAGCCGGGCGATGGCCTGAAGGCTCTCCAAACCGTACACGGCGCCGGTGGGGTTATTGGGGGAATTGAGAATGATGGCGGCGGTCTTTTCGGTGACGGCCTGGCGGATGGCATCCAGATCCAGCTGGAAATCCGAAGTGCAGGGCACGCACACAGGCACGCCGCCCACCAGCTTGACCATCTCCACATAGCTGACCCAGCCGGGGGTGGGGATGATGACCTCGTCACCGGGGTTGGTCACGGCCATGACGGCGTTGAACAGGGCCTGCTTGGCACCGGTGGAGACGCAGATCTGCTCCGGGGCATAGGTCAGGCCGTTGTCCCGCTGCAGCTTGGCGCAGATGGCCTGACGCAGTTCGGGGATACCGGCGGTGGCCACATAGGTGGTTTTGCGGGCGTCCAGGGCGTCCTTGCAGGCGGTGCAGATAGGCTCCGGAGTTTTAAAGTCCGGCTCGCCGATGTTCAGGGCCACCACATCGATGCCCTCTTTTTTCATGCTGCCGATGAGTCCCTCCAGCTCGCAGGTGGCGGAGGGGGTAATATTGCCGACAATTTTACTGATCACAGGGGCCTCCTAACTCCAATAAAACGGATCATTCCACGTAAATAGCAAAGTCGGGGCACATTTTTTCGCACTTTTTGCACTTGACGCACTGGTCCTCCCGGACGGCAGCGGCATAGTTATAGCCCTTCTTATTCACATGGTGGGTGATTTCAAACACTTGCTTGGGACACAGAGTGACGCACATGCTGCAGCTCTTGCACAGCTCTTGGTCGATGTATACGGACATGAATCAGCCCTCCTTATTCAGTAACAAACGGACCTGCTCCGCCAGCTGGGTGGGGCTGGTCACTACATACACACCTGCGCTTTGCAGGGCCGCGATCTTGGTGGCGGCGGTGCCTACATTGCCGCTGACAATGGCGCCGGCGTGGCCCAGGCTCTTGCCGGTGGGGGCGCTGCGCCCCACAATGAGAGACACCACGGGCTTGGTGACATGGTCGCGGATATACGCGGCGGCTGCCTCCTCGGATCCGCCGCCGATCTCACCCAGCAGCACGATGACCTGGGTATCCGGATCCTGCTGGTACAAGGCAATGGCGTCCTTCTGGGTAAAGCCCCACATGGGGCCGCCGCCGATGGCGACGACGCCGGACTGACCGATGCCCCGGTCGGTGAGGGTCTTGCCGATCTCATAGGAGAGGGCACCGCTCTTGGAAACGATGCCCACGTGGCCCTTTTGGAAGAAGCGGACCGGGTGAGCGCCTACCTTGCACACGCCCGGAGCGATGACACCGGCGCAGCCGGGACCCACCAGGGTGGTGCCGTGGGCCTTGGCATAGGCGATGATCTCCACCACATCGTGCAGGGCGATCTCCTCCGTGGTGAGAACCAGGAGACGGATGCCGGCATCGATGGCTTCAAAGCAGGAATCCTTGGCCACACGGGGCGGGACAAAGCAGATGACGGCGTCGAAATCGTGGGCGCGCTTGGCCTCGGCCACGTAGTTATACACGGGGATGCCGTAGACCTCCTGGCCGCCCTTGCCGGGGGTGACTCCGGCGACGATGTTGGTGCCGGCATCCAGCATGGCCTTGGTCTGCAGGGAGCCGGACTTGCCGGTGATGCCCTGGACCATGACGCGAGTATTTTTATCGATGAGGATAGACATGCTTCAGCCCTCCTTTACTGCGGCGGCCACGGCGGCCACGGTTTCCGTGAGATCGTCGAAGGTGGTCATGCCGTGCTCGTGCATGATACGGATGCCCTCCTCCTGCATGGTGCCGCACATCCGGCAGAACACCGGCACGGTGACATTATGCTCCTTGCAGTAGTCGGTGAGGCCCTTGGCCATGTTGTCCATGCGGTTGAAGCCGCCGATGAGCACGACGATCACGGCGGAGATGTCCGGGTGATTCTGCAGGGTCAGCTCCATGGCCCGGTACATGACCTCCGGGGTGGTCATGCCGCCCAGCTCGCAGAAGCTGGAAACGGAGAGACCGGCGTCATGCAGCAGGTCCAGGGTCAGCATGCCGGTGCCCGCACCGTCGGAGATCATGGCCACGTTGCCCTCCAGGGGAACGTAGGTGATGGTGGTGGCCTCCTTTTCGGGGGCGGCGTAGCGATACAGGCTGCCGCGGGCCTCCTCCAGCTGCCGGCACAGGTCCGCGGCGGAGACGGCGTGGTCATCCAGGACGAGCTTAGAGTCCATGGCGATGAGGCGGCCGTCTGCCAGGCCCAGGGGATTGATCTCTACCAGCAGGGCACCGGTGGAGAAAAAGGCGGTCTGGAGCTTATCCAGCAGGGCGTACACATCGTCCTTGTCCGCTGCTTGCAGAGTTTGGGCGATCTGGCGCTTCTGGTAGTCCTTCAGACCCGTGAAGGGGTCGATCTCCAGCTTCAGGATCTCCTCCGGGTGCTCGCGGGAGACCTGCTCGATGTCCATGCCGCCCATGGCACTGACGATCAGCGTGGGAAGGGAGACACCCTGGAGGGTGATAGAGAGATAGAACTCCCGCTGAGGTTTTAGCATCTGCTCGGCCAAAAGACCGTGGACGGGATGACCCTTGATGGTCATGTGCAGGATGTCCTGCGCATAGCGGGTATACTCCTCTTCCGTGCGGCAGACCTTTACGCCGCCGGCTTTGCCGCGGCCGCCGGTCATCACCTGGGCCTTCAGCACGAAGGGAAGGTCCATGGGCAGGGGGGCATCCGCGGAGGTGAGCAAATGGCTCTGGGGGACGGGAATATCAAACCGGCCCATGAGCTGCTTGCCTTCATATTCAAATAAATTCATATGTCACCGCCTTATCCGTTACCCGTGATAGTACAGGTTATTATCCTTGGCGTACGCGATACCGGCCTGGGCGGCCTTGAGGTTCAGCTCCACGAAGCGAGGATTGACCTGGGTGCGGATCACGTCCATCAGATCCTCCTCCTTCAGCATGCCGAGACACTCGGAGAGGAAGCCCAGCACCACCATATTGGCAGCCATACGGTTGCCCAGGTCCACGGCAATCTGGGTGGCGGGGACGGCAAAGGTATGGGCGATGGGACGGGTCAGGTTGGTGACCAGCTGGGGGTCGATGACCAGGACACCGTTTTCATCCAGGGTGGGGATGTACTTTTCATAAGCGCTCTGGAACAGGGCCACCAGCAGGTTCTTTTCCTGGGCTACCGGGGAATTGATGGGGGTCTTGTCAATGATCAGCTCGGCCTGACACTGGCCGCCACGGGCCTCGGATCCATAGGACTGGGTCTGCACGGCATACAGGCCGCCCTTGGTCACGGCAGCGGTGCCCAGCATTACGGCGGTGAGGATGATACCCTGGCCGCCGAAGCCGCACAATGTAATCTTCTGAGGATATTGCAGCATATCTTGTTCCTCCCTTATAACGGCATGTTGGTGCCGGCATAGATGGGCTTATCCACACAGAGGAAGTTGCCCAGGGCCAGCTTGCCTTCTTTGTCTTCAGCGGTCATCTGCGCGCCCTTGGCCTCGGAGTAGGTGACGCTTTGGATATACTCCGCTACCTTCATAGGATCGCCGGTCTTCAGAGCGTAGCGGCCATAGTGGGTGGGGCACTGGGAGACGATCTCGATGAGGGAGAAACCCTTGTGCTGCAGGGCCCGCTCCATGGCCTGCTTGCACTGCAGAGGCTGCATGGTGGTCCAGCGCTCCACATGGGTGGCGCCGGCGGCCAAAGCCAGCTTGCACACGTCGAACCGGGGTTCGCCGCTGCCGTAGGGGGTGGTCATGGTGCGGGACTCCTCCGGGGTGGTGGGCGCTACCTGGCCGCCGGTCATGGCGAAGTTCATATTGTTCACCATCACCACGGTCACGTCCAGGTTGCGGCGGCAGGACTGGATCATATGGTTGCCGCCGATGGAGACCAGGTCGCCGTCGCCGGCGAAGATCACCACGGGCAGTTCCGGACGCATCATCTTTACGCCGGTGGCCCAGGCCAGGGTGCGGCCGTGGACACCGTGGAACATGTCGGTCTTGATATAGATGGGAATACGGGCCGTGCAGCCCACACCGCCGATGTGCAGCATCTGCTCGGGATCCATGTGCAGCTCGTCCAGGGCCTGGATGTAATAGTTCAGCACCTGGCCGCAGCCGCAGCCGGCGCAGAAGAAGTGAGGAAGCTTTTCCTTGCGCAGATATTTCCGCAGGGGGTTGATCTTCAGCTGGTCTGCCATGTTACTTCGTCTCCTCTCTGATCACGTTATAGATCTCCTCAGAGGTGTGGATCTGACCTCTGTTCTTGGTGACGGGGACCACCGGGCACTTGCCGGCGGCCACCCGGGTGATTTCGTTGACGTAGCGGCCCATATTCATTTCCACGGCAAAGATCTTGGAAACATTGCCGGCAACCTCCCGGATGGCCTTTTCGGGCACGGGCCAAATGTTGCACAGCTTCAGCACGCCCACCTTGACACCGCTCTCCCGGGCCATCTGGGCGGCCTCAATGGAGGGACGGACCTCGCTGCCGTAGGTGACGATAGCGTAGTCCGCATCGTCCATCATAAACCGCTCGGTGCGGCAGATGTCGTCGGCATTTTCCCGGATCTTGCCGCACACACGGCGATACAGGCGCTCAAAGTCGTCGGGATCCCAGTCGATGCCGCCGCGCTCATTGTGAGGGTTGAGAGAGTAGATGGTCTTATAGCCCTTGCCCAGGGGGGCGAAATCAGGGCAGCCGTTTTCCGGCGCGCCGAAGGGGAGGTAATCCTCCGGGGCGGCGGTGGTATACTTGCGGTTGAAAAGCTCGATCTTATCGGCAGAGGGGATCTCTAGACGCTCACGCATCAGGGCGATGGTGGCTTCGGACATGACGATGACCGGATTGCGGTATTTTTCCGCCAGGTTAAAGGCCCAAATGGTGTAATCATACAGCTCCTGCACGGAGGAGGGGCACACCACAATGGCTTCGTAGTCGCCGCTACAGCCATAGCGGAGCTGGTAGACATCCGCATAGGTGGCGAAGTTGTCGCCCCGGGTACGCATAACATCGGCTACCACCACGGGCGCCTCGATGGTATAGCAGTAGCCCAGACCCTCCTGCATATAGTTAAAGCCGGCGCTGGCGGTGGCGGTCATGACTTTACCGCCGGCCAAAGAGGCTCCGGCCAGAGCGAAAATGGAGCACAGCTCGTCCTCGCCCTGGACAAATTGACCGCCTACCTGCGGCAGCCGCTGGGACATACGCTCGGAAATTTCATTGGCGGGAGTGATGGGATAGCCGGCAAAGAAATTGCAGCCGGCGCTGATAGCGCCTTCCACAAGAGCATAGTTGCCAAGCATAAAATGCACGCCGCTGTCTACGCGCTTTTCCCATGCGTCCAGTTGATTGGCCCGAATGATCGACATGGCATAATTCCTTTCTCTTTAAATAAGCTGGCCGGGATTGCGACAGGTCTGAATAAAGAATACTGTCGACAATATACAATCCGACAAGACATTTATACATGAAAATAAGGAGGTTGTCAACCTTTTTCTCAAAAGGCGCTGCCGCAGAGTGTCAAAAAAGCCTCGCAGAGTTTGCCGCCCGCAGGCGGCAAAAAATTGG
>CAVJLG010000080.1:0-36432 GCA_963650135.1 Barnesiella intestinihominis | reverse complement strand
CACCTGCGCCAACTCATCGCTGAATGCGGATATTGTCATCTGTTTATCCATGCGTCCATTATATCACAATTTGGCTTCGTTTTGTTTTTCTGTGCGGTATTGCCCTAAGTTCTTGAAAAACTAAATCAGGGTTTAGTAGGTTTTATTTTGCGTGCTTTGCGATTAAACTTCTCTATTTAGCATTATTCCCCCTTTCAATCAGGTATGTTAAAATTCATGATGCATTAGCTCGTATGTTTCACGAGTTGCAACGTTATAATAATAAACATAAATAGTCTTTACAAATGTACCATTCTGCGTTACTTTTCTTGTCATATCGCCATAGGACGTGAGCACAATACCAGAATTCAAAAATACGAAAGAGTTTTTTAGATGGCATTTTCCCATTCCTTTTAATTATAAAACAAGAAAATGGTGCTGCTGGGTAAATCATATTAACACCAACATGTTGCGAACCGCATTGGTATCACCTCCAACAATAACACTAACTTCTTTCTACGTGCAAATTTTAACAAATTCATTGTGATTTGTCAACATTATATATATATCTAGGTATTGATTTTATATTTTTTAGTGGTATTATATAAATACAATACGTATTGTTTGTAGGTGATTCCAATAAGCATTCGAGATAGTTTCAACAGGGGCGCTATTGATTTGATGGTTTTATCGCTTCTGACAGAGTCAGATCAGTACGGCTATCAGCTTTCTCAGGCCATTACTGAAAAGAGTGGTGGAATAATAGACTTAGCCGAGGGTACGCTTTATCCAGTTTTGTACCGATTATTAGACAATGGGTACATTACAGATAAGCAAATACAGGTAGGAAAAAGGCGTAAACGAATATACTACCACCTGGAGTCTGAAGGACTCAAATACCTTCAGGAAATGTTGCCTGCCTACCGTACCTATGTTAACGCAATGCTGACACTCTTTGATTCCTGTAATATTCCATCAAGAGAGGAAAATGTCGAAAATGAGTAATGTCAAAAAGCAATACTTGAGTGAAGTCAAACGACTTCTTCCGTATGATTCTGCACAGAAGAAACATTGCCTCTCTGAATTGGATCATAGCATTACGCAATTTCTAACGGATACCCCAGAAGCTTCGCTCAAAACTATGTATCAGAAATTTGGACGTCCGGAAGATATCGCTGCTAGCTATCTTGATCGAGTCGATCCTGCGGAATTGTCAAAAGCAGCTACTGCAAAGCGCCGTATCATTTGTTGTGTAGCGTGTGCTTGTGCACTTATAGTTATAATTATTAGCGTTTTCGCAGTATCATACATGAATGAATTGGAAGATTATCATGATGGGTACTATGTAGATACGGTTGAAGAAGTTCCTTCTAATGTTGAAACTATTCCGTCGCCGCTCACCGTGAATTAAAGGAGGCAAATCAATGAAAAGGATCCTCGCATTAGTATTGTCGCTGGTATGCTGTATTAGTTGTCTCATCTTCCCCACAACGGCAACAGATACAAACATGCAGCCTGAAACCGAAGAAATTCTTTCTGTGACTCGAATTGATTTACCCGATGGCGGATTCATCATCGAAGAAATTACCGAAACAGATACAGCTTCTGTTGCAAGAGCTACCAGTACAAAAACTGGAACAAAAACAAGTACCAGATATACTGCAAGCGGAACAGCTATTTTTGCAGTAAAAGTTACCGGTACATTCAGCTATACCGGCAGTTCTTCCTGGGCAACATCTTCTTCTGCTACAGTATATACTTACGTCAGCTCTGCTACATACGTGTCAAAGAACGCATATTATTCTGGGAGTACAGCATATGCAACAGGTACAGTGAGTTATCTAGGCTCAAACACATCAAGAACAGTAGCCCTCACCTGTAGCGCAACCGGAGTCCTTTCCTGAAAATTTTGAGTGCCGCCCATCTGGACGGCACTCATTCTATCGTTCCTGCCCCCTGTTTCTAGGTAGCAGTCCATGTTGTCGGAGAACTTCCCGGAAGCGTGTATTCTCCCGCCGCAACCTGCTGTTCTCCCGCTCAAGCTGCATTTGGGCAAACTGCTTTTCAAAGGACCGCTCCGCAGCCAGTTCATTTTCCATTTCCGAAACATGCTGATTCAATCCAAATATGGTCTGTTTCAGTTCTGAAATAGTGTGGAGCAGCTCCTGTATCTTCTCATTGGCCGCATCCAACAGCCTTTGAATCTTTCCTTCCTTCTTTTCCTGAATCACATATTTCTGTGCAGCGGTGGTCAGTGTTTCATAGTCTTGCTTCGAAATCATCACCTTGCCAGTTAGCGGCACCGGCTTTGCCTCAACTGCCTCTACCTGCTCCACCGAAAGCTGCTGATCCCGTAGAGATTGCAGCGTTTTTTCCACCTGCTCCACCTGTTCGAATTGCTGCGTATATGTTCTTTGGAGGTCATCCACACACACTTGCAAATCCGTCTTTTGGGATTCCAGCGCAGCTACCTCCCGGGCTCGTTCCCGTTTCTCAAACTCCAACACGGACAGGTGCTTTTCATGTGTTTCCTTCTTCTCCCACTGGATTCCATGACGCTCCATCACCACGGCCAGGGCATTCTTTTCCGCAGCAACCCATTGGTTCCACTCGGTATCACCTCTAGAGCCGCCCGTATAGCCCTGCGCCGCCAGAGCCTTTTTCAGCGATACACGGGTATCCATCCCCCGCTTGCTACCTGTGGTAAACGGTACAAAATCAATGTGCAGATGCGGTGTGGCCTCATCCATGTGCAGATGGGCAGAAAATACCCGAAGGTTTGGATTTCGCTTCTGAAATTCCTGCATATATTCGTCCAGTACCTGAGCCGCCAGGGCTCCCTTCTCGCTCTGTGCGCTCATGTCCTCCCTGTTCCCGATTTGAACGATCACCTCATGGAACAGCTTCTCCTGCTTGCCAGACCGGATTTTCTCATAGTAGTCTGGAATCATCCGATCCGCTCTCTTTTGCTTTGCATTGTACCGCTGCTTCGCCTCATCAAACAGCTGATGGTAAACCAATTGGAGATTTTCATTGCAGTATTCCACATTCAGATAACTACGCTCTGGGTCGGTATTCTTTGCGTGGAACTTTCGGCTGTTGTGATTGACCGAGCCCTTTCCAACCATAATGCTAATTGTCCGATTCATCAAACTCCTTTGCTCCGGCGTCAGCCGGTGGTTTTGTTACTTTTTCCAAAAGTAACGCAAAAGCACTTTGGGCACGAGCGCCAAAAGATGCCTTGCGCTCGCCACGGGCGAGAGGGGCTGGGGGAACGCTTCTCCCCGGAGCCGCTTCGTCTCCGTGTCGGTTGGTGACGGTTGCGACAGTTGTAGGGTGGTCACGCTGAACCGTCACAACCGTCACCAAGTGTCACGCCTTCTGCTCCAGCTTTTGCAGGGTGATGATCCTTCCCTCATGGCTGCGCCGCCACTGGTACCGGATTCCATAATCCTGCATCAGCCGATCCGCATTGACGTTGAGGCGCTTTGTCAATGCTACCGGGCTGATCTCCAGTCCCAGCAGCTCCGCCAGCTGGCTGGGTTGGCCCTGCCACTGCATCCCACTTTCCGGGAGCTGCTTTGCCACCGCCTCTAAAACCGGCTCCGGCGGGGCCGTCCATGCTTCAACCGCCACATTCTCCAGCTCCCAGCGTAAATTCTCCGGATTCCGCTCAAAAGTCAGCCGCTGATCCTGTTGGTCACGCCCTGAGACATCCACTGTGATTCCCGGCTTTAGCCGCACTAGCTTCTGAATCAGAAACGCTCCATCCGCTGCACCCAATAGACCATTAGTACCGGAGATCATGTCAAACTTATCATCCGACTGCTGTTTCCTGGTATGATGCACCAGCAGCATACAGAGCTTATGCGCTCCCGCAAATTCCTTGAGCTTTGCAATCAGCGCATAGTCGCTGGCATAGCTATAATGCTCCGTAGTCATCTCTCTAACCTTTTGCAGCGTATCAATAATCACCAGCTTTGTGTCCGGGTGATTTCTCACGAATTCTTCCAGCTGCCCCTCCAAGCCATCCTCCAGGTGCTTCGCGCAGACCGCAAAATGTAATTTCTCAGTGCCCTCTGTCCCATACATCCGGTATAGTCTGCTCTGGAGCCGCTGATAATCATCCTCCAGCGCTAAATACAGGACTGTACCGGAATGCACTGGAAATCCCCATAACGGAATCCCCATACTGACATGATAAGCGATCTGGGCAACCATAAAGGACTTCCCCACCTTGGGTGCACCTACAAATAGATATGTTCCAGGCCAGAGCAGGCCCTCCACAATGGGAGGGCTGCCCAGATAGATGCTGTCGAACAATTCGTTCAGGGTCATGGTATGCAGATAATTGGGATCCTGGGTTTTCCGAAGCTTTTTCAGCAGTTCCTCAGTTTTGTCATTGCAATTCTCCTGAGACTCTGTTATACTTCGGATAGTTTCTTTTGAAAGCGGCTGTTCCCCAACTGCGCCAACAGTTGGACTGGGAGCAGTCGTTTTTTCATGATCCAATCACATCACCTCCCGTATGCTGATCGATCCACAGCATCAGCTTTTCCTTCGGCACAAGCATCCGTTTCCCGATTCTCAGAGTCGGAAAGCTGTCCATGTGCAGGAGCTGATAGGCACTGGCTCTGGAAATACCCAGTATTTCGGCAAGCTGATTTGCGTTAAGAATTGCAGGATAGTTGTCAAAGTTTTTATTCATTTAATTTCCCCTTTCTATGTACTTGACAGCATAGACTCAATGATATATAATGATATCACTCAGTCTTTGTGTGGTTGGATTATATCTCACATTTTATTGCTTGTCAATAGACCTAATTATGAACTTTCAGTTAACAGAATCTATTTGGAGGGATACTTATGGGTCCGGCAGTAAAATATCATACACCTTATCAGCAAGTTTGGGCTGCTGCATACACAGATGGTAAAATCGAGTGCTTTGAAATTCGTACCATTGACAGTCAGCAGATCACTCCCTACTATCCGCTTTGGCATTGGGAGTACCCCATCGGTACCGCATACGCAGAGTTCCTGTATGCGCCTCTTTCTGCATGGGATGGACATCTGAAACAGATGCAGACTCATATTGACGAAATCAATAAAGGAAACAATGTGGAGGAACATTTTCTACAGCTCTGGGACTTCTCTCATTTCTGGATCAAGCAAAGCCCCCTGTTTGCCCCTGTGGTGGCTTCAATCGAGAGACTGCGCCTGACCCGTGAGAACGGTGAAACCCTGACACTGGCCGAGCTAAGGTGTCAGGTGGCCTATTACAAGGAATTGCAGCCCAGACTTCTCCGTCTGGCTCAGAGTATGTTTGAAACGGAAGATCCATACGATTTTGAAACGAAATATACAGACCTGTGGCGTTCAGATAAAGAAACCTTCCCACAGTTGAGTTTCGGAATGGTTTATCTGCAGGAAGTATGGTGGGGCGGTGAACAGTTCATTTCCTACGACACCATCGGGGATATTATGGAAAACGCCGGACATCCTGCAAAACCACAGGAGTTCTTCACAACAGAAGTCATATCCAGTGAAAATCCCGAGGATATTGTAAATTTCATGCTGGTTTCCTATATGAAGAACAATCTACAGATGAAGCCCTGCAAATATTGCGGGAGATATTTCGGTACAAAGCGCAGCTATAAAACAGATTACTGTGACCGTATGATCGAAGGCTCCAGTAAAACCTGTCGGGAGGCCGGTTCCTTTAAGCTCTATGAAAAGAGAAAGCTTGAAGATCCTGCGGTAAAGGAATACAAGCGTTCCTATAAAACCCACAATGCCAGAATCCGCTATGGTATTATGACCAGAGAAGAATTCAACGAATGGTCTCTGGAGGCCAGAAAAAAGCGTGACCTGTGCATACAGGGTAAGCTGTCCCTTGAAGATTTTGTTGCATGGCTGGACAGCGATAAACAGTAAAACAATGGACTGACTGAACCATTATTCTAAAATTCTGAGGAAAGCGAGGTTATTTTGGCAAAGAAGCAAACACGCAGCGCCAAGGGCAGCGGAACCATCCGCAAACGCTCTGACGGACGCTGGGAAGCAAGATACTCTCTCGGTTTTGACCCCAAAACCGGGAAGCAAGTTCAAAAATCCATCTACGGCAAGACCCAAAAGGAAGTACGGCAGAAACTGACGGCCATTACAACCGAAATAGACAATGGGACATATACAGAGCCATCTAAAACAAAAGTTTCTGAGTGGCTTGAAACATGGCTCCGGGACTATATTGGCAATGTGAAGCCAGCAACCGTGAAATCCTATCAGGATCATGTAAAACTGAACATTATCCCCTACATCGGAACAGTCCAGCTTGCCAAGCTGACAACACCCATGATACAGACCATGTACAATGATCTGCAACGGGATAAAGGGCTGTCCCCGAAAACTATCAAGAATGTCCATGGAGTTCTTCACAGGGCCTTGGAACAGGCGCAAAAAATGGGCTTTATCCGTAACAATCCAACCGAGGCAGTTACCCTGCCGAGAATCGAAAAGAAACAGATAAAGCCCATGGAAGATGAAGAACTGACAGCATTCTTAAATGCCATAAAAGGGAATCCTTATGAACTGGTGTTCTATGTAACTGTTTTCACAGGACTCCGGGAAGGTGAGGTATTGGGGCTGACCTGGGACTGTGTGGATTTCTCCAATGGAACCCTGCTGATTAATAAGCAGCACGGCAAGGTGAAAGGCACCAAGGAGTACAGATTCAGCAGCCTCAAGAATGATAAGCCCAGACTGTTAACGGTGGCTGATGCTGTTATGGACGCATTACGTCACCAGAAAATCCGCCAGCAGATATGGTCAGACGTTGCAGGCAGTGCATGGAGCAACCCCGACAATCTGGTGTTCACAACGGAAACAGGCCGATACCTCTGTAACCAGACGGTGTACCTGGCATTCAAGAAAGTGGTCAAAAGCCTTGGGCTGGAGGAAGTCCGCTTCCATGATCTCCGTCACACATTTGCCGTGAACAGTCTCAAATCTGGGGACGATATAAAAACAGTCCAGGAAAATCTGGGTCATCATACAGCAGCCTTTACGCTGGATACCTACGCCCATGTGACGTCTGGTATGAAGAAGTCCAGTGCGTCCCGTATGGACCAATACATAAAAAGCGTTACCACTGCTTAAAGGGTAAAAATAAGGGTCAAGGACACCGGCAAAAAGAAAAAGTCCTTGAAAACACTAGGTTTTCAAGGACTGAAAATGGTGCGCGAGGCGGGACTTGAACCCGCACGTCCGTAATGGACACTAGAACCTGAATCTAGCGAGTCTACCAATTCCACCACTCGCGCGTCAAACAGCTTGTTTATCATACAACTGTTTTCCCGATTTGTCAACTATTATTTTTGGAATTCCCGAAAATCCGGCCGTTACCGCCGCCGCATATTTCTCAGCCGCTGCACCACACCCCCGATTTGCCGGAGGGCTTCCTGGATTTCCTCCCGGGTGTTGCTGTGATCCAGGCTCAAGCGCAGGCTACCCTGGGCAATTTCCCTGGGAATGCCCATGCTCAAAAGCACATGGCTGGGCTCCAGCGACCCGGCAGAGCAGGCCGAGCCCGCCGATGCGCAAATCCCCGCGCCGTCCAGCAGCAGGAGCAGGCTCTCCCCTTCCACCCCCGCAAAGCTCACGTTCACAATGCCCGGAGCATGATGGTCGGAGCTTCCGTTGATCTGCGCGCCGGGCATCTCCCGCAGGCCCGCCACCAGCGCACTGCGCAGGCCCTCTACATATTCCATATGCGCCGCCATCTGGGCAGTCTCCTCCTCCAGCGCCACCGCCATGCCCGCAACGGCAGGCAGATTCTCGGTTCCGGCCCGCTTGCCCCGCTCCTGTCCACCCCCATAAATCAGGCTTTGCAGCCGAATGCCCCGGCGGACATACAGCGCACCGATCCCCCGGGGGCCATGGAACTTATGTCCGGAAAGGGTCAGAAAATCCACGCCATCCGCCTTCACGTCCACGGGAATATGCCCCACCGCCTGGACCGCATCGGTATGGAACGGGATCTCATGCTTCCGGCACACCTTCGCCAGCTCCCGGATGGGCTGGAGGGAGCCGGTTTCGTTGTTTACATACATCACGCTCACCAGCGCCGTATCCGGGCGAAGGGCCGCTTCCAGCTGCCGGGGCGAAATGATACCCTCGCTGTCGGGGTTTAGATAGGTGACGGAAAAGCCCTGCTGCTCCAATGCTTCCAGGGTATGGAGCACCGCGTGATGCTCCATGGCGGTGGAAACAATGTGCCGCTTCCCCGCCGATGCGCCGTTTTTCGCACCGGTGAGAATGGCCTGATTGTCCCCCTCGCTGCCCCCGGAGGTGAAATAGATCTCCCGGGGACTTGCCCCCAGCTGTCGTGCAATGGACTCCCGAGCCCGATCCAGCGCCGCCGAAGCCTGCTGGCCCAGGGTATGGAGGCTGGAGGGATTACCATAGGCCGTCTCCATGGCGCCCAGCATGGCGTCCCGGGCGGCGGGGCTGATTTTTGTGGTGGCAGCATGGTCAAGGTAAATCATAATAGGGCTCCTTTTATCGGTGAAAAAATAGGCCCCGCTGCCGGAGTTAGCAGCGGGGATGCATGGGTTCGGCTTAGTTCTTGGGATTGCAGATACCGCAAATATCCACGTTCACCGCTGCTACCTTCAGCCCGGTCATGGACTCGATGGCGGTAATCACAGCGTCTTGAATGTTGGCTGCCACTGCGGGGATGTCGCTACCATAGGCGATGACCACAAAGCACTCCACGGTCACAACCTCGTTGTCGATGGTGAGCTTTACGCCCTTTGCCATGTTCTTTCTGCCCAGCAGCTCTGCCAGGTCAGCAGTAAAGCTGGAGGAAAGGCCAAACACACCCTCCACATCGCTGATGGCCAGGGCTGCAATGGCGGCAACCACTTCTTCGGAAATATTTACAGTGCCCTTATCCACGGGCTGCACCAGATACTCTTTTGCTTCGCTCATAACGAGATGCCTCCAGTCTCGGGCAGAACAATCGCCCGGTCTTTTGTTCATTGTATCATATTTTTGTAAAAATACAATCACTTTACCTCAATAATTTTCAGTTCCGACGGGGTATAGTCGCTCTGGGTGGTGACAATATCGCAAATCTGTGCCACTGCGTCCGCCTCCAGGCCCTCTTCCGGCGCTGCCACTGCCACGGAGATTGCGCCGTCGGACATATAGGCCACACAGTCGGCATAGCCCTTGGAGATAATCAGGCCCTCGATTTCCGCCTCCTGCAGCGCCGTGGTCACCATGTTCTCCAGCTGGGTGGATGCGGAGCTTGCCGCCTGGTCGTCTGCGCCGGTTTCATAGGCAATTGTCTCCTGGAGCAGCTCCACCGCGCTGTCCCGGGACTCCTGCCGCGCCAGACGAATGGTGGAGAAATAGTCGCTGACGGTGGTATCCGTGGTGGCCTGGGTCAAAAGGGCATTGTAGTCCTCGCCGTCGTTCACCACCTCCACATCATCGGTAATGGCGTCCACGGAGGTCACGCCGGTATCCTCCCCTGCCGTCTGGGTATCTTTTTGCGCCTCCTCCAGCAGGGCCGTATCCAGGGTATCCGCCAGCTCCGTCTCACCGGACACCGGCGCAGTGCCGTCCCGATGGTAGGACCAGTTGAGATACACCCCCACGCATACAAACAGCAGCACCACCGCCACCACTGCATTGCGTTTCCACAGCTTCGTTGCCGTTCCTGTACTTGTCTTCATAGTACCCTCCCTTAATCACTCTGACATACACAAATCCGATCCATGCCCAATCCCGTCAGACTGGACACCGCCTCCTTAATTTCCAGCTCCACCCCAGGGCTCCCCGCCCCGGGACACACCACCACCGCGCCCCGGAACTCCGGATAGCGATAGATGCGGGTCACCGGAAGCTCCGCGCCGTCCTGGCGATAGAGCACCGTCTCCTCCTGGGACTGGGCGGTTTCGCCGCCCTGGTTTTGGGTCCGGTCCTGCTGGTATTCATAGGCGCCGTCGTTCTCCAGGGTCAGCAGCACCCGGACCGTTCCCGCCCCTTGAATTCCGCTGAGCCGCTCCTCCAGCTGCCGGGTAAAATCCTCCAGTGAAAATTCCGCGGACGCAGCCGGGGTCATGTCCGATGTCTGCGCTTCCGTCCCCTTCCCAGGCAGCAGCAGAAGCAATACGCCCAGCAGTAAAATACACCCGGGCAAGGCGAATTTCCGAAGTCCGCCCTTCCCCCACAACGCTTTTAGATTTATCACATTTGCAACCACTCCTGTCTCTCCGGCGGAATGCCCAGAGCCTCCTGAATCTCCGATTCCAGCGCCGATTTCTGCTGCCCGGTGGGGCTGCCCCGGATGGTCACGGCCCAGGGCACCGGATATCGGTCCTCCAGGCGCGTGGTTACCTTGACCTCCGCCTCCAGTCCCACGGCTCGGGCTTTGTCCAATATATATGCCTCGGCCTGGTCCGATATGAGGGATTCCATCAGGCGATTTGCCTCCTGCTCCACGGCATCGGTGGTCATGGGGTCGATTTGTCCCCAGTCCTTGGAAAACAGCGCCGACCCATCCCGGACAAACCGCTGCACCGGCTGGAGCAGGCACAGCAGCACCAGCAGTCCCGCCCCCAATCGTGCCCCTCGGCCTGCGCCGGATTTGGGGGCCAGCTTTCGGATCAGCGCCGCCAGGATCGCCGCCGCAGTGATTTGAATCAGATATGCCCTCATGCCGCCGTTCCTCCCATAAAGCATACGCAGCCGATCATCATCAGCAGCACGCACACCCCGGTAACTGCCGTAATCAGGCCCACTGCCCCGGCCATAGCGGAAATCAGCCCAGACAGCTTCTTCTCCCCGGTGGCAGCGGCAGCGGCGGCGGTACAGCGCAGCATCAGATAGCTGCACCCCGTCTGCAAAAACGGCCCGATGCTCACCGCCAGCAGGCCCAGCAGCCCCAGAATGCCTAACGAGCCCCGGACCATCCCCGCCGACACCAACAGGGTTTCCGAAGCGTCGGCAATCATACTGCCCACCACCGGCACCGCTGTGGAAATGGTCAGCTTTGCCGCCCGAATTGCCGCAGAATCCGCGCTGCCGCTGATGACGCCGGTGATGGAGAGATAGGCCGTAAAGCCGATGACCAGGAACTTGAGCGCCGTGGTCATGAGCTGCTTGAGGGTATCCCCCAGGAGCTTCAGGCTGTCGTCCCCCAGGGCATAGTCGGCGGTGGTCAGGGCCATATAGCAGCCGATCCCCGGCAAAAATACCAGCTCAATCCCCCGGCTCATCACGCCGCACACCGCCGTGGTCACCGCATACAGGGCCGTAGAGCTCCCCAGCTTGCCCATCGCCGCCATGGCAGAGGCCAGCGCCGGGAACAAGCCCCCGCAGAACACCGCCATCTGGTCTACGGTGCTTGTCATCTGGGTAAAAAAGCCCGAAATCTGCCCATAGGCCATCATAGAGGTGCCCAATACCCCGGCCAATTCCACCGCCCCCAGCGCCTCCCCCTGAGCCATGCTCCGGAGCACGCCGGAAAGCAGCACCACCCCAAACATGGAAACGCACAGCCCCAGGGATTGCCTGAGCTTTCCCTCCGATGCACGAAATCCCTTGGAGATCAAGGACTTTGCCCGCTCCCCCGCCGAAGCTGCATCCAGGCTGTTCCAGTCCTCCAGCTGGTTCTGGGCCTCGTCGGGCAATAATTGGGCCGCAGCATTTCCGCCAAAATCCCCAATCTCCCCGGAATCTGAGGCCATGCAAGGGGAAATCAGCAGAAACAGGACGATCAGCATCATGCCTATCCGCTTCATGGGCCACCCCCTACAGCATGGTTCGGAGCATGGATAAAAGCTGCTCCATCAGCGGCAGCAGCACATACACCGCCGCCACACCGCCGGAGAGCTTCAACGCCCCGGCAATGGCCTTCTCCCCCGCGTCCTCGCAGATGTTTGCCCCGATTTCCGTTAAAAATCCCATAGCCAGCGCCTTGTACACCGGCCCCGTGGCAGTGGAGCCCAGGCTAGCTGTCTCCTGTAGGGTCTGGGAAAAATTCAGCAGCGGGCGGAAAAAGCTCAGCCCCAGGGTAATCACCAGAATTCCCGCTCCAAGAGACACCAACACCCCGAATTCACCGCTCTGTTTCCGGGTAATCAGGCACAAAATCGCCCCGATCACCGCAATTCCGGCGCATTTCACCAAGGTATCCATCAGAATTCAAACAGGGTCTTCACCAGGTCGAACAGCGCGGCAATTTTTTGCACCAGGATCATCAGCACCACCACCAGCCCCGCCAAGGTGGTCATGGTGGCCTGCTCCTCCCGGCCTGACCGCACCAACACCTGATTTAAGATGGAGACAATGATCCCCACCGCCGCAATTTTAAAAATCAGATCAATCTCCATAGCTCCCTCACAGCAGCAGCAGAATCAGCGCCAATCCGCTGCAAACCGATGCCGTCATCCACGCCTTTGCCTTCTGCTGCCGAACCCCCTCCAGCTCCAATATCATCCGGTCCAGCCGATCCTGATAGAGCTTTAGAGTCCGCGCCTGTCCCACCAGGTCATAGCGGCCCAGGGCTCCCGCCAGCTCCAGCAGCATATTCCTTACGGTGCCGGAAAGGCCCAGGGGCGTTTCCTCCAGCTGGAGCTTGAGGGCGATATTCAGGGGCCGCCCGGTGACCGAGGCCATGTTTACCGCAGTGCCCACAAACAATTCGCCGATCTCGCCCCCCAATTGCTGCCCCACCGTTTCAAACAGCTCCGGCATCGGGGGCAGATGCAGCTCCATCTCCTGCCCCATGAGCTCCAGCCCCAGCCGCAGCTGACGCAGCAAGCTGAGCTGCCGACTGAGCCCCTGCCGTGCCATCCATCCGCTCATCAGCGACGCTACCCCCACGAAGATTCCCCCTGCCAGTTTCAGCACCATCTCCCAATCGCTCCATTCTCTTGATCTTGTAATGCTCCAGCTCAATGACGTAATCAAACACCCCGTCCGCCAGCAGCTGCCGGAAGCCGGGCCGCAGACAAATCTGCCCAAGACTGCGCCCATGGGCCGTTGCCAGCAGCCGAACCCCCGCTCCGGCAATCTCTCGGGCGGTCTGTAGCTCCGATTCGCCCCACAGCTCGTCCACCGCCATCACCTGGGGATTCATCACCCGCAGCAGCAGCGCCATCCCCTGGTCCTTGGGGCAGCCGGAGAGCACATCGGTGCAGGGGCCCAAATCCAGGGTATTTTCCCCCTCTCTCTGGGCAGCCAGCTCCCGGCGCTGATCCACTACCCCGATTCGTATGCCCTGGGTGCTCAGCTGTCGGATCAAATCCCGAAGGAAAGTGGTCTTTCCGCCCCCGGGCGGCGATAGAATCAGCGCAGAATACAGACATTCGCCCCGGTGCAGCGCCGAAACCGCCCCATCCGCCGCCCCCGGAATCTCCCGGGCAAAGCGAATCACCAGCGACGAAATATGTCGAAGGCCATAGAGCTTTCCATCCCGCATTACCGTTTCCCCGCAAAGGCCCATGCGGCAGCCCTGCTCCAGGGGCAAATACAGCCCCGTTTCCTCCATGCGCAGGGCATAGGGCGAGCAGCCGGTGGCCCGATCCATCAGGGTTTTCAGCAGCGCTTCATTGACCCCGATGGGTTGTCCGTTCCGGCAAATCAGCTCCTCGCCCCAGGGAAACACGCCGGTCACTGATTGTCCCCGGCGAAACCGCAGCTCGCATAGCTGTCCCAATCGCTGAGACGAGAGCTGCTCCAGGGCAAGGTTCAGCTCCGGGGTTAGGGTGGATAATATCATAAGTACCGCCTCCTGCGTTAAAGGGTATGCTGGCGCGGGAAAAATATGATACCGGGGCACTAGCCAAGCCCCGGCATTCCATGCTATAATGGCTTCCGGTTATCTCGAAAGGAGTCGATTTTATGGAACCCAGTGCGTTTCTTTCCATCCTGTCCGTTGCAGAAAAGCTCAAGTGCAACACCCGCCATTCCTGGACCTCCAACGGCCGCCACGAAAGCGTAGCCGAGCACAGCTGGCGGATCACGCTGATTGCTATGCTGTGCGCCGATGAATTCCCTGACATCGACATGAACCGCGTGATTCGCATGTGCCTGATCCACGATCTGGGCGAGGCCTTTACCGGCGATATTCCTTCGTTCAACAAAACCGATGCCGACGAGGATGTAGAGGCCCGGCAGCTGTATGCCTGGGTGGATACGTTCCCCGCGCCCACGCGGCAGGAATTCCGCAGCCTCTATGCCGAAATGGAAGCGCTGGAGACAAAGGAAGCCCGGCTGTATAAGGCCCTGGACAAGCTGGAGGCGCTGATTCAGCACGACGAGGCGGATATCTCCACCTGGCTTCCGCTGGAATACGACTTGCAGCTCACCTATGGGGCCGATTTGATGGACCTGACCCCGTGGCTCCGCAGACTTCGGGACGAGGTAGACCGGGTGACTTTGGAAAAGATTCAGGCAGCGAAAAAACCGTAACACAGCAGCATGGGATGCCATTCATCCCATGCTTTTTCATTTTTTCCGAAAACATGGGACACTTTTCCCCTTTGTTCCGATGATATAGGTGTCAGCTGATAATTTGAAGTGGAGGTGGCTTGGATGGAGGAGCATCGCATCCTGAAAAAGATCATCCGGGGCAATGAGCATGCCCTGGAGGCCGCCATTGCCCAATACAGCAGCTATGTCATTGCGGTGATTCACAACCGAAGCCGCGGCTATCTCGCCCCGGAGGACGAGGAAGAGGCCGCATCGGACGTGTTCTATGCGCTCTGGCAGCACGCCGGTGATATTTCTCCCGGCTGTCTTCGAAGCTGGCTGGGCAGTGTGGCGCGGAATAAGGCAGTGGATCGGCTCCGTCGGCAAAAAATCGAGCTTCCCCTGGAGGAAAACACCTGCATCATCGAAAATCCCCAGTGGGAATTCGTCTGCAGGCAGGAGCAGGCCATGCAGCTTACAAAGGCGCTGTCCGCGCTGCGGCCCCAGGACCAGGAGATCTTTTTCCGGCACTATCAGCTCTGCCAAACCGCCAGTGAAATTGCCCGCGACCTTGATATGTCGCCCTCAACCGTGCGCTCACGGCTGAGCCGAGGGCGGCAGGTATTGCGGGATGCTTTATGCCAAGGGGGTAATGAGTCATGCGTGTAACCATTGATGATTTGCTGAAGGATATTCCCACCCCGGAGCTTCCGGTTCCGCCTGTTTCGCCCCGGCGGCAGGAAAGGATTCAGCAGATGACCATGAAAAAAATCAAATCTCAGCAGTCTTCCCGGCACCGCCACCCGGTGAAGCTGGCAGTGATTGCCGGTGCGGCGGCGGTATTGCTCTGCGGCAGTGCCTTTGCCGCCTATGAATGGAATCTCTTTGATTTCCACAGTCTGTTTGGAAGCAATGCGTCGGTATTGGAGGACCATATCACCACGTTCCAGCCCCAGGAGCAGACCCCTGCCAGCGCCCAGGGTGGTTTTACCGATGCGGTTCGGGGCACGGTAGACGACTATCATGTAACGCTGGTCAATGTGCCGGAGGTATCGGACACCCTGATTGCCGCGACCTTCGATGTCTCGAAAACCAGCGATACAGCGCCGGACTTTACGGAATCTGGTTTAAAATTGGAGACAAAAGGCTATGAATCTCACAGCTACGCCCTTTGGGACGGAGAAAATGCACGAATCACCGTCTATGCCCAGACGGATTCCGCTCCGGATACCCTGACCTTCTGCCTGTCCGACGGCGAAACCACCGCCATCGTTCTGGAGGATGTGGCAGTAGAGCAGCTCACCGCCCGCACCGCCGATTTTTCGGATATGGATACAGGGAACGCCAATTATGTGCTGGATTCCGCCACTGCCACGGACACCAGTCTTCGGGTCACCGGACATTGCCAAAACGGCACTTCCGCAGATGCGCTGGACGCTTCCGGTACGTTCTACGCAGGCGATCCGGAAACCGGCTATCCTGCGCCCCTGTATGACAAAACGATGGAGCAATTCGATTTCGCCGCGCAGCAGGAGGATGTAGAGGGCTATCTCATCACCCGGGACATCGAGGACGACGGCAGCTTTACTCTGGAGTGGATGTTCACCAAGCGCTATGCCGGCGCAACCACGCTGGAATTCGGCGGGCTGACCTATTCCCTGCCCGCACAGGAGGAGACCGAGGCTGTGGAAATTCCCGAAATTACCGCCTCGGATTCCACAGTTACCGACACCCAGGACTATCGCTTCTCCCTGGAGTCCATGACCGCGGTGCCCAACGGCATTTACGCCATTGTGGACGTGGAGCCCCTGACGGATTACGGCAAGACCAACCTGACGTCTTCCAACTATGACGTGCTCCTCTCCGATGCAACCCATCTCTCCGGCGGCATAGTGGGCAGTCAGATCATTGAATCCAGCGATGAGATGGTGCGGCTTCTCGCTTGGAGCGTGAAGGACGAAAGCAGCGTCCAGTCCGGCGACCTCATCAGCTTCGAGGTCACCATAATGGAGGACGGCGACACCGCTTCCCACAGCTATCCCCTGTTCAACGCGCCCATCGATTCCGTACTCACCGACTCCGTATCCCTCACCGGCGACGGCGACTATGATACCGCTGTTCTCACGCCGCTGACTCTGCATCTGGAGAAAACCATTGATCTGGGACTTTCCAAGGATGTAAGCGCCACCGAACGGATTGAAAAAGAGCATGAAATGGGCGTCATGGATTACCCGGAAATCACTATGACCATGACGGACGGCTCCAGCTATTCCATTCTGGACAACAATTGGCACGCCGGAGACGCAGACCTTGGACAGTACGGCACTCTGATTGTGAGCACCGAAGGCCAGGATCAGGACGACGGCAGCGTCATCATTTCCCACACCCTGCTGTTTACTCAGCCGGTGGATTTGAGCAGCGTTGCCTCTGTTACCATTGACGGAACCGTTTATACCGTGAAATAAGCCATAACAAAAAGCGGGACAGCCGTCGCTGCCCCGCTTTTTTCGCATCCTGGCTGACTAGTCCTGCCGGATACCCTTGACCGTTCGGTAAAAGTTCCCTTTGAGATCACACAGGTTATCCTGTCTCAAGATCCCGCACTGAGCTTCAATGTAATGATACATCGTCCTTCAGATGTTTCCTGGCCTTTGAAACACCGGTTCTTTTCCTCTCGGTCCATGAGAAGTATATGCAGCCCGCCGCAGAATATACCCATGCGGAATAATTTTCTAAAATTAGCCGGTTTGGTTGCTTTTCCGGCAGAAATATGCTATCATAGCTCAGTTGTATATAAATTTGACGCTGCCGGTTTTGGGCGGCGATCCCGAAGATAAGTGAGGAACATCCATGTCAAAACGCGACCTGTACGATGCCAGCCAGCCGATCCGGCATTCCGGCAATGCCATGTCCGATCACATGTCCGATTCCCTTTCCGACCTGTTTGGCTCTGTAGACCTCTCTGAATACGAGTTTGAGGACGACAATACCACCGTTTCCGCTCCCCAGCAGGCCAAGCCTCCCATTGAAGCGCCCGAAGCAGCGCAAAAGCCCATTGAAGAAGATATCCCCGAGGAGCCTGCCCCCGACGCTGCGCCGGAGTTCCATCTGGGCAACTATACCGACTATGACAATTATACCGACTCCGGAACCTACCGCTCCTACAATGGTTCCAGCGAATACCGCAGCTTCGACGCCGCCATGCCCGATGCGCCGGAAGAGGGCTGGTATCACTACTCCCAGGAAGACAGCGACCTGGAGGATGAAGACGAAGACTATGATTACGACGATTATGACGACGAAGACGAGGACGACGAGGATGATGCGCCCCCCAGGACCCATCGGAAGCTGCGGATTTTCTCCCGCATTCTGCTGGGCGTGATTACAGCCATGGCGGCGTTCTATCTTATGGTGCTCTACGCCCCCATCCCCGTGCTGACTGATCTACGCGACACCTATATCCGCACTGCCATGTCTACCCTGCACCATAAATGGCTGGCCACCGCCATCATCCCCAGCGAGATCATCGACCAGGTGATGCTGGAGGACTTCGCCGCAGACGACGCGATGGTGGGTGTGCGCTCCGACTGGGGCAACGTCAACGTGGAAAAGGTCCCCACCTTCGGCGACACCACCGACGGCACCGATGACCAGAACGATATTTATAATGTAGACGACACCACCCCCGATGACCAGGTGGATCGGGAGTATTCCAGCCCCGACGAGCAGACGTTCTTTGAGATGTTCCATGAGGTGGATTACGACTCCATGCACAGCTACATCGACGAGCATCCCGACGTGCTGGACAACGGCTGGGCATATATCGACATCAACGAGGCCGGACTGGACGATTCCGGCACCGATATCAAAACCACCCAGGGCGACCAGGTGCTTGCCATGGATGCGCAAAACGGCATTCTGCTGGTACGGGTACACTTCGGCCTCTCCCGGGGCGTTATGGCGATTCTGAAGGATACCTCCCGGCTGAGCCTGTGCGCCGCGACCACCCTGCCGGTTACCGGTCAGGTGGTGGGCAAGATCTGTGACGATAGCGACGGCATTCTGGCCATGACCGGCAGTGCCTTTATGGACGACGGCACCAGCAACGGCGGTCAAGTTTCCGGCCTTGCCATCTGCCAGGGCGTAGAAATGGGTGAGCGGCTGGGTCAGCCCGGCGATAAGCGCCTGGAGCTGCGGGACGACAATAAGATGTACATCGTGGATTCCACCGCAGCAGTCGGCTCCGGCACCCGCGATGCCTGCGAATTCCATCCCGCGCTGATTGTAGACGGCGAAGACCTCTCCGCTCAGAGCACCTGGACCGGCCCCCAGCCCCGCGCGGTATTGGGCCAGAGCAACCGTCTGGAAACCATGATGGTCATTGTAGAGGGCCGTCTGGTGGACAGCCCCGGATGCAGCGTTGTGGATGTTGCGGCAAAAATGGCAGACTATGGCTGCGTACAGGCCCTGAACCTGGACGGCGGCACCAGCGCCATCATGTACTACAAGGGCGAATATATCACCCGCTGCTCCAACACCGCACTGCCCGGCGGCAGAACCATGCCCTCCTCTTGGGTCTATAAATAAATTGCAAAGGACGTACTGCAAACCGCAGTACGTCCTTTATTCAACCAATTTTGCCGTAAGTCTCATATTCTATCCTGAAAGGCAATACCACATAAATTGGCGGCGAGGATCCATCCAAAGATTTTACGTCGGAAAAAGGCAGTTTTTCGCAGGCATACTTTGTGTATGTCAAGAAAAAATAACGCATTTCCGGCGGAAAAGATTGGCTGTAGCCCGCAGACACATTTGTGTGGTGTTGCCTTAACGATTTGGCCCCTGCTTCCCCTCCAGGAAATAAGTGGCTTCCATGTCCGCCACGGACAGGGCAAAGGCCAGCGGGAACTTCTCAAAGGCTTTGCCCACGCTGCCCTTATCCTCCTGGCCGGAAAAGCCCATGTGGAACCGGATGGCGAACGCCTCTTCCCGGGTCAGGCGCATGAAGCCGGAGAGGATATACACCGACTTCTCCCCGTGGCCGTAGGGCAGCGGATCGTCGAAGTTATAGGTGGGCACCTTCTGCCAAACGCCGTTTTCGTCCTTGACGTTCCGGGTTCCGGCCTTGTAGCAGCCGATTTTACACACGTCGTGGAGTAGCGACACCAGGGCCACCGTCTCGTCGGAGTAGTTCATGCCGTATTCCTCCTGCACCCGTTCCCGGTCCAGATAGGCCCGGAGGCAGCGATAGACATTGATGCTGTGCTGGGCCAAGCCGCCGGCATAGGAGCCATGGAACCGGGTGCTGGCCGGGGCGGTGAAGAAATCGGACTTGTTCTGGAGGTAGTCCAGGAACTTATCCGCGCCCTCCCGATGAATGTACTGCTGATAAATTTCGGTGAATTCTTCCTGAATGGTCATAATCTGCTCCTTTCACGGGGTGTTCCGTGGGGTTTCGTTTTGAAAATTATAGCATCTCCCCGTGGAAATTGCAACGGAATCCGGGCCTAGAGCAAGCAGCGAATGCCATAGAGCACCGCCAGATGGACGGGATAGAACCCATAAAACAGCCATTTCATGCCCTGCCCCCGCTTTCCGTCATAGGCTGCCAGCAGCGGCACCGAGAGCATTCCGCCCAGCCACAGCCAGATTAGCTCCGTCCCGCCGTGGAGCCAGACGAAGCCTTGCCCGTCCCAGCCGTGCCAGAGCAGCATAAATACCGTCATCCAGCAGCCCAAGAGCAGCAGCTTTTGCTTCTTCTCCGGCAAATAATAGAGCATCAAAATCAGCGCCACGCCCCAGGCGTTATAGTCCGTTTGCAGCGCCCATCCCAGGGCCCCCGGAAGCAGCTGTGCGGCAATTCCATACGATTTCAGCCGTTGTGCGCCGTAAATGCCCGCCGCCCCCAGCAGCATGGTAAACATCACATTATGGCATGCCAGCGTCAGGCCATTTTCTCCCGCCCCGTAAAAGCAATACTGAAACGGCGCCTCCGACAGCACTGCAAAAATTGCCAATCGGGCAAGGTAACGGGGAAAATTCCTTGTTTTTCGGCACCCTTCCGCCACAAACCAAGAAAAAATTGGAAACGCAATCCGCCCGATAATCTCAAGCAGCAGCATCAGCTGCCGATTCCCCGCCGCCCCCAAAACAGGCAGCAGCACTCCGGTGGGCAGCACCACCTTGGCAAAATGGTCGCAGAGCATAAACGCCATGGCCAGAAGCTTCAACGTCGATTGTGTCATATCGTTTTCCCTTCGAAAAAAGTAGAGGCAGGAATCTCCCACCTCTACCATTTTACACGATTTTTCGCAATTAGTCTACATTACCGCTGTTCTTCGCAGCCTCGATGATGGCCTGCTGGGTGGTCGCGGGAGCCTCTTCATAGCGGACGAACTCAAAGGTAAAGCTGCCGCTGCCCTGGGTCATGGAGCGCAGGTCGATGGCATAGCTCATCATCTCGCTCATGGGAACCTCGGCCTCTACCACCTGGTTGCCGTCGTCATCGGGGGTCATGCCCATAATCCGGCCCCGGCGCTTATTGAGGTCGCCCATAATGTCGCCCATCATGGAGTCGGGAATGGTAACCTTCAGCGAGCCGATGGGCTCCAGAATCACGGGGCTGGCCTGGGGAATGCCCTCTTTATATGCCAGGGACGCCGCCATCTTAAAGGCCATTTCGGAGGAGTCAACGGGATGATACGAACCATCCAGCAGCGTTGCCTTTACGAACACCATGGGATATCCGGCCAGAACGCCCTTTTCGCAGGACTCCTTGAGGCCCTTTTCCACTGCCGGGAAGAAGTTCTTGGGCACAGCGCCGCCCACGACCTTCTCTTCAAAGGTCAGCTCCTGGGTTTCGCCGGGAGAGAACTCGATCACAACGTCGCCAAACTGGCCGTGACCGCCGGACTGCTTCTTATGGCGGCCGCGAACGGTGGCGGACTTCCGGATCGTCTCACGGTAAGCCACCTTGGGCTCACGGAGCTCACTCTCTACGCCGAACTTACTCTTCAGCTTGGAGCACAGCACGTCCAGATGGATGTCGCCAGCGCCGGTGAGAACCATTTCCTTCGTCTCGGCGTTATTGACCAGCTTAAAGGACAGGTCTTCCTCTGCCAGACGGGTGAGACCGGAAGCGATCTTCTCTTCCTGACCCTTGACCTTGGCATAGATGGCCCGGGAATGGCAGGGCGTGGGATACTCGGCAGGCTTCAGGGTCAGCGGACGGGCGGCCACGCAGAGGGTATCGCCGGTCTTCACAGAGGCCAGCTTGGAAACCACGCCGATGTCGCCGCAGTTGAGCACCTTGACCTCGGTGGTCTTCTTGCCCTTGACGGTATAGATGTGGCCCAGCTTCTCCATATCGCCGGTACGGGCATTCTCCAGGGTCAGGTCCGGGGTAACGTTGCCGGAAATGACCTTGAAGAAGGACTGCTTGCCGTACTGGTCGGAGACGGTCTTGAAGATGTACATAACGGGCGTCTCGTCGGGGGCGCAGTTGATGGTGACTTCTTCGCCGTTCTCGTTGACGGCCTCCTGAGGATAGCCCTCGGTGGGATCGGGAGCGAAGTCCACCAGGCCATGGATCAGCGCCTCGGTGCCAAGACCGGTCATGGCGCTGCCGCAGAATACGGGCACCAGGCTCAGGTCTTTTACGCCCTGGTTGATGCCGGCAATGATCTCGCCCAGGGTAAAAGGCTCGCCAGCGAAGTATTTTTCCATGTTCTCCTCAGAAGTCTCCGCCACGGCTTCGCAGAGGAACTCATAATATTCCTCCACCTTGTCCTGGAGATTCTCGGGGATGTCGGTATGCTGGGTCTTGCCCTTGCCGGACAGGAACGCATTTTTATGGATGATATCCACAATACCGACGGTCTTATCCCCCTCGGTAATGGGAATGACAATGGGTGCCAGGGTCTTGCCGAACTTTTCACGCAGGGCCTCAAAGGTCTTAAAGAAGTCGGCGTGCTCTTCATCCAGCTTGGAGATATAGACAAACCGCGGCAGCTTCCGCTCGTAAAGGTATTTCCAGGACTTTTCCGTGCCCACACCGATGCCGTTCTTCGCAGAAACAACGATCACGCCGGAATCCACCACGCGGATGGACTGCATTACCTCACCGGCAAAGTCAAAATAGCCGGGATTATCGAAGAGATTGATCTTGCTCTTGCCGTATTCGATGGGGATAATGGAGGTAGAGATCGAATATTTCCGCTTGATTTCCTCAGGATCAAAGTCGCTGACGGTGGTACCCTCGGCGGACTTTCCAAGCCGATCGGTTCCCTTGGTGTAGTACAGCATGCTTTCAGCCAGGGCGGTCTTTCCGTCACCGCCGTGTCCAATCAGGCAGACGTTTCGAATGTCTCGAGCAGTATAGCTCATATTGATTTACCCCTTTCCGATCCTGAAATACCGGACTTTGCCGGGATGGATCATGCGATTTAGCATGGAACGATTATATACGATAGGTCAGTTATTTTCAATTTAATCACATTATTTTTGTGCATTTTGCCAGTATATTTTTTTAGAATTCCATACGTTTCATGGTTTTCACCGTTTTTTCTCCATGTAATTTTGATATTTTCGTCATTTTGCCCTGCCGCACCTGATTGCAGATTTTCCACCGGGAATGTGGATTCTCCCTCCGGTGGGGTTGTATTTCCACCGGGGTTACGGTATAATAAATAGGAATAGAACCATATCATCTTCGGATGTTATTTCGCAAAAGGAGCGTGGGTGCATGGAGCCGCTGGGTTATCTGCATAATAAAATGGACGTGAAGGTACTGGTGCTGTTTATCCTGTCCCGGATCGACAGTCCCCTTCGGCTGGAGGATCTATATGAGGTGGCCTATCAGGACGACAGCCTGAACTATTTCACCCTGGTGGAGAGCATTGGCGAGCTCCAGTCCTCCGGTCATATCACCACCGACCCAGAGGGGCGCTATTATATCACCGATAAGGGCCGCACCCAGGGCAGCTATGTAGAGGATTCCCTGGCCATTCCCGTGGTGCAGAAGGTCTCCGCCGCCATTGCCGACAAGATCAATCAGCTCCACCGGGAGAGCATGCTCACCACCGATACCTGCCAGGACGAACACGGCAAATGGATCGCCTCGGTACACTACCGGGACGGCGATATGCCTATGATGAGCCTTTCGCTGCTGGCCCCCAACGAAGAAGTGGGCAAGGCCATGGCCGAAAATATGAAGCGCAATATTGCCCAGCTCTACAAAACCGCCATGGACTGCGCCACCGGCCCGGGGAAAAAGAGAAAGGAACCGGCAGAATGATTGTCCCCGACGATGCCAGAATCAAAATTCGGGCGGAAATGTCCCGCTGCGGCTATACCGTCGAGTCGCTGTGCCAGTCGGCGGACATTTCGCAGACGGTGCTGCGGGGGATTCTGTCCGGGAAATCCAAGAGTATCTCCACCCGGAATCTCTATGCCATGGGCCGGGCGTTTGGCTATGAGATCAGCGATTTTGTGGATCTGCTCAGCGGCGCAGTGGGATATCCGGCGTTCCAATCCGAATAATACAAAAAGCGAAGGTTTTCCGCCTTCGCTTTTTTGTTATCCGGGCGGCTGATGGCTGACTGCCCCCACAAAGAGCAGCGTCAAAATGATGTACCCGAGCAACGCCAGCACCAGAATGAACAGCAGCACCACTGCCACCCGCCGGAGGTTCTTTTTCTCCCTTAGGCCGATACGGCACGCAGCAATTCCGGCCAATGCCAGCGCCAGCAGCATAATTGCAGCGCCCAGCGTCATGGCGTTCCGTCCTTTTCATCCGCGCCCGCAAAAATGCCGTCGTTTTTCCGCAGTAAATCCAGGATTTTGCCCATTGCCTTCAGGGATTGCCGATAGCTTTCCCGGGCTGCATCCAGGTCCCGCAGGTCGATGCTGCTTGCAATCGCGGCAAATTCATAGTCCGTTTCCAGGGCCAGGGAGAAGCAATCCCCTGACCAGTATGTGCCGGAAATCTTCCCGTTGATGCGCCGCTCCAAGTCGTGCAGGGTTTCGGTGAACTGGGGCATATCCGTTCGGAATGTGGGGTCCGAAATCCGCGTCCTGCAGCGCAGCACCAGTCCCTTGAACACCATCTCCCGGCAGGTTTCCAGGCCCTCGTGGGGAATTGCCCGCTCATAGACATGGTCCAGGCGCACATTGGCTGCGGAAAACCGCATACCCCGATGGACACCCTGGTAGAAATGCTCCACCTGGCACTCCTCCCACTGGTTCTCCGCCAGGCCCATGGGCTTGATGACCTTCTCGTCGATGGGCATTTCCACGGTTTGGAGTGCAGGGCCGAATGCCGATTCCAGTTCCGTGCGGAAGAAATCCCCCAGCTGGGACTGCATCAGCGCCTTGATTTTCTTCTGTGCGCCGCCCCCGAAGAAAATCGCACAGCCTATGCCGCCGAAAAACAGCACCGCCATCAAAATCGCCCGCGTCGCCGCATCGTCCACCGCAAAATACGATATAACGCCGCCGATGGCGCCAGCAAGGCCCACCAGCGTCCAAACCGCCGCCATTTTTTGATAATGCCCCAGCTTTTGAGACAGCTCGGCATCTGTCATTTTTACGGATTCTATGCCAGCCGTTTTCATATTCATTCCGCGCCTCCTTATTCGTCGCTGTGATTCTCTGGCCGGCTTTCCTGAAACACATAGCCCTCTGCGGGGTCAAACCGCCAAACCAGCTCTGTCACGTCGCCGTTTTCCTGGCAGAAGCTGAGCTGCACATCGCTGGCTCCGTCGCCGTCCAAATCCGCAAAGGAGACGGCCTGAAAGCATTCCCGGGCATTGGGCTGCGTCTCCGGAAAGGTCACGCTGTCGAATTGCTTCTGCTCCGGTGCATCGAGATAAAAGGCCGCGCGATGCTCCCCCACCGTGACCAGCACATCCACCGTCTCGCCGCCCCGGGTGATGACCCCGCTGCCCACCACCATGCCGCTGACCCGCCAGTCCTGCCCCGCAGCGTCCTCCTGGGCCCCGCAGCCGGTAAGGCACAGAAGCAGCGCCAGCCAGAGTAAGTGCCGCATGCTTTTCCGATTTGTCAATTCTCCCGCTCCAATCCGATGCATTTGGATAAAAAATCCACCGTACAGGCATTGTACAGTGGATTTGAATATTTTTCTATTAACCAATGGTTAGGTTCGCTGCTTGCAGAGCGGTTATTTCTCCGCCAGGATCTTATTGATCTCGTTCCGGAAGCTGTTGATGTCCTTAAACTGCCGGTATACCGAAGCGAAGCGCACATAGCTCACCTCGTCCAGGGGCTTGAGCCGCTCCATCACCAGCTCGCCGATGTAGTCGCTTTTGACCTCCCGCTCCAGGGAATTCTGGACCACCTGCTCGATCTCCGCCGAGGCTGCCTCCAGCTTGGCCAGGGGCACCGGGCGCTTTTCGCAGGCGCGGACCATGCCCTTTAGGACCTTATTCCGGTCAAAAATCTGACGGCGGCCGTCTTTTTTCACCACAACAATGGGCAGACACTCCACGGTTTCATAGGTGGTAAACCGCTTTCCGCAGCCCAGGCACTCCCGGCGGCGGCGAATGGAGTTGCCGTCTTCCGAGTGGCGGGAATCTACTACCTTGCTCTCTTCGTCTCCGCAAAATGGGCATTTCATAGGAATGCTGCCTCCCAAACGTGATTTCTTACTTTTGAGTGTATCAAAAGAATCGGAAAATGTCCAGAGATTTTTCTCAAAAACTGCGGAATATCAATGTTTTTCCGCATTTTTTGCTACAGAAGCTTCCGAACGCCCGGGATTTTTTTCAGCACCCAGGTCACCGCCATGCCGCAGAGCACCACCGCCGCCACCCATACAAGGCACGCCGGGAGCACATGGATTTTCGGCTCCAGCGCCAGGTAAACGCCGTCCAACTGCCGCCGGAAAATTCCCTCCAGCAGATAGGCGCCGAATACGCAGCCCCCCAGCGTCCGGATGACATCGGCCCCTTTCCCGGTGATGGGATGCCGCGCCGTCAGCTGGTGCAGTAGCATATACACAAAAAACGCCACAAGATCCATCAGCATGCCCATATAGGCCCCCGAGGTATCCCCCCGGCGGGTAAAGGCCCACCAGCACAGGCCCGACATGATTCCCACCGAAAGCAGCGCCATCACCCCAGCGCCCAGGAGCTTCTTCCCCGTGAGGGTTTCCCAGCGGAAGCGGTGAGCAAAATAATAGCCCATCAGCAGGTAATAGACCCCCTGCCCTGCCATAAACTGCGTTTTCATTGCGCCGGTTCCCATGGTCAGACCGGTGACGAAATACTGGTTCAGGGGCTCCACGCCCAGGATGCCAGACAGGGGCGAGAGAATGCCGAAGAATGCAAAATGAATTCCAAACAGCCATAGATACCCTTCATCCGAAAGATTCTGCGCCAGCGGCCTCAGCAGGGGCAGCAAAAACAGCAGCCCCAGATAGGTATAGAGGTACCAATATGGAATAGAAATCCCCTCTGTGATGATTCTGCGGATGAAATCCTTCCCCCCGGGATGGGGCACGAATCCCCAGTGAATCCAAAAGCCATAGAGAATCCCCGAAAACAGAACCAATACAATGCCCATCCGCAAAATCCGCTTGCAAACCAGGTCTTTCAGGGATTCCTGCCGGTGGAGCAGCAGTCCCCCGGAAATCATAAGGAACAGCGGCACTGCGATTTTACATACGGTTGCCAGCAGCAGGGAGAGAATCGCATTGATCCCACTGCATCCCGGCACCTGATACAGGAAAAAGCCCCGATTCTCCGTATGGTTGAACACCACCAGGAAAATCGCCAGAATCCGCATCAGCTCATAGTCCAGCCGCTTCTCCTTCACTGCGCCGCCTCCAAGCGATATACCTCGCCCATGTGGGTAATCACGCCGTCCTGCACCAAAAGTCCCCCTTGATTGGTCATGGCATACACCGGCTTTCCCCGCTCACGAAGATAACGCTGGATGCTCTCCTTTTGCACCTCTGACGCGGCATAGTGGACCTCCGGCTCAAAGCCGTTAAGCAGGCCCAGGCCGGGATAATAGCCATAGCTGTCGTAGTCCTCGTCGGGGGTGATGTGGTATTCCGTCATCTGCATCATGGCCCCGGCGCTGCACCCCATGACGATACCCGAGAACTGCTGAATCGGCTCCACCAGTCCCCATTCCTCCAGTCTGGTTTCGAATACGTCCGGCAGGCCGCCGGTGAGGAACAGTACGTCCGCCTCACCGATTTTCATGAGCGCCGTTTCCGGGGTATCGTGGTACCAGCTGACGAATTGGATGTTCTCTTCGGGGATGCCATAGGCCCCATAGGCCCCGGTGAGCACGTTGTAAATCTCCTGTCCGGGGAGATAGAGATGCTCCCAGGTTTTCTTGTCCGGGATTTCGGTCCCATGGCTCATGGTCAGGATGGTCACCCGGTGCTCCGGCTTTAGGATTTCGCCCAGAACCGGCTTGGCCCAATCGGCCTGGAATTCGTATATATTGAGAAGAATGTTCGTCATATTCATCGCTCCCTCTTTTGATTGGTATTATTGTATCAGCTTTTCCGGTGCAATGTCAACCAAACTGGTCTTTTGACAGGCTTCCCCGGGCATGGTATAATAGCACCGTATCAATTTCGAATTCGACAGAATGCAAGAAGGAGGAATTTTTCATGATGTACAAAGAACTCTGCGGCGAGAAGCTCTCCCGGCTGGGCATGGGCAATATGCGGCTGCCCACCATCGACGGGCACAACGGCCCCATTGACGAGGCCAAGGCCCAGGCAATCATCGACTATCTCATGGCCGCCGGGGTCAACTACTACGACACCGCCTATATGTACCACGGCGGCAAGTCGGAGATTTTCGTGGGCAAGGCCCTGAGCAAGTACCCCCGGGACAGCTATTTTCTGGCGGACAAAATGCCCTCCTATCCCCTGGAGGAAGGCCGCAGCCCTCAGGAAATCTTTGAAGAGCAGCTCCAAAAATGCAGAACGGACCATTTCGACTTTTATCTGCTCCACAATCTCTGCGAGGACAGCGTGCCGGTATTCACCGATCCGGACAAGGGTGTAATCCCCTATCTGCTGGAGCAGAAAAAGGTCGGGCGCATCCGCCATTTCGGTCTTTCCAGCCATGCAAAGCCCGAGACGCTGAAGGCATTTCTGGACCAATATGATTTCTTTGAATTTGTGCAGCTCCAGCTGAATTACTTAGACTGGGAGATGCAGGACGCCAAGCAGCAGTATGAGATCGTGACCAATTACGGCGCGCCGGTGTGGGTCATGGAGCCCTGCCGTGGCGGCCGTCTGGCGTCTCTGACCCCCGAGGCCGACCAGCTGCTGACGGACTGCGATCCGGACCGGTCCGTTGCATCCTGGGCCTTCCGGTATCTGATGAGCCTGCCCAATGTTGGCGTGATTCTCAGCGGCATGACCCAGATGGACCAGGCGGAGAATAATGTGGCAACCTTCTCCGAGGGCAAGAATCTCACCGAGCAGGAGCAGAATGTTCTAAATCAGGCGCTGGAGCAGTTCCGCAGCCAGGTGATCGTCCCCTGCACCGCCTGCCACTACTGCGACGGATGTCCCATGGAGCTGGAGATTCCCGATCTCTTAAAGCTCTACAACCGCTATTCCCTCAATAAGAGCCCCATGATTCATATGGACTTGGCGGAGCTGTCTCACGGTCCGGCAGACTGCATCGGCTGCGGCGCGTGCGAGAGCAAATGTCCCCAGCATATCGCCATCCCGGAGATCATGGCGAAGTTTGCCCAGGGCCTTGAGACGCTGCCCAAGCCCAAAATGAACCCTTAATCAATCGCACCCGGAGGCACTGGAATGGAACAGAAGAATATGGTATTTGATATCGCAAAGGACCCGTACAATTATGTGATGCGGGTGGTGTTCTGCCGCTGGAAGCCCTTTATTCTCCAGGCGATGGACACGGACCAGGTGACGAATTTCTCCCGGTTTTGCAAGCAGCTGCCCATCACCCAAAAGGTCTTGACCCAGAATCTCAAGGCCCTGGAGCAGGACGGCCTGGTGATGCGCACCGTGATTCCCGACACCCCGCCCCGGACGGAATACCGGCTCACCGAGCGGGGGAAAAGTCTGATTCCCCTGCTGGACCAGGTATATGACTGGGGCTGGCATGTGATGCAGGAGGAGGGACTTCCCATCGATTCTCTGGGCGAAATGTGGCACGGCTATCGGGAGAAGGAAAACGACATTATGGACGGCCCCTTTCGGAAGCATAAGTCCACCGACTTACCTTGAAGTAACCACCTTACTTTCTTGTGCCTTCTTCACAAACGAGAAAAATCATGGTATGGTGTAGTCACGAAGAAAACCACCACGAACACATATTAGGAAAGGAAGTTTTACCTATGGCTTGCAGCAAGTTCCCCCATATGTTTACGCCCATGACCATCAAGGGCGTGACCTTCAAGAACCGCGTGTTTGCATCCCCCATCACCACCAACCGGATTGTAGACCACGGCTATCCCACTCCCGAGGGCATCGATGTATATGAGACGAAGGCCCGGGGCGGCTTTGCAGAGGTCACCCTCACCGAGTCCTTCATCGACCACGAGTATTCCTGGCGGCATGAGCACGGCCTGAACCTGTGGGAGAAGCCCATGACCACCTTCCACATGGAGTCTATCATGACCCTTACCGAGGCCATCAAGGCCCACGGCGCCGTTGCCTCCATCCAGCTCAACCACGTTGGCGCCATGAACCACCCCGACGCCATCCCCGGCCACAAGAACCCCATCGGCCCCTCCGCTTATGTCCGCGACGACGGCGTGCAGGTAGAGGAAATGACCGTTGAGATGATGGAGAAGACCGCTGCACAGTGGGCAGAGGTGGCATGGGTCGCCAAGTCCCTGGGCTTCCAGATGATCAACCTCCACGGTGGCCACGGCTGGCTGCTGAACCAGTTCATCTCCCCCAAGTTCAACCATCGTACCGACGAATACGGCGGAAGCATGGCCAACCGCGCCAAGTTCCCCATTATGGTATGTAAAAAGATCAAGGAGGTTTGCGGCGACGACTTTCTGATTGAGTATCGTATGTCCGGCTCCGAGCGTATGGAGGGCGGCATGACCCTGGAGGACGGCATTGCGTTTGCCGAGATCATTCAGGACTATGTGGACCTGATCCATGTCACCTCCGGCTCCTATCAGGACCATGTAAACACCAAGGCCTTCTCCTCCATGTTCGACAAGCACGGCTGCAACCTGGATCTGGCCGAGGCCATTAAGAAGCACGTTCATGTGCCCGTGGTTGCCGTTGGCGGCTTCAATGCCCCCGAGCAGATTGAGGAAGCGCTGGCTTCCGGCAAGTGCGACTTTGTTGCCATGGGCCGTCAGCAGTTCGCCGACCCCGAGTTCGTGAACAAGACCCTCATGGGCCTGGAGGACACCATTGCCCCCTGCCTGCGCTGCTCCTGCTTCAACCCCCTGGCATCCGATCCCGACGTTCGTCCCATCCCCGAGCTGTGGCACTGCGCCGTCAACCCCTGGGGTCAGCGGGAGCTCCGCTGGAGAAACGCACCCAAGCCCAAGGCCAGCCGGAAAGTTCTGGTCATCGGCGGCGGCGTATCCGGTATGTATGCTGCCATCACCGCAGCTGAGCGCGGTCATGACGTAACGCTGGTGGAGAAGGAAAACAAGCTGGGCGGCCTGCTGTGGTTCACCGAGGTGGACACCGATAAGGAGTCTCTGCTCCGCTACCGCGACAGCCTGATTGCCCGCTGCAAGCATGCCGGCGTGAAGGTGATGCTGAACACCGAGGCCACCCATGAGATGCTGGAGAGCTTCCAGGCTGACGCGATCATCTGCGCCGTTGGTTCTCATCCCTTCGTGCCCCCCATCCCCGGCGTGGAGCACGCAGAGCATGCCGTAGAGGCTTACAAGGACATTGAGAAGCTCAAGGGCAAGAAGGTCGTCATCATCGGCGGCGGCGCCATTGGCTGCGAATCCGGCTATTTCTTCGCCAGCGAGTGCGGCGCGAAGGTGCAGATTCTGGAGATGCGGGACGCCATGTGCAAGGATTCCTATCCCTCTCAGCGCGCTGCCCTGCTGCCCCGGATGGACAAGGCAGGCATGATTCTCGACTGCTCCGTCACCACCAAGGAGATCACCGAGAACGGCGTGAAGTTCCTGGATAAGGACGGCAACGAGCAGTTTGCAGAGGCCGATTACGTCTACTACTGCTGCGGCAACCGCTCCAACGACGAGATCGTCAAGAGCCTGGAGGGCGTGACCCCCTGGTTTGTGGTCACCGGCGATGCAAAGCGCGCACGGACCGTGAAGCAGGCAACCTATGAGGGCTTCTGCGCCGCCATGGATATTCTTTAAGGGACGCTCCTCGTCCAGTCAGCTGCGGGGCTTACGGGTTCTTTTCCGCCCTGACTGCGCCAAATTTCCTTGAAATACACAAAGTATTCCTGCGAAAATTTGTCTTGCCAGAACGAAAAACTCCTCCGTAATCCCTCTTGCTTCCTGAACTCGGAGGTCCCTGGGGCTTCTATTTGTAGTTATATCGAAAAGGACGTACTGCGATTTTGCAATACGTCCTCTTTTTTATTTTTCTTCTGACACGATTCTTGCCCGAATATAAGCTTCCAGCGCATCTGCGGTTCCGTCCAGTCCCAGGCGGCTGGAATTGACGGTCAGGTCATAGGTGCGTGCGTCGCCCCATTTGCCCTTACAATAGTAGTTATGGTAGGACTTCCGCTTCCAATCCTCCTTGGCGCACAGGCGCTTGGCCTCGTCGTGGCTGAGGCTGGGATGCAGGCTGCGGATTCTCCCAATTTTCGCTTCCTCGTCTCCCAGGATGAACAGGGAGATCAGTCCCGGGGTGCCGCTGAGGGCCGACTCTGCGCACCGCCCCACGATCACAAAGGACTCCCCTGCCGCCGCCATCTTCCGAAGATAGTCGAATTGCAGGTTCGCCAGATTCTCCTGGGGGGAATTGCTGAAGCCGTTGACCGTGCGGTACAGCAGCTTATTCTTGCCGATTTCATCATAGGCCCGGAGCTCCTCCGGGGAGACGTGCTTCTCCTGGGCCACACAGGTGAGCAGATTGCTGTCATAGAGCGGAAGACCGAACTTTTCCGCCAGCTGTTCCGCGATCACATGGCCGCCGCTGCCGTATTCTCTGCCCACTGCAATAATCAGTTGTTTCATTTCCATGACTCCCTTCTGCGATTTCATTGTACCGAATTTTTATGTCAAATGCAATACCGCAGAACGATGCAGACCATAGAAATCGCCACCACCAGCACCGTAGCCGGTACGGCATATTTACAATACCGGCCCCAGCCTACCATATGGCCGTTCTTGGCGGCGATGGACAGGCCCACCACGTTGGCGGACGCACCGATGGGGGTTGCGCTGCCGCCGATATCCGTGCCCAGGGCCAGTGCCCAGGCCAGAATCGACAGACTCACGCCCTGACTCTCCGCCAGGGACTGAATCACGGGAATCATCGTGGCGGCAAAGGGAATGTTATCCACAAACGCGCTGGCAATGGCGGAAATCCACAGCACAATGGCCACCATCACCATCAGATTGTCGCCGCTGACCGCCGCAATGAAGTTTGCAATCAGCGCCAGAATCCCCGTTTTCTCCAATCCACCCACCACAACGAACAGGCCGATGAAGAACAGCAGGGTCTTATAGTCCACCTGACGGAGCATTTTCCCGGCATCCCGTCCCGCCGAAAGCAGCGACACCAGGCCGATGCCCACGCCGATGGTGGCAACGGTCAGGCCGGTCTGGGCATGAGTCACAAGCAGCACCACCGCCGCGCCGAAAATCACACAGCTGACGGCAAAATTCTTCTTGCTGCGGATGGCCTCGCCGGGCTCCGGGCAGGTCAGGCTTTCCGCATCCTCCGGTCGGCGGCTCAGGTCCTTCCGGAAGCAGAAATAGAAATAAATCACCACGAAAATCAGCGAAATCACCGCAATAAAGCCGGTATTGGTGACAAAATCGAAGAACGTATAGCCCAGGCTGGTGCCGATGATGATGTTGGGCGGATCGCCGCACATGGTGGCGCTGCCCCCCAGATTGGCGCAGAAAATCTCCGAAAGAATCAGCGGAATGGGGTCAAACCGCAAAAGCCGCGCCAGCTCCGCCGTCACCGCCGCCAGGAACATAATCACGGTGATGCTGTCGATGAACATAGCCAGGATGAAGCTCATGACCATAAACGTAAGGAAAATCGGGATGGTTTTATAGTGTACCTTCTTGGCGATAAACAGGCACAGCCAGCGGAAAAAGCCAGCGCGGCCCATGCCCTCTACCATGAGCATCATGCCCGCCACAAACAAAATCGTGGCCCAGTTGATGCCGGTGGATGCGCTTTCGCTGGAGCCGGACAGGTACCAGAACGACGGGGTGATAAAGCTTTCCAGGCTCAGCGTCTCCCAAATGGCGCTGCCGTCGTGCATGCACAGGCCGAACACCACCACCAGCATCAGAAGCCCGCAGCCCATGGATATGTAATGCCGCTCAATCTTCTCGGATACGATCAATCCGAACATCAGAAGAAACAGAATCACGGCAAGAATTTGTGCTACGATCACAAAAATACCTCCTGAATTTTAGTCGTTCCGCGCAAATTGGGCGCGGAACTCCCGCCTGTCCGAATTTGGACAGACGAATTCCCGGCAGCTTAAATTGGCTGCCTTAAAAAACGGTATTTGTGATCGTGCCGGACATGGTGCCGCCCTGGCACTGAATATAGCTGACAATAAATCGGAGGCTTCGGCTGCCCAGAATCCGCTGATAGCGGCTTTTCAGGGTTGGGCCGATGAACCGCTGAGAATCGGAAATCTCCAGGGGCAGGACGCTGCCGCAAAGGGAGGGCTGCTGCTGGGGCTGAACCTGCTGCTCCTGGCCGCCGCCCTCGGGTGGGGTGGCCGGTACCGTCTGAGGCAGGAACTGCACGGGCTGGAACGCAAGCGTTTGGCTGGCATGGACCGTCTGCGCGGCAATGGGGCTGCGCAACGTGGGATCTGCCTGAATTCCGCTCAAGCACATCCCGAATACCGCTGCCAGCAGTACCAAACAAAGCAGCCGCTTCCGCATTTTCCTCACCTCGCCCAGAAAGGATAGCAAATCAGGAAGGGATTGTCAAGGGATTTTTCCGATTCGAAATCAAGGCAATTCCGCCTATCAATCCGCCCCAAACTATGCTATAATACCCTCGTATTTTTGCACTTTCAACGAAACATGGTGAGACATATGAACGAAGAAAACATCGAAGCAAAGCAGCCTAGACAGCGCAGGCTAACCAAGGAGCAGCTGGCGCCCGGGCTGATTTTATCCCTGGCGCTGAGCTTTCTTTTGGGCCTGTATGCGCCGCTGGAGCTGTACTTCACCAATATCAAGGAATTCCAGTTTGATTTCTGGGCGCTGTTTCCCCAGCTGCTGGGGATATTCGGCATTCTGCTGGTCATCTGCCTAGTGGGCTTTGGGCTGTGCGGCTTGATCCACAGGCGGCTGTATGACCTGGCGCTGCTGATGGGCGGCATGGGGTATGTGATTTCCTATGTCCACGGCATGTTCCTGGTGGGCAATCTGCCGCCTCTGGACGGCACGGATTTCAGCTGGTCAGATTACAATAAAGAGACTGTCATTTCGCTGATTGTGTGCGCAGTGATTGCGGCGGTATTCCTTCTGCTGGCCCGGCTGCTGCATATGAAAAAGATGCGGAAGGTCATCACCGGCATTTCTCTGTTCTTCACGGCGATTTTGATGGTGACCGTGGTCACGGTCGGTATCACCAATGACGGCTTCCAGAAAAAACCCCTGATGGCGGTGACGAAAAACGCCGAATTTCAGATGTCCAGTGACCAGAACATGGTGATTTTTCTGATGGATGCGGTGGACTCCAAGGCCTTCCGGCAGCTGATGGATGGAGACGACCCGGAGTATGCCGAAACCCTGTCGGATTTCACCTATTATCCCAACACCGTGGGCGCATATTCCTTCACCGAGCATTCCATTCCCTATATCCTCACGGGCCAATGGTTTGAAAACAAAGAGCCCTTCACGGACTACACCGCCCGGGCCATGGCAGCCTCTCCCCTACTCCAAAAGCTCAAGGACGAGAATTACCGCATCGGCATGTATGAGGAGGACCTCAGCTGTACGGAAGAGCAGGCCGCAGAATTTGAGAATGTGGAGAAGACCACCCTGCGGTTCACCAGCTTCCGGGCCATTGCCAAGGAGGAATTGAAGCTGGTGTGGTTCAAATATGCGCCGTATCTCCTCAAGCGGGCGGTACATGTGGATATGAACCGCTTTACCATGATCGTGGAGCCCAACAGCGATTCGGAGCTGTTCCACTATGTGAACTGGGACTTCTATCCCGATGCGCAGAACGCCCAGATTACCACGGTATCGGACAAGGTGTTTAAGTTCATCCACATTGAGGGCGCTCATGTGCCCCTGCGGTACGACAAGGACGTGAACATCATCGGTTCCGACAAGGGCGACTACGACCAGAACGTTCAGGCCTCCATGACCATCCTCAAGCAGTATCTGGACGACCTGAAGGAGGCCGGGGTATACGACAACACCGCCATTGTGGTGATGGCAGACCACGGCTACTGGACCTATTGGGACGACAAGCTGCTGGGCCGCTCCAATCCCCTGCTGGCCGTCAAGGGCGTGGACGAGTCACACCCCATGGCCCTCTCTGAGGCCCCCATTTCCTATGAAGACCTCCAGGAATGCTTCTCCCGGCTGCTGGACGGGAAATCCTCCGATCAGGTGTTCGACGCCAAGGAGGGTGACCAGCGGGTCCGGCGATACCTTTCCTACAATTATTTGGAGGAGGGGCATATTGTGGAGTATGAGCAGACGGGGTATGCCACGGATTTGGGAACGATGGTTGCAACCGGTAGGGTGTTTGATGCGTAAGCGTCAACTCTCCCGGCATCTTGTCCCCGGTTTTCAAATGTGTAACAATAC